>CALRVH010000062.1:0-17944 GCA_943371565.1 Chitinophaga pinensis | reverse complement strand
AGCTTTTTGGCTATTATGAGCTTCGTTGAAACCTTTCGAGGTATAATAATCTATTCAGAAATATCTCAGCTTCTTTACATCTTTTGTCTTCGCTTTATGAAGTTAGACATTTCATACCAGATACAATAAAGCGTAAGGTTGAGGCAGCTTTGATTATTCTTGGTTCTTTAAATAAGTCACCGTAATTTTTTTAAGAATGAACTCACTATAATGATAACTTCCGGAATTACCAACATAATTGTTTGACCGGTGACATGGCCCTATTATAAAATTAAGGTCACTTCCCGGAGTAACATAGCCCTCAATTGCAAAAGACGAATCTAAAATCCTATTAAAATCGGTAACGACAGTAAAGTCCGTGCAACTCAAATTAGGAGCTAGCTTGAACGGTGTTTTCCAGTTTTCCATAGGATAGCCAGCGGATTCCATCTGATTATAATCATAACAAATAAAATTGGCACTTGCCTTCAATGCCAAGTAAAATTGAACTTGTGCATAATAAGTATCCCAGCCAGTATGATAAAATGAAAAATAAAATCTCACCTTTGCATACGTAATTAGTGGATCAGATGGGACTGTAATTTTCTGCCGAAACCCATAAACAGCAGGACCAAGTAAAATACAATGATCGGTAGCAGTTGTGTAAGCAATTTTTCCGGTGCTGGCATCAGAACCTGTCTCTTGAGCTGGTGTATCTTCATCATCAAACGTAAATATTTTCTTTTCAGTAAAAGGTGCTTTGTAAAGTTTGATGTTGACGGGAAGTATTTTTGGTTTTTCTTGTGCACTAATTTCTAAAGGTTTAACAGAAACAACCGGATTACTAGTTGTAACCTTGAGTCCATCTATATCATATTTTTTTTGGAGTCGTTGAAACATCATTTTATTATTTTCAAACAAAGCTTTAACTGCAATGGCATTTGTTTTCCTCCCCTTTGCTGTTTTCATGATCGCATCGAGTTTGTTCATGAACAGGCTGTAAGCAGTATCCTTTTTTAACAAAGTTAATGTAGCCTGCTGGTCTGCAGTAGTTGTCGTTTTCTGGGCATGTAACGAACAGGTTGTAAAGAGGCTGGCGAAAAAAAAGAGAGTGAATATTTTTTTCATGCTATAATTTTTTCTACAGGTAAGATAAACATTATTCGACATATGCACACTACTCAAATAGGATGATTTTTTTACGCCGTTGTTGGTGTTCAAAAATCAAACTCTTGCTTCTTTAAAACCCCACACCAACAACATAAACTAAAGACTTTTCAATGTCGAAAAGAAAATATACAATATGCTCATCTGTGTTACTACAGTACAAGTGTGCGACGCAACGGAAGCTGCTAGTAGCACTGTAGCTGGCTAAATAATTTTATTCTCAACCATATCTCCAAATAGTTTTGAAAAAAAACTACCGCTTCACCGGCACCAACTTGAATATATAACCCTTTTCCACCGAGATATAAAGATACCCGTCCTGGGCTTGCTGCACATCCCGCATCCGTCCCATATTTTTTATCAGCAGCATTCCATTTTGTACTCCATAAAAATCCTGTCATAATAAAGGCACCAAGAAAACTAAAAGCATTAAGCATTAAAAAAAAAATTGAAATGGCAACAATCAAATAAGACCCTGATTTAACGAATACAAAATTTGTACCGTCCTGCATTGTCTGGTTTGTTGAATCATCTTTCAAATGCAGGTCTGTCAAAAATAACCCACCTCCTGACTTTTATGGTTTCCCGTCATATTATGTAAGTTTGAGATATAAAATATCAAAATGAAACATTACTTGCTTGCCTTTCTTATACTCATATCATCGCTGTCAGCAAACGCAACAGATAAAGACTCTACTGTTAATTACAACCTGCCCGACAGTGTGAAAGCTGTTCTCTTCCTGGCGGAAATAAATATACAAGCGATAACCTCAAAGAAAGAAGTGTTTGCAGGCATTAAGACCGATGCCGTCAAACTTTCACTGGAGTCGGATAAAAACGAAAAAGAAATAGTATTTGAATTTCCTGCATCAGCTAAAGTGATGGCAACGGGACTGAATGCAGATGCGGATGAAAAAGGTGAGATTGAATTTAGCTACAACTGGTCTGTCAATGAAATGTACAAACTACTGATTGCCGTGGCAACAGACTCTGCTGAAAATTTTTCCCTGTACTCAGGCTACGTCTGGCTCCCGAAAGAAAATAAATGGAAACTGATCGGCACTTGCAAAATAGAAGGAAGATGGAACACCATACAAAGTCCGGCTACCTTTTTTTCAATTCCAAAGAAAGGAAGTATACAAGCAAATTTCGGGCAGGTATGGTGCCAGCGAAATACCGGTTCATGGAAGAATATGAAAGCTGAAATGGCGGTGGCACCATTGATAAACCTGGTTGGACACATGGACAGTATGCAGCAACGCCAAATCGAAATCAAACTTATTGAAGAAGCGATCGCAACTGGTAAGACCGATGTAAAGAACAATTCAGAAGCTGTTTACTATACTCTCATGAAAGAAGGAACTGGAAAACAAGTTTCAGTTAACGATACGGTTGTTGCTTACTATAAAGGTTATTTATTCAATGATGGTTTAGTATTTGACCAGACAAAAGACAAGCCTGCCACATTCCCGTTAAAACGATTAATAAGAGGCTGGCAAATTGGTCTGCCTCTTTGTAAAGTTGGAGGTAAAATAAAACTGGTCATCCCCTCCGACCTGGCATATTCCGTCCGGACAAGGGCAGCTAAAATTCCACCGAACAGTATATTGGTTTTTGAAATTGAAGTAGTGGAAGTAAAATCGCCACAATAAAGAGCAGGTAGTTTTTATTTCATGGCTGAAAACTTTTGCTGAACTTTATTGTTCCTCATTGCAAACAACAAAACTAAAATATCATGAAACAGCTCCGAACGTTACCGCTTGTCATGCTGGTCTCAGTGGCCTTATTTACCTCCTGCAAAAACGATGATAAAAAAAAGGAACCGGAAATGAAAGAACCAAAACTAAAAGAAGAGATGGTTAGCTATAAGCTAGACAGCTCTACCAGGAACAACTTTGTTGTTTATGATGAAAATATTGAAGGCAAACGTCCCATGGTATTAGTTGTTCATGAATGGTGGGGATTGAATGAATATGCAAAAATGAGAGCAAGAGAGCTTGCAAAACTTGGTTATATCGCTATGGCTGTTGATATGTATGGTGACGGTAAAATGGGTGACGACCCTACCGCAGCCCTTAATCTTGCTACTCCTTTCTACATGAAGCCTGAAACAGCAAAACCAATATTTGATGCAGCTGTAAACAAATTAAAAGAATACAGCCAGGCTGATGCATCTAAAATAGGTGCTATTGGCTATTGCTTTGGCGGTGCTCAGGTCTTGAATCTCGCTAAATTGGGTCAAGACCTTAAAGGTGTAGTTAGTTTTCATGGTAACCTGACCGTAGTGCCCGCCAATAAGGATTTACTGAAAGCACAGGTATTGGTTTGTCATGGCGGCGCCGATCCTTTTGTACCGCAAACTGAGGTCGATCTGTTTAAAAAACAAATGGACTCTATTGGGGCAAAATATACCTTGAAAGTGTATGAAGGGGCTACCCATGCCTTTACAAACCCCAATGCCACAGCAATGGGTGAAAAGTTCAAAATGCCTATTAAATATGATGCCGCTGCCGACTCAGCCTCCTGGAAAGACATGAAAGACTTCTTTCATAAACTATTCCAATAACTCAGCCTAACTAGTTGTAAGCCCGGTATTAAAGCCGGGCTTTTTTTATTTTAATCATCTCCCGAAAGGCTATTGATTATAAATTACTTGCAGGAAATACGGTGCGGGTAAATCGAAAAAATACTTAGTAAAGTTATGAATTACAAAAACTGGTTTCTATCTTGTCACTCCATTTGGACAATGGACATAAAACTTTGAGCAAACTACTACTATCCCTACTTATCGGAAGCTCTCTCTTTACTGCCTGCAGAAAAGACAACTTCGCCCCGGTGCCTGAACAATCAGTTGTTCCGTGCCTGCTGCAGACCGAAAACCCTGCGGGTCGTTCTTACACCACAGAATCTGTTGTGGCATTTGAATGTACGGATAAGCATTGTGGCATTTTGCCCCTCAGCACCAAAAATTACTGGGTATATGAAGATTCAGTCTATGACAATGGTGTTTTTGTAAGGGTACAATTTGATACCCTCCGTTATACCTCAACCAGGAAATCAATGACTGACGGGCTTATCTGGTGGGAGAGCAATATTTCAGTTGGTTTACCAGAAACACTATATGCTAATGACTCTGCATTTTTTACCCTGGGCGACCGTTTATTTACACCAGATGTAAAAGATGCCAAAAGAGATTATACGATCCCTGCGGGAGATTCAGTAAAATACCTTACCAGTTTTGAAGATGCAGCTGCCAACGGCAAGTCTGTAAAATTAAAAACTCCGATTGCTACCTCTTTCGGTACATTTTATGATTGTGTTTATTTCGAAAAAAATGCTCGTTACTTCCGTAAAGACCAGGTGTTCTTCAAGCCAGGACTTGGCGTAGTAAAATACATTTTTGAGAAAACTGCACCTGGTAGTCCAGTATTAAAATTGCAACAGGTATCTACTTTAGTGGCAGTTCACATCGAATAAGACTTCACTACTTTTTCCAACAACCTGATTTACTACCTGGTATCCGCTTCGTCAAAAGCAGGTAAATGCTTTTTTGTTTTGATCTGAGAAATGGATTTTCCGATTTCTCATTGTTGAAACGATGAATTATTGACGCTATCTGTAATTTTTGAAATTGATTGTAGTGAACTGTCTAAAATATAAGTGAAAGGAATTTAAAGAGATTCATAAACAAAAGCAGTGGTTTGGATCAGGAAGAATTTCATGAAAGGAAAATAAAAAGTCTCCCGATTTTCACCGGGAGACTTTTGTTGTTGTACTAACCGCTATTCAAAATTTTATGGTAAGAGTATCACTCGCTGGCTATTTCCGTTATTCCAGGTCAGTAATGCTTTATTATCACAATTACCATTGTTCGGGAAACCGAAATCTAATTTCAGCACCCTGTCATTGATCTTAATCTTCAGGGTTCCTTCACTTATCCAATGGCAGTTTACTTTTTTAATCAACGGGTCTTCTGTATTTAGATTCACAGTAGTGCCATTATTAAATACCGTTTTAGAACGTCCGGTTATCTTATATACATCATCTCTTACAATACAAGTAAGCATTCCGGCAATTTGAGTTACAGTTTTAATGCCTTCGTATGTAAAACCTCTGCCGTTAGGGAAAGTTACACGGCCGTCCAATACTTCAATACTCCATTTGTGTGTTGGCGGATCTGAAAGATTCTTAAAGATCTTTTTTCCTTCAATGTGTACCCTGTTTACATGATAACGAACAAAAGTGAGGGTAACTACAGAGCCTGGTCTGCGAACAGGGCCGGTAAAATGCAGTACGATCTTACCGCTTCTTACTTTGCCATCACGACCACGGCAGCTGTCGCCAAAATCAATGGTAACTGTTTTGGGATAAGTGCTGTCATTGGGTGAAACAGTAATGTCGGCACAATCACCAATCCTTTCACGAAGCTCGAAGAAAGAAGGAAGATAAATACGGTTTTGTGTGGCAGAACGGCCTTCGACTCCAAAGCCGCCGGCATTGCCTTCTTCTTCTGCAGCAATAAATGCAACATTATCTGCATCATCAAAACTGGCTTCGGCCTGTGTACTTTCGTCGGATAAATTTGCAGCTTCTTCTTCTGTTACTGCAGTGGAAGTAGTTAAACTGTTTTCTTTCTGGCAGGAAGTAAAAATAAAAATGGAGAACAAGACTGCGACAGCAGCAATTGTGATCCGGTTAAATGACAAAGTTTTCATGGCTATACTTTTTAGGGTTTCTAAATTATTAACGCAACTTTGGAAGAGTATGAAGAAAGAAAGTTTAAAGACAGTTAAAATATTTTATTTTCAGCATTGAATGAAAAGTATTGTATTTTATATACGTCGCTATTTTCTTGAAACTGATAAGAGGATCCTCATCACAGTATCCTTATTTACAGCGACTCTTGTATTCGTTAACTACCATTTTGAACTTGATAATTCGATAAGAAAAAATAATTCTTTCCTGGTTAAACTTTTTGAATGGCATGCAGTCTTCCTGCTTGCTTTTTCTATTCCCTATTTTCTTACAGGACTTTCTAAACCAGGTACATATTTTAAAAAACCAGCTTTCCTGATTCTTTTATTGGCAGCACCGCTTGTATTTGCTATAAAAATAAGTTCGGATTTTTCGTTCCGCATTTCTAATGATCCTAACTGGAATAACTATTGGAACCAAATCATTGAATGGCCTTTACTCCTGCTAATCATTGCCGGTATTTTATTTTTTCTTTGGAAGGTTTTTGACAAAGCACAGCCGTTTTATGGATCAACCGTGATGATCATTAACTGGAAACCGTATTTTTTAATGTTATTGATCATGGTTCCCCTGGTAGCTGCTGCATCTTCACAAGCTGATTTTTTAGCTGTCTATCCCAAGCTAAAATCCGTAGCAGGAGTTTATAACGAAAATGGATTTACCTGGTGGCATAAATTACTATTCGAGCTTTCATACGGAAGTGATTTTATCTCGATTGAACTTTTCTTCAGGGGATTTTTAATTCTTGCATTTATTAAATGGGCTGGTAAAGATGCTATTTTACCAATGGCTTGCTTTTATTGTGCCATCCATTTTGGGAAGCCGTTAGGCGAATGTATCAGTTCATATTTTGGAGGAATGATCCTTGGAATAGTAGTGTATCATTCAAGATCAATTTATGGCGGCCTGCTGGTCCACCTGGGCATTGCCTGGTTAATGGAACTGGGAGGTTATATTGGCAATACATTGAAATAAAAAAAGCTACAAGCCGGTAAGCCGGATTCTGTCGAGGGCTATCATTTATCTGTTCCGGCAGTTACCTGCTGGAATCAAGCTGCCTACCCTGTACCTTGGACGAGCAGCCCTTAAAGCGGTACTATATGTGGCATTTCAGCATGCAAGGTTTACCCGCCGATGATGTTACCATCAAAGGCCGTAGGCTCTTACCCTACGTTTTCACCTTTACCTTGAAGAGCATAGCTTCTTCAGGGGAGTTATTTTCTGTGGCACTCTCTCTCCTCGCTTGAAGCGAGGGCCGGCTATTCACCGGTGCATTGCTCTGTACTGTCCGGACTTTCCTACCCAATTTGCATTGAGTCGATAGCCTGGCTTGTAGCGGCAACAAAAGTAAAGAGTAAAATCAGTATTGGAAGAATATTTCAGTAGCCCCATACCCAAAGTTTGGATGATACTGATTTACAAATGATTTGACTTCTCTTTTCAACCGGAGAATATCATGTACCTCATCCCGCAGCTTTCCCTCTCCCACTCCATGTATCACAATTAATGAATGCTGATGATGGGCGATAGCGAGGTGATAATATTTTTCAAATGTTTTTAGTTGGATGCTTACTATTTCATAGTTACTCATATGCTTCCAGTCATCTGCCAGTTTTTCGATGTGCAGATCAATTACACTCCGGGCAGGCTCCAGGTGCTGTCTTGCCTGCGAAGCTTCATATATTTTATATCCTTTTGCGGCAAGCCTTCCCATTTCTATTTTATCCTCATATACTCTGTCTGGATAAGTGGCAAATAATAACTGGGAAAACGTAGCCTGGTTCTTTTCTTTCAGCTCCTCAATTTTTGCAAAGAGTTGCTTCGGTTTTAATTTGACAGCTGTTTCAAAATGTTCCGCTTTCTTTTTTTCAGGCTGCAGCAGAGAAAAATCAAATTCAAATGAAGGACTGTCGTTAAGGTCAGCGAAGTCTACATCATGCAAGTAGAAATCTTCAAACGGATGAATAGTATTCTTTAAATCAAAATCGGGCTTGCCAAAGAAATGAAGCTTGTAAACAAAATTATAGGGAGTTTCTGTTCTGTTGACAAGGTGGAGTTTCAATTCCTCTACTACTACATCGCCAAATTCATCAGTATCCATTACGGGTAAAAAGGTAAGCCACACCCCGTCTGCGACTTTGGCGTCACCCGTCTTTTTTCCCTTTCTTACATCATCTATATATTGCTTTTCCTTTTTTGCCGGAAATAGTTTTTTCTCTGAAAATTGTTTGAAATAAGGAAAGTCCACCTGGTCCATGTAAACCGGGAAACTTATACCCTTCACATCCACCATTAGCATCTTATCATTAATAATATCCAAGACGGTCCCTTCTTCATTAGAATGCAGGATCAGAACCTTATCACCAATCTGGTACTTCATATTACCCCTATCCCCTAAAGGGGAATTTTAATTTTACTAAAATAAAAAGTCGCACAAAGTTACTTTAAGTAAAAATGTGCGACGGATAAAAACTTATTATTCTCTTATTCTTTTTCCTTAGCCAATTTGCTGTTCCAGTAACTATAGAAGAAATATATAACTAAGCCAATCACCAACCAGATCAGGAACCTCATCCATACTTTATGAGTTTCCTGCGCCATCAGGTAAAAGCAGCTGATCATTCCTAATATGGGCAACAGAGAGAGTTTCCGGGTGAAGGCAAGCACCGACATGGTAACTGCTATCAGCCAGAATGCTGCCATAGGCCAGGTATCTTTTGTCCAGATATCTTCTGTAAAGTGAGTCGGTACTTTAATTACAATCAACACTATTGCTGCAATTACTAAAGCAGGATAAATAAACTGTGCATTAATAAAAGGTACTTTGAATTTACTCTCCGGTTTATCCTTTCGCTGTTGTAAAACAAGTACACCGCCGCAAACAAGTACAAAAGCAAATAATGTTCCGATGCTTGTCAGGGAAAGTACTTCACCAAGATTCAGGAATAACGCCGGGATCGCTACCACAAAACCGGTTAAGATAGTAGAGAATGACGGTGTGCCGTATTTTGGATGAATCCGGGAAAATATTTTAGGTAACAACCCATCACGGCTCATACTCATCCAGATCCTTGGTTGTCCCAATTGGAAAACCAATAGTACACTGGCTGTGGCAATGATAGCACTCACAGCCACTATTCCACCAATAAATTTCAATCCTCTTTCATCAAATACCATTGCCAGCGGGTCGCCCACATTTAACTTAGTATAATGTACCATCCCCGTTAGTACCAAGGCAAGCAGAATATATACAACCGTACAAATTATCAATGAATACATCATCCCTCTCGGCAGATCCCGTTGCGGGTTCTTACACTCCTCCGCCGTTGTGGATATAGCATCAAAACCAATGTAGGCGAAAAAGACCGCCGACACTCCTTTCATAATTCCACCAAAACCTTCCGGGGTAAATGGCGACCAGTTATCTGTATTTACATAATAAGCTCCAAGAACAATGACAAAGAAAATAACCGCCAGTTTTATTATTACCATCAGGTTACTGGCAGAACGGGATTCTTTAATGCCCCTGAATACGATGTAAGTGATCAACGTAACGATCAATAAAGCCGGTATATCCATAATGATACGAAAACCACCTATCTGCGGTGCATCTGTCCAGGCGGCGGATTGAGTCGCCAGTCCGTCAGCAAAACCTCTCTTGGCAGACAGATAATCCATCGTCATCCAATCAGGAATATGCATCCCTGCTTTCGACATCAGATTGGTAAAATAATCGCTCCAGGAAATGGCTACAGCAATATTGCCAATAGCATATTCCATCAGCAAATCCCACCCGATGATCCAGGCAAATATTTCACCAAATGCAACATAAGAATAAGTATATGCGCTGCCGGAAACAGGAACTGTAGAAGCAAATTCTGCATAGCATAACGCTGCAAAACCGCAGGCAATAGCGGTAAAAGCATAAAGAAATACAACACCCGGGCCACCACTGGATGCAGCGGAACCAATGCCACTAAAAATACCGGCACCAATGATTGCGGCCACACCAAAAAATGTAAGGTCACGGACACCTAATACTTTTTTAAGACCTATAGAGTGGCCATCATGAAGACCAGCTTCCGCCTCTTTAAGAATATGGGGAATAGATTTCTTACGAAAAAGTTGGCTTAGCATGAGCAGTCGATTTTGGTAAGGTTAAAGTAGGAAAAAAAAATGTAGTAGCGAAGGAAGTTTCCAAACAAATCAATGCTCCCGTTTTACAAGGAAATGGGCCAGTTCTTGCAGTGGTTCTTTCCGCTTAGACAAAACAGCAATGTCTTCGAGGTGGGTAAAAGCCTCATCGAGATATTTATTCTTTAATTCTAATGCCCATTCATCTACTTTACAATCACGGAAAATCTGTAATACTTTTTCGATCTTATCGGGAGGAGCAGTGGCCAAAAGGCTCTTTAGTTCTTTTTGCTGGGAAGTTGTCGCCGTCTCCAATGCATGCAGCAGCAAGAATGTTTTCTTGTTGGCAAGGATATCACCACCCACTTGCTTACCAAATTTTTGCGGATCTCCAAACGCATCAAGGTAATCGTCTTGTACCTGGAAGGCAATACCAAGCTTCCTTCCAAAATCATAGAGTAAATGCTGGTTTCTTTCCCCGGATCCACCTAATATGGCACCTGTTTGTAAGCTGGCGGCCAATGCCACCGAAGTTTTCAATTCAATCATCTTCAAATACGCCTCTAAACTTACATTATCCATTTTCTCAAAATCCATATCCATCTGCTGACCTTCACATACTTCCTTTGCTGTCCGGTTAAAAAGCAAAAGAATAGAATGTAAATGCTCAATATTTATCTTGTTGAGTTCTTCATACGCAGTTACAAGCATCACATCGCCGGCCAACAAAGCCGTATTCTCCCCGTACTTTGTGTGTACCGTTTCCATACCACGGCGAAGCGGAGCCTTATCCATAATATCATCATGGATAAGGGTAAAGTTGTGAAAAAGCTCAATGGCTGTTCCCACATGCCACGCATCTTCTTTTATTTCATCAAATAATTCATTCCCCATCAGGCAGAGAACCGGACGGATCCTTTTACCTCCGAGTTTCAAAAAATATTCATTCGGATCATACAATGAAGCCGGTTCGGCCGGAAAATGCCGCTTGTCAAAGTAGATAGCGAATTTTTGAGATAAGAGTTCGAATGATTGCATAAGCCAAAATAAGTATTACTTTCTTTTTTTACTCTTTTCGCTGCTATTTTTTTCAGCAGCTAACTCACCTGCCACTACCCACTCATAATCTAATTGCCTTTTTGTAAGGTTTGCAGCTACCACTTTTATCATCACCTTATCCCCCATGCTGAATTTTTTACCGCTCCTTTGGCCCACCAGGCAATAATCCGATTCAACATGCCTGAATTCATCATACTCCAGCAAGCTGTTTACGCTGACCAATCCTTCGCATTTATGCTCTATTGTTTCGACCCAAAAGCCAAAACTGGCAACACCACTGATCACTCCCTCAAACTCGTCACCAAGATAATTTTTCATGTACTGCACCTGCTTGTATTTATTCGAAGCCCTTTCTGCTTCCATGGCAGCCCTTTCCCTTTCACTGGTGTGTTTACATTTTTCTTCCAGTTTTTTATCCGGGTTGATCTTATTATTCAATACATCTTCCAGTATCCTGTGTACCTGCACATCAGGATAACGGCGGATAGGCGACGTAAAATGACAATAATGTTCAAAACCCAAACCGTAGTGCCCTACATTCTCGATGGTATATTTTGCCTTTGCCATGGTGCGGATGCCTAATTGCTCAAGCACATGCTGCTCAGGCTTTCCGTGCACATCTTTTAATAATTGATTGAAAGAGGTGGCAATGGCCTCTGGCGAAGATGTATCGAACTTATGTCCGAATTTTTTTGCAAAAGCTGCAAAAGGAAGTAATTTTTCTTCATCCGGGTCATCATGCGTACGATATGGAAACGGTAAAGGCTTTCCATTTACTTTGATCTTTGAAATATTTTCAGCAACTGTCCTGTTGGCCAGCAACATAAATTCTTCGATCAACTGATGTGCCTCCTTACTCTCTTTGATCATAATGCCGATAGGGTTGCCTTTTTCATCCAGTTTAAACCTTACTTCCTGTGATGAAAAACTGATCGCCCCGTTATTAAATCTTTTCTTTCTGAATTTTTGTGCCAGCTCATTTAATAACAAAATTTCTTCGGCGTGCAATCCAGCTTTTTCTTCAATGATAGCCTGTACTTCCTCATAAGTAAAGCGATGGTCTGAGTGAATAACAGTTTTTCCCAACCAGTACTGTTTGATTTCCCCTTTTGGAGTGATCTGAAAAATCGCTGAAAAAGTAAGTTTATCTTCTTTTGGCCTTAACGAACAAAGTACATTTGAAATATGTTCAGGTAACATTGGGTTGACCCTGTCAGGCAAATAAACCGACGTAGCCCTGTGATAAGCCTCTTTATCCAAAGCCGTTTCCGGTTCCACATAATGACTTACATCTGCTATATGGACACCGATCTCATAATTACCATTTTTCAATTTGCGAAATGAAATGGCATCATCAAAATCTTTTGCATCAACCGGGTCAATGGTAATTGTAAAAATACTCCTGACATCATTTCGCTTTTTTATCTCCTCACTGGAAATAGTATCAGGTATTCTCGCAGCCACTTCCAATGCTTCATCCGGGAATTCCAGCGGAAAGCCTGCTTCCAGCAAAATCTCCTTCATTGCAGCATCATTAGTATTCTCAGCATCCAGCACAGTTACAACTTCTCCGACAGGTCTTTTTCCATCATTTTCCCATTGCAAAAGTTTCACTACTACCCTGTCGTTATCTTTAGCTTCTTTCATATTGGGCAGCGGAATAAATATATCCGGCATCGGCTTATCCATTTCTGCAATAAAAAAGGCAAAACCCTTATTCATTTGCAGGTGGCCGATAAATTCTGTTCGCTTACGGATCAATACTTCCTTTACGATCCCCTGCATACGCCGGCCGCTACTTTTCATTTCTTTAATGGCTACACGAACTGTATCACCATGCAATGCTGTATTAAAATCTGCTGGCCGGATAATAATATCAACATCCATGCCTTCAATAGTTACAAAACCCATTCCTGAACGGGTAATATCCAATTTGCCCTTCAGCACTTTACCCGGCGATTGCCTGGGTTTCTCCCGCTGCTTTTTCTTTTTAGAATTTTTTCTTCCCATAGTATATTTTTATGGTCGTTGTTTAAAATTGTGAATAAAATCCATCACCAGTTCGTCAAACTTATTTCCTTCTTCAAAAAGAAAACGGTGACGGACAGGAATAACATACAGTGGTAATTCAGCAATTTCAGTGCTGAACTTAGCCAGCCGTACGGCATCCTTTTCTGTTGTTAAGATAATCTTGTTAGTGGTCTCCATTTTTTCAAACCTTTTTTTAATGTCGTTCAGGTCGTCAATGGTAAAAATATGATGGTCTGAATATTGAAGCATATGGTAACTATTGCTATGCTCTTCCAGCACTTTTTTAAGCGGCCTGGGATTGGCGATTCCGGTAACCAGCAACACTTCGGTATTGGTATCCAACTCTGTTTCACTGTTATTGCTGATATGATAAAGCATGCCATATTCAATAGCTGTAAAGAAGACTTGTTGTTGTGGTAACGGGCTAATCTCCTTAATTATTTTCAGCTTCTCCGCTTCTGTTAAATCAGTCTTACATTTTGTTACAACAATTACTTCAGCCCGTTTATAAGAATTTTTTAAGTCCCTTAAATCGCCGGTAGGTAAATAAAAATCCCTTGTAAATAAATTATTGTAATCAGTCAGGATAATATTTAATCCTGCTTTAATACTCCGGTGTTGAAAAGCATCATCAAGAATAATGGCCTGTGTGTCTGGCTTGTCATGTAGCAGTTGCGGGATAGCCACTAACCTTTCCTCACCGACTGCCACGGGCACATCCGGAAATTTCAAATGAAACTGCATAGGTTCGTCACCAATCTCCAATGCAGTTGTATTTTCATTGGCGAGTGCATATCCTTTTGTTTTCCTTTTATAACCCCGGCTTAGCGTAGCGACCTTGAATATTTCTTTCAGTCTTGCTACCAGGTACTCAACCATTGGCGATTTGCCGGTACCACCTACGGAAAGATTACCAATACAAATAAGGGGCAAACCGAAAGTAGCCGACTTTAAAATATTCTTATTGTAGAGCCAATTACGGACGCTAATGCCGAGCCAGTAAAGTAAGGCGAATGGCAGCAATAATATTCGAAATGATTTGAGAAAGAAATTAGAAAACATATACAGTTTGCGGCGTAATACAAAGATTTAAAGGTACGTCAAAATCAGCCTTATCTGTAATTTCATCAACCGGTTCAAAATAAGAGAATCCGACTTTAATGCAGCCTTTGCGGCAATTAGCAAGGTATTTATCATAAAAGCCCTTTCCATAACCAACCCGGTAACCTTTTTTATCAAAAGTCAACAGGGGCACTAAAATCAGATCTATTTCATCAGCAGGTAAAATATTCCCTGTTTCTGGTTCATAAATATTGAATTCATTCTGTAAAAAACTTGTTGTTGGTTCCGTTAGCACTGCTTCCATTTCATTGATGAAAATATCTGTTCTCGGATAAGCGATCTTTAGCTCCGGATTTTTGAATTCCAGGTAATCTGTAATTATGTGTGTATTGGGTTCATTGTTTTCTTCAATTGGCCAGTAGGAAAATAGGGAATTTATAAACGGAATATCTGTCTTCTGGAAATTTATCAGCAATAAATCATCCAGTTTTATTTTTTCAGTTGCTGTCAAGGCATCTCGCTTCTCCCGGTAAATTTTTCGTAGTTCTTTTTTTATCATAGCTCTCTGTTCTCTACAAATGTAGAGAAAACAGTAGTACCATAATTACGTTCAGATTTGTAGAACGGGAATAATTTATAATCATTTCTGGGTGTATGTTCCAGCACAAACCAACCATTCTTTTTCAATAAATGTCTTTCGAAGATCAATTTTGGCAGGTCATCGATTGCAGTTAACGCATACGGAGGGCCTGCAAAAATGAAATCAAATTTATCCGTACATTGATTAATAAACTTAAACACATCCGTTTTTATAGCATTCAGATTTTCTATACGCAACGTAGTGGCTGTTTTTTTAATGAACTCATACATCGCCGTATCCTTTTCCACAATTGTCAGATCAGTCACACCCCTTGATGCAAGCTCATAACTGATGCTACCGGTACCACCAAACAGGTCAAGACTTTTTATTTCATCAAAATCAAGGTTATGCTGAAGCACATTAAACAACCCCTCTTTAGCAATATCCGTGGTGGGCCTTGTATAAGGCATATTATTAGGCGGATTGAATTTTCTTCCGCCATGCTCTCCTCCTATGATACGCATTTTGCCAAATCATTAAGTGAAGTAAAAAAATGGGCCGGATATTCGTTTTGTACATTCCAGCTTGCTTCTCTGAACTCAATATGGATAAAATATTGATACAACTCTTTATACAGTGCTGACTGTTTATCTACCAATCCTGAAAGTTGTACTTGTACTTCCCGCTGCGACAACGAAAATTGCTGACAGATTTTGAGTAAATAGAACAAGATATCCTCCGGAGTCGAGTATTCAAATGTTTGAGCCAGTATCACCTTGCTGTTCTTTGCAGCAATTATAGTGAAATCACTTTTACGAATATCAACCAGCAGACTGCCGTTAGCAGCTGCGGCGTCTATATATTTAATCGCCAGTGTGTATTGATGCCAGAATCTCACAGAAGGGAATTTTTTACCAACCCACTGCTGTATTTCTTTTGGCGCAGTATAAATATTATATAACTGCCATTCAGCGATCAATTCAGACACAATATTTGCCGTACCGCTGTTGCTTCCCAGCGTAGTTAATAAAAGCCCGGCATCTTGTGAATTGTAGTCTTTTGACGAAATCAGTATGCTTTCAGAAAAATCATACACTACTTGTACCTGGTAAAATGAATTTTGTAAGGAAGGACTAACTAAAAAAAAATCAGTTAACTCATTCTCATTCCACGAATCAACACTGCAATACCCCAATTCGTAAAGTTCAGAGCCGGATTTATTACTGATGGCGAAACTACCGTGCTTGTTTCCCAGTCTTATAGATAAAACCTGCTGCCCGGTACTGCTATTATTATTCTCTATCTGAAATAATTGTATCAAATCGTTGTTTTGAAGTCGTGCAATAATAGACAAAAATTTAAATATCGTAGGTTTGCCAGCTTTTATGGCAACGGGAGCACCTCATAACAATTTACAAGTCGAAATCAGCAACAGGCAGATTTTGAAAATTGCGTTGCCGATAAGTCTGGCCATTTTAGTACCACAGTTCAACTTCATTACCAACAATATTTTTTTGGGTCATTATAGCCAGAAAGCGTTAGCCACTGCCAGTATTACGGGTGTCTATTACCTGATCTTTGCCATGATCGGCTTTGGACTCAATAGCGGCCTGCAGACCCTGATTGCCCGCCGGGCAGGAGAAAACAGGCCAAAGGAAATCGGGAAAATATTCGGGCAGGGCATCTACATTTCCCTGATTATTGCCGCAGTAGGTATTTTGCTTACCTGGTTTGTAGCGCCTTTTATTTTAAGACAAGTGCTTCATTCGTCTGAAACAGCCAATGATGCAATCGATTTTTTAAAGATCCGTATATGGGGGCTCCCATTTTTATATGTGTACCAGATGCGGAATGCATTGCTGGTGGGTACAAACAATAGCAGGTACCTAGTCAGCGGGACATTGGCAGAAACTATTGCCAATATTGGTTTTGATTACCTTTTCATTTTTGGCCATTGGGGCTTCCCGGAAATGGGAATGAACGGTGCGGCTGTAGCATCCATTATAGCTGAGTTTATCGGAATGTTTGTCATTTTTATAGTCATACACTATAAGGGGATCAGTAAAAAATTTGAAATTTTTAAGCATCTAAGCTGGAGCAGTGAATATGCCAAACAGATTATGTCCATATCGCTGCCGCTGGTCTTTCAGTTAGCTATCAGTATTATCAGCTGGGAATTTTTTTATGTTCTTATTGAACATCATGGGCAAATGGCATTGGCGGTTTCCAATGTTATGCGGAATATTTTTGGACTGGTTGGTTGTATTGTCTGGGCATTTGCCTCTACCAGTTCTGCAATGGTTAGCAATATTATTGGCCAGGGAAGAAAAAAAGAAGTGCAATCCCTTATTCTTAAAATTGTAAAGATCAGTACCGGCTTCGCCATAATCTGCGCCGGGCTAATCAATATTTTCCCGGGACTATTGTTGTCTGTTTTTGGGCAGAACCAGGCTTTTATAACAGCCGCTATACCGGTGGTCAGGGTTGTAACCCTTGCTATGGTGTTAATGTCATTTGCTGTTATCTGGCTCAATGCAGTTACAGGAACCGGGAACAGCCGGGTCACATTTATTATTGAACTTATTACGATAATTCTTTACTGCACTTATGTGTATTTTGTATTGGAAAAATATAAACTCTCGATTACGGTGGGTTGGATGAGTGAATGGCTTTATTGGTTATCCATCTTTGGACTGTCATACTGGTATATCCGGAGCGGAAAATGGATGGGTAAAACGATTTAAGGGGTTCCCGGTTGCAGCTTTTTTCTTACCTTTATCGACTTAATTATTCATTCATTACTATATAAATAAAAAATAACATCATGAAGAAGCTTTTTATTTGTGTTCTATTTATTGCATCGGTTGGAACAGTGAGTGTTTCCGCACAAAATGACTCCGAAATCAGCAAAGCACCCCAGGGAAGAATAGCATTTAAAGTGTATAACCCTACAGAAGATAAAACTGACCAGTTCGATATCCAGGGAATAGGTGGAACAACTTTTACTGTTTCGAATACGGCAGATGGGTCAACTAACAGTTATAAGCATTCCTTACAAGTATTGATCAAGTTGATTCCGGCCAATAAGACTGGAAACAATAATTTTCAATTGCATTTCTACTCTCCTAACGAAAACATTCAGCAAGCTGCTACTTATGCTGATGGCACATTAAATAT
>CALRVH010000061.1:0-18962 GCA_943371565.1 Chitinophaga pinensis | reverse complement strand
GCCGCTTTGCTACTAAAATGATGGCAGTAGCCAATTGGGATGTAGATGGAGACGGACATATTTCAATAGAATGTGAAGGTGGTGATGATTGTGATGATGCTGATGCAGCCCGGTTTCCCGGTAATCCGGAAGTATGCGATGCATACGGTCATGATGAAGACTGCAACCCCACTACCTATGGAATAACTGATGCAGATGGCGATGGATTTATTGATCAGAATTGTTTCAATTATGGAAACGGTGGCAGCACTAACAGCGGCATCGATTGTGATGATGCCAATCCGGTCATCAACATTAATTCAGGATTTTATCTGTATATAGATGACAGCACCATTGTTTCTGCCAATTGCAAAGGAACGATCTATCGCTTACCAAAAGAACAAATCGCTTTACAGTTACCAAATGGTACGGCCCATGTATCATTACGGTCACTATCGCCGATGACGGTTCCTAAGCAGTAGAATTTTAATACATGAGCTTACCGGGACTACCACCGGGCTTTGCATACGTAAACCTGCCTGCAGGTTGGGTGTTGTAGTAACTATCAATCCCATTGCTGCAAACAGTTTCTGCCCTGTGCAAATCAATGAACCCATCTTCTTTTACAAAATCATCTTCCAGTTGTACCAGCTCAATTTTTCCAATGACTAAATAAGTTTCATTGAGTGCAATAGGAATGATCTCCTGCAGGGACAAAGCATATTTCACCCTGCTTTCTTTTACAAAGGGCGGAACAATAGTATCTATGTATTCCCTGGTTAGTCCCACTTCGTCGAACTCACTTACTTCCGCCGGATACTTTGCGCTGGCCTGGTGTGCATGGGCAAGAAATGAGGGGTGAATATGATTAATCGTATAGACGCCGGTTGATTCAATATTGGCCAATGTATGAGGTGCTGCTTTCCGGGGCCTGTTGATATAACCAACCAATGCAGGATCGGAACCAATATGTACAATACTACTGAAAACACCAAGGTTTGTATGTCCGTTGACATCTGCCGTACCGATAAGACTTACCGATTTAAACCCGGTGAGGCTATTGATAAAGTTAGCTCTGTAGAAACGTTCCCAGGATTGAATGGTTGATGGAGTGTAATTCATTATAAAATAAATTATGTACTCATTGAACAAATACAAGAAGGATTTGTTCTACTACTCACAACAATATAATCAAGTAGCTAGTAAGCTGAATAAAGAGCCTGCATACACTTTTTCCTGATAGATAAACAACTAACTAATAAAATCGCCAATCATGTTCTCCAAATTTAAAGTATCAGAGATATTGATCATCATCATGGTCATAGTTCTGATTTTTGTTTCCGAATACTATTATGTCATTTTGAAGGATCCAACAAGAGCCATATTTATTGGATTATGGCCTCCTACTATACTGGGCCTGTTGATCTTCTTCAATCTTAAAAGAAAATAATGTTTACTATGGAAAATTTAGATATTATCCTTTTAACAACGGTTGTCGTTGTCCTTTTCCTGGTATTCATACTTGCTACCATTAAAGAAATTAATGAGGATACAAAAAACGGATTTAAAGGTGGTAAAGAAACCGGCCCCCGGGCTGATATGATGGAGTTTGTCGGTAAATTCTTTTCTGACGACACTATTGAGCCTACCCAGAAAAAAGAACTTTTGAATATTATCAAGAAAAAAATGGGCGATATGGATGATGAAAGTATTAAGAATAAATAGCCTTTAGTTTATTGGGTTGGTGGAAGACAAAATCAATTGAGGCGAGTACTTAGTTCTGTTGCTGGTGTTTTACCTATCTCCAAAGCCACACTCAACACACAGCAACGGCGTTATGCTTTCTTTGGAAACACCAACAGCGGCGAAAAGTCCGTTTATAGTTTCAGGAAAACAAGCTATGGCGACATGATTGTTGCCGATAAACTTACCGCCAGCTGCAATTGCGGCAGTGCCACCTGTAATTGCGGCAGCGACACTGTCAATAACCAGGAAAACAGATACGATAGATTGACCGACAGCATGGATAAACTTGCCGCCAGCTGCAATTGCGGCAGCGCCACCTGTAATTGCGGCAGCTACACTGTGAATAACCAAGGAGACGGATACGATAGATTGACCGACAGTTACGTTCGAAGTGGCTGTAAATGTGGTAATAAGGGTGATTTTTTGTTTGCAATAAGGATATTGCGGTTAGTTGAAGGCAACCCTGCCTATCGGCAGGCACCCACCACGACAGAAAGATTTTTATTTGGCTTCCTTAGTTCTGTTGCTGATGCTTTTGCCTGGCTTCAATACCCACACTCAACACACAGCAACGGCGTGATGTTTTCATTGGGAAGACCAACAGCGGCAAAAAAATACCTGCAACGGTGGAAAAGACAATATTTTATACTAGGCTATAATTACATTTATAGCACATTCTCCAAGGCTATTTGTTCCAATATCAAAGCAAACATTATCTCCATTTCTAAGAACTTGCCATGTATCTGTTTTAAATACCCTCATATTAGCATAGTATCTCGAAGTATCCTCACATTTAATAAAAGCAAACCCTAAATGCCTCTTCAATTCCTCAATTTTCCCTTTATACTTTGGGGCTTCAACCTGTAAATCCACTCCATAGTTTTCTCTTAACAAGAAATCTATGTGAGACTTTGAATTATTTAAAGCTATATAGTCATTATACCTTACTACAAGTTCTCGCAAATACTCAATATTTTCTTCGTTGTGAATTTTCGGAATGTATTTAATAAAAGAAGTAATTGTAGTACAAAAATTTTTGATCATTTTGACATCGTAATTTCTTTCTTTAACCATTCGTTCAAAATAAGAAAGAGATTTTATAAATTTTTCCTTTGACTCATCATAGTCGCCATCTTTCTGTACGATTTGGATTCCCCAATGGCAATGCTGACTAATTAAATCTGTTACAGCAATTCTTTTAGTCTCATCATTCATTATAGTATTATTCAGGAGTTTTCGTAAAAGCTCAATAGCTTCTTTATGTCTACCTATCGTAGAGAGACAACGCCCATAGAGGAAAGATGGGTATGTAGAATTTGGTCGTAATTCAATTAATTTTTTTGCTAATGGAAAAGCACTATCAGGGTCGTTTAATTGATATAATAAAAATCCAGAATAGAAGTAAAGCAACCTTGGATTATCTGATTCAATTTCAATACCTGTTTTATAATCTTGCTCAGCTCCTAGATAATCATCGAAGGTGGCCTTAACAAAAGCACTTACACGATAGACTTCAAAATAATTTGGTAAAATACTTTTAGCCTCTTCAATTTTTTGCAAAGACTCATTAAGATTTCCTTTTTTAGAAAATTTTAAAGCTTCAGTCAATAATCTAGCCGTAACCTTTTCTGTGGTATTTCTAATTGTAATAGCATTAAGCCCAAATTCATTATATCCAGAAACTCTTAAAATCTGTTGGGTTTCGGTACTTAAAGTTTTTAGTTTCTGAATAATCTCCTTGATAAAATCTGTATCAACTGGATGATTTTTTAGTAGATATTCCTTAGCAAAATCAGGTATAGTATACCTAACCTCTTGACTACCAAAAATATTTTCAATCTCTCTTGCAATAAAAGTGGTTGCAAAAAGTTCATTAAGAGTTTTTCTCAAGATTATGGAAGGTAAATTTGAAAGGAAAATCAACTCAGCTTCATTCAAACTTTTCCTAGAAGCTAAAATGATTTTAATTAATTTTTTAGCTTCCTCTTGAAGCTTGGTATATACGTTTGAAAGACAGAAGTTCAGTAAATCATCTTTCTTGATTAATACCTCATCTGGATTTACACCAGTTTCTACTGTATTAACAAACCATTTTAATGCTAATGGATTATAATGAAGCTTTTTAATTATTTCAACCACTTTGCTATTGGGGAGCTGGGTTAAAATTTTACTTTGCTTAATATTCGCAAATTGTCTTATCAATATTATTGACTCAACTTCCGAAAGACCAGAAAGAGTTCTCCTAAACTCCAATTCACCAAGACCAATTCGTGATGTAATCATTATTTTGCATCTCAGCTGAGCTTGTCGAATAAATTCTCTTATATCTTCATCAAGAATTGTCTCTAGGTTATCAACTATCAAAAGAACATCAAACACATCTAAATATTCTAGTATTTCATTAAGCTTTTCATTTGACGTTTTCTTTTCAACATTAATAAACTCAGATATCCCCTCGATAACTCCTGCATAATCTTTTAAGGAATTTTCAATTTCCTTTATCCCTTTTGATGTCAACATTGTTGTCTTTGCTGAGATCCAAATAACTAAATCAAATGGATTATTATCTTTTAAATCCACAATATCATACGCAACTTTTAATGCTAATGCAGTTTTGCCAATGCCTCCATCACCAATAATACTTACTACCCTATTATTCCCTAATATTAATCGCTTAATATCTTCTATATCCTTTTTTCTTCCAATAAAACCTGTATCATCAAAGTCAGGAATTGGCAAATTATGCTCGGGTTCTTCAGATTGAAAGCGGAATGAAGGAATAGACAGAGTCAACACATAAGATGGATCTTCCTCAATCTTCCTTTTTGTTTCAAGTGTAGTAGTCCATTGAATATTTTTTGATTCCCCAAGCTCATTAATAAAAGCATAAACTTCTGAAAAATCGCCAACTTGCAAAGGCCTTGTATGCATTACCCTATTTCGAATGGGAACAATTTCGTTTAATTTGGGAGTTATTTGTTTTAGCTCATCTATTATATTATTTGGAACGAAATCTTTATTTTTAAAAACTATCGTATAGGAATCCTGAAAATCAATAAAATCAACTACCTGTAGAATATTCTTTTCAACATCTAACCCAGGATAATCTTTGAGAAATCTAAGTTTAATTTTCTCAACAAAATCTGGCTCCCCTAAAAAAGTAAGATCACTAAAATTGGGTACAATATAATTTGTGATTATCTGCTTAAGATCAAGTTCCAAAGAATAGATAAATGCAGCAAGCGTTAATCGTATTTCAGTTAACCTACCCATGAGAAATTATTTAATTAATATTTATAAAGCATTGCGTCATTATATAAAAGTAATGAGATTTAAAAATAGATTATATCTACAAATATTGAAGGTAGCAACCAAATTCTATTTCAACCTATCCCTAAAATCCAACCCCTCCTCCTTCAACGTTTCCTTCGCAATCTCATACCCCGCATCAGCATGCCGTATCACTCCCATTCCGGGGTCATTTCGTAATACACGGCGCAATCTTGCTTCGGCATCATCGGTACCATCGGCAACGATTACCATGCCGGCATGAATGCTATAGCCCATCCCCACCCCACCGCCATGGTGCAATGACACCCAGGAAGCACCACCTGCCGTATTGACCAATGCATTTAAGATGGGCCAGTCAGCTACGGCATCACTGCCATCGAGCATGGATTCAGTTTCCCGGTTGGGGCTGGCTACGGAGCCGGTATCCAAATGGTCACGGCCAATTACAATCGGAGCTTTTACTTTTCCTGTTCTTACGAGTTCATTAAAGGCGAGGCCTGCTTTTTCTCTTTCGCCTTGTCCTAACCAGCAGATACGGGCCGGTAATCCCTGGAAGGCAATTTTTTCTTTGGCCATTTTCATCCAGCGCAGCATGCCTTTATTTTCGGGGAACATATTCATAATGACTTCATCGGTCACCGCAATATCATCCGGGTCGCCACTGAGAGCAGCCCAGCGGAACGGGCCTTTGCCTTCGCAGAATAAGGGTCGTATATAAGCCGGTACAAATCCCGGAAAGTCGAATGGTTTGTTTTCGTTGCTGAGGTCGCCCTGTTTTATTTCATGTTCTCTTGCTCTTGCCCGGATATTGTTGCCATAATCAAAAACGATGGCACCCATCTCCTGCAGTTCGGTCATTAATAATACATGATGATAAATACTTTCATAACTCCGCTCCAGGTATTCGGCAGGATTTTTCTCCCGCATGATGTTGGCCTGCTCGTTAGTGAGAGTGTTGGGAATATAACCATACAACGGATCATGTGCAGATGTCTGGTCGGTGACTGTATCAGGAACGATCTCTCTTTTAATAAGACGTTCGAGTAATTCCACTGCATTGCAGAGTACACCAATACTAACGGCTTTGCCTTCAGCTTTATATTTTACGGCTGCATCAATGGCTTTGTTGATGTCGGTATATTTTTCATCGAGGTATTTTGTTTCGATGCGTTTGTCTATTCTCCATTCTTCTACTTCGGCGATGAGAGCAACGCCTTCGTTCATAGTGATGGCGAGAGGTTGGGCACCGCCCATGCCACCGAGACCGGCGGTTACATTCAATGTTCCCTTCAAAGTACCACCAAAATGCTTGTCGGCAGCTGCTGCATAAGTTTCATAAGTGCCTTGTACGATTCCCTGTGAGCCGATGTAGATCCAACTGCCGGCGGTCATCTGTCCGTACATCATCAGGCCTTTTTTTTCGAGTTCGTCAAAGTGTTTCCAGTTGGCCCAGTTGGGAACGAGTTGAGAGTTGCTAATGAGAACTCTTGGTGCATCTTTATGTGTTTTTAAAATGCCCACCGGTTTGCCGGATTGAATGAGGAGTGATTCATCGTTCTCTAATATTTTCAATGCCGCAATGATATTATCAAGAGCTTCGAAGTTTCTTGCTGCTTTGCCACGGCCTCCATATACGATAAGATCATCGGGACGTTCGGCTACTTCAGGATCGAGATTGTTCAATAACATCCGCAGGGCAGCTTCCTGTATCCATCCTTTGCAGGTTAATTTGTTTCCTGTAGGAGTTTTGTATTTGATGGCGTCGTAATGGCGGGTTGTTGATATCATATATTTTTTTTAACCACGGAGACACGGCGGCACGGTGTTACACAGTGTTCATCTCTGTGAGCCCCTGTGTCATTGTGTCTCTGTGGCGAGATACAAAAGTCGTTATTCTCTGCTAAATGAAATATCTTGAGCCAAACTTTATCTGATGAGTATTCATATCAACGCTAAACCCGGAGAGATAGCCCCTATTGTACTGATGCCCGGCGATCCGTTACGGGCCAAATATATGGCCGATAATTTTTTACAAAACGTCAAATTAGTAAGCAGCACCCGGAATATTTATTTTTTTACAGGCACCTACAAGGATAAACCGGTGACCGTTGGTGCCAGTGGTATGGGCTGCCCTTCTATCGGTATTTATTCCTACGAACTATTCAGCGAATATGATGTGGACTGCATTATCCGCATCGGTACCTGCGGCGCCTATACGACCAATCTTAAATTATTTGACCTGGTGAATGTGGACAGGGCTTTCAGCGAATCTACTTATGCCCTCCATGCATTTGGTTATAACACCGATCACTTATACCATGAAGGCAATGCCTATGCTGTTATTAATGATACCGCCAAAGCATTGGAGCTGACTGTGCAGGCAGCGGCAGTTCACTCCAGCGATGTTTTTTACCGCTCAGTAAAAGGCACCCCTGCGATAGCTACTGAAAATGATTGTGTGGCGGTGGAGATGGAAGCTTTTGCTTTATTTGCGAATGCAAAACAGTTGAAGAAGTCTGCTGCCACCCTGTTAACAGTATCGGATATTATTCCTACTCATGAAAAAATATCGGCAGAGGAAAGGGAGCAATCGTTGTTGCCTATGATGAAGCTGGCGTTGGAAGCGGCGATGAAGATTTAGTTTTTTTTCGCAAAGAGGATATTTTTTTCTCGCAAAGGCGCAAAGACGCTATTGAATACAAAGAAAAACAAGATGTATTCTTTGTATTTTCTTTGCGGCTTTGCGAGAAACAAACTGTATTGAAGGGTCTTGGCGTGCAATTATTTAAATCCATCGAAACTCTCATTCAGCAATATTCCTTTGCTTGCTGCAAATTCATTCACTTTTTCTACAAAAGAAAAATCTTTAATGATACCGGCAACTTTGTTGATGTCGTCTGCGAAGATGCGGTCCTCGGCAGCAAAGCCGACGAACTGGCGGACATAATCATGTGCAAATTCCAATAACGCAGAACTTTTTAACGGGCTACGGAATTCAATGGCCTGGCAGGCAGAGAGTAATTCAATGGCCATGATGTATTCGAGATTATCCAATACCCTGTTCAATTTCCTGCCGCTGATGCTGCCCATGCTTACATGGTCTTCTTGTCCCAATGAAGTGGGAATGCTATCTGCACTGGCCGGGAAACATAATGTTTTATTTTCTGTTACTAATGCTGCGGTGGTGTATTGCGGAATCATAAAGCCGCTGTTCAATCCCACATCTTTCATCAGCAACATGGGCAGTCCCCATTTTCCTTCTAATAATAAATAACAACGGCGGTCACTGATATTGCCAATCTCAGAAGCGGCGAAACAGCAATAGTCCAATGGCAAGGCTAATGGCTGCCCATGAAAATTGCCCCCGCTGATCGTATCATGTGCACTAAAGATGATTGGGTTATCTGTTACCGCATTTAATTCTATCTCCGTTAACTCTTTTAAATGCAGCCAGGCATTCCTGGATGCACCATGCACCTGTGGCATACAACGAAGACTGTAAGGATCCTGCACCCGACCGCAGTCCACATGACTTTGCATGATGGCAGAATCATTTAATAACAATCGTAATCGTTGCGCTACTAATTTACTTCCGGTAAAGGGCCGCAGGTTATGTAACCGTTCATCGAAAGGAGCTTTAGTACCGGTCAATGCTTCCAGGCTCATAGCCCCGATGATATCGGCTGCTTCGAGACAGTTGTGCATCCGCTGTACCGCCTTTACTGCAAATGATAAAATGAATTGCGTGCCGTTGATCAAAGCAAGTCCTTCCTTCGGGCCGAGCTGTATTGGTGATAATCCGTTTTGTTTAAATAGTTCGGCTGTATTTATTCGTGTGGTTTCGTGTGGTTTCGTGGCGGACTTTATAAAAACTTCCCCCAATCCAATTAGTGGCAAAAACAAATGTGCCAATGGAGCCAAATCACCGCTTGCCCCTACACTACCCTTTTCCGGCACTACCGGTATCACATCATTTTCGATATGCCAGATAATTCGTTCCACCGTTGATAACTGAACGCCGGAGAAACCCTGCGCCAGTGCATGCACTTTTGTGATGAGCATCAGCTTAGCCACTTCTACCGGAATGGGGTCGCCGATACCAACACTGTGACTTTGCAGGATCTTGTATTGCAGCGTAGCCGTATCTTCTTTGGAAATGGGTGTATTGGCGAGAATGCCAAAGCCGGTATTGATGCCATACACCGTTTTGTTCTCTTCCACTATTTGCTGTACCCGCTGCTGGCTGGCTTTTATCTTTTGAATGGCATCATCACTTAAAATGCCTTTTATTTTGCCGTTGGCAATAGCAATAACAATCCCAATAGTCAGTTTATCGGTTCCGTAATGAAAGGTTGTGGCCATAGCAAACAATTCTGGGCGCAAAATAAGCCAATCCGCCTGACTTGCATTGATAATTGTGCAATGATGCAACGAATGTGTAATCCCGATTATCTTTACAAAAATATTTTATGCGCCACCTGCTCCTGCTCCTGTTTTCAGCCGCCTCTTTTATACAGCTTGCTGCACAAGATCCGACCAAAGTTGCAATCAGTAATACTGGTTGTACAGTACAGGTTTTTTGCTTTCCCGGCCGGTTTGATTCGTATGACCTCGAAGACGGATCAACAGTGTATGCCGATGATTGTGAGAAAGAGGGTGTTACTTACGGTATCTACTGTGTAAAATTGAAAAAATCGGTGGATAATCTTGATGCGGCAGAAGATACGGTCATTACGTACCTTGATTTTTTGAAATTAGATTATGGCATTGTAAAATCTAAAGGGTATGACAAAGGCCATAAGTTGAATAAGAATGATGCGACCCGAGGTGTATACGATACCTGGGAAGATGTAGATAAAAATAAGTGGAAGCTGAAAGCATGGACCAATGGAAATTTTATTTGTATCCTGTACATGTTCAGTGGTAAAGAATTACCGGATAAAAAAACGGAGATATTTTTGGAAGGGCTTCGCTTTCCCGGAATGAAATAATTTGCTTTGTTCTTTAAAAGATTCCCAGCTTATGCGAAATAGTTTTCTTGCAGTTATTTTTCTACTCGCCTGTATTTCCGGTTTAACTCAAAGCCTGAAAAAATACCCGGTGAGCAATTCAGGTTGCTTTGTTTATAATTATTGTGATATAAAATTTGAAACATCTAAAAGCCAGGATTCCTCCCTGGTGTACACAGGCGAATGCATCAAAGATGAAGTGAGTTATGGGGTGATCTGTGTGAAGCTGCTCATCCCTGTAAACAATCTCGTTGCTGCGGAAGATCTTTTGATCTCCTATGCCGATTATTTAAGGGGCAGTTTTGATATTACAAAAGCAGTAGGTTATGGGAAAGGTCTTATCCTGAACAATAACGAAAATACCCGGGGCATTGTAGATTATTGGGAAGATGCAGAAAAGAACAAGTGGAAAATAAAAGCCTGGACCGATGGTAAGTATATCGGCTTTATGTATGCCTACAGTAAAAAAGAGTTGCCAGAACAAAAAATAAATGCATTCCTCGATGGGTTACGGTTTCCTGTACTGTAAATGACTTCTACAACTATTTTCCACTATTTCTCTAATCTTTTACCGGCGTTTTTACAGGTTCAGTTGGGGGACTAACTATTACTGGTTCGGGCCTGAAATAGTTTTTCATTATTTCCGCCCTGTCCTCTGCAGTTAATGGTAAGTCTGGCAATTTATAATATTGGCGCTGGTAGGCTACTTCATAATTAATAACCAGCTGGGGCCGGATATTTACATTTTCATTTTTTGCAGAAGCAAACCATTGGCTTACAAAAGCTGCTTTCTCTACGGAATCTTTATAGCTTATCATAAACCCGTTATTGCCCTGTTCAAACATTTTCCTGACGATCCTTGTCACATCAATTTTTAACGTCCTGTCCTTTTTTTTCGGAGCAATCTGTTTTATTACCTGGTCATCGGTTACAAATGATGGCTGGTGCATCCAGGTAGTATTTGAATCCTCCCAGGGCTGAATGACCCGGCTTACCATAAATTTTGGAGATTGATTTTCGTTATTAGCAACAGCATTTCCTAACTGCAGCGGATTTAATACAAGGTAGGCACTGGTGATCTGTGCCGGAGAGATCATTGTCGGTAGTATACTATAATTAAAGGATAAGAAGGAACGGCAGTGCATTTGTTTACCACTATCAAGCCATGCGGCAGTACCAATAAAAGGCGATTGATCACCTGCACGGTCTTCATACAGGTTACTGACCAATACTGATTTTGTGGTGCTGTCGGCCTTTAATACGATCGATATTGCAGAAAAACCGGCTAATGCCTGTGCTGATACCGGTGCAGAAAAAATAGTGATAAAGAGTATTAGAAAAAAACGGTGTGTAGAACTATGCATGGTAAATGGTTTAAGTTTTGAGTACTTCCCATCCACACGTTACTGTTTATAATTTACTGAAAGTAATACTTTAAAATAGCTATTGGTGATTTGCGGGTCTAATGTCAAGTTAATTCCTTTTTTCAGTTATATTTGCAGCTCTTTACGGCCCGGTAGCTCAGCTGAATAGAGCACAAACCTTCTAAGTTTGGGGTCATTGGTTTGAATCCAATCCGGGTCACAAAGCGAGGTCAGTTTGGCTTCGCTTTTTTACTTTTACCGAAATTTGAACTGCAATGGATGTAAAGATCGAAGCCTCATGGAAAGAAGTACTGAAAGGAGAATTTTCAAAGCCTTATTTCCAGCAAATTCCTTTACACCTGAAAACAGAGAAATCACAAGGCAAAACGATCTATCCGCCCGGCTCCCTTATTTTCAATGCTTTTAATACCACTCCTTTTGATAAAGTGAAAGTGGTGATACTGGGACAAGACCCATATCATGGTGCTGGGCAGGCGCATGGACTTTGTTTTTCTGTACAAAAAGGAGTGCCACCACCGCCTTCTTTAGTTAATATCTTTAAAGAATTACAGGATGATATTGGAGTGGAGATTCCCAATCACGGCAATCTTACTCACTGGGCGCAACAGGGTGTTTTTTTATTGAATGCTTCCTTAACTGTTCGTGCCGGAGAACCAATGAGCCATTCAAAAATTGGCTGGGCAGAATTTACGGACACCGTGATTCAAAAAATTTCTGAGCATAAAAAAAATGTAGTGTTTTTGTTGTGGGGAAAATTTGCGCAGGAAAAAAGAGTGCTGATTGATGAATCGAAGCACTGCATCCTTCGCTCCGTACATCCTTCTCCCCTGTCGGCACATGGCGGATTTTTTGGTTGTAAACATTTTTCAAAAACAAATGCCTACCTGGTAAGTAAAGGAATTGACCCGGTAGATTGGAGTTTGTAAATTGTGATAACATGAAAGTAGCTAAGACTATATTTGGTGGCATCTGGGCATTGTGGGGGTTGATAAGTTTTGTAGTTACTTTTTTCATCATTTTTATCCCTTCCATGATCACTTACCTGGTCCCTGATCCGAAAGGACAGGATTGGTTTATCAGGATATCAAGGGTTTGGATGACGGTATGGTTGTACATGGTAGGTTGTCCGTTGAAAGTTAACGGCAAAGAAAATTTTGCAAAAGGCACTGCCTACATTGTTACCTGCAATCATAATTCCATGCTCGATATTCCTATATCCTGTCCGTTTATTCCGGGGGGCAATAAAACCATAGCTAAAAAGTCGTTTGTCAAAGTGCCTTTGTTTGGCTGGTTCTATCGCAAAGGAGCCGTACTGGTGGATAGAAAAAGTGAAGTCAGTCGCAGGCAAAGTTTTGACGCTATGAAAAAAGTGCTGGCCATGGGTATGCATATGTCGGTATATCCTGAAGGCACCCGCAACCGGACTGACGAACCGTTGAAGAAATTTTATGATGGTGCATTCAAATTAGCTGTTGCTACCAATGCTCCTGTTATCCCTGCAGTGATATTCAATACAAAAAAAGCATTACCGGTAAACAAGCCGTTCTATTTTATTCCTCATCGTTTACGCATGGACTTTCTCCCACCAGTTCCAGTTGATGGACAAACTGCAGAGCAGTTGCGGGATAAAGTATTTCAGCTGATGAAAGATCATTATACGCAGGGCAATCATTAAAAATTAGTGAACGACCTGGTACGGTTAATTTTCAGATCCTGCAGTACAGAGGCTTTTGGACTGATTGAAAAATTAAAGGAGCGGTACAATCCAACTGGTGTTACATTGATAGACAATTGCCAGCAGTGCATTTCCCGGTTAATTGACATCGAGAAGGTTTGTATCTGTTTAGTAGAAAAATCATAGTTCACATTGCTGACACTGAAATTCCATTTAGGGGTCAGGTTAAAACTTCCGCCAAAGTTGATACTGGAAGTAACCTCTTTTCTAAAACCACTGAGGTCGGGTTTTAACCGGGTAGAAAAATAAAGAGAATAGCCAATGTTCAGTTGCCAGGGAATATTAAAGTCAACAAACTCCGAAGGGTTTTGCTGCATGTAATCAAGTAAGCGTTGCTGATCACCTGCAAGGTTCGGGTCATTCAACTGTTGCTCCGTTCGTTTTTTTCTATCCGAATCTTTTTTTGCGTCTTTCGGTTTGCTCTTGAGACTTGTACTCATAGAAATGCTTCCATAGCTCAGCCTTCCCAATTTAAACTTGCCTCCCTCCCACGCAAATTTGTCAATATCAACACCACGGGCATCTGTCTGGTATGGATCGAGAACGGCATTGGCCGTAATGCTTATTTTTTCAAACAGTGTAGCCCGGAAATACAAATTGAACAGGTCAAGCTTGAGTGAATCTCTTAAAAAATTGTAGCCTGTTGAAAGTCCATAACCATCAATCAACTTGACTTTCTTTATTGCATTAACGCCGGTATCTTTTTTAGACCGCCATTTCATTTCGAGGTTATTATCTAACTGGAAACTGAGACCGCCGGTTCTTCCTTCCCCAAAACCGGAAAAGAGAGCCCCTTCATATTCAGACATCCGGTAAGCAAAGCCCGGAGAAATAGTATCGGTATAATAATGTTTTTTAGAAAGGTCTGGTTTATAATTCATACTGATAGACGGCCTTATGACATGACGTATCGCTACGATCCTTGACTTCTTAAATTGATAGGTTCCGAAGATGGCTGTATTAAAGCTTAATGAAAAAGTAGCCTGGTGATCCATGAAAAAACCTTTCGTAACTATGGTATCTGCTTTTTGAGTGGTTGTATTCCATTTGCGTCTGAACTTTTGTGCTATCCACACCTGCGAATAAGAAACACTGGGTGCTACAATAACTGCTCCACCCATAATGGGTGGCAGTGAAAGTGTAACCGGAAAACTATGCTGTGCGCCCCATTGTAAAGTATCGATCAAACTCTTTAGCTTAAATGCAGTGTCGTAAAAAGAAACCTGGTTACGAAAGTTACCATTGTAGCCAACCCCTAATTTTTCATACCACTTTGGAGTGCCCACAGAATTTTTTCCCTGGAAGGGATATAATGTACTCACAGAGAATCCGGCATCAGGTAAGCTTACATTAATAAGCCGGGTAATACTGTTTTGGTTATGATTTGCACTAAGGGTAAGATTATACGGTTTACCTGCCCAGGTTTTTGAATAGGTAATAGATGAGCCTAACTGGTTTTGAAAATTCACCTGGTTACTGTTAGGTACCAGTTGATTGAATTTTGTAGAACCTGCATTTACATTTGCTGAAAATGATGTACCGGGTCTTGCTTTTCCATCCACCGAATGGCTCCAGGTCAAAAAATAACTTTTGTTGATAAAGAAGTCCGGGTCGCCTTTAAAATTCTGCCGGGTATTTTGCATACTGATATTAAAAGCACCACTATACCGGTAACGTTTACGATAAGTAGGATTGAGGTTGACTGACCAACCTCCATAGGAATAAATATTTCCATATAACCTGGCGTCCCAATATTCACTTATTACTTTATAATAGCCCAGCCCTTCCAGCCCCAATCCAAATTGTTCGTTATTGGCAAATCGGGGTGGCAACAATCCGGAATGCCGGCCCTGGCTTAATGGATAGAAACCAAATGGCAGGTAAAGTGGTATTGGCACTCCTTCAAACTCAAGGTGAGCCGGCCCTGATACGGCAAGCTTTTGATTGATCACCTTCATTTTATTGGTCTTGATACCAAAGTGCGGCTCATCCAGGATGCAGGTAGTAAATGTTGCTTTACTGGCAAAGGTTACATTCTCACTTACTTTTTTTGCCTTGTCGGCAATAACGAGGAATTCTCCCTGCATGGTGTAGGTATTCTTTGTTAACCCTACCTGTGTCTTAAAATTATATTGTATCGTATCACTTGTAAAATCACTTTCCTTGCTTTTGAAGTGGGCCGTTTCTGTTATTTTACCAGTACTGTCTTTTTTATTAACGGCTGTTATTACCTGTGTTTGCTGATCCACCTCCACTCTGGGTGCAGAAAGTGTGATGTCTTTATATTCCGTCTTTGTTTTACCATACAGTATTATTTTTTTCTCCGGGATCAGAATTACAACTGAATCTTCGGCTGCATATTTTAGCGGCGCATCTAAAGAGTCTTTTGAAAGTTTTAGTGAAAATGTATCTGTCTTTTCTTTAAAAGCGGAGTCTTTACCCGGCAATCTTGTGGTATCGGCTGATACAACTGTTATCTTATCATTGCTGTCTTTAGCAGGTAATGGCCTTATTGTATCAGCCAATGTTGTTAAAGGACTGCGAAAATCAGGGGGCAAAATACCGTTAGCTGCTGTTTTCCACGTTAGTGTGCATAACATCGCAGCCGTCAGTATCCCGTAAAAAAAATAAATTGACCTAAATTTGTACAGTTGCTTCATTTGGTAGGCGACAAAAGTAAACCTTTATCCATTGGGCTGCTATGATTGATCCTAAACAATTTGTGAAAGATAGTATTCCGGAAACCCCACTAAAGAATAAACCATGATTAAACGAACCTTTCTTTTTTTCCTACTGGCTTCTGTGTCCATCACCATTGTTTCATTTATTAAGAATAACAAAACAACGGTAAGCAAAAAACAAAAAGTTATTCAGACCATCGTAATTGACCCTGGTCATGGTGGTACTGATGCCGGTGCCAGGGGGCAATACTCCTATGAAAAGGATATTTGCCTTGCCGTATCGCTGAAAGTTGGTGCGATGATTGAAAAAGAATTTCCAGACGTAAAAGTTCTTTATACCCGCAAAATCGATTCCTATCCCGCCCTGCATACCCGTGCCGATTTTGCGAATGAAAATAAAGGGGATCTTTTTCTTTGTATACATGTCAACTCCGCCCCCTCTCAACGTAAATCTGAATTGACTGGTTACAAAACGGTAACCTATTATACCGGAAAAGGTAAAAACAGGAAGAAGAAAACCAAGCAGGTGCCTCAATACCGCTACTATACCGTACCAAGTGCTGCCAAAGGAACGGAGACCTATATATGGGGAGCCGGTAAACAGGATGATAAAGAATTAGCAGTAAGAGAGAATGCTTCCATGATGACGGAAGCCAATTATAAAGAAAAATATGGCGACCTGGACCCCAACTCCCCTGAGTTTATTGCACTTTCTTTATTGAAAACAAAACAATATTTCAAACGCAGCGCTACTTTGGCAGGCTATGTGCAGGATGAATTTGTGAAGGTAGGCCGTGTAGACAGAGATGTAAAACAACGTCCGGTTGGTATTTGGGTGCTGCAGGCTACTGCCATGCCCAGTGTGCTGGTAGAAACCGGGTTTATTTCAAACCCTGAAGAAGAAAAATACCTGAACAGTGAAGAAGGGCAAATAGAAATATCAGAATGTATTATAAGGGCTCTGAAAAAGTACTCCAACTGGCTGGAAGAAAAACAAGAAGAAGAAAATAAAGACGATAAAGAAAAAGACAAGGACAAGGACAAAACAACTAATGGCCCGGCTGCTGCAGCTGATACCCGGAAATTTTTAGAGGATATTGAGAAAAATGAGAAAAAATCAAGAGGCGAATAACAAATCGATATAGTCTATAAGAAAGAGATGGACCATGTCCGTCTCTTTTTTGTTTTACCGGATCGCTAACCCGTTTAAAAATAATTAGTTAATTTGCCCTCTTGGCGGGTGTCATTTACACCAATAAACCCAATTGAATGAAAATTAATAACGAAACAAAAGTCGGAATACTCACCATTGTCGCACTTACTATACTTATACTTGGTTTCAACTTTCTCAAGGGAAAAAGTTTATTCAGTAAGAGCAAAAAAATATACGCTGTTTTCAAAGACATGGGTACACTGGAAAAATCAAATGAAGTAAAAATTAATGGTCTTCCCATAGGTGCGGTGTATGACAAGAAGGAAATCGATAAAGACGTAAGTGCTATCATTGTTACCATCAATCTGACAAGAGATATCAATATCCCTGATAATTCGGTAGCCTATATCGGATCAGGTTTGGTAGGTGCTTCTTTTATTATCATTGAGAAGGGTGATTCAAAAACCTATTTAAAACTCGGCGACACCCTGCAAACCCGGGAAGTGAAAGGCATAATGAGTGAAGTAACGGCTCAGATCAATCCTACCTTAGTTAAAGTAAGAACCGTTCTTGATTCCTTAACACAAACTATCATAGGTGTAAATGGTCTATTGAGCTCCGATGCAAAGGATAACTTACGGCAAACATTTGCCAACCTCAACCAGGCCAGTAATTCTTTAAACGGTCTGCTTGATAACCAAACGGGTTCTTTGGCTAAAACGCTTAATAATGCCCAAACCATTACGGAAGATTTTAAAAAGAATTCTGAAAATATCAGCAGTACTATTACTAATGCAAAACTGGCTTCAGAAAAACTGGCAGCGTTAGAACTTAAACCAACGATTGATTCCCTCAACGCAACGATCAGGCAGTTGAAATCTGCAGTCGCCAAAATAGCAAGTAAAGAAGGAACGCTGGGTGCTTTGATAAATGACAAAACACTTTATAATAAACTGAATGATGCAATATTAAGTGCAGAAATATTGATGGACGATCTTCGTACAAATCCTAAACGCTACGTTAATTTGTCGATCTTTGGCAGGAAAGATAAATCCGGGCCGATAACTTCGCCAGCGATAAAAGATAGTATTCCCGGCGGGGATAAATAATGCGAAACATTAAATTATTTTTCTGCTTTTTCTTCATTGGACTTCTTGGAGGGCCGGCTATGTCTTTTGGACAGGTTATCCCTCCTCCTGCCGCAGTTTCATCAGCTCCTCCTACCGATAGTCTTCGGTTAGTGGAAATTTTACCCGGAGTAAGAAAACTGGAATTCAGAAAATTAAATGATTCAACTCAGCTTCAGATACTGGCAGGAAATGTAAGGCTTAAACAAAACACTTCCTACTTCTATTGCGATAGCTGTGTTATTAATAATAATACCAACACATTTGAAGCCTGGGGCAATGTACACATCAACGACTCCGATACGGCGAATATCTATTCCAGTCACCTTCGTTATTTTATCAATAAGAAATTAGCTTTTCTTGATGGTGGCGTACGATTGACTGACGGTAAAGGAACGCTTACTACCCCCGACCTGGAGTATGATATGACCACTGATATCGGTATTTATAAGCATGGCGGAAAAGTAACCAATAAGAAAACGGTACTCACCAGCCGGGAAGGTTATTACTATGCAGGACTGCGGGATGTTTATTTTAAAAACAACGTTGAACTAAAAGACCCTGCTTATTTTATTAAAACTGATTCTTTATTATACAATACGGAATCACAAACTGCCCGTTTTATAGCCTACACTTTTATCAAAGACAGTAGTGGCAGAACAGTTGAAACAAGGGAAGGTTATTATAATATGCAAACCGGCAAGGCAGAATTTGGCGGAAGACCTGTTATAAAAGATGGCAAACTCACCGTAACGGCCAATAGTATTGCTACTGACGACAGTACCGGCATCAGTCATGCAAAAGGAAATGTGATCATTATTGATTCCGTACAAAAAACAACCATCATAGCTGGTGA
>CALRVH010000060.1:0-19007 GCA_943371565.1 Chitinophaga pinensis | reverse complement strand
TACCTGATGGCAGAACGATTGAAAAGACCTATGGAGAAATTCTATGGAACAAAATTCATTGCGTTACTAGGGTTTACCGGTCCTTTCTTTTTCATATTTGTTGGAATTATGTTCCTCGTTCGGAGACTACAAGGAAAGAAAGTATGGCTGGGTAAATTAAAACCTGTTGCAGCAAAAGAAGACTGATGATATGTAGATAAGTGTGGTTGGTTTTGGTTATGCAAAAGCGGCTCTCCTTTGAGAGCCGCTTTGCTTTTTAAGGTTGTGTCTCAGTTTCAAATTCCTTTTTTGAGAGTTTATCAAAAGAAATTCGCATAGGGGATAAAGAGTAAAAGAGTTAATCAGAACTACGGTTCTCTTAATCTTTTCTCCTTTTCTCTTTCAGCTCTGGGCGAAGCCTTTTTGGTTCTCCGGGAAACTGTTACATAAAACGGGTAATGATCATAAATACAAACGCCACCCCGAAGAGTGGCGTTTATGCTTTGAGATACTAGTGATTTAAAATCCTTTCTTTTCTATCTTTTTTCCTTCTGCATCCAGTTCAATTATTTCATAACCTAATTTTTTTACTCCTTCCAGTATTTTGGCTTTATCGCCTACCAGCAGGATATTCATCTTATCAGGGTTCAGCATTTTTTTTGCGACAGCATCTACTTGTTGTTTGGTAAGATTTGCCAGTATTTTATTTTGCTGGTCTACATAGTTGGCTGGTAGATTATAATTCAGGATACGGCCGATAAAGCCGGCTTTCTGTATGCCTGTTTCATAGGCTAATGCATCTCGCTGGCCCAATGAGTTTTTCATAAACTTCAACTCGGCTTCTGTAATGCCATTCTCCCGGTAGTTTTTCAGTTCTTTCATCACTTCTACCAAAGCACTGTCGGTAGCATCGGCACGGATACCGGAACTAAACTCAAAATCACTGGAGTATTCATCTGCGGTGAAAGAGCTGCGGGCACCATACGTCCAGCCTTTGTCTTCACGAAGATTTAAATTCAACCGACTGTTGAAATCACCACCGAGTGTGTAGTTCATCAATCTTGATTTGTAATAGTCACCGGTAGCGTCATACTTCAGATCAGTGGCATAACCTACACGAAACTGTGATTGGGCGGCTTTGGGAACATCTACCATGTAAACTTTGGTCTTATCAACATTAGATGCCACACCACTTACTTTTGGCAGATCAATTTTCTTATTGGGTAGTTTGTTCAGGAATGCCAGTTTGGGCAATACTTCTTCCTGCTTCACATCACCAACGATTACCACTTTAACTCCTTTAGAGGTCATGTAGTTGTTATAATAATTCTCTATATCCTGGAGTTTTAAATTACCGATCGTATTCTCTGTTCCATCTTCACTCATACTGAGGATACTGTTTGGGCCATAGTTTATTTTAGCAAACACTGCATCTGCCACGGAGGCCGGGTCTGCTTTGGATTGTTTAAATCCCTGTAAACGTTGTTTCTGAATACGGCTGAAAGCAGCTTCAGTGAATTTTGGATTAAACATTCTTTCCTGCACCAGGGTTAATGTCGGATCTAAATTCTTTTTTAAGGTCTGGATATTAAAAGTGATACCATCAAAACTGCTGCCTACGGTAACATTGCTGCCTAATTTTTGCAATTCTACAGCCATTTGTTCAGCGGTATATTTTTTGGTGTCTTCATTCATCATACTGCTGAAGACACTTGCAAGACCCACTTTAGCTGTATCGTTTGCCTGCAGGAGGTGACCACCCGGAACAGTAATGGTGATAGTTACAGTTGGAATTTCATTAGTTTCTGTACCGATCATCCGTACACCATTTGGCATATCCTTTCTCCAGAATTTAGGCACTTTCACAATAGGATTGGCACCATTACCCGGAGTCTTACGACGGTCAAAATTGTCATTTGCTTTTATATACTTTAATCCTGCATAACCATAGTCAGGAGCTGTATACTTACTTGAATCGATCTTATAGTTATCGGCAGCAGCAATCATTTTTTCCTGGCCTTTTGGTAAAACACTCAGGAATACCGCATGTTTACCTTTTACGTATTTATTGTACACCCGCATCACATCTTCTTTGGTAACAGCCTGATACATTTTAATAAGGTCAGCTATTTTATTAGGGTTGCCGGTAAATGTCTGGAAGGCTGCTAACTGGGAAATTTTTCCGGAAACGCTTTGCAAGCCATTGATCTGTTGTGCTTCGATACCGCCTTTGAATTTTGCAATATCATCATCTGTCACACCTTTTGCTTCAAACGAATCCAATGAATTGCGAAACAGGCTATCAAGCATCGATAATGATTTTCCTGGTGATGGTATCAGCTGAAACATCATTTCACCACTCAACTCAGACAGTTGGCTGAAAACACTTGCTTGTAAGGCCAGTTGCTTTTTTACTAATTGCTGATACAGAATAGAGTTTTTCCCCTGGCCCAATACCTGGGCAAGACAAGCCAATGCACCCATATCCTTATGATAGTTGGGAACAGTTGGATAAGACGCCATTAATAAAGGGAGTTTTGCATAGTTGTCTGTATAAGAAGCATAACGATCACTTTCTAAAACAACTGGCGGTACTTGTACCGGTTTTACTTCTGGTCCACGGGGAATAACACCAAAATATTTTTCCACCAGCTTAACTACATCAGCAGGTTTTACATCACCACCAACTGATACGGTCGCATTGTTAGGTCCATACCATCTTAAAAAGAAATTTTTCAGGTCGTTCACGTTTACCCGGTTCAGGTCTTCAACATATCCAATCGTTAACCAGGAATATGGATGACCATAAGGGTATAAATTTTTTGAAACGGTCTCGCCGGCTAATCCGTAAGGACGGTTATCATAGTTCTGTCCTCTTTCATTCTTTACAGTAGACCGCTGTATCTCAAATTTCTTTTGGGTAACAGCATCTAATAAAAAGCCCATCCGGTCAGCTTCTAACCAAAGCATTTTTTCTAACTGGTTGCTGGGAACTGTTTCATAATAATTGGTACGGTCACGGTTGGTACTTCCGTTTAGTGTACCGCCAGCATCTGAAACAATTTTAAAATGTTGTTCATCGGCTACATTATCACTTCCCTGGAACATCATGTGTTCAAAAAAGTGAGCAAAACCGGATTTGCCGATTTCTTCCCGGGCAGAACCCACATGGTAGGTAACATCCACATGCACAACCGGGTCACTATGGTCTTCGTGGACGATAAGGGTGAGGCCGTTTGACAACACATATTTTTCATAAGGGATAACGAGTTCGGTTCCCTGTTTGGTGACTTTTTCCACCAGTTTCGCCTGGCCAGTTACCATCGCCGATAAGGCCATGATGAAAGCAGCAAGCAGTAACAATCTTTGTTTCATATATTTTATGTTTTAGAAGGGGCAACAAAATAAGCCAATTGGCCGGTTTTAATACTGCCATTTATCATTTTTTGACGATCCGTTGACACTGAAATGCAGGCCGTCCGGCGAAAACAGAAAGGCTTGTACCAAAAGCAAGCATTATTACAAGGATAGCCCGCCTGTTTATACCTTTGAGAAAAAATAAAACTATGAGTACAGCAACCCGTAATAACCATGAGATTGATTATAAAGTATATGGTGAAGAATTACAATTTGTAGAGATCGAACTGGATCCGCAGGAAACAGCGATTGCTGAAAGCGGTGCCATGATGATGATGGATGATGGCATTACCATGCAAACTATTTTTGGTGACGGTTCGGCCCAGCAGCCCACCGGTTTTCTTGGAAAATTGATGAGTGCAGGAAAAAGAGTATTGACCGGCGAGAGTTTATTCATGACTGCTTTTACCAATGAAGGGCAGGATAAAAAGAAAGTAAGTTTTGCCGCACCCTACACCGGAAAAATTATTCCAATGGATCTGCGGGAGCTGGGCGGCACAATCATCGCACAAAAAGATGCTTTTCTCTGTGCTGCAAAAGGGGTAAGTGTAGGTATACACTTTCAACGAAAATTAGGGGTGGGCATTTTTGGCGGTGAAGGTTTTATTATGGAAAAATTGGAAGGAGATGGCATGGCATTTATGCATGCCGGTGGGTTTATAATAGAAAAAGAACTGAAGGCAGGCGAAGTGCTAAAAGTAGATACAGGCTGCATTGTGGCGTATATGCCAACTATGTCATTTGAAATTGAAATGGTAAGAGGGGTGAAGAATGTTTTGTTTGGCGGCGAAGGATTATTCTTTGCCAAACTACAGGGACCGGGCAAAGTATGGATACAATCATTACCTATCAGCCGTCTTGCGGGACGCATTGTGGCCTATGGCACATATCATCGCAAGGAAGAAGGAGGAATTCTCGGGGGTTTGCTTGATGGGAGAGGGTAACAGTTATTTATAACTTTCCTGAAAGGATAGAAAACAATTTATAAAGGGTGGTGCTTTAACAGGCGCCGCCCTTTTATTCTTTTAATTAGTTTTATAATTTCAAACCAAATTACTGAAATGAAACCAATTCCAATACAAGTCAGCAGTTGCAGCGAATTCAATGTTTCAAATTCAAAAAAAGTTGTTAGTGGTTTTACAAAAAGGATAAGTCCTACAATGGCGATAGTTATAAAAATAATGAACAAAACCATATTATTCTTATACTTCAGGGTTGTCAAAATGGAATAATAAAATGAGCGGTTGATTAAAGTCAAAAAGATGTTTGCTGTAATCAAAACAGTAAAGGTCATTGTTCTTGTCAGGGCTTCATTATAGCCATTCATTACTGAATACTGGTAAACAAATAAAACTCCGGCAGTTATCATCAAACCTTGTATGATGCTGATGGATAGTTCTTTCCAATTAAAAAAAGTAGTTGTCAATGCTTTGGGTTTCTGAAACATTGTATTCTTTTCCATCGGTTCGTTTTCATAAATAACAGAACAGGTTGGCCCCATTATTATTTCTAAAAAAATAATGTGGATCGGTGAAAAAATATTCGGATACATCCATCCTAAAGCCAAAGGGATAAATACAATTAATATTATCGGAATGTGAATGGATATTATGTATTGAATGGCTTTTTTTAGATTGGTATAGATCTTCCTGCCCATAGCAATTGCATTCACCATTTTGGACAAATCATCTTCTAACAGAATCAGTGATGCTGCTTCTTTGGCTATTTCTGTTCCTTTTTTGCCCATTGCAATACCAATATGTGCTGCTTTTAAAGCCGGCCCATCATTTACACCATCGCCAGTCATTGCTACAATTTGATTATTGGACTTTAAGGCATTGATTATTTTTAATTTGGCTTCAGGAAACATACGGGTAAAAATGGTAGTGTTCGTTACGCAGGTTTTTAATTCATCTTCCTCCAATTTCATCAGTTCATCACCTGTAACACTTTTCTCGTATCCTCTAAATCCAATTTGTTTAGCAATAGCTGTTGTGGTTTCGGCATTATCACCTGTTATAATTTTTACAGCAATACCTGCTGCATGAAAATCTTCTAATACTTTTTGAATATTCTTTTTAGGGGGGTCGTAAAATGCAACTATACCTTTGAATTCAAAAGGCAAGTCTTGTTGATTTTTTGGGTAATCAGTACCCGTAAAATTTGACATGGCGACTCCCAATATCCTGAAGCCATCAGTGGCCAGTATTCTTATAGCTTCATTTATTTGTTGCTTTTCAGTGTCTGTAAGGGTCGAAACATTCATCAATGCTTCGGGTGCACCTTTAGCTGCTATAATCCTATTGCCTTTTTTCCCTTCAAATATATGCGTCATCATAGGCGGTTTGCCACCTAATGGATATTCGTGTATGATCTTGTGACCAGGTCGTTCATCATTGAGTACAACATCCTTATAAGTTTGATGTAGCGCCACTTCCATGGGGTCAAACGGAATAGGTTCACTGGCCCACATTGCCAACTCTATAAGTTGTTTTTCATCATTGGTTAATTGATCGGTGGGTTGGGAGATCTTATTGGAGGATAGCAAGAATAGTTTCGCTAAACTCATTTTATTTTCAGTGATCGTTCCGGTTTTATCGGTACAAATAACGGTGGCGCTGCCTAGTGTTTCTACCGTTTTCATTTGCTTAACTACAATGCCCATTTTCATTAACCGCCATGCACCCAACGCCATAAAAGTTGTAAAAGCAACAGGAATTTCCTCCGGCAGAATACTCATAGCCAGCGTAAGCGACTGTAACAAACTATTCAACAGGTCTTTCGTATTCCAGTAATTAATTGCCCAAACAATTGCAAAAACTATCGTACCAGTAATTGCCATTTTCTTTACAAAATTTGCGATTTGTATTTCTAATGGTGTTTTTTCTTCACTGATACTTTCTAAACTCGTTCCAATCTTACCTAACTGTGTTTTGTTGCCTGTAGCGGTTATGGTTGCAATAGCTAAACCACTGGCTACCGTTGTGCCGCTGTAAATAAATTTATCCTCTTTTGTTTTGTCTTTAAAAACAGCAAACGATTCGCCTGTCAGTATGGACTCGTTGACTGAAAAATCGTTTGAATGGATAATAGTGCCATCCGCCGTAATAGAAATCCCTTCTTCCACCATCAGGCTGTCACCAACTACTAAATCCTCACTTTTTATTTCTTCCACGTTCCCATTGCGGATGACTTTGCAATTGGGTTGTGAAAAATCTTTCAGTTTCTCCAATGCATTTTTGCTTCTGGAATATTGATATAGTGAAATAGATGTCTGGAATACGATGGCAACGGCAAGAAAAATGCCATCACCCGTTTTGCCACTGATAAAATAGATGGAAGATGCCGCCAATAATAGAATCATCATTGGGTCTTTGGCAATGCGTTTTACGGTATCTATGAAACCAGTTTCTTTTTTATAGTCTAATTTATTTTGTCCAAATTTTTTCCTTGCAAGAATTACCTGTTCGTTTGTTAAACCTTGTATATTGAAGTTATTTGCAGACATTATCAAAGATATCTTTAATTGCATGATATCTGTAAAGGTTGCTGCTAACTTATACTATACGCAACTCATACCTCAGTTTCTATTGATAACGAGTGTGATTTATGCCAGCAATTTTCACACGCCTTACTTCTTTTCTAAATTATTTACATCTTTTTCAGCAAAATCCTTTTCTGAGAAAAATTAAACGCTGCATCCAGCATCTCCAGCATCTTTGGCCAGTTTTCTTTTTTTACAGCAATATTCTTATATACTTTTTTTACAAGCAGATTCAGTTTGTTTCCCTCTACGGTTGCTAATACAGCAAAAGTGCCTGCTTCATTATCAATATTCATATTGAGGTTGTTAACGCCAACTACTTTATATCCGGCAGGGATAGTAAAATTGATAACGTTACGTAAGCTGCGTGGAAAATTCATGTATGCATCTGCTTCCCGTTTACGGTCATCCGGCGAAACAAAAAGTTGCTCACCGATAAGACCGGGCACTGATACCAATAAATTGTCGCCGGCGATTTTTACTATATCACTCAGTTCGAATTTGCTGGTATAATTCAACTCCTGTTTGCGCCAGGTGCGGCCATCTGAGTTGAGGATGAATTCTGTGTAACTGCTGATATTATCATAATCATCTGCCAGTGCTTTTTTCATGTACTCCAGTTTGCGGGTCTTGTCCTCTTTTTTTCTTTCCCGCAGTTTGTCTTCATAGCTTTCAAGGTAGGTGCCTTTCATACTGGCTCTTACATCGTCTTCGCCGCCATAACTGCGATGGTCGTCATCCAATGCAGTAGTGTAAACCAGCCCTTCTATATTGTAAAATTGTTTGCTTAGTCCAGTTACCGCTTTTTGATGTACGATCACCATATTCCTGCTGGCGGTATCCATCACTGCTTCAATTGTAGTAGTGGTAACATTTTCATCGGGAGTGTTGGAAGGCAACGTAACTGCCGTGGCAGTTGGATTTTTCCCTAATGAAATGATATAGGCCGGCGTATTTAAAAATTCTTCTTTAAAATCATACGGATTGGAAAAAACAGTGGCGTTGAATATGTACTTACCTTTTACCCTTACCATCCATTCCGGTTCTGTCCTGAAAATAATATTTTCCGGTTTAGTAAGATTGCCGGGTGATGTTACAATGAGTTCATAAGGAATTTTTCGCAGGTCAAGACATTGGGTAAGACAAGAAGCAAACAACTGGCTGGAATAACCATTACCCCGGAAATGCGACATGTGCCGCAGTATATAATATGTTTTCTGGATGAAATCGTCTTCCCGCATATCGGCATAGCCAATTTGTTTCAGGTAAGCTTTGGCCAGTGTATAATAATAAGAACCGTCGAGCCTGTTGTACAGGTTGTTCATCTTCTTCGCCAGTTCTTCGGGACTGATGTTTTGTTTGAGTTCGCCCCGATCACCGATAAATAGATCAGCACGGCTTTCTGTTTTTGAAAATACGATCTGAAATTTTACCATGGGTAATTCTACATAGCTGTTTACCCAACGGGTGTCTTTCAATTTATCCCGGTTACGGTCTTCCCAGCTGTAATCGGTATTGCTGTTGCCTGTTTCTTTAAATAACGGGGCGCCATTGGTGGATTTTGAATTTACAAACGAGTTGTTATCAGAATCAATTTCAAATTTCTGACTGAGTACGGGATATTCTCTTGTACAAACAAAATAAATAGGGTCGAACTCGATATAGCTCATTTTCTTCACGGTGTTGTCGTCGTAGAAAATAGTGCCATAGTCAATAATATCTCCCGGGTCGAGATCGGGGATGGCTATCTTATAAAAGATGACCCGGCTTTTACTTTTATCGTAATTGGTGTTGGCTTTACCAATATAAGGGGTGAATGTGGAGGGCACATCGGAAGGGTCTTCTACATACACCGCATTCCGCAATGAAACTTCCTGTACCGAGCCATTTGATTTTATAACTTTTATACCTGCACCGTCATTCGCCGAGCCGATGCGGAAATAAACAGAGGAATAGGAGTTCACGGCATCTCTGTCATTTAGTTTAATACGGCGATGGGTGATCTCATAAACGGCCAGTTTGTTGGCATCCTTATCAAAAGCAAATTTTGTTTTTTGTGCAATGATGACACCGCTTTCGTCTTTCCATTTTTCAGGAATGGCAGTAACGGTAAAGTCAGCATCCCCATCTTCCCAGATCAGTTTCATGTTTTTAGCGATGGACTCTAACTTGGAAGGAGAGAAAGTGTCTTCGTCTTCTTGTGCGATAGCGGTTACTGATACGAAGGAAAGTAAAATTATATATAGCGACTTCTTCATATTATTAAGTTTGACGTTTTAATGTCTAAGGTTTAACGTTCTTCCTATTGCCGGTTATAGTTGTTTTTAGCAGCTACTCAATAAATTTCTGAAGTAATCCACTTATTCTTGTTGCCATAACATTAAACATTAGACCTTAAACTGACTTTATGGTTTTTTAATAAGAATCAGGTTACTATTAAAATCTTTCAACTTCTTGGTAAACGTCTTCCAGTTTTCAAAATCAGCTTTTCTGATCCGGCCGGTATTAAAGGACAATGTTTTTTTGAAAATCACCTTATTGTCTTTGATGATATAAGAACCACTTACTTCGTAGTCTTCTGCTTTTTCATTGATAGCGGCCGGTATGGAAGCTACTTTATACCCGGCCGGTAATACCAGTTCTGTCTCATCCTGCGATACATATGCAGCATGCAGTGCATAATCCTGCTGCCGGTCTTTATCGGGGATAATGCCCCGCATATCTTCCGGGAAAAAATCGATACCGAGATATATCTCTTTATCTTCTGTTATCACATAATTGCTCAGATCAATATCACCTTCTATTACAACAGGGATTTCACGGTTATTCAAATCCGAAGTTTTAACGTTGCTAACGGTAAGATTCTTATTGCCAAATTCGAGGAACCGTTGTATCAGTTTCTTTTTATCATCGGCCGGCAGGTCATGGTAGAATTGATGAAAACCAGTTCTTTGTTCGCCGGTCAAAGTGGCCTTTACATGACCTTTGAGCAGGTTGTTTTCTAATTTAAAAATTGTTTGGGTAAGGATTTTGCTTTTATCCTTATCTATTACCGGTACTTTTTTTACATCATAAGTGGCGCCTTTGCCTATTAAAACCTCCTTGCCTTGTATCCGCCATGCATAATCACCAAAAGGGATATATTTTTCTGTGCCGTCGAGATAATATTCTTTACCTCCGAGAATAACTGTACTGATACAATGATTATCTACTGCCAGGGAGGGTAATGTATAATCATACGGAATATGCCGGGTACCGATCCATGTCATGTATGCTTCCAACCCGGCCAGTTTCAGCATTTCGGTCATCAGGTTGGCCATCCCCTTACAATCGCCGTACTTGGATTTAAAAACATCCTGTGCCGTTGCCGGAATAAAACCGGCTAATCCATCTTCAAAAGCGATGTAGCGGATATTATCCTGTACCCAGTAAAAAATGGATTTTACCTTGTCTATATCAGTGGCTTTTCCCTTGGTGAGTTCGGTTACTTTCGCCTTTAATTCTTCCGGTTTGTTCACACATTTTTTATAGAGGTAGCTGTACCAATTGTATAGATCACCGGCATCGGCAAATCCTTTTTCTTTTTTACCATCATAGTTAAATGACTTCACTACCAGTACAAGATGCGGATACATATACGCTGCCCCGATAGCCCTTTTTTCATTCTTCATTCCCGTTAAATTCTGCAACCTGAAGGTGTAGATGGTAATCCCTTTTTCCTGGGTTTTTTGTTTGGTTATTTTATAGTCTTTGAAATTAAACTCCCGGATATCCAGTTCCAGCCAATCGGGAACTTTAATGCGGACAATTTTTTCTTTGGCAGGAAACCAGCTATGAAAATATATGCTGGTGAGGTATTTACTATCGAAATATTTTTTTTCTGTTTCTACTCTTGTTACATCACCATAACCGCTAAAGCCAATATTGAAATATTTCACCCGGCTATCATCAGAAAAAAAATCACTGGAACTGGCTGACCGGTCAATAGCAAAACCAACGTTGTAGTTCTTTTTTACGCCAAACATTCCTTTGGCTTTTTCCAGTTGTTTGAAGGAAGAAATTTTACAAAAGGAGTTGTAAAAATCAAAATACTGGATGCTGGCCCTTTCCCGCATGGAAAGAAAAGTGATACCAATATTTTCTGTAGCAGTTACCACCGGTAATTTGTCATCGCTGCGGCCCTTGTCAAAATTGTATTCCTCTTCCACCATAGTAGCCACTACCCGGTCATCAGGAAACACCTTTTTTAAACGGTTGGCTTCATAAATATCCTCATCGGCGATCTGTGCCAGCAGGAGATTAGGCAATAGCAGGCCGATTGACAGCAGCAACTTCAAATCTTTTCTCATAATTGTAATTGTATAAGGCAATATAAAAATTAGTTGTTGAAACCAGGCTTGTTTCTGGGCCCTTTTTAGGGGAAAAATCAGTTTACAATCAACTATACTTCTTTAAATTCGCAGAATAATTAAATAGAATGGCAAGAAAACAGGAAGTATTACAGGATGTAGTTATCAAATTCGCCGGCGATAGCGGTGATGGAATGCAACTAACCGGTACCCAGTTTACCAATAATACAGCGATGCTAGGTATAGACCTTTCTACTTTTCCGGATTTTCCGGCAGAGATAAGGGCCCCGATAGGGACACTACCCGGCGTAAGCGGATTTCAGTTACGGTTTTCAAGTGACAGGGTATACACCCCGGGTGATGCCTGTGATGTGCTGGTGGCAATGAATGCGGCCGCATTAAAAGTAAACCTGACCGCTTTGAAAAAGGGAGGAAAGATCATTGTCAATACAGACGGGTTTGATGCCAGGAACCTTCGACTTGCCAACTACCCGGAAGGAGAAAATCCATTGGAGAATGGCAGCCTTGGCAATTATGAAGTGATAAAAATGGATGTCACCAAAATGACCCGTGAGGCATTGAAAGATTTTACCATGGGTATGAAAGAGAAGGACAGAGCCAAGAATATGTTTGTCCTCGGCTTTCTTTATTTTATGTACAGCCGTGACATGGATAATACCATTACTTTCCTGAAAGAGAAATTTGGTAAGAAGCCTGAAATTTATGAGAGCAATGTAAGAGTGTTGCAGGCAGGATTTAATTATGGTGATACAACAGAAATTTTCACCACCACTTATTCAGTAGAAAAAGCAAAAATGCAGCCCGGCACCTATCGTTCCGTTATGGGAAACCAGGGCGTAGCTTATGGCTTGATCGCTGCTTCGCAGAAAAGCGGTTTGCCTTTGTTTCTTGGTTCCTATCCAATTACACCGGCATCCGATATTTTACATGACCTGAGCAAGTATAAAAATTTTGGTGTACGGACATTCCAGGCCGAAGATGAAATAGCGGCGATCACATCTGCCATTGGTGCAGCATATGGTGGTGCGCTGGGGGTTACAACTTCCAGCGGCCCGGGTATTGCACTCAAGGGTGAAGCGATGGGGTTGGCCGTGATGCTTGAAATTCCATTGCTGATTGTGAATATACAGCGAGGCGGTCCTTCCACCGGTTTGCCAACCAAAACTGAGCAGAGCGATTTGATGCAGGCTTACTATGGAAGAAATGGTGAATGCCCGATGCCTGTTGTGTCTGCCTCTACACCGGCTGATTGTTTTGATGCCGTGTATGAAGCGGTTAGAATTGCGGTGCAACATATGACACCAGTCATCTTTTTGAGTGATGGATATATTGCCAACGGTGCTGAACCATGGAAGTTTCCCAACGCTGAACAACTGCCACCGATCCCGGTAAAATTTAAAACACAACTCGGTGACCAGGAAGATAAGTTTCAGCCATACCTGCGAGATGAAAAATTAGCAAGGCCATGGGCCGTACCCGGTACAGCCGGATTGGAACACCGCATCGGTGGTCTTGAAAAGCAAAATGTAACTGGTAATATCAGTTATGAACCGGAGAACCACCAGTTGATGGTGAAACTAAGACAAGAGAAAGTTGATAAGATTGCAGAGTATATTCCTGAACAGAAATTAGACAGCGGTCCGGATAAGGGAAAAATATTGGTATTGGGCTGGGGATCTACGTACGGGGCTATTAAGTCTGCTGTTGCTGAATTACAGGCTAAAGGCCATGCGATAAGTCATGCACATCTTCGCTATATCCGACCTTTCCCGAAAAACCTGGGCGACATCATTAAGAATTTTGATACGGTCCTGGTACCAGAGATCAATAACGGGCAACTGATCAAAATTATCAGGGACGTTTATTTTGTAGATGCTAAAGGCTATAATAAAATAATGGGTGTGCCAATTACCAAAACTGAACTGGTGATAAAGCTGGAAGAAATGCTGGCCGTATAAATAATTGATTTGTACTTATCAAAAATCCACTGGCTAACACCGGTGGATTTTTATTTTAAGTCTGCATAATAAAATGCTAGTTCATTTCTGCTTCTTTCTCCGCAGCATATTCTTCCGCCAGCGGTTCTACAAATTCATTCATATAGATCTTGAATAATAGAATGATATAGCTGACAAGTAAGGGGCCGAAAATCAGCCCGATAAATCCAAAAAGACCCAATCCCACAATTACTCCAAGTACCGTGATGACCGGGTGTACATCACCTAACTTTTTCATAATGGTGATACGGGAAATATAATCAACATTGCCGGTTACAATAATACTGTACAGCATTAAACCAATGGCTGTACCCGAGTTGCCGGTTGTAAAAATGTAAACGACCAATGGTATCCACACTATCATCGTTCCTACTACCGGGAAAAAAGCAAATACCCCGGTAAGAAAACCCCATAAGGCCCATTCCTGTACCCCAAAAATAAAATAGCCTAAGGTGGCGGTCAAACCCTGGATGATGGAAATAAGTGGTATGCTGTATGCATTGGCTCTTACTAGTTTTTTTGTTTCCGCAGCTAACAACACAGTATTAGTATCTTTTAAAGGAATGATACGAAACAATGTTTTTTCCATTTCACGGCCATAGTACAACATATAATAAAGAAAGAACAGCATGATGGCAAGATTGGTAATTAGTGTTGCTGTACTGTTTAATAAGGAAGGGAGATAGGCTGTTATCTTATTCAATGAGTTGGATATAGATTCCTGCGATGCAAATTCAATCCCTGTTTTCTCCTGCACTTGTAATACCGCCAGTTTTATCTTTTCTATCATGGCGGTAGGATCACTCAGGAACTGGTTTACTTTAGGGCTGATGAGGGTAACGGCAAGAAAAATAGGTATCCCCAGTAAAACAAGATAATAAAGAAGAAAAAAACCAGCTGCCCAACCCTTGCTCCATTTTCTTTTGTAAACAAGCTGAAAATAGTTGGCCCGGCTTAAAATATATAATGTTACCGCACCGAGCAATCCGGGCATGCAAAAAAATAGTTCTTTGATCGCCACCCAGATAAGTAATATCAACGATGCCAGCAGCAATACTTGCTTGATGCGATTGTTGAAAGTTATATTCATCTGGAATTGTTTTTAATTTGAACTTTTTTTGCCTACCATAAAGGTGGCTAAAATTTAATAACAAAAGAGCTGAATCTTTCAACTCAGCTCTTTCTGGGGCTTTAATTCGTTACTGCTATTTGTAAAACTGCTGTACCAGTACAACACCGGGTGTCAGTCCGGGCCGGTTGAAGACTATCAGGACAATAGTTTAATATTAACAACTTCAACATGCCCGGACCAACAACCCGGTTTTTATTCCTGTTCAGGTCTCTTTCTCTTGATCATGCGACTGGCGATGGTCCTGCATTTGAGGAATTTTCCTCCGTATGAAATTCGCAAGACCCAATTGTACGGTAGAGCCAATTATTCGTTTAAATATGTTACCGGATTTGCCAACAATCAATTTATTCCCCAGGAATCCTGCACCAATTCCTATTGCGGTATTAATCGCTGAACTACGTACATCAGGTGATTGTGCCACTACTTTAATAGCACTCTTTATTATATTAGAGGGACTTAAGCTTTCAATAATGTCAACGGCAGATCCTTTTAGCTCAAGCATTTGCCGGGCCTGAATTCTTTCTAATTCCAGAATCCTGGTTTCCAGGTCAATCTTTGTTGAAACAGGCGTTGCCACTATTTGCTTAATTTTTTTATAATGAAGTTGCTCATTGGGTTTCTTATCCAATTTTCTCGGAATAAGTACACCAGTAAACCAACAAAGGCATAAAAACCACCTACAATAAAAAATCCATAACTAATTTTCCCCATTTCTGACCCTATCCAATATGCAATTCCAATACTTATGATGGTGACTGATGCAATTGTCATAATTGTAATTGCGATCACCGAAATAAGTGATGAAACTGTTTCGGAGATTTTTCCTGCTGCCCGGAGTTTCCACAGTTCTACTTTTGTTTCTGCTATATCTCCGGCTTTGGAAACCAGGTTTTCAAAGTGTTCAATTGTGGATGGCATCGTAAACAGTTTTTATGTTTGTCGGTTTGTCAATTGTTTCCTGTTGATCAGGACATGGAATTTTTTATTTCATGCTTTACGCCATCTAACTTCGCTTTTGCTTTATTAGCAAACTCTTCGCCTTCTTCTTTAGCACCAGTATAAGTTTGCTTTACACCATCAATAAAATCGTTGAAAGAATTTTTTACAGAATCAGTAATATCACCAGATTTGCTGGCAATTTTTTTCCTGGTGTTGGAGCCTTTATCGGGGGCAAACAAAATACCTGCTAATGCGCCTACTGCTGCACCGGCTAAAAATCCCACTACTATTTTTGAACTCATAATAAATTGTTTTTAAATGTTTAGAAAATATTCTTGTTAACTATATCTTTTAAAAATCATGCCAAAGCATTCGTTTCTGTAATTAAACAGCAGCATACATTATTTATTACGTTTTTCGCCCTGGTAATATTTTTGTGCCGGCGAAGCCGAAATGTACATGAGTGAACGTATATAAACTAATACCGATAATAACAACAAGGTATGTATAACAGGAGGAAGCTTTAGAATAAAAAAGCCAATAATCCATAGTGTCATAATAGTGATACTCAGGAGCATTAAATTTTTTTTCATATGTAAAAGTTAATTGCTTGAAAACGGTTATATCCTGCCTCCTAATCGCTAATAAATTTTCTAAACCTCAGCCATTGTTGTGTCAGCTTCAGCTTTTTCTTCTTCTTTTTGAACGGTGTTAGTAGTTGAATCAATGTTTGCTATTTCAGGCAGTGTTCTGTTTTTTTTAACCATCGCAAAATGCATAAAGAAAATCAACTCTATTATTAAAGCAATTTTCATCTTGCTGGAACATTCCGGGTAAAAAAGGCAGGTTACCCACAATCCTAGAAATACAAAGCCTAATACAAGCAGTGGTGTTCTTTTCATAACTAATCAAATAAAAATGTAAATAGGGTACGGTATAAACTGCTGTCATTAAATGCCAGATCCACCAGCTCTTTTTCCAAAAATCAAGGAGATCACAAAAAGAACAAGAAAAATGATGAAAAGAATTTTAGCAATGGAAGCTGCTCCACCCGCAATGCCGCCAAAACCAAAAACAGCAGCAACAATGGCGATTATTAAGAAGATCACTGTCCAACGTAACATGGCGATTAATTTAAAGTTGAATAAAATATTAAAACACAATCTTCTTCAGTAGATTAAATTTTGTGCCAAATGATTATAACAAGTAAACTTTTCAGGCTATCGGCTTTTTGTGCATTTATTTACCCGGTAAGGGAAAAATCAACTACATCACTGCTTGTTATATTGGAATAATAGTTGCCGGAGTAAGAAAGAGTTGGCTTGACTTCTGATTTTTTATATGAACCGATACACCAGGATACCACCAAAACACGGTTTAAGTTGAAGAACAATCACATTTCACTATATTGCTATTTAGTAAGGGCTGCTACGGTAACACAGAATTCTGCTTTTCTTTTCTATTTTATCCATTCTCAAGGGATAGTAAAAATTTACCCGGCATAATATAATAGAGTATGACAACAGTTTTTAAAAGAACAAAAGACGATAAGCGGATCAGGCTGGGCTACGGCGTTGCTATTTTTCTCTTGCTATTTGCCTATGCTATAACTTTTTATGCCAACAGACAGTTGCTAAAGCAGTCTGGAATGGTGGCACATACCAATAAAGTGATAGCCAACCTGGAGATTATGCTCTCAGAGCTTAAAGATGCTGAGCGATATGTGCGGGGTTATGTAATTACGAAACAGCCTGAATTATTATCTCCTTACATTGGAAGCGGTGAAAAAGCAGATTCACTTTATCATGTGGTGCTGCAGCTAACTGTTGATAATCCGCTACAGCAGCAACGACTTAGTGAGCTAAAGAAGGCAATTGATCAGCGGGAATCTATTTTTTTAGCTTCAATTCAAATTTTTGATAATAATAACCGGCAAGTGAGCGACTCGCTGGCACAGCTGCAGTTACAATCAGGAAAAATAACAGATGGAATCCGCATAAGTGTGGCAATGCTGCAAAATGAGGAGAACCTTCAGTTGTCAGTACGGGACGAAAAATTAAGAAAAACATTCTCTTACGTTACCGTTATTACATTCATCTCCGTTGGGATTGCGTTCATATTAATGATTTTCGCCTTTGTTACTTATAAAAGGGAAAATAAAGCAAGAAAGGAAGGTGCAAAAGAAATAGAGGAATACCAGCAACAGTTAAAAAAACGTATTGATGAATTACACACAGCTAATCATGAGCTGATACAGATGAAAAGCCAGGAAAAATTTGCTGCTACCGGTCGTATTGCCAGAACTATTGCCCATGAAGTAAGAAACCCTCTTACGAATATTAATTTGGCCGTAGACCAGTTAAAGTCTGAAGTAATGGTGGAGCAGGATGAGACTTCGATCATGCTATTCGATATGGTAAAACGGAATAGTGCCCGTATCAACCAGCTAATTTCTGATTTATTGAATTCTACCAAGTTTACTGAACTTACTTATGAAAAAATATCTATCAATGACCTGCTGGAGGAAACTTTAAATGAAGCAAAAGACAGGATAACCCTTACGGATGTGCAGGTGGTAAAGAAATTCAGTAAAGATGTTTGTGATCTGGCAGTTGACAAAGTAAAAATGAAAATTGCTTTTCTCAATATTATTATCAATGCTATTGAAGCGATGGGAAATAAAGCAGGTAGTGTGCTTACACTGGAAACAAAAGACGAAGCCGGTAAATGTAAAGTAATAATAAGTGATAATGGATCAGGCATGGACAACGAAGCTGCCAACAGGCTTTTTGAACCTTATTTTACGAGTAAACTAAAAGGCAATGGCCTGGGGTTAACGAATACGCAGAATATAATTCTTAACCACAAAGGAGAGATTTTCGTTGAAACTGCTAAAGGAAGAGGAACCAGCTTTACGATCTTACTGGATTATCCGGCATAATTAACCAGCGGGATATGCATTGTGGGGATTTGATTCTACAAACCGGGGCATTGGGGCAGCATATTGCAAGCTTAAAGGGCTAAGTCAATTACATCATTAATAGTTGCAATACTGAAGGGTTTGGATAAAAAGTATTGAATTCCATTCCTATGTGCTTTTAACCTGTCTTCAGCACTATCATGTGCCGTTATCATAATTATCTTTAGTCCTGGATATTTATAATTCATCCTACCCGCAAAATCAGTCCCTTTCCCATCAGGTAAATGATTGTCCAGCAACATTATATCAGGGATTGATAAGTCAAGCTGGTTTTCAGCATCCAATAAGGAATAAGAGGATGTTGTCTTAAACCCTCTTTTGGAAAGGCTGTGACTTAAGAAGTAACAGATATCTTCCTCATCATCGACAATTAATATTTTTTTCATAGCGACAATGATTGCTGTTGAATTGTTTACGGATACAGGGCTTAACATGTTGTCATTTGTCACAAAAGGTTTGCCAACCCTATTTAAAGTTAACTACCACCTAATAACGGCATCTCATTTGTATTAATGTAAAAAAGCAGGTAGAATTTATTCCTCAAATAGGTTGAATTTTTCTACTGCTTGTTGAGAACCCTGCTACAAAATAATCAAAAAGCAGTTTGGTTAACGTTTTCGATAATTTTGCATAAACTCACTTTTCATGA
>CALRVH010000059.1:0-19106 GCA_943371565.1 Chitinophaga pinensis | reverse complement strand
AAAATGTAAGAATTTCATACTTTTTTTAGAGAGTATTCATGCATAACAAATTAAGAGGCAGGTCAAAAAAAACCGGCCGCTTCCTTAATGGTTGCGGCCGGCATTTGATTAAATTAGAAACGTATAGTAACCTGTTATTACCTTTTAAAAAGACGTTTGGCAGTCTTTGCATTACGATGAATTTTCCATAGATCTGCAGCAGTAAAAGTATGTCTCTTTACCGCAGGCATTTCAATGTCAGTTGCCAATGTTTCTTTTACTTCTCTTACCAGGTTTGTCAATACTTCTGGTTCCATCTGTACAATAGATGGCCTCAAATCAATTTTCATGATATTATGGTTTAATAAATTACACTATATTCTTTTGAGCAAAAAAATCGGGAGAAAAACACTAAGAATCGTTAGAAGAAGTGTTGAATTCAGTCATCCGCAGCATGTATGCTGATATGCTCAAATTTGAGATGCAAATGTACGATAAAAATGCCATGTAGCAAGAGAATAAATGGAAGAAATGTAAATGAAATTATAAAAGTAGTTAGCAGAAAACAACTTCTATAATTTTACAAAAATTAAATTGAATTATGATACTTTATTCATAAATAGCGGCAACCCCGTTTTCCATTCACCATCTAAGTATAATTCAAAAGAATAACGGCCCGCTGTTTCAAATTTCAATTGATTGAAATTGACAACAATATTGATTGATGCAAACTGACCGTTAGGTGGTGTACCAATATTAATATTGCCTTCTATTGGTTGAAGAACTTCTTTGCCCGCTGTATCAATGAGTCTTAATTTAAAATCATGACTGCCCGTTTCTTTGATGCCAAACCGCATACGGCAGGCAATGGTGCAGGCCGGATGTATCACCGGGAATTGTTTCGCATTGATACTGTCAAACGTACCCACGATAGTCAGTTTTGAATTATTGTCTTGTGCAAAGTCTGCTAGAGTGAAAATTTCAATTTCCATAATTAATTATTAGTGTAGAAAAAACTATGGTATCAAAAAAAGCACCATTTACAAATTAACTGCCAAATGAGCAGACACCCTAATTATGCATGACAACATTAACCCAATATGTTTCTTGTTAACTGGGATATTTAAGTGTTTTACTCCCTTCTATAGTTACGTATTTGTCCGGGCCGATCATATAACTTGCCTTTACTTTAACGCTTTTATCTGCAGCAAATTCAAATTCTGCTTTTATCCTGCCAAGCCCCCCTTCAAAACTATTGTTGCCTTTATAATCCATGGCTTCCATGATTTGGCCGTTCATCTTTACGAAAAGCTGATCATCCTGCCGGTAAAATTCTGCTAATGATTTATCTTTCATTTCATATAATCCGGCTACCTTTTTAAATCCTGCTGCATCCAGTACATATTCATCTCTTAGTACAATATCAAAAGTTACCTGTTTTTCATTGTTACTGTTGGTGGAAGATTCAAGTATCCGGTTCAGTGATCTTGGATCGCCGGCACTTTCATCTTTGGCAATATGTTTATCGCCTTTAAAGTAGACTTGTGTTACCAGGTCTTGTTTTGTATTGCCAGAGATACGCATATGTATATGCGCTGGCCTTGTTTCTGTTGCTCCTACAAGGTAAGGAACAGGCAAAATGGTTTTGAAATGATATTTTCCATCTCTACCCGTTTTAAATGCAGCCCGGTAGATGTAATCATCCGAGGTATTATCATACACACCATTTTCATCACAATGCCAGATCTCCACCAGAGAATCACTAAGCGGCGTTTTTCCATCTTTGGCGAAAACAGTTCCGCTGAAATGGAGTAATTGGCCTTTTGTTCCCTGTTGCACCAGCTCTGAACGTAATGGTGCTCCAGGACGATAGAATGGCCCCAGGATATCTGTTGTTGTCGGGTCTTCGCCTACATAAGTCTTACCATCCCATTTGATTTTTCCGAATACTCCGACACTCATCGCAATGAGAGATGAATTGTAAATAAAATTTCTACGTTTCATTGTAACATGATTAGGTGGTGAATAAAACTCAGAGGGCGGAACTAACGGCAGGTATCAGAGGGGTGAATTGCGGTCTTTGCTAATAGTAAGGTAGGGAAATACCGGGAAATGCCGGAAGCATTTTTTACATACAAGCTGGTTGGTAATGATGCGCTCCGATAATAATATAAAAATATTTTGCGCAACCAAATAGTTGCCTATATTTGCAACCGAACAATTGCAAAAAATAATCAACATGAGACAAACCACTTACACTAACGACCCCGACAACAACAAGATACTGGTAGAAAGAGAATTTGATGGAACGCTGGAACAGGTATGGCGGGCTTGGACGGATGCCGACATTTTAGCTGAATGGTGGGCACCCCTACCCTTCAAAGCCATTACAAAAACGATGGATTTCCGGGAAGGTGGTTACTGGCTTTATTATATGCTTGGCCCCGATGGCAGTAAATTCTGGTGCCGGGTTGATTACCTCATTATAGAACTGTTGAAACGGTTCACCTTGCAGGATACTTTTTGTGATGAAGAAGGAATGAAGAGTGGCGACCTCCCCGGTATGCATTGCGAAAATGTTTTTACCACTACAGCAACCGGTACTAAAGTGACTGTCACAGTTAGCTTTGAGAGCCAGGAAGACATGCAGAAAATAATTAGCATGGGCTTTAAAGAAGGATTCAGTGCCGCCCACGAGAACCTGGACAAGTTGTTGAAGAAATAGGAATTACTTTATTGTTGAGTGCCTTCTGTTAGTCAGGCACTCAATTTATTCAGGTTGAAAGTGATGGAGAAAATAAAAGCGATCACTATATAGTGTTTATTTAGCAGCGCCTAAAATGTCATTAATGATATTGATGTGATGTTGTGTATGAATAGCAATTATCCGGCGGGCCTGTTTTACCCGTATAGCACCAAAAACAGGATGTGTAAAGAACTTATCGTGACTCAATTTTTCAAACATCGCTGTCTTTTGTTTTGCTTTTTCTATCAACCCGATGATGTTCGTCATATTTATCTCTTCACCGGGTTTTACAGCATCAGGTACTTTGGCCCTGCCTCTCGGAATCTTTCCCATCGTTAATACGATAGAACGTTTCAGATTGATTTTCCATTTGTACTCCGCCGGGTTCGAATGCTCAACGGCGGATATCATTTTAATAAAAGCCAATAAACTATGTTCAATATGCCAGCCAACAGTTACCTGTGATACGGATTCCTTCTTTTGCTCAACAAAGGGTAGTTTATTTTCTAACTCGTTTATTAAAGCAGGAAGACTTTTCATTTGATTTCTTTTGGCAAACTTAATGTGTTGCTTTTACAATTTCCGGCATTGATGATTCATAAAAATCATCCGTGAGGTAAAAAACAGTATCTACAAAAAATAAAATACCATTATTGGTTAGAACATTTTCGTCATGTAAATCTTCTAAGATAATACCTAACTCGGTGCTGAAATAGTCGCTATTTTTTTTGTTCACAAACCCATTTGCAGCCATTAATTCCTTAACGAGATTATCATTTGTCGGCTCAGTAATATGGATATATGGTTGTCTTACAGCTGCAAAAAGCCTTTCTTCTTCATACTGAAAACCAATAAGTTCATAGCTGGTGGCAGGGAAAAAATAATTATGCAATAAGAGGCTGGCAAAATAATCTTTCCATGATAGGTAGAAGATACCATCATTCAATTTAATAACATGACTGCCATCTGCTTCCAGGAAAACCTTTTGCTCGGCCCCTTCGGCTAAATACCTTTCCTTATTTACATTAGAATAGAAAAAATTATGAAGATGGGCATACTCTAGGAGAGCCGCTGTTTCCTGCTCTTTGACAGACTCTTTTTCTTTAGTAGTTGTACCTGCTGCTTTGCTTTCTCTAAGGTAGTTGGCAACTGCCTTGATAGAAGTTCCTTTTGTAACAAAGCCAGTTCCTGAAATGATACTTTTGATTTCATCCTTTAAAAGCATTTTCCAAATTTAAAATTAATTTCTGACAATTTTTATGCTGACTTTTATTGACTCTGAAGCCATTAGATTCCCCAAAGCTCTTGCCTGCGTGCCGGTAGCCAAAAGAATAAAATTTTACACCTGCCAGTTCTCGCAATAATTTCGGAATATTGATTGATGGTATTTATTTACATATTGCTAATCCTGCTAGCCGCTTTTCCGCTGGGACTTACAATCTGGAGAATGCGGCGTACCGCTTTTATAAAGAAGACGGGTATCCATACCAACGGCTATGTTACCTCCATCAGTACGGTGCGGATAAAAACAAGCTATATGGATATTATTAGAATTGAATATAAGGACAGGACCACCGATCTACCTTATCCCGGAAAGGCAACAACACAAGCTGGTAAATTCAAAGTGGGTGATACGATAGGAGTTGTTTACCTGCCAGCCAATCCGGCTAAGTATGCTATTGCAGACACCAAGGGAGGCTTTACCGCTATGCTGATCTTCTGTATCATCATCTTCCTGTTTGTACTGTTCGCCGTGTATAAGATCAATGAGATGGTGCAGCTGGGGGAAATGTAAAGCTGACTTTATGGTTCATGGTGTATTCCGGAATGAGGTTTAAAATTTTTAGGAACACCTACAAGGGGAAACAACCGCCAAGGTGGCAAAGGTTACAATACAGATACACTAAAAGGTTGTTGGTATTCATTTACACCAAAAATTGATGATGGTATGTAAAAACTATCGCAATCAACAACTGGCTTTAATTTATTATTGCCATTTATACGATAATAATCAAGTAAATTTTGAGTGATGGTTTTTCCATTGGGGTCTTGAACAACTACATCTCTATTTGCAATTACATCTTGACTTAAATACTCTAAATCTACTAGCCTATTATAAAGTGGGAATGTATACCCTATAATTACAATATTCTTTGATTCAGATATTTTTGCCTTTGCATATTTTACAAAACTCAAATCTCGAGCAATAGTTACTGAGTTGGACTCCCAAGCAAATTTTATTAACTCAGCATCTTTGTCAATAAAGGTTGGAGAAAAATAATCACTCGTAATTTTATCTTGAAGAATTTTATGAGGTTCTATTTTATCCGATTGCAAAGTGTTTATATCACTTAAAAAAGAAAGAAGTGAACTATAAAAATATCCATTCATATTTATTACCGAAATCTTATCATCTATTTGCCACAGATTATTCCCTTTATCGATTTTTATTAAAAATTCTCCCATAGATTCATTGGGAGAAAAATAATTCTTTAAACTTATGAATAAATTCATATCGTAATTTCAAGTAATGAAATTTACAGGACAATATGGTTCAGATTTACCTGACAAGGGTTTCAGCAGTCCTGCAATTAATGCATCATATCTTTTATCAATTATTGACTGTTTCCAAAAAGTTGTTTCAACCTTAAGCTCTGGTTCATTAGTAATTTTAGAGAGATGCTCCCAAATGAAATACAGGTTTAAAATTTTTTTCCCCTCAGATATTTTTTCAAATTCCTTTGTATGAAAAAGTTTTTTAAAATATGTATCAAATGATTGATGTGTTTTAAATGCTTCACTAATTTTAGATACTCTTAAATAGGCATCTTCAAAGAGCTCATACATTTCAGACTGAGGATCAAGGCCCTGACAGATTATAAAAAGATTAGATGCAAAATCATCAAACCTATTAGCAAAATTCTTTACAATTGGTATTGACTGGTAGCTAGCCCCTGCTCCTAAAATATATGTAAGTTCATTTTTCATTTCATTAAATTTAAAGTCAAAGCCCCTGTATATTCTACAGGGGCTTTATTTTTCTTCTTAAATCATTCGGGCAGATTTTACTTCACCTCCTCATACGGTACATCCGTCACATTATCCGTAGCACCGGCAGCGGCAGTTTGTTCACCTGCTCCATTAGCACCGGGTTGTTGCGGTTGTTCCTGCGTTGCTTTGTACATATCCTCACTGGCGGCTGTCCAGGCTGCATTTAATTCAGCCATCGCTGTATCAATAGCGGGTATATCCTGTGCTTTATGTGCTTCTTTCAATTTCTCAGCAGCTACTTCAATCGCTGTTTTCTTTTCTGCCGGTATTTTTTCACTGTATTCTTTCAATTGTTTTTCTGTCTGGAACACTAAGCTGTCGGCCATGTTCAGTTTCTCCACTTTTTCTTTCTCGGCTTTATCGCTGGCTTCATTGGCTCTTGCTTCTGCTTTCATTTTTTCCACTTCTTCTTTGCTTAAGCCGCTGCCTGCTTCTATATGTATCTTTTGTTCCTTACCTGTTCCTTTGTCTTTCGCTGTTACATGTAAGATACCGTTAGCATCGATGTCGAATATCACTTCGATCTGCGGTACACCTCTTGGTGCCGGTGGTATGCCATCGAGGTTGAAGATGCCGAGGCTCTTATTATCCTTCGCCATACTCCTCTCCCCTTGCATCACATGTATCTGTACGCCGGGCTGGTTGTCGCTGGCAGTAGAGAACACTTCAGATTTTTTAGTAGGGATGGTTGTGTTAGACGGGATCAACGGTGTCATTACACCACCCATTGTTTCAATACCGAGAGAAAGTGGTGTTACGTCGAGCAGCAATACATCTTTTATATCCCCGGTCATTACTGCACCTTGTATAGCAGCACCAATGGCAACCACTTCATCCGGATTTACACCCTTGTGTGGTTTGCGGCCGAAGAATTTTTCTACCAGCTCCTGTACTTTAGGGATACGGCTACTACCACCCACCAGTATCACTTCATCAATTTGTGATGCAGTTAATCCTGCATCTTTCAATGCAGCTTCGCAGGGTTTCAAACAACGGGCAAATAAATTATCCGCCAGTGATTCAAATTTTGCACGGCTCAATTTCTTTACTAAGTGCTTGGGCACTCCGTCCACTGCTGTTACGTAGGGTAGATTGATCTCTGTTTCGTTAGAAGACGATAATTCAACTTTCGCTTTTTCAGACGCTTCTTTCAAACGCTGCAAGGCCATCGGGTCTTTACGCAGGTCGATCGCTTCATCTTTTTTAAACTCGTCTGCCAGCCAGTCCATGATCACTTTATCAAAGTCATCACCGCCAAGGTGTGTATCACCATTGGTTGATTTTACTTCGAATACACCATCACCCAGTTCGAGAACGGAAATATCAAACGTACCACCACCGAGGTCGAATACGGCAATCTTATGGTCATGCTTGTCTTTATCCAGGCCGTAGGCTAATGCGGCTGCGGTAGGTTCGTTTACGATACGGCGGACGGTCAGCCCGGCAATTTCACCGGCTTCTTTGGTGGCCTGGCGTTGTGCATCGTTGAAGTAAGCAGGCACGGTGATAACGGCCTCTGTCACTTCATGACCGAGGTAATCTTCGGCTGTTTTCTTCATTTTTTGCAGCACCATGGCGCTGATCTCCTGTGGCGTATAAAGTCTGCCATCTATGTCAATCCGGACGGTATTATTGTCACCTTTTGCCACTTTATAGCTCCAATGGCTGATCTCTTCGGTCACTTCATCAAACTGGCGGCCCATAAAACGCTTCACCGAAGCGATGGTATTATGGGGATTGGTGATAGCCTGGCGTTTGGCCGGGTCACCCACTTTACGTTCACCATTTTTCAGAAAAGCCACTATGGACGGGGTTGTGCGGCGTCCCTCGTCGTTGGCGATCACTACTGGTTCGTTGCCTTCCATAACGGAAACGCAGCTATTGGTGGTTCCTAGGTCGATTCCTATTATTTTTCCCATGTGTTTAGATTTTAATGATCCTGCCTGTCGGTAGGCGGGTTCACTGCTAGTTGTCAATCATTGTGCCGTTGGAGTAAAAAGTGAAAAAATGGCAGGTTTTGTGAGTACAGGGATAGCTTGTTGACTGCGTATCGGGGAGATACATGATTTGCAGTAGCCCTTACTTCAGATTCTGGATGATTTCGTCAGCAGTTTTGCTGATCTTTTTCATGGTGTTGGAGAGGGTGGTCAGCACTTTGCTTCGCCTGTCCATGATCAACTGAAGACGCAGGGATACCATTTCTCCCATTTCGCTCATGGAATCGAGGTCGCCTTTTAGTTTTACAACCATAGCATCCATCTCGGCTTTTGAAACTGCTTTCACCCGGGAAGAAGTGCGAACAAGTTTTATTGAGTCAGGATTCCTGCCCTGTTGAAGGGCAATGGTTCTGCTGCTAAGTAGTTTAAATGAATCAAGTTGTATGGCAGTCATTGCTTTCTGCTGCTGCATTTTTGAAATCAATTCCCGCTGTTTTGCTTTTTGTTCATTCAGCGTTTTTAATTCATTCAACATTTTTTTTAAGTCTTCTTCCTGGTCTTTTGCAGTTAATATCATTACCATACCAACAAGTGCCTCAATATCCTGGTTGTCTGTTATGCCCGGTGCTGCGTACCGTTCTGCCTGCCTTTTGATATCCACTTCGGTCAAGTTTTTTGCTTTTACTTCTGCCGCCGTTGTTCTTACCCAATTTACATGACGGGGATTGATACCTGTTATGAGTTTATTAAAGAAGACTTCTTGCTCAGGGGAGAGCTTTGTTTGTGCTGAAGTAGTGGCAGAAACAACCAGCAAACTGAAGAAAAGAAGGAAGTGACTTATTTTCATAGCAAGAGGTTTAGTTATTAAAGTTCTAGCTTTTCCATGAAGATTGATTGATGTAGAACTATTTTGTTGCTTATTTCTTTTTGTTATAAGGCAGTAGCATCTATATAATGGCTGTATTATAAAATCGTTAGTTAAAGTATTTTGATATATCTTTCTATTGCACAATGCATTACCATTTCATTCGTTTATTACCATGGTTATGAAAAAAAGGACCGGTTTAACCAGTTTCTACTTTCGTACTATTGTCTGTTTGGTTCTCATCTCCCCTCTTTTTATTGCACTAAAGAGTACTGCTCAATCTGAAAATACCCGCAAGATCAAGACATTGGAAAAAGAAATGATTGCGGCCCATGAGCAAAAAGAATACAAGAAGATCCTCCTGATCGGTGACTCAATGCTTGCCATAGCCCCGGCAAACAAAAGGGTACTTGGTTCCTGTTACAATGTTGCCTGGAATGAATTCAAGGATACGGTGAAGTCACTGGCTTATCTCAAACTTGCCGTTGCCCAACATCCCTTTGATCAATATTTTCTTAGCAATTACAGTTGGCTATTACTATTAGACAGGCAACCTGTAAAGGCTTTACCGATCTGCAAAAAGGCATATCAATTCGACCGGTCATCAATTCCGGCCATTATCAATTATGCACACTGCCTGTATTTAATTGGTACAAAAACCTTTGCTGAAGAATTATATGATGAGGCATTAGCACTGACAACCTCCATGGATGCTTATACAAAGACCCAGGATGCGGATTATGAGTTGTTGCACAAGATCTTTCCGTATGCAAAATTTGATGCACTACGGTTGCAGCAAAAACAAAAAGCACAGATTGCCCTTGCTTTCTACCAATCCGCCAACAAACTCTACAACGAATTCACAGAAATGAATGTGAAGGGTAAAGCGACGCTGCCTGCTGTGCTGGCCAAGATCAACACGGCACTTACTGCAGAAAAAAAACTTGAACCGCTGCGGATAAAAAGAATAAGTAAGTATTTAACAACACTTGGCTACACTATTTATAATACAGGACAAGTGAAACCGGCCGTTGAAAAATACCAGCAGGCTATCGATTATAATCTTTTGTTAGAGGACTATACGGAACTTGGAAAGATCTATTATAATATCGGGGTTATCTATAAGGCGATACGTTTACTGGATTCGGCATATTATTATTTTGACGGTGCTGCCTATTGCTATTCCTTATCCGGAAATAAAGTAAGCCAGGCTGGTGCTTATACAGCGATAGCAGAAGTGCTGGACATTAATGGAGAAACGGAAAGGGCACTGCCTATCATTCGGGATAGTGTGCTTCCATTGGTGGAGAAGTATAATGCGTATGAAGAAACAATAGATGCCTATATATTCCTGAGTAATTATTACCGCAATGATATGAAGGAAGATTCCAGTAATTATTACCTGGAAAAATGCATGGAAACAGCAGGTATCAATACTGTTGAGCCCCGGAAATTAATAACAGTTTACAATCAACTAACCATAAGAGCCTTTAAAGAAAAGAATTATCGCAAAGCCAAAGAATACCTGTTCATGACTCTTGAAGCCATACCGGAGTATGAGTATCATTCATTGCAGAATTTACAGGCTTTGCAAGAAACCGGCACCCTTTATTACGCTGAAAAAAATTATGATTCTGCCAAATACTATTTTGAAAAATCAATTGACATCCTCTACATAATGAGAAATACGCTGGAGTATGAAGAGAAGATGACATTCCTTGCTTCGAATACCAGTTTATTCAATCAACTGGCTCTTTGTAATTACCAGTTAGGTAATAAAGAAGGTGTGTTCAAAGCGATGGAAGAGTCGAAATCACTGGTGCTGCTTGAAAAGCTCGGCGGTAGGAATGAGGACAAGTTAAGCATAGAGAAGCTACAGGAGAAGATGAAGGAAGACGAAGTATATCTCATGACCTATTTTTCAAAGTCGGACGATATTTTCTCCGGTAAGATCATCATGGCTATCAGTAAAGAATCTACAGCCATAGAACTTTTATCAGACAGCACTTTACTTTTCAATGCGGCTAGGCAGCCGGTAAGTCCTTATATGGATACTATTTTTAGTGGGTTTAAAAAATTGTGGACGGGTACACCTGACCCATCGATATCTCACTTACGAAGAAGTTCAACCCTTATACTCGCCGTTTATCTACAAACAGAACTGGCTAAGGCTACCGCCTCATCCCGTGGCCTAAAACCCGCTGAACTCAAAGAAAAAGAATTGCATGCCAATAATGCGATGATATTAGGTTCGGTCTTTTATGAAGCGATGCTCAAACCTTTCGAAAAATTGCTAAAGGATAAGAAAAAAATAATCATAATCCCGGATGGGCAATTGTCATTTGTACCTTTCGAAACACTTGTCGATGAGAAAGGGAAATATCTTACGGAGACCTACAACATTTCCTACCTACCTTCTATCAAAGTGGCAGAGTTGCTTTTAAAAAGACAAAGCACTTATAAAGGGACTAAAGTAGCATTGATAGGTAATCCGGTATATAATGAACTGTCTGAAGCGGATATGGAAATTGGAGTACGACCAGCATACCGTTCCGCGGATGCGTTTGCATGGAATACACTGCCGGGGACAAAAGCGGAAATTGATTCAATCCGCAAATTTTATAAATTATCTACTACATTAAGTGATGTTAATTGTACCGAAGAAAAATTCAAGGCCTTATTTGTGAACCCGGCAGAAAAATATGCATTGGTACACTTTGCCACACACGGACATGTGATGGATAATGATGCCGGACTTTCTTCTGTCGTATTGAACCAGGTAGTGGGAAAAAAGAAAGAAGATGGGTACCTGACCAGTAATGAAATTGAAGCGATGAAAATCCCAGCTCAACTGGTGGTATTATCAGCCTGCCAGACAGGTAAAGGTCTTTTAATGGATGGTGAAGGTGTGCAGGGACTCTCCTCTTCTTTCATGGTAGCGGGGGCCAATTCACTCATTGTTTCTCTATGGAGTGTCGCTGATAAAAGCACCAGCCTCTTCATGCAAGAGGTTTACAAACTGGCTAACAAAGAAGGCTTATCATTTAAGGCAGCCATTCAAAAAGTAAAGCAACTTTTCCTGGCCGGAAAATTCGGAGAAGAATTCCGAAAGCCTTATTATTGGGCACCGTTTATCTATATCGGTAATTAACTTTATTACATACATTATAAACATTCTACTATGGCTAATTCCATAGCTGACAAACTCAGGATCAAACCTCAATCTACGCTGCTGACCCTGAATGCCCCGGTCAATTTTAAAAAAGGATTACAGGGCTTGCCGGCGGGAGTAAAAATTACAGATACCGGAAAAGTTTATGACCAGGTGCATTGGTTTGTAAAGGACAGGGCACAATTGGAAAAGGAAATGAGTAAAGTGATGAAATTGGTAAAATCAGAAGTAATAGTGTGGGTGTATTATCCGAAAGTATCTTCCAAAGTTCAAACTGACCTGACAAGAGATAAAGGCTGGGATTGTTTATTAGCCGAAAGTGATAAACTAACCTGGATAAATTTGATCTCGTTTGATGATACATGGAGTGTATTTGGTTTCCGGGCTAAGAATGATGCAGATAAAAAGAAAGAAGCCAAACCAAAAGCAGCAAGAGAAATCTTTAACTGGGTAGATCCGAAAACAAAGGAAGTGAAACTACCGGATGAACTTGCTTCCGTATTAAAAAAGAATAAAAAGGAAGCCGCCTTCTTCGATACACTTTCGTTTACCAATAAGAAAGAATATATTGAATGGATTGTGACAGCGAAAAGGGAGGAAACAAGAACAGAAAGAATAAACGGAACAGTTGAACGGTTGGCGAAACAATGGAAGAACCCGGCGAACCGGGGTTAATATTTTATGAAAGCAACCCGCAAAATACATCCTGACTTCCTCCCTCTTTTAGAACTAAAAGAAAAGAGCATTATTGACTTGTTCAAAGATCTGCGAGAGTATGTGTTAGCAATTTATCCCGATGCTAATGAGATCCTTTATCACACCCATGCATTAACAGCTGTTTTTTCAATTTCAGAAAAGCTTTCCGATGCATTTTGTATGATAAATATTTACACCAATCATTTAAATCTTGGCTTCAATAAAGGAACACTCCTAAATGACCCGCATCAACTTTTAACCGGGACTGGAAACCTGATACGACACATTCCCCTTGCCAGTCCAGTTGATTATCGGAACAAAAAAGTAAAAGACCTGGTAAAAGCAGCGGCAGCGTTTGCAGTTAAGGACATGGACAAAGCAACTAAATTAACTGGCACTACAATTTCAAAAATCAAAAAATAAGTAATGCTGACTTTAAAAAGAACCAATAGCAGCGATAAAGATTTTCATTTGCTAATTGCGAAACTGGATAAATATCTGTTAGAACAATATGGTCAGCTACAGAATTTCTATAGCCAATATAATAGGATTGAAAACATACCCACAGTTGTAATTGCTTCTATAGAAAACGAAGCAGCTGGCTGTGGTTGTTTTAAACGGTTTGATGACAACTCCGTTGAAGTAAAAAGAATGTTTGTAGCAAACGAACATCGGGGAAAAGGAATTGGCGCTGCAATTCTTACTGAATTGGAAAAATGGGCTGTTGAATTGAATGTTGATACCATTGTATTGGAAACAGGGAACAATCAACCCGAAGCGTCCAATCTTTATAAAAAACTCGGTTATACTGTAATACCTAATTATGGCCAATACTCCGGTATGGAAACAAGTATTTGTATGAAAAAGGAATTGAACGAAAAATAATTGGAATTGAATGCTGACATAGATCAATACTAAATTTTGTGAACGGAACGGAGTGTGTAGTAAAAGATGGCTGCGGAAACTGGTTCAGCCTGCCACACCAAAAGAAATGAGCTAAGAGTTTGAAATAGAAAAAGAAAAAAAGAGAGAGCCCCATTTATTGTAGTTTTTCGTTAACCCATTTCAATCTAAACATACTAATATGGGATTTTACTTCGCATAAACCTCCTTATCCCTTTTTCTCTTTAGCCCCTTAGCCTAATCTTCACAATTCCTTTTCCTTTCTTTGGCTATTTTTACAACACATTAGCCGGTAAGACGGAAAGACAATAAATTTTCTTTCCGCCTTATTTTCTTCCCGGCAAAACATTAAAAGAAAACATGGAAAGAAAAGGAATTCTTTTTTTATTAAGTTTATTTACAGTCGTTACTTCTTACTCGCAAAAAATAAATCCTGAAAACCCGGACCTCTCCCCCGGTAATTTCAGACTTGATTCATTGCCCAGTTCTGAAATAAATATTCCTATCCAGATAAACCTGAAGCCGATTTATACAATGGCAGAGAAAAGTGTGGATACGCTGTTCACCTCCCCCGGCTATCCGGATGGTTGGGTGCAGGAAGGTTGTGATACAAGATTTAAATATGTTTTTCGCAGAAGTAAGCTGCAGATGAAAGTCTCTGGCATGTCGATGAACCTTGGTTTTACCGGCTATTATAAAATTGTAGGATCTACCAGGATTTGTGTCAGTGGTACCGTTATCTCACCATGGACACCTGCTTGCCGTTGTGGTTTTGGCAGCGAAGGTGAAAGGCGAGTCAATGTTTCATTCACCAACTCGCTGAGCATTCAACCGGATTTTAAAGTAAAGCTTGGCATTGTAAGAAATGAGCCTCAGCCATTGGATAAATGTGAAGTCTGCTTCTGGGGACAGGATATTACAAAACAGGTGATGAAAGGATTGACAACCGAATTGGATGCTGCTAAAAAAGACCTGGATAAAAGTTATGGTACGGTAGATATGAAGTCTCGTTTTCAGCAAGTGTGGAACCAGTTGAACAGGGTCTATAATGTGGCGGGTCTTGGCTGGTTGAAGATCAATCCGCAAAAGATCCGTATCAATAATATGTTTGCGCTGAATGACTCGTTGAATATTTTTCTTGGTTTGTCAGCAAAGCCTGTTATCAGTTTTGAAAAACCTGTTGAACAAAACTCTGCCGTGCCCAATATTGGTTCGTTTAGCCGTAAACCCGGTTTCAGTATTTTTCTTGATGCCGTGCTGAGTTATGATTCGCTCAGCACCCTGATGAACCAGAAGCTTGCGGGAAAAGAGTTTGATTTCAGGAAGGGGTTTATCAAAAAGAAATTCATCATTGATGATTGCAAGATATACGGTGGTGGTTTTGAGAAAATGATCATTAAAATAAAATTCTCCGGAACGAATAACGGGGTTGTTTATTTGGTAGGTAAACCAGTCTATGATAAGGACAAACGTACTATTGAAGTAGCTGATATCGATTTTGATATCAAGTCAAAAAATGTGTTGCTCGGTTCAGCCGACTGGCTGTTCGATAAAAAAATTACCAAAGAGATAAGTAAGAATGCCCGGTTTGAGTTAGGGGCTTACATTGATACGGCAAAGACAAGCATCAACCAGCAACTTAACCAGGAATGGATGAAAGGTATCCGTAGTTATGGCACCATAAAAGACATCTCATTGATCGGTATTTACCCGATGCAACAGCATTTGGTGATACGTAGTAATTGTGCCGGCGATCTGTCTGTAAAAGTGGAGTCCATCAATTTCAGTCTATAATGTCCTCATCCGGGGTCGCTTTGAACGAGAAATTTCGCTGTGCCACATAACTGAAAGCAACTACAATCGCTATGGTAAATACCTGGGCTATTACCGGGTAAATATTAAATTTTTCTACAAAAACCTTCAGCAGTATATAGTTCAGTACAAGATTAAACAGGCAGATCATAAAATACCGGAACAATTGTATCCGGCCTTTCATTTTTGAATCACTGAAGACCACATATTTCGACATAAAGAACCCGACAGGGAAAGTGATACAAAACGAAACGATCAGTGCGGCAATGTGACCTTCAAAGGCATAAAAACCAAACTTGAAAACCTTTTCTGCAAAAATGTATTTGTAGCTGATATAATAAATGATAAGTCCAAGCAATGTATTACCACCTCCGGAAGCCGCATAACGGAATGTTTGCAGGTTCATCAGCTTCTTAAACGGCGGGTAAAAGAAGTCAATAATGGGTAATACCAGGTCTCTTGCACTATGGATGTGTTTTCGCATCGCCTCGCAAAGTAATCGAAACAACCACCAAATCCCAAAACTTGTCCTGATCTTTTCGGGATTCCAATCGTAAATTTGCAGCTAAATTAAAAAGACAGGATGAGTATCATCAGCCAGATAAAACCACTTGTAGTAACGGCCCTGAGAGATTTGTACGGACAGGATTTTACAGAAACAGAGCTTACTATTAATATCACCAAGCCGGAGTTTGAGGGAGATTATACCCTGGTACTTTTCTCTTTTGTGAAGCAGTTAAAGAAATCACCGGAGCTGCTGGGTGCCGAGATTGGTGAAGCATTGGTGAAAGCCAGTCCGGCTATTTTTACCGCCCATAATGTTATCAAAGGTTTTTTAAATCTTACCGTTGCTGATAATTACTGGATAGATTTTCTCCAAACAAACTATGCTAATCCAACATTTGGGTCAAAACCGGCCAACGGCCGCAAGGTTATGGTGGAGTACTCCTCCCCTAATACAAACAAGCCAATACATCTTGGTCACCTGAGAAATAATTTTCTGGGCTGGAGTGTGGCGCAGATTCTGAAGCAAAGTGGCTATGAAACCGTCAAGAGTTGTATTGTAAATGACAGGGGCATTCACATTTGCAAAAGCATGATAGCATGGCAATTATTTGCCAATGGTGCAACACCACAATCAACCAATACAAAAGGCGATCATTTTGTAGGAGAATATTATGTACGATTTAATGATGAATATAAAAAACAGGTTGAGGAACTGGTAGTGGGTGGAATGAAAAAGGAAGATGCGGAGAAAGAAGCCCCGATCATGAAAGGCACACAACAAATGTTGCTGGACTGGGAGAACGGAAAACCAGATGTGTTAGAGCTCTGGAAAAAAATGAATGGCTGGGTGTATGAAGGGTTTGATGTGACCTACAAACGTATTGGTTCCGATTTTGCCAAAACATATTACGAAAGTGAAACGTATTTGCCAGGAAAGAAATTTGTAGAAGAAGGATTAAAGCAGGGAGTGTTTTTTAAAAAGGAAGATGGCAGTGTATGGATCGATCTGACGGACGAAGGCCTTGATGAAAAGCTGGTATTGAGAAAGGATGGCACATCTGTATACATAACCCAGGATCTTGGACTGGCAGAAGAAAAATATGAAGATTTCAAGTATGACGAAAGCATTTATGTAATTGCTGATGAACAGAACTATCACATGAAAGTGCTGAAACTGATCTTAAAAAAATTAGGCAAGCCCTATGCTGATGGTATTTATCATTTAAGTTATGGAATGGTGGAATTGCCAAGTGGCAGAATGAAAAGCCGTGAAGGAACTGTAGTAGATGCAGATGACATGATAGATGAAATGGTCAATGTAGCGAAGAATAAAACGGAGGAATTGGGTAAGGTAAAAGACTTTACAGATGAGGAGTTGACGGAATTATATGATATAATAGCCCTCGGTGCATTGAAGTTTTTCTTGTTGAGGGTTGATCCTAAGAAACGGATGATATTCAATCCGGAAGAGTCAATCGATTTTCATGGATTTACCGGACCGTTTGTGCAATACACTCATGCAAGGATAAAGTCCGTACTTCGTAAGGCACAAGGTGCAAGCTACAAGGAACAAGGAACAAGCCTCTTAAAGCTTGAAAAGGAGTTGATTATTTTATTAGAACAATACCCGTCTGTTATTGAACAAGCAGTAGTTGAGCATAATCCTTCGGTCATAGCTATTTACGTATTTAACCTCGCTAAATCATTTAATACGTTCTATACAGAACATTCAGTGATGAATGCAGAATCAGCAGAAAAGAAACAATTGCGGTTACAACTTTCTGAAATGACGGCTAACGTAATTGCCTCCGGAATGAGTTTGCTGGGAATAAGAGTACCGGAACGAATGTAATTGATATATTGAAACCGGATTTTTTATGGTTACTACCCATTAAAAAATTTAAGAAAAATAACAAAAGGAGAAAAAGAGTTATTTGTACAAGTAACTCTTTTTCTCCTTTTCTCTTCTAATCTCTTAGACCGATGTATTTACATTCCCGCCATCATCTTCTTTTGTTTCAGGCTTGATAGCGAAGGATCCATTTCGATAGCTTTATCACAAAGGGCAATGCCTTTATCCATATTTTCTTTTCCACCTTTCTTTTGGTAAGACATACCGATCATATATAATGCAGAGGCATTTTCTTTATCATATTGAAGCACCCTATCCCAGTATTCAATGGCGAGATCAAATTTTCCTTTGTAGTAATAAGCTTCCGCTACCATGTTTAGGATATTCATATCGCTTGGCCGCTTGATCAATATTTCATTCAGGATCTTAACACCTTCATCAAGGCTGCCCACATTCAAATAGGCAATACCAAGGTTCTCTAAATAGTCGTTGTCTCTTTTTAACCCCTTCTCTGCTGCTTCCAGCATATACTTGAGTGCATCTTTATCTGCATGCATGGCATAACAGATAAGTCCCAATTCATAGATCCAGTAGCTCTCGGTTGGTTTTAATTCAATAGCTTTTTTAAAGTAAGGGATCGCCAGTTTATAATTCATCATATCCGCATAGCTATGAGCAATCATGTAAGGTATATCTGCATTCACCGGGTCTTCTACAGCAGCACGGTTCAGGTATTTTATTGCATCACCATAATTGTCCATATCATAATGAACTTTACCTACATAATACAGTACTTTTTCGGAGGGGTCAGCTGTTTTTAATTTATCAGCATACAGCAATACATCTTCGTTCTGTTTTAACTGGAACGAAAGAGTCATCAGTTGCTTGTACGTAGCGGCTGACTGGTCGCCTAACTCTACCAGTTTTTTGAATGTCTCTCTTGCCTGACTATAACGGCGCAGGTCAAAATAGGCAGAAGCCAGTTCGGCTGTTATGGCTTTACTATTAGCATCATAACGGGCTGCTTTTTCAAAATTTTTAAGGGATTCAAGTCTGCGGCCATTCTGTTTTTCCACCAACCCTTTTTGCAAAAAATAATCAGCACTATCGGTGCCAACATTGATTGTGGTAACAGCTGTTTGGGAATTGGCCAACATAGTCGTCAGCAACAGGCAGGCGGATAGGATTTTGTGTAACATAGGGGTTCTTTTTGGATTGGACTTAATAGTGTTTCGCATCACTAAAGTAGATTTTGCTATTGAGGAATCAAAACTTAACCGCCTGTATATTAGCGAATATCATTCCAAAATAGTATTATTTCAGAATGATTCCGCCCAAGGGTGGTAAATTTACGGTAATACGGTATTTTTTTTGACCCTTATCAACTAATTCTGACCTTATCTCAGGGTTAAAGACATTTCCCGTTCCCCAGAATTTTTTGTTGTCGCTATTAAATATTTCCTTCATATAACTTTTACCCGTAGCATATATCTCCCAATCATTTCTTACCACAGGAGTCATATTCAAAATGACTAAAACATCATCAGCTTTCTTCTTTCCTTTTCTTTTAAAAACAATCACTGATT
>CALRVH010000058.1:0-19435 GCA_943371565.1 Chitinophaga pinensis | reverse complement strand
ATAAACCCAACGACTCCAGCTAACCCATAAAATTCATAAATACCTCCTTTGGGAAGCAGGTATGCGATGATGCAGACGCCGATCCATAAAACGAGCAATGTCATCAGCGTTTTTAAGTTGCCGATTCGGGATGATAATTTGGCGATGACATAAGCTCCGGGAATAGCGATTAACTGAGTAAGCAGGATAGCAACAATTAAATTGGTGGTAGGTATTTCCAGTTCACTTTTTCCATATAATGCCGCTACCAGCATTACCGTTTGTACCCCCATGGTGTAAAAGAAAAAGGCCAGTAGAAAACGTTTCAGCCGTGGGACCATTTTCAGCAGGTTCCATACTTTTTGCATTTCTTTATACCCCTTTGAAAGTATTTGTTTTTTCAAATCTCCCGTTCCGGTAGGTACAGGATTGGGCAAACGCCGAAGCGAAAATTTTCCAAAACCCCACCACCAGATACCTACAAGCAGAAATGAAATCTGTGAGCCTTTGCCGGCAGTAATACCGAATGTTTCGGGCATTAGTACAAATACAAAACAAACAAGTTGTAATAAAACACTCCCTACATAACCATAAACGAAACCTTTGGCACTGATACGATCTCGATCTTCAGGAATCGCTATCTCCGGAAGAAAAGAATTATAAAAAACCTGGCTTCCCCAAAAACCAATACAGGCTACGATCATTGCTGCAATACCTAAGTTCAGGGTCTGTTTATTAAAAAAGAACATTGCGGCACAAGCAAGGCTGCCCAATGTCATAAAAAAAGTGAGCATTCTCTTTTTGCTGCCTTTATAGTCAGCTATAGAAGATAAAAGAGGAGACATGCAGGCTACAATGAACATAGCCAAAGCCACCGAGTAATTATAAAGAGAAGTGGTTTCAAATTGCCTTCCCAGGAATGTAACGGCTGTTTTTGAAATTTCCTTATTGTCAACAGCAATCGCTTCAAAATAGGTGGGAAATATGGTAGAGGCAATGACGAGATTGTAAGAGGAACAAGCCCAATCATACATTGCCCATGCATTTATAATTTTTTTTGAAGCAGTTTGCATAACTATTTCTTTAAAAATAAAAAGCAGGAATAGAAACAATATCCCGGTTGTTATTTCCTGTTTAAACAGGAAATACAATTACTTCAAAAACTCTGACTGGTTGCTCTTTACTTTTCTGGCATATATTAATAAGAGCAAGCCTATAATGAAAAAAATTCCCAGTGCCAGCACCGAACTTCTTTGTGATCCGGTTAATTCGGTAATAAATCCAAAACTGAAAATACCTACCACGGCGGCAACCTTTTCTGTTACATCATAGAAGCTGAAAAAGGAAGCAGTGTCTTTTGTTTCCGGCATCAGCTTGGCATAGGTAGAGCGGCTAAGGGATTGTGTGCCCCCCATAACGAAGCCAACAGCAACCGCCAATCCATAAAATTCATAAATACCTCCTTTGGGTAATAAGTAACCAACAACACAAAGCAATATCCAGAGTAACACCAGTGACATCAATGTTTTCAGGTTCCCGATTTTCGATGAAAGCCAGGAGATGGCAAAAGCACCGGGGATAGCAATCAGTTGAATTATTAAAATAGCGATAATGAGGTTAGTAGTTGGGATCTCCAGTTCGCTTTTACCATAGAGAGCTGCCACCAGCATTACTGTTTGCACACCCATGTTGAAGAAAAAGAAAGATGCAAGAAACCGTTTTAAGGAAGGAAGTTGCTTTAACTGTTGCCATACTTTTTTTAATTCATCATATCCTTTCGACAACGTTTTGTTATTCAGATCTCCGCTTCCGGCAGGCACAGGATTTGGTAATCTCCGTAACGAATATTGCCCGAAACTCCACCACCAGATACCCACTAAAAGAAAACAAACCTGGAACTGAATATTGGAAGTGCCTGTCTCATCATCATGCCCACCCACCAGGCCCGGAACAAAAACAAAAACAAAACAAATGATTTGTAACAGCACACTGCCTACATAGCCGTATGCAAATCCTTTAGCACTGATACGATCACGGTCTTGTGGAGCAGCTATTTCTGGCAAGAAGGAATTATAAAAAACAAGGCTTGACCAAAAACCAATGCAGGCCACTATCATAGCAAATATGCCTAACGGCAAGGAATGGCCATCAAAGAAAAACATAGTAGTACAGGCAAGACTACCCATTGTAAGAAAAAAGCTCATGAATTTTTTCTTATTGCCTTTATAATCTGCAATGGAAGACAGCAGGGGAGACATGACAGCCACCACCAGCATCGCAAAAGCAAGGGCATAATTATATAAAGCTGTATTTTCAAATTGCCTGCCGAGAAATGTAACTGCTGTTTTGGATACGGCTTTATTATCTACCGCCACTGCTTCAAAGTAGGCAGGAAAAATGGTAGAAGTGATAACTAAGTTGTAAGATGAATTGGCCCAGTCATACATCGCCCAGCCATTTACTACTTTTTTGGAAGCCGTTTGCATAACCAATGCTTTGAGTAAAAATAGGGATAAATGCGATTACCCTTTTATTATGCCGGTAAGTATAAGAACGAGAAGAATAATACCGCCAACTATCCGGTAATAACCAAATAATTTAAATCCATGTTTTTGTAAAAAGCCAATAAAAAATTTGATAGCCAGCATAGCCACTATAAAGGCCACAACATTTCCGATGGCCAGTAATTTTATATGTTCGGTATTGAGGGTTTTATATCCTTTCAGCATTTTATAACCGGTGGCTGCCGCCATGGTAGGTACGGCAAGAAAAAAGGAAAACTCTGCTGCCAATTTCCTGGTCAGGCCCTGTTGCATTCCGCCAATGATACTGGCCGCACTGCGGCTTACACCCGGTATCATTGCAATACATTGCCAAAGCCCGATGATAAACGCTTTGGGAAAACTCACTTGTTCTTCAGTGTCTATTTTGGCCGCATTAAAAACATTATCTATAAATAAAAGAATAATACCTCCGGCTATCATGCTAATGGCAACAGTAAGGCTGCTTTCTAATAAAGCATCTATTTTATCTGAAAAAATAAACCCAAGCACAAGTGCAGGTATCACCGCAACTAGTAATTTCAAATAGAAATGCCAGCTTTTGAAATCAATGAATTTCTTCCAGTATAAAACCACTACAGCCAGTATAGCACCTAATTGAATACCTACAGTAAACAGTTTAGTAAAATCATTGTCGGCAACACCCAAAATTTTTTCCGCAATGATCATATGGCCGGTGGATGACACCGGGAGAAATTCGGTAAGCCCTTCTACTATAGCGATGATAACTGCTTCGAAAATATTCATACGAAATTGATTATTGCTGCAACATACTACATAGGCCAGATATAGTCCAAAACTTTGCTGCTATTTTATATTGACAGCCCGGCTAAGTAATTCGGGTAAAATAAAAGGCGACACGGGTAATGTATCGCCTTGCAAATTTATTTAACGGGTAAACAGGTTAAGCGGTCGCCTGTTTTGGTTTTCTGAAAATGGCAAATATTTCTATCACCAGGCCTGCCAATATCAGTAACGGGGCAATAGTGATGCGGGTGGTGCTATATACTTTTGATTTATCAAATACATTAGGGTCCGTATTTTTTCCACCAGCCAGCAGCAGCATACCAACTACCATTACTGCAATGCCTAACAGCATCCATATATAGTTTTCTTTATTGAAAATGGAAGGTGTCGCTTTTTCGTTACTCATTTCTTTCGATTTAGGTCGTGCAATATAGCAAAAAGTCGGGAAGTCTATAAGTTAGAAAGTCCGGAAGAAATACCCGGCTATGCAAATGGTTCTCTGACTATTCGGAGGCATACTTTCCGACATTTGGACTAATACAAATCATCCAACTTCATCCGCAGGTATTTTAACACACTCCGGTGGGTGCTGAACAGGGTAATGGCGATGCCGGTAATAATAAGCAGGAGAAACAACAGCAAAAGCATGCCGGAATCATGAATGGTCTTCAGCCATTCCAGTTGTCCTTCAGCTATTAACACCAGTATGTATAATAATAAAGAAGCGATGATACCGCTGAGGGCACCGTTGATAATGGCTCTTACATTCAATGGTTTGGCAATGAACCAACGGGTAGCTCCTACCATCTGCATTGTTTTAATAAGAAAACGGTTGCTGAACATCGCCAGCCTGATGGTATTATCTATTAAGAAAATAACTACCAGGGAAATGATGATAACCAGTGCCAGCAGGCCGATACTTACTTTACGGATATTTTTGTTGAGATTGCCCACCAATGCATCGGGGTACTGCACATCACTAACATAAGTTTGCTGTTCTATATCTTTCTTGATACCCATCAGCGTATCAGGGTTCACATATTGGCTCTTTACTCTGAAATAAATGGCATTGGGAAGGGGGTTTTCGTCCAGTACTTTACTCCAGTCCTCACCACCATCATCCATATATCTTTTTTTACCGGCTTCTTTGGTAACAAACTCCATCGACTTTACATAGGGCTTGCCACCAATAAAGCCTACGAGGGCCACACTGTCTTTGGGATTAAGGTCGCCACGGAGAAACACCCTTACTTCTACGCTTTCTTTAAAGTGATTGCCCAGTTTATTAGCATTAATGACTAACCAGCCGATAATGCCAAGAAAGAATAATACAAGGGTAACCCCGAGTATAGACATGAAGTAGGATGGTTTGCCACGTTTAATAGAAGCTTTGCCTGATTGGGACATGAATTTTTTTTTCAGATTAATGGATTGCCGCAAAAATAGCAGTTTAGGGCTACAATCAGTATTTTTGCTGCCCATTTAAACGATTGCTCCCGGCCCATATTGCCATTTGCCATGAAAGATATTTGTTAAAGAATTTTTACACTATCATTCATTCGTTGATAATAGATAATTATAATAGGATAGCTATAATGAATAAAGAAGATAAAACAGGAAACAGTACGAACTCCCCTTCAGGGGTTGGGGGCATGGAATACGATTTCAGAAAAATTGAAAAAGATTGGCAAAAAAAATGGAAAGAATCCAATGCTTATAAAGTATTTAATCCTGAGCCTGGCGAAGGGTTGAACAAACCCAAGTACTATGTACTCGATATGTTCCCGTATCCAAGTGGTGCCGGGTTACATGTGGGTCATCCGTTAGGTTATATTGCTTCAGATATTTACAGCCGGTATAAAAGATTGAAAGGTTTCAATGTATTGCACCCGATGGGCTTCGACAGTTTTGGTTTGCCGGCTGAGCAATATGCACTGGATACCGGCCAGCATCCTGCGGAAACAACGAAGAAAAATATTGCTACGTTCAAATCGCAATTGGATAATATCGGTTTCTGCTACGACTGGAGCCGTGAAGTGCAAACCAGCGATCCCAATTATTATAAATGGACGCAGTGGATATTTCTGCAACTGTTCAACAGCTATTTCTGCAACACAGAAAAAAAAGCAAAGCCAATTGCAGAGCTGATAAAAAAGTATGAAACAAAAGGGGCGGTGCCAAAGTCAGGCCCATTTATTCCCGGTAAACATTTTACGGCTGATCAATGGAAAGCTTTTTCTGAAAAAGAACAGGCCGACATTTTAATGAAAAGACGGTTGGCATTTTGTGGTTATGGCGAAGTGAACTGGTGTGAAGCATTAGGAACGGTATTGGCCAATGATGAAGTAGTGAATGGGGTAAGTGAAAGAGGCGGGCATCCGGTGGTTAAGAAAACATTGCGTCAATGGTATTTGAGAATTACGGCTTATGCCGATCGTTTGCTCGACGGATTGAATTCGGTTGATTTCAGCGATGCGATGAAAGAAATGCAGGGCAACTGGATTGGAAAATCTTCTGGTGCAGAAATAGATTTTGCTGTAAAAGGATTTTTGGAAACAAAACTCCGTGTTTATACCACAAGACCGGATACCATATTCGGTGTTGACTTTATGGTAATTGCTCCCGAACTGGATTTGGTAAATGAAATAAAATCAGCTGAACAAACTCCTGCTGTTGATGAATACCTCGCTTATGTAAAAAGCCGCAGCGAAAGAGAAAGAATGGCAGAGAAAAAGATCAGCGGAGTGTTTACTGGTGCTTATGCCGTTAATCCCTTTAGCGGCAAAGAAATTCCTATATGGATCTCGGAATATGTATTAGCTGGTTATGGCACCGGTGCTATCATGGCGGTGCCGTGTGGTGATGAAAGAGATTTAAAATTTGCAACACATTTTAATATTCCGGTAACCAATATCATCGGTTCACATTTTAATGGGGAAGAAGCAAACCCGACAAAAGATGCAATACTGGAAAATTCAGGGTTTTTGGACGGCCTGGTGATGAAAGAAGCCATGGAAGTGGCGATAAAAGCACTGGAAGATAATGGCATAGGTATAAGAAAAGTAAACTATAAAATGCGGGATGCTGCGTTCAGCCGTCAGCGGTATTGGGGCGAACCATTTCCAATTGTATGGAAGGATGGCATTGCGGTTCCATTAGAAGAAAGCAAATTACCACTCACCCTACCAGAAGTAAAAACCTATAGTCCGGGACCAGACGGAGAAGGTCCTCTTGCAAACATTCCAGACTGGGTAAATCAGTTTGGGTCCGAGATCCCCCCTTCGGGGGGCGGGGGGGCTTTAGAAACGAATACCATGCCCGGCTATGCAGGTTCATCCTGGTATTTCTTACGTTACATGGATCCGGAAAACAAAGAAACATTCTGCGACAGAAAAGTATCTGACTATTGGAACCAGGTGGATTTATACATTGGCGGTACTGAACATGCGGTAGGTCATTTACTCTACAGTCGAATGTGGACGAAAGTCTTGTACGATTTGAATTTGATTGGATTTGATGAACCCTTTAAACGGTTGTTGAACCAGGGGATGATACAGGGGAGTAGCAGATTTGTGTATAGATTAATTTGGAAAGTAGATTATGACAAAAAGAAAGCAAGGCAGTATTACGAATCTTTAGGGGAAACAACAGACGACAATAAAATAAACCAACAATTAGCATTCAAATTTATTAATATCACAGCGGGGTCGCCAGTTTTTATATCAAGGAATTACTTAGATGAACTAAATGGTGATACTGAAAAAAGAAAAGGATTTGTCAAAGAACTAACTGTGATTTTGGGAAAAATAGTTGGCTCAGACAATAATGATTTATCCAAAATAGGTTTGTATGTGAAGCAATTTGAATCAGAAGTTGAGGTTAATCCGATACATGTGAACGTAAATATTGTTGACGGATTTGAATTAAATGAAGATGAATTTCGGAAAGAGAAAAATGGGGAATATGCTAATGCGGTTTTAATAAATGAAGCCGATGGCAAATACATTTGCGGTTCCGAAGTTGAAAAAATGTCCAAATCAAAATTCAACACCGTTAACCCCGATGATTTAGTTGCCAAATACGGAGCCGACACTTTCCGCATGTATGAAATGTTTCTCGGCCCGGTAGAAATGAGCAAACCCTGGGATACCAAAGGCATAGAAGGAGTACATCGCTTCCTGAAAAAATTCTGGAGATTATTTGCTGATGAAATAAAGGGCTTGGTTGTTACAGATGAAGAACCAACCCCCGCAGAACTCAAAGTATTACACAACACCATTAAGAAAATTGAGCAGGATACCGAACGTTTCAGTTTCAACACCGGCGTTAGTGGTTTTATGATAGCTACCAACGAACTCACCGATCTGAAATGTCATAAAAGAAAAATACTCGAGCCACTCTTAATATTATTAGCTCCCTATGCACCGCACATTGCAGAAGAGTTGTATGCGCAGCTACGCAATACTCCCTCTCCACAAAGTGGAGAGGGCAGGGGTGAGGCCAATCTTGCGACCGGTGAGGTTTCAATTCTTAATGCAACGTATCCTGTATTCGAAGAAAAATACGTCAAAGAATCCACCAAAGCCTACCCCATTGCCATCAATGGAAAAACAAGACATGAAATTACGTTGCCATTAGACATTACCCAGCAACAGGTGGAAGAAGCAATACTAAAAGATGAAACAGTACAAAAGTGGCTGGAGGGTAAACAACCCAAGAAGATCATTTATGTTAAAAACAAAATGATTAATGTAGTCATATAATTTTTTTATGCCCTACTATGTATCGTACTAATACTGCCCCGCAAACTACTTAGCGAAAAATATTGCCATTTAAAAAACCTTTGTTAACTTGTACAGATAGAAGTTTACTTCTGCATAAAGCATCTATCTCTTATTAATGATCAACCATTTCATTAATAAGCTTGTTGCTTTGTTTTAATCCTCCTGCGAAGCCAGCAACAAGCAATTAACCGAAACCATTAAACCTCTCTTATGAGTAAATTCTCCTCTATCCGGATCAGGATCGATTTGTTCCGCCATTTAGCACTTTTTATTTTATTGATTCTTCTGGTTCAGTCCGGCTGGGCGCAAACGAATATAACGAAGGAAGATTTAGCACGGCACAAAGGAGAAAAAGAAGAGTTTATGAAACGCCGCAGCGAGGCTATTGCACAATTGCGGGGTGTTACTAAAGACCAGCTCTTCGATCCTACTAAAAGGATAGTGGCTATTGAGTTTATGCAAAGTCAAAAGGCGCAGCGGGCAAGTGCAGGCCGGGCTATACCAGATGCGGTGTGGAATGAAATAGGGCCAAACCCAATTCCTAATGGTCAGGTAGGTACCGGTCCGCAGTTGGCTGTTTCTGGAAGAACAATTTCTATTGCAGTACATCCAACCAATGCTGATATTGTGTATGTGGGTACGGCACAGGGCGGTCTTTACCGTTCTACAAATGGAGGTACCACCTGGACACCGTTAATGGATAACGCAATGAGTCTTGCTATAGGAGCTATCGCTATCTCTCCCTCATCACCCGAAACAATATATGTGGGAACAGGCGAACCTAATTTTTCTGGTGATAGCTATTTTGGTGTCGGTGTTTACCGCATTGATAATGCCAGCTCTGCTACACCAACCATTACTGGTCCATTGAATGATGATGCTGTTAATGCAGATGTTTTTACAGGAAGGGCTATCAGCAGAATCCTGGTACATCCCACTAACCCCGCTATTATTTTTGTTTCCACCGCTTCAGGCATAGGTGGTATTAGTGGTGTAGCTGGTGCAACACCCAGCCAGGGTATATACCGGAGTACAGATGCTACTTCTGCAGACCCCACATTTACAAAACTTACAGGTTTGGCCGGAAGTGCTAATGCAAGTGTAAGAGACATGGTACTGGATCCGCTTAACCCGGATTTGCTGGTTTGTAGCCAGACAGGTATTTATGTTTCTACTAATGCTTTGTCAGCTTCTCCCACTTTTACACAGACCCAGTCAACTACTGGTGTATTCACTGAATTTGCTATTCAGCATACTTCCGGCCCTAATCCTACTATATACGCAGCAACTGGTTTGGGAGACGGCAGGGTATTAATGTCAGTAGATGGAGGAAACACCTGGATGCAACAGATAGATAATAATTTCTGTTCACCGCAGTGTTTCTATGATATTGCTGTAGCAGTTGATCCCACCAATGCTACCCGTGTATATTTGGGTGGCGCACCAGGTTTGGTCTTTGGCATTTCAACGAACAGCGGACTATCGTTTACCAATAACGCAACATCAGCTTCAGGTCTGCACGTCGATTCACATGTGATTGGTGTTTCACCATCCAGCCCGACAACTATTTACTTCGGCTCAGATGGGGGTATTTACAAATCGGTAAATAGTGGAGTAAACTGGACCTCATTGAACAATTCAACATTCCGGGCTACCCAGTTTATGGGCTTAGCGGTACACCCCACCGATCCTAATTATACAATCGGGGGAACACAGGATAATGGTACTAATATGTACCGGCCCGATGCTACCTGGTTTAGGGTAGACTTTGGTGACGGTGGATATGCTGTCATTGATCAGAATGCAGTCAATACCACTACGGTGGATATGTATCATACCTATTTCAATGCTTCTACTCTGCAAGGCTATGGTACGGTTTCTACTACTGCCGGTGCTGTGGAAGGTGGTTGGGCATTCAGGGGTTGTAACGGAGCTACAGGCAATGGTATTCCTTGTGGCGGAGCAGTTTTGTTCTATGCACCGCTGGAGCAGGGGCCAGGCAATCCTAACACCATTTATTATGGAGCCAATATTTTATATCGTTCCGCTAATAAAGGGGTGAATCACACCGCTGTTAGCCAAAATCTTACTAATCCTATCAGTGCAATTGGTATTTCACCACAAGATGATAATGTAAGAATAGTAGGACAGAATAACGGCGGCCTTTGGGGTACTACTACAGGTTCTGCTACACTTACGAATTTAGATGCAGGAAATGTAATACCCAATAATTTTATAGCCCGTACAGTTATTGATCCGCAAAATGTGAATACAGCCTATGTTACAATCGCCGCTTTTGGTGTAATAAATATTTGGAAAACCACCAACCTGAACGCAGGCTCCCCAACATGGGTTTCCATTACCAGCGGTATTCCGCAAGTTCCTGTTAATGCATTTGTAGTTGATCATACAAATTCAAACAACCTGTATGCAGGTACTGATATAGGTGTATATGCTTCCAGCAATGGTGGTACCACCTGGTCACCACTTGGTACAGCCCTGCCAATTGTCGCTGTTTTTGATATGGCAATTACTTCCGGCAGTCAATTAAGAATTGCAACTCACGGCCGTGGTATGTGGGAGCATCCGGTTACGCTTACAACAGCACCAACAGTTACTATCGATCAGGCAGGAGCACAAGCCGACCCAACGACAAACTCACCAATCAACTTCACAGTAGTATTCAGCGAAGCCGTTACTGGTTTTGCAACGGGCGATGTAACACTTAGCGGAACAGCTGGTGCTACCACTGCCACTGTAACGGGTGGTCCAACCACTTATAATGTTGCGGTATCTGGAATGACAGGTAGCGGAACTGTAATAGCATCTATTGCAGCAGGTGTGGCAACAGGTACAATAAATGTTGTGGATAATGTTGCTTCTACCAGCACAGATAACCAGGTTACATATAATGTACCAGTTCCACCAACGGTTACCATCAACCAGGCAGGAGGCCAGATTGATCCAACTTCTACCTCACCTATTAACTTTACTGTTGTGTTCAGTGAAGCTGTAACGGGATTTACCACCGGAGATGTTACCTTAACCGGAACAGCTGGTGCTACTACCGGAACAGTAACCGGAAGCGGAACTACTTATAATGTTGCTGTATCCGGAATGACCGGAAGCGGAACAGTAATCGCAACTATTGCTGCTGGTGTAGCTAATGGAATCAGCTTACCAAATCTGGCATCTACCAGTACGGACAATACTGTTACTTATAATGCAGTTTGTGATATTATAAGTGCTTCGTTTTCTAATGTCGGTTCATGTAATAACAATGGTACACCTGCTGATCCGGCAGACGATTTTTTTACGGCTGATGTAACGGTTGCTTTTGCTAACGCACCAGCTACCGGCACTTTGCAATTTGAACCGGGTAATGATGCGATTGCCGGAGGAGGTGCCTTATCCGTTTCTGTAGTTGGATTAACTTCTCCACATACATTTACCGGTGTTCGTTTTAAAGCCGATGGTACGCAGACCGTTGTTGAAATTGAGTTTAGCGCCCTGCCAACCACCTGTGTTATTACTGCAGTTGGTCCAACGGTTAGTAGCTGTTCGGCTGCTATTTGTGGTATCACATCTGCTGTATTCTCCAATGCCAGTACTTGCAATAATAATGGTACACCTTTTGATGCAACAGACGATTTCTTCACTGCAGACGTTACAGTGGCATTCGTTAATGCACCGGCAACCGGTACATTACAATTTGAACCAGGCAATGATGCCATTGCGGGAGGTGGTGCACTATCAGTCTCGGTAGTTGGACTTACTTCTCCATATACATTTACAGGAGTTCGTTTTAAAGCTGATGGTACAACAACGGTAGCTGAAATTGAATTTAGTGCCCAACCAACTACCTGCGTTATCACGGCTACTGGTCCCATTGTCAGTAGTTGTTCAGGCGCAATTTCTCCCTGTATTTCAATCACATCAATCGTGTGTGGCACTTCAATTAGTACTACACTTGTTGGTGGTGGTATTTTTAGCCCCGGCAATTGTGGGTTTACAACACCGGGAGCAGAAAAAGTTTACGCCTTCACTGCGGTCACGACTGGTATCTATTCCCTGCAAGTAACCGCTGCAAGCGGAGGCTTTGTAGATTATTTCTATAAATCTTCATCAGGCGGTTGCGGCCCTACCGGCTGGACCTGTATTGATGACGTTTCAAGTCCTACTACCGTAGTAATTGGGGCATTGAATGCGGGTGTTACTTATTATATTTTACTGGATGCTGAAACTACTTCCTCTATCACACAAAGTTTCCAGATCATCTGTGTGTACGATCCCTGTGCGACGATCCCTGTTATGACCTGTGCCACACCGGTCACTGCGGCTGCTTCAGGTAATGGAGTTTGGAGCCCCACCAGCTGTGGCTTTCTTACACCCGGGCAGGAAAAAGTTTATTCGTTTACACCGGCCACTACCGGTACCTACGACCTGCAGGTAACAGCTGCCAGCGGTGGTTTTGTCGATTATTTCTATAAAGTCGCATCCGGTGGATGCAGCAGTACCGGCTGGACCTGTATCGATGACGTTTCTTCTCCAACAACAGCGACAATCGGAACACTAACGGCAGGTGTCACTTATTATATATTGTTCGATCCCGAAGTCACAACGGCGGTTAGCCAAACATTCCAGATTAATTGCCCGGGGCCTTCCTGTATATTAACTTGCCCCGCTAACATTACGGTCAGCAATACCCTTAACCAGTGTGGTGCGGTAGTTAATTTCCCGGCCCCAACAACCCTTGGAACCTGCGGAACGGTTACCGCAAGCCCTGCTTCAGGTTCGTTCTTCCCGGTAGGTACAACAACCGTTACGGTAACAAGTACAGCAGGCCCGACTTGTACGTTTACTGTTACCGTTACGGATACCCAAAATCCAACTATTACCTGCTCTGCTAATGTAACTGTTAGTTGTGCAGCAGCAGTACCTGCTCCTACCACCGCCTCAGTAACGGTTTCTGATAATTGTCCCGGAACTACTGTCGTACATATAGGGGATGTGATCAGTGCACAAACCTGTGCGAACAGGTATACCATTACCAGGACTTATCGTGCAACAGATGTTGCTGGTAATACTGCAGAATGTTCACAAATAATTACTGTGAATGATGTAACGCCTCCAACATTGACCTGCCCGGCTAATATAACCGTTAGTTGTGCCGCAGCAGTACCTGCACCTAATACAGCATTGGTAACAGGTGTATCGGACAATTGTGCCGGAGTGGTTACTGTCACGCATGTGGGTGATGTGATCAGTGCACAAACCTGTGCTAACAGGTATACCATCACAAGGACTTATCGTGCAACGGATGTGTGCGGTAATTTCACTGACTGTATACAAACGATTACGGTCAATGATATAACGAATCCAACGATAACGGCTTGTCCTGCTCCAGTGACTGTTAGCTGCGCAGCAGCTGTACCTGCAGTCAACCTGGCAGCAGTAGTTGCAACAGACAATTGTGCCGGAGCAGTAACGATAACACATGTGGGTGATGTGATCAGTGCCCAGACCTGTGCCAATCGGTTTGTAGTGACCCGTACTTATCGTGCAACAGATGTGTGCGGTAATTTCACCAACTGTGTACAAACGATCACAGTCAATGATGTAACAGCTCCAACCATTACTACCTGCCCTGCTAATGTAACCGTAAGTTGTGCTGCAGCTGTGCCGGCTGTAAATACAGCCTCAGTAATTGCGACCGACAACTGTGCGGGTGTAGTAACGATAACACATATCGATGATGTAATAACCAACCAGACTTGTCCGAACAGGTATACGCTGACCAGGACATACAGAGCAACAGATGTATGCGGCAACTTCAGCCAGTGTACACAGATAATAACGGTGAACGACCAGACAGCACCAGTAATAACCTGTCCTGCGAATATCAGTGTAACCACACCTGTGGGTAGTTGTACAGCAGTGGTGAACTTTTCGGTAACAGCGACAGACAACTGTGCAGGCGCAGTGACGATAGTAAGCACTCCTGCTTCAGGCACAGCGTTTCCGATAGGAACGACCACGGTAACATCCACCGCAACGGATGCCTGTGGCAATAGCAGCAGTTGTACGTTTACGGTAACAGTAGCGGATGCACAGTTACCAGTAATAACAGGCCACCCGCAGAACAGAACAGTATGTGCGGGTACTAATGCAACGTTTAGTGTAACGGCAATAACAAGTCCAAGTGCTAACGGACCGCTGGCTTACCAGTGGCAGCAATGGAATGGCAGTGCCTGGGTAAATTTAGCAGGAGCCACCGCTTCATCATTTACCGTGAGCAATACAACGGCATCAATGAATACGAATACATTCCGTGTGGTTGTGACAGGATTGTGTTCAGTAGTTAACTCAACTGCTGCAACACTGTATGTTAATCCGATACCGACGGTAGTAATTTCGGCAACACCGCCTCCATTTCTATTGCCAAACCAAACTACTACGTTGAATGCATTTGCTAATCCGGCAGGAGGAGCCTTTACCTGGTTCTTTAATGGCACTGCCATTCCGGGAATAACTGGTTCATCGCTTGGCTTAATAGGCATAAACCAATTGGGAACTTACAGGGTGGTATATACTGATCTGAATGGATGTATTGGAACCTCTGCCAACCTTGATGTAACAGGTGCTTTTTCTAATCAAATTTGGGTTTATCCAAATCCAAACTTTGGCCAGTTCCAGGTAAGATTTTATAACCTGGTTAATGAACCTGCTACGGTCAATGTATTTAATGCCGCAGGACAAAAAGTTTATCAGCGAAGCCTGGTAACCGGCAGCACTACTTACACACAAATCGATATTGATCTTGGCTTAAAAGCAAATGGTGTGTATATAGTACAAGTAGTAAACGGCAGTGGTAAACTGCTGGGAGCTAAACGAATCATCGTTCAGAACTGATAGGATAAGCAGCTTATACTGATCAATAAAATCCATCCCGATAATGTGTCGGGATGGATTTTATTCTTTAGCAGGTTAGCAAAGGCAATTAAAGAATAACAACTTTAAAAAGTATTAAATGATTAATGTAGTGGTACTGGCAGCGATAATACTTCTTAGCAAAAGATTCGGAGTATAATAAATTTTACCAGCGGTGAACACTTAACCGGTTTCGGTCGTAATTTGAATGACCAAAACCGTTTTTCATGAAGAAGATCCTTGTTATTACAGCCCTGCTGTTATCAGTGCAGCTATTCGCTCAAAACAATTCAGCTTATTTTCTGTCCAATCCCTCCCTCACACCCGATGGGCAGACCGTCATCTTTGCTTTTGAAGGCGACCTGTGGAAAGCTAATATCAGCGACGGGCAAGCAACTCGCCTTACAGGTATGCAGGGTTATGAAACATCACCAAGAGTTTCTCCCGATGGTAAATGGATCGCATTTACCGGCCGGCAATATGGCAACCCTGATGTATTTATAATGCCGCTAATCGGCGGTGAAGTAAAGCAGATTACTTTTCATAGTGGTAATGATGAAGTGACAAGCTGGAGCTGGGATTCAAAATCAATTTATTTCAACAGTAGCCGGATGGGACAGATAGCCGGGTTTAAAGTAAATGCTGATGGCGGCACCCCAACAAGAGTGTTTGGTAATTACTTTTTTCAGTACGATCATAATTTAATAGAGCACCCCTCCAGCGGCGAAATATTTTTCAATGATACCTGGGAAAGCAGTAACCAGGTACAGCGTAAAAGATATAAAGGACCATTCAATCCAGATATTCAGTCATATAACCTTAAAACAAAACAACATAAAAAATACACCAGCTGGGAAGGAAAGGATTTTGGCACCTCCATTGATAAGGACGGGAATATTTTTTTCATCTCTGATGAAGGAAATGGTGAATACAATTTGTATGCATTGGTAAACGGCGACAAAAGAAGGTGTACAAAATTTACTTCCTCCATCAAAACCCCGCAGGTGAATGCTAATGGAGGTAAAGTAGTTTTTGAAAAAGATTACCAGTTGTGGATGTATGATGTGAAAACCGGGGATGAAAGAAAATTGAATATTGCAATTATCCGGAATAACATTCTGCCAAAAGAAAAAGATTTTGATGTAAAAGGAAACATCACGGCCTACGATGTATCACCCGATGGGAAAAAATTGGCTTTCATCTCAAGAGGAGAAATATTTGTTAGTGATGTAGAGGGAAAATTTATTAAACAACTGAACCGGGGAACCGCTGAACGAGTAACAGAATTAACATGGCTGAGTGACAATAAAAAAATATTGTTTGCACAAACAGAAGGTGGATATACTAATTTTTACACCATATCGGCAGATAGTAGCAGCACTCCAAAGCAAATAACCTCCGGCCAAAGAAGCAACAGGGCTATTGTTTTTAATAAGAACAGAAGTAAAGCTGTTTATATCAGCGGTAGCGATGAAATACGGCTGCTTGATTTGAAAACGATGGAAAGCAAAACGATTGTGAAAGATGAATTATGGGGCTTCCGGGCAAATGCTCCCAGGTTTTCTCCCAACGATGAGTATGTTTTGTTTACGGCGTACCGGAATTTTGAACAGGATATTTTTGTTTATAATATCAGGGATAACAAAAGCACTAATCTTACTAACACAGGCATTACAGAAACCGGCCCCATCTGGTCGACGGATAGCAAATACATTTATTTTACTTCGCAGCGGCTGAAAGCAGCATATCCTTTTGGCATGCCGAATGCAAAAGTCTACCGGGTGCCGCTGGAAAAAATAGATGAACCTTATCGCATTGATAAATACAATGAATTGTTTAAAGAAGAAAAGAAAGACACTTCCAAAAAGACAACACCGGCTACAGCATCGGCAGATAATAAGACGATTGTAATTGATGCTGACCTGATCATGGAAAGACTGGAGCAGCTAAGCCCTGCGCTGGGTGCACAATTCTTACAAGCTGTTTATCAAAAAGGAGAAAAGACAACTGTATTATACACCAGCAATCATGGCGAAGGAAGAAATGCTCTCTGGAAAACGGTGATTGAACCTTTTGAGGCCAATAAAACAGAAAAGATTGCCGGTACTGACAACAGCTTCAATTTTGATATAACAGAAGTAAGTGATAAGTTATATGTGCTGTTCAATGGCAATCTTAATAAATTGAACCTGGAGGCTAATAAAGTGGACCCGGTCAATATCAGTTACACTTTCCGTAGAAACCTGTCAGAAGAATTCAGCCAGATGTTTGAAGAAGCCCTTGCACAGATGCAGGAGAATTATTATGATGAAAAATTGCATGGACTTAACTGGAAGAAAGCAAAAGACTATTACCAGCAATTTATTCCACATTTGAATAACCGTGCCGATATGAGAATAATCCTGAATGATATGCTGGGGGAATTAAATTCATCGCACCAGGGATTTGGTACGAATGGAGATGATGAAACGATTGCTTTGCAAAACCGTACCATGGAGACAGGAGTGATCTTCGAAGACAATGATCCATACAAGGTAAAATATATAGTGAAACGTTCAGCAGCAGATAAGAAAGGAATCGATATTAAACCGGGCGATGTGCTGGTGAAAGTGAATGATGAAACAGTAAAAACAACCACGGACCGTAATTATTATTTCACCCTGCCTTCATTAGACAGGGAGCTGAAACTAACATTCAGCAGGGCAGGACAAATGATTGATGCAAAAATTCATCCGCAGGCAACCCTGGTCACAAACCTGTATGATGAGTGGATAGATAACAATCAAAAAAGAGTGGATGAAAAAAGCAAAGGTAGAATTGCGTATGGTCACATGAAGAACATGGGAGATGGGGAGCTGAACCAGTTCATCATTGATATGACCCAGGAATTAATTAATAAAGATGCCCTCATATTTGACCTTCGGTATAATACCGGCGGCAATGTACATGATGAAGTATTGAAATTTTTGTCGCAGCGTTCGTATCTGCAATGGAAATTCCGGGAAGGTAAATTAACGCCGCAATCAAACTTTTCTCCCAGCGATAAACCAATTATTTTATTGATCAATGAACAATCATTAAGTGATGCAGAAATGACAGCACAGGGTTTCAAAGCGTTGAAACTGGGAAAGATCATTGGTAATGGCACCTATCGTTGGATCATTTTCACCACCGCCATAGGTTTAGTAGATGGTTCCACCGTCAGGATGCCTGTAGTAGGTTGCTATAGTCTTGATGGAAAAGACCTGGAAATGAGTGGTGTGCAGCCGGATATTTTGATCATCAATAATTTCGACGACAAATTGAGTGGAAGAGACCCGCAATTAGACAAAGCCATTGAAGAGATATTGAAACAGTTGAAGTGATTGTAATTGTGCAATAGAAGTTTGGTGTTGAAATGATACAGTGATGGCTGGAATAAATAGCTAAGGCAGCTCATTTACATAAAAATTAGTGTATTGGTGTAAAAGTTGTCATTCTCTTCCTGCTCAATTTAATAAATTGAGTTTATGGCGGGTTCATTAAAAAACCTCTTACTTTTAACTGGCATGTCTGTTCTTGGATTTCGTAATCAGGTTAATGTGCCAGCTACGATTATAGTATTTAATGCGGCAGGACAAAAAGTTTATGATCGAAGCCTGGTAACCGGCAGCACTTCTTACACACAAATAGAGATCGGCTTGGGTTTAAAAGCAACCCCGAAGAATTATTTCCGTTAAGAACAGGGTGATTAACGTTGATGTATCATTTGTAAAACAGATACCTTTTTCGGGTATTTTTTCAGCTATTTTGCCGTATATCTTCTAAACGAAAAACAAGAATAAACGTTTGCGGTAATTTTTCTCGCTTCGAATGTCTATTTTCGACAATCAAAATTTTCCAAGATTTAAATAACCACTTCGTCTAAACCCACTTTATGAGGAAATTTTTACTCCTGTTAACCGCAGCTTTTTATTTTATTACAGCAACAGCACAGGTGGCTGATGCTGATGTAAGCATTGCTAAGCAATTGATTGCAAAAAATGGTGCTGTCATTGGCTTATCTGCTGAAGACCAGCAGAATGCATTGGTATCATCATCTTACAAAACTGCTGATGGCCTGCAAATGGTTTATCTGCAACAAAGCTACCTTGGCATTCCGGTCTATAACCAGTTACAGGTACTGGCTTTCAGAAATGATAAAGTAGTATCGAATGCAGGGGGCCGTATACCTGATATTCAAAAATCAGTAAAAGGGAATAATGGAATGCCTGCCGTAAGTGTGGTAGAGGCACTTCAGACGGCTTTGGCTGATGCTAAAGCAACAGCCTTAGAAGCAGCTGTTCCGATTTATGTGTCAACCGACGGACGCAAATTTGAATTTGGACAACTTGGTGCTACTACCGAGAACATCAAAGCCGATCTATTATGGTATCCTATTGAAGGGAAGAGTGA
>CALRVH010000057.1:0-19748 GCA_943371565.1 Chitinophaga pinensis | reverse complement strand
GACGCATACGGCGATGGTTCCATTACATGAATATAATAGTGATTGGCACCGGGATGATTTGGAGTCTTCACTAATATTTTTTCCAATACAGTTCTTATCAATGGTGTCCATGGTTTAGGAGTCCCGTCTGTTTTCCAAAGATCCCAGGGATGTTGCAGCATCAACGCATCTGCATATAAAGCAGCAACATCTGCATCATCCGGATACTTGTCATACACTTCCTTCATCCTGTCAACATATATTTGATTGAGTTTTTCACGGCTTTCTGTCGAGTCATTGGAATAACGTTCTCTTTGTGCCCTGATAAGCATCTGTTCTTTTGAAGTTCCCTTTATTGCAAACTCAACGGCTCTGCCGATCGCAGATAGTGCCTCCGGAGAAGCGGCATAACCAACGTCGTTGATATTAGGACCATATGCCAGTGCCTGGCCCCATTCCAACATGGCGCAACCCGGATCAAATTTTGTTGCCTTCTTAAATGATGCCATGGCTTCTATAATATGAAAACTGTAATACATATTGATGCCCTGGTTAAAATAAAACTGTGCACTGTCATTGGTGGTGCTGATTTTCCATTTGTAATTGCCTGCACCCGGAATGGGAGGGATATCTGTTTCTTCTATCCATTCCTTAAGTACGTCCCAATCGGGTGTACAACGTACGAGGTTCATTTTTTTATACTCCCATACATCGGCAGACGAATTGTTTACAATGGTTATTTCTTTTAATCGAAAAGCCAGCAGGGCTGTAATAAAAGCCAGCAGGGTCAGCAATAATAATCTGGGCTTCATGTCGGTTGGTTTAAGGCTGTAAAAGTTACAACTTTTTATGAATGAAATGCATCAACCTGTTTTCATCAGTATTGTTTACATTTAATATATGAAAAGGATGCTCATCCTCTTTCTGCTTTTTGTGCTTACACAGGCAAATGCTCAAAACGAATTTGCAGCAACGGCTTTCTATAATGAATTCAAAAAAATATACACAGACGGGCAAACAGGATTTATCAATTGTAAAGGAGCCAAAAGAAAAAGTGAATTTGAAGAACTAGCTATTGAATACTGGGCAAAACTGATACTGCCTTTGGCTGATTCAGGTAAAGTGGTTTTTCCCGTTACTGGTAATCCTTATGTTATTTATTATTTTGAGCCTGACAAAATGCGGCTAAAAGTTGATCAACGGGGTGCCAACCTGAGAGATGCCATAGTACTGGCTTTCGACAAGCCACTTTATTCAACAGCAACAACAACTATAATTGATAATCACCCTTTCACCAGTACACTTTATTTTACTGAACCGGGGGAGGACAGGTATGCCGCTGCAGTATTCAGACAATGTATTTATTATAGCGAAGGAAAATATTTTCTATCTTTTGAAATACGGGGAAAGAAAGATCCATAAAGTAAAAAGGCAGCCTAATGGCTGCCTTTTTACTTATTTCTATTATACTGAATTGTATCAGTTATGCTTCAATTTCAGGAGTAAGATATTGAGCATAGACATAGCCTTCCTCATTATCTTTTGTTCTTACTAACCACCACTGATCGTTAGTTTGGCTAACTACAGTTATTATTTCATGATGGCCAGCTTTGCCAACGATGGGTTGGTCAGTGCCCGGGCCTTTGCGGATATTCAGGTTAGAACGTTCAGTAGTTACTTTAGCTTTTGTAACTGGAGCTGTTGCAGCCACATTTACATTCATCACCAGGTCACCGGATAGATAGTTAGGATCTAACTTATCATAGACATTCCAAAGCATGTCTTTTACGGCTCCGTTTGGAGCAACACCATCAATATAGAGTACACCTTCCTGTTCCCGAACCTGCAGATCTGCAACACCACTGATCGTAGCGGCAGTTGTTAGTTCATTATATTTATCCTGTAAAGTTTGTGCAGTAGACATAATTTGTTGTTTTAAGGGTTACTTAATAATCAATCCTTTAAGGTCATAGCCTTTGGATTTCATTTTGTCCAGCATTTGTTTTAATGAAATCCATTTTGCTTTTGAAATTTCACCTGTAAGTGCAATCTTACCTTCATTAATAGCGAACTGAAGTCCCGGGTTGGCTTTTACCGCATCGTTTAGCACCTTGCTTAGTGCTTCATCATCGGCATTAATAACTGGCACCGGAGCCGCCGCAACGGTACAATTATTTACGACTTCTTTTACTCCTTTAATCGCTTTTACCAGGGCTGCACAATTATCTTTGCTGGCCTGGTCTTTACACTCGCCGAAAATAGTTGCTACACCTTTTTCAACAGATACCAGCGTACCTGCCGCGGCAGGGTCAGCTTTTAATACAGTTTCGATCGCTGTTTTTAACTCAGCATCGTTTACTTTCTTTTTGCAGGCATTAAAACTAATAATAGCTGCAAATGCCGCCATCAATAGAATTGTGGTCGATAATTTTTTCATTTTTTACTTTGTTTAGGAGCGGCAAAGTATATTGTAAAAAGGCTGTATGCTGCCTTTTTCGATGAAAGCCGATAGATTATAGCCAGAGAGTGCTATTTGGCTTCCAAATCCATGATTTTTTCAAATATTTTTTCGTATTCTTTATTGAGAATATCTAACTCATCAGCTGCTTTTTTATAACCAGCTTCTGCCTGCTGAAATTTTATTTTGTCGGAGTATGTACCGGGATCTACCAGGGAAGCCTCAAGCTGCCCTTTTTGTGTATTAACTACTGCAATCTTTTCTTCTAATTGCTGAAACTGTTTTTGCATTCTTTGCAACTCTTTCTTTGCGTCTTTATCAATTGCTGTATTAGCTGCTTTTTGAATTACAATGGGTTCTTTTTTTGCTTCCGGCTGCTTTGGCTTTGATGCCTGACCTTTGTTGCCGGTTCCCTGTTCCTTATCTTTTATTGCCTGGGCTTTTTTACTTTCGGCTTCCTGTTTCGCCATTCTTTCTTTCCAGGCTACCCATTCTTCATAGCCGCCTTTGAATTCTTTTATCTCATGATCAACGATCTCCCATATCTTATTGGCTGTTTTGGAAACAAAATAACGATCGTGGCTAACGAGGATAATACTGCCTTCGTATTTTGTTAAGGCTTCTATCAATAAATCGCAACTGTGCATATCCAGGTGATTGGTAGGTTCATCCAGCATCAGGAAATTGGCCTTGCTTACAATTACTTTTGCCAAAGCAACCCTTGCTTTCTCACCACCACTCAGGATCTTTATTTTTTTATCTGCATCATCACCGCTAAAAAGAAAACAACCCAGCAGTCCCCGCAGTTCGAGTTCATTCATCTGGCTGCCAGCCTCTTTCATTTCTTCTATAATAGCATTATTTATATTCAAAGCCTCTAACTGGTGCTGTGCATAAAAGCTTTCTTCTACATTGTGTCCCCATTTTCTATCACCGTTGGTAAAATTTTCAACACCGGCGATGATCCGTAATAATGTTGACTTCCCTTTTCCATTTGCACCAATCAATGCAATCTTATCTCCTCTGTCAATTTCTACAGACGAATTTTCAATGATCACATTGTCACCAAACGATTTGGAAACATTTTTTAATTCTACCAGTACACGGCCTGGTGTTTTATCTACCCGAAAATTGATACGGATATTCGGCCTTTCCAATTCAGCATCTTCAATACGTTCCAGTTTGTCCAGTTTCTTCATAATGCTCTGCGCCATTGCAGCCTTACTGGCTTTGGCTCTGAACCGTTCCACCAATCGTTCATTCTGGCGGATATAATCCTGTTGGTTTTCGTAAGCTTTTTGCTGCATCTCTATGCGGATGGCTTTTTCTTTTTCGTAATAATCAAAATTACCGTTGTAGATATGCAACTGCTGCTGATATACTTCTACAATTTTTGTCACCATCCTGTTCAGGAAATATTTATCGTGACTTACAATGACTACCGAACCCTGATAATGCAGCAAATATTTTTCCAGCCATTCAATAGAAGGAAGGTCAAGGTGGTTGGTAGGTTCATCGAGTAGTAAAAGGTCAGGCTGCTGCAATATCATTTTGGCGAGTAAAACCCTCATTCTCCATCCACCGCTGAATTCTTTATAAGGTCGTTGCAAATCTTCATTGGCGAAGCCCAGACCCTGCAATACTTCTTCTGTTTTGTGATGAATATTGTATCCGCCGAGTGTTTCCAATTCATGCAGTCGGTCAGTATATTCCAGGAGGGTCTTTTCATCTCCTGTTTTTTCTAGTTCTTTTCCAATTTCTTCTATTTCCTTTTCTAATTGCTGAACCCTTTCAAATGCACTAAGGGCTACCTGTAGGATGGAATCATTGGTGTCAAAACTTAGCAGATCCTGGTGCAGGTAACCAATGGAAGTAGTCCGGCTTCTTTCCACCGTTCCTTTGGAAGGGGAGTATTGCCCCACCAATAATTTCAGCAGGGTGGATTTACCGGTGCCATTATAGCCAATCAATCCAATCCGTTCCCCCGGCTGAATATGCCAGGTTGCGTCTTCTACTATAGCTCTTGCGCCAAACTCAAATGTCACATTTTGTAATCCTGCCAGCATAATTTCTAAATGAGGCGCAAATTTAGCCATATTTCAGCATTAAATTTTTGTTGAAATAGCTAAACTGGAACGAGTCATTTTGCCAGCGGCTATCTTTGCCATTATTCTGGCGAAACAAACAAAAAATCAGCCTGTTTGTAATACTTGTATGCGAAAAATCCTTGGTGCCGTACTATTGTTTTTGTGGTTAAACCCGGTATTTGCCCAAAATGCAGCTACTCCCAACCGGTTTACTATAAATGGATATGTAAAGGATAGCCTCACCGGCGAATCTATCATCGGCGCCACTGTTTCGGTAAACCTGCCCGCCGGACCGACAGGTGGTCAGTCGAAAGGTGTGGCGAGTAATCAATATGGTTTTTATTCAATTACTCTCGACGAAGGAATTTACACCGTCTACATTTCTCATGTTTCTTACCTGGGGAAAACGGTCTCCATTGATTTAAAAGATAACCAGTCCTTAAATGTTGACATAGTATCTAAGTCATCAGCATTAACCGACGTGGTAGTATACAGCAAACGACGGGATGGAAATGTAAAGAATGCCCAGATGGGAAAGATTGATCTGTCTATGAACCAGATCAGGAATATTCCTGCTTTTATGGGTGAAGTTGATTTACTTAAAGCCATACAATTATTGCCGGGCGTAAGAAATGCGGGGGAGGGCAATGCAGGTTTTTATGTACGGGGCGGCGGGCCCGATCAGAATTTGATCATGCTTGATGATGCGGTAGTGTATAATACCGGTCACCTTTTTGGTTTCTTTTCTATTTTTAATTCAGATGCTATAAAAAATGTTTCATTGATAAAAGGGGGGATGCCTGCACAGTACGGCGGTCGTCTTTCCTCTGTGGTCGATGTAACGATGAAAGATGGTAACATCAACAAACTGCAAATGGAAGGCGGTATAGGTCTCATCGCTTCCCGGTTTTCTATACAAGGGCCGATCAAAAAAAACAAAGCCTCGTTTATTATTTCAGCAAGGAGAACCTATGTTGATGCATTGGCAAAACCTTTTATTAAGAAGACGAGCAGCTTCTATGGCTCCGGATATTATTTTTATGATTTAAATGCAAAAATGAATTACCGGTTTTCCGAAAAGGACCGGTTGTATATCAGCGGATACTTTGGAAGGGATGTGTTTGATTTCAATAATGCCAAACGAAACTTTAAAACCAATATCCCCTGGGGTAATTCAACGGCAACCATCCGCTGGAATCATGTGTTCAACCGCCGTTTATTTTCCAACACAACGTTAGTGTACAACGATTATAAATTCCGTTTCTCTGCCCAGCAGGAAAATTTTGAGATCGGTCTTTACTCCGGTATAAAAGACGGAACTATCAAAACCGATTTTGATTATTATCCTTTGCCAAATCATAAATTAAAATTCGGTGGTCTGCTGACGTACCATCGTTTTACTCCTAATGTGGTAACCGGCAGGCAGGATTCCATCGTTTTTAAACCAAATAATGAAGGACTCAAGTATGCTGCTGAATCGGCTGCCTATATACAGGATGATTGGGAAATAGGGGAGAAGTGGAAAATAAATTACGGTCTGCGCTGGAGCAGCTTTACACAGATAGGGCCATATACCAAATATGTTCGTGATGCCAATGGTAATAAACTTGACAGTACTGTCTATGGCGATTTCAAAGCCGTAAAAACCTATGGCGGACTTGAACCCCGCATGACTGTTCGCTATGCGATTAATGATGAAACATCAATAAAGGCAGCGGTGACAAGAAACTACCAGTACATTCATCTTGTCAGTAACTCAGGTAATACATTGCCGACTGACCTTTGGGTACCGAGTACTTATATTGTAAAGCCACAGATCAGCTGGTTATATTCAGCTGGGTTCTTCAAAAACTTTACTGACAATAAATACGAAACCTCGGTTGAACTATATTATAAAGACATGCAGAACCAGGTGGAATATAAAGAAGGCTATACTCCCGGTCTTGGAGATCCAGAGGATGAATTTGTATTTGGCAAAGGCTGGAGTTATGGAGCAGAGTTTTTAGTGAACAAATTAAAAGGAAGATTGACCGGTTGGGTCGGTTACACCTTATCATGGACATGGAGAAAGTTTTCTGAACTGAATGGCGGTGAAAAATATCCCACCAGGTTCGACCGACGTCATGATATGTCGATAGTGGCTAACTATGATGCCAGTAAAAAATGGAAACTCGGTGCTGTATTTGTTTACGGCACCGGCAATGCTATTACTTTACCGGAACGTTTTTATATCATCAACGGGGTGCTTACGCAGGAATACAGCAAGTTGAATCAATACCGCATGCAATCGTATCATCGTATGGATTTGTCCGCTACCTATACTCCTGTACCAAAGAAAAAAAGAAAGGTGAAAGGCTATTGGGTATTCAGCATCTACAATGTATATAGCCGTCTCAATCCTTACTTTATCTATTTCGATCAGTCAGGTAGCCCTGCCGGTGGTGATTTGAAAGTGGAAGCAAGACAAGTTTCCTTGTTTCCAATATTGCCTGCGGTGACATGGAATTTTAAGTTTTAATACACTCGTCGAATATATTCCGGAAAATATTAATGACTATTTTAGTAGAATTTAAATGGATTGATCTTTAAATAATAACAACCCCTTTCTATGAAAGAATTCCTGTCTCTTTTTCTGTTTTGTTCCTTATTCATTACAAGTACTTATTCCCAATCTGTAAAACCAATACAAAACTCTGCCGGATGGACTCCCGGAGGTATGTATTACGAACTCTATTCCAGGGTTGGAGGTGATTCTGCTAAAGAAGGTAATATCGTAAAGTTTAAAGTAACACAGATCATCAACGATAGTGTTATATATTCAACTGATAAAAGGATCATTCCTTATTATCAGCAGGTAGGGCCTGTATCGCCGTATGATATTTCAGAAATGTGGCAGCGGATGAAAATAGGAGATAGTCTTTACGCTGTTCAGTTAATGGATACTTTCTTATTACGCAGCCCGGAAATAGTTCCAACGCAATTCAAAAAAGGCGATAGCATAAAGATCTATCTTAAAGTACTTGATATTTTCGAAAGGGATTCGCTGGCAACAGCCGATCTTGCCAATGAAAGAGATAAACAACTTAAAAAAGAAGTTGAATTCCTGAGCGATTACCTCAAACAGAAAAATATAAAAGCTACCAAAACCCCGGGCGGTGCCTTTGTAGAGATCATTACTGAAGGCACCGGAAATTTAATTGAATCAGGTAATACTGTTTCTGTAAAGTACCTGGCAATGTTGTTTGATGGCAAAGCTTTCGACAGCAACATAGATGATAGTTTTGGTCACACCGATCCACTTAGTTTTAAAACCGGGGAAGGCGGAATGATAAAAGGGTTTGATGAAGCCATACTCTTATTAAAGAATGGGAGTAAAGCCAGGGTCTATGTTCCTTCCATGCTTGCTTACGGGGAAAACCCACCCGCAGCTCCATTGTCTGTATTGGAAAATTTGGTGTTTGAAATAACCATACTTAGTGTAAGCAAGTAACAGAGATGTAATAAAACAATAAAGCCTGCTTTCGCAGGCTTTATGTTCAAATCAGCTTAAGAATGAAAATTGTTTCCGGTTGTAATATAATTACCGTGGAGGGAAATAAAAATTATAAAATCTTTATTTCCCCTTAATTAGCTTAATAGTTTGATGGTATACTAATTTAATAAATATGATTGATACGGATCAATACTGTCAATCGTTTGCGAAAAAAACAGGGCCTTCTTTCGAAAGCCCTGTTAGTTTCAAACATGAAACTGATAAAAAAGCGAATTGTATCTGCCTGTAGACAGGCACTTATTATTGGACGACGATCTTATTAGTCACATTTACTTTGTTTGCATCACTGGATACTCTCAGCAGGTAATTGCCTTTTACAGATAATTCAGGAAACCTGAATTCTTCTATCTGTGACTCACTGCTTACGTTCACTTCTTTTGCAGTAATCAGCCTGCCGGATAAATCTAATAGCTGAACCTGGTACCTTCCAACGGGTTGCTCAGAAAATGATAATCTTACTACGCCATTGGTAACCGGATTAGGAAATACCGCAATGCCATTCTTCATTGTGATTTGCTCTTGCTGTTCTGTTTTTGCATTGACTTCCGTAACAGTTGATGAAGGCTCTTCTTTTACTGCTTCTTCCTTTTCTTTCTTTTTAGTAATAGCAAGATTGCCATTAGCAAGGTCAGAGGCGTTGAATACGTTAGCACTGGTTGAAATTTTTTCTGCCTGCAAAGTGTTCAGGTCAAAATGATAATAACCAACCGTTGATTCAGAACTGGCAATAATTACTTTGCTTCCTTCTTCCACCATTGCACCATTGGTACTAAAGCCCTGTGGCAATCCTTTGATAGCACCTTTATGTGTTGCTACTTTACTGTCAATATTAATTTTGAATACATTCCTGTTTGCAGTGATGAGGAACAAATTCCCAGCGGCATCTGCGATCATATCCCCTCCATAGCCACTGCCGCTGTGAATAGAATATTTTGTATTGGCCACATCATCTGATAAAGCACCAAGGTCAGTGATGGTTGGTTTTTTGCCGGTAGTAAAACGGATAAGGTGATTTGCATCGTTTGTAAGGGCATAGCCGTTACCATCAGAAGCTATTACCATGCGGGTAATTTGGTTGGCCACATCTCCTCCGTGTCTAACTGTTCCAAATGTTTCGTCTTCGAAGAAAAAAATATTTCCAGATTTCAAATCAATATACCGGAGCTGGTTAAAGTTCATAGGGGTGTAGTATAATCTTTCATGCTTTTTATCATAGGCCATAGCAGCAGAACTTGTGCCAAATGGTTTGTCGGTTGATATATGTTGTCTCGTTACAACAACCCTTGTATAAGTATGCACATTGTTATTTGTATTACTATTGGCTTTGTCAAGAACCTGGTCAAGGTTTATTACTCTCTTTACGGGTGTAGTTGTGGTAATAGTATTTGTGCTGGTCTTGCTGTTGTTCTGATCTTTTTTTACTACGGGCTTTCCGGTTCGGGCATTCAGTGCCTGGGTTTCCTGCTTACTGTCGTAGATAGTTTTTATGTCAGCACCGGTAGCTACATCAATCAGTTTTACTTCCCGCCAGCTACGTCCGCCCTTTTCAGTAGCGGTAATGGCATAGCCGGTTGTTTTTTTAGATGCTTTTTCAGTTTTTTGTGCCTGTAACGTTGTAATGAAAGCTGTCATTACGAAAAGGAGTAGAATTTTTTGTTTCATCTGTTTAGTTTTTTGATTAAATAAATAGATCAGATGTCTCATTCCCAAAAATTATTAGCATAGTCGAACCTTAAGCTTTAGTAATTTGGGAAGTTCAATTCATGGCGGTTGAAATTTTGTTACTGTTAAACTACGATAATTTTCGTTGAAGTGCAAAAAAAGTGATGAAATGTATATTTCCCATTTTGAGCGGAGAAATAACGGGATTCTACATTCTTAAAGGTGGAGTTGTTAGAGAAATAAATTAAATTTATCATCAATACCGCCACTATTACTAAACCAAGACTCATGAAAGTTCTGAAAAAGCCTTTCATCTTTATTGTTCTCTTTCTTATAAGCATTCAAAGCTTTGCCCTTACAATTTATGAGATTAGCTACGAGTTTAAGAACCTGGCTGATTTTCCAAAGTATACGGCTATGCTGGTCAGGTACGGCAATGGCACCGGGTTTATGCGGGTAAAATATTCGAACAAGGCAAACACTGAGACCTATGTGGTTCACATGGAGTTTGTAGAAGTGGAAGGCCGTTCAAAAATTGATGGATTGCCCCATCTTACCCTCCAGTTCAAAGGGAAAGACCCGAGGTATATAATGAATGGGAATAAAGAAAAGCAGGAAGCGTATAACCCAGATGTGTTGTGGTTTAAGAAAGAAGCCAGTGATAAAAATTTTAAACCCTGGGGAGTTACTTCATTAAATCTAGACAGCACTTTTGAGTATGGCAAAATACTTTCAGTAAAGGTTATTAACAAGGATGATATGACGAAGACCTTTGTGAAAGCTTATTTTCTTGAAACTGAGACATTTTATACCAATTTATTTAAAACTACTGAAGCAAATATTGCAACTGTAAAGCCACCTGTAACTACAGTACCTGGTACAAAACCAACTACCACCACTTCCGCAACACCGACAAAAATTCATTTTATTCTGGTCGCTAATACTAACGATCCCCGCATAGGGTACAGTGTACAAAAAGATGTGATAAATATTACCAGCCAGATAAAGGATGTAGCTACTTTCCTGTCCATTCCGCTTAACCTGGTAGAAGTAAGTGGTACTAAATTTGGGAAAGCCAATGTTGAGACTGCTTTGAATAATTTGAAACCGGGCAGTAATGATATTGTCATTTTCTATTATTCAGGTCATGGTTATAGTAATGACAGGAAGGCCGAAGAGCAGTATCCTCAATTTGATCTGCGGCAAAGCCGCTTCGATGATATTTTTGTCGCTACCATGAACGCCTCAGAAGTTTTTGACAAGATAAAAGCAAAGAATGCCCGACTGAACCTGGTTATTACTGATTGTTGTAACTCAAGCCTGGGATTACTGAAACCGGAAGGGAAAAATTTTGCGCTGACAACAAAATCATTATTAAGTTGGGAAAAATCATATTGCTATGATCTTTTTATGAAATCAAGAGGCTCTATAATTGCAACAGCGGCTAAAAAAGGCCAGTATGCTTATGGTAATACTGATGTCGGGGGTTATTTTACCTCCAACCTTATTACTGCTATGGAAAAATACCTGAGTAAGTTTCAAACCACTACACCTGACTGGCAACAGATAATTGCAGAAGCACAAACTACTACAGTAAGCCTTAGCTTAACCAATTTATGTACGGCTAATACAATCTGCAGACAAGATCCTGTGTTTGTGGTAAACGTAAACAAATAAAAAATACCAGGCTCTTTTTCAAAACCCGGTATTAAAATAATTAGTTTTTTTTGTTAGTTACTAGTTGAGTCTTTTACTGATTTTTATTTTCAGCTTTATTTTTATTATCTGCGGGTGGTGGCGGTGCCATCATTTTCATCATTTCTCTTGGTTCCATAAATGCCCAATGTTCTATGGCTTTACCGTCTTTGAATTTGACCACCTCAATTGCTGTCATATCATAAGGTCCGGCCGGCATTCCTAAAGAACCATCACTACTTCCAGTATAACGAATCCAGGAAAATACATAGTCATCATCTGCCAGATCTTTTATCGTTTCCATTTTCTGGTCTTTGGTCATGGCATGCATCATGGTAATCATTGCTTTGAGGCTATCACGGCCCATATCGCCTTTGTCAGTGTGATCAACAAAATCACTGGATACAACACTGTCAATTTTACTTATGTCGCCTGTGATAAAAGCATCGCTGACTATATGCGAGGCCGCAATATTTGCTTTGGCTTTATCCGATATACCGCCGCTGCTTTCTTCTTTTTTACTGTTACAGGAAGAAAAGAAAAAAATTGTTCCTGCAGAAAGGATGAATAATAACTTTTTCATGTTGATTTTTATTTGGTTGATAAATAATAGACGTGCAATAAAGGTATCAGTCATTTATACAAACCCGGGAGGGTACGAAGCAATTGAACAGAATGTTAAGGTAGAAAATTATTGGGACTTGACAGCTACGGTCGGTTTTTCATAAATGAACCGCACCATTGCGTTTTTTTGTTCATCGGAAGTAAGATAGAGCTGGTATCGTTTATCGCCGGCATTAATGATCATCAGCGCAGTATTAGGAGGGATACTCCCAAGGTTTTCACCAACCATTATCACTTCCTGCTCCGGTTTGTTCAAATCGATTTTTACATTCACGGTAACCGGTTTTCCGGAAAGATGTTTATTGGTTACAGCAGGCATATTATTTACATACACAGAAATAGTATCACCATCGATCTGCCCATTATCATAAAAATCAATTTTTATGTTGCCGGTATCAACCCTTATTTCTTTTACCAGCTCGGCTTTTCTTTTAGTAAGTGTTGGTGGTAATTTTAATTCAGGTTTGAAAGTAGGCTTGTCAAAACGAATAAGTATAATGGAGCCGGGGTCGCAGGCTGTTTTACCATCGGTAGCCTTACCCGTCCAGGTGCCCCGGATCTGTTCTTCCGGACCATCGCCTTTATGATAAGTGAGGGAATATTTTTTTACACAGGGCACACAGTCTTCCCTGATTTTAAAAGTAATGATCCCTGTTTCCTGGATCGAAATGCTGTTACTGTCTCTCTTATAAGTGCCTTCGAAATTTTCTTTTACATAGTTGAGGGAGTCCGAAAAATGGTAAGCGGTGCCTATTATCCTGGTTCCGGCTACTTGTATCTGCAACTCTAAATTATATACCGGAAAACAACCGCCTGGTGCCATTACTAACCTGCCTTTCCAAATACCATTAATATCCTGTGCTCCTGCAAGGGCAGCGCAAAAAATAAAGGCTAGTAAAATAATTTTTTTCAACATTATTCAGGAAAAATAAACGAAAATGCGGAAGCAGCATTAAAAAATTACAGAAACGGTAACTTCTTCCTTTCTGCCACAGGCAGGCATATACAAAGGAAATCAATTCGGTTTCTGGTATCTGAACCGCACTACTGCATTTTTCTGTTCAGTGGACGTAATTCGTACTTCAAAACGTTGCTCGCCTGCTTCTACCACCATTAAAGAAGTATTGGGAGGGATGCGGCCAAGATTTTCAGCAACCATGATAAGCTCATGGTCTGCATCATCTTCATTTATTGTGAATTTAATGGTTAAAGGTGCTGTGGTTAGCCGCTTGGAAGATAACATAAGCTTATTATCAAGATAAACGGAGATAGTGTCATCATCAATTTCTCCATTATCATACAATCTTACTGTTACATCAGGGCTTGTCACTGTCAGCGACTTCATCAGTTCATTGGTACGATTTTTCAGCACTGCTGGTTTGGGAACAGTTATAGGAGGATTGGTTTTTACTACCGGAGGCGTATTGATTTTTATTTTGACTGAATCAGTTTTAGGTTTATTGACGATTGGCGGATTGTTTTTTACTACCGGTTTTGTAACAACAGGCTTCGGGTTAACAACCGGTTTCTTTATCGGTGCGGTGGCCGGTTTGCTTTTTGCAGTATCTTTTTTTAACGGGGGCTGGTTAATTATGACAGGGGTGGTTTTTATCTTACCCCTTAAAAACGGTTCGATATAAAAATCAGAAGTAGTCACTCTTCGCAGGTAAACTTTTCCGCCGCCACAATCTCCCCAGCTATAAGGATTGGGTTTACCTTTGACCTCTGGCTTTCCCAAAAAAGTGCCTTCAAGAAATTCTTCTTTACCTGATTTGGCATAAAACAGATCATAATTCATGATACAGGTACCGCCACCCTCCAAATTCTTTACTTCCACTGTTTTGATTTCCCGGATCTTGAGATTTTTATTGGCCTTGGCAAAACTTCCCTTCATAGAAGCTTTGCCGTAAAACCTCACATCTAAATAAGAATAAGATACTCCTGACGAAAAGTTGGCAGATGTCCCATTTATCTGAAATTCAAGTTTGTATTTTTCCCCAACATCTGTCACAAAATAGCCCCGCCAGATGCCCGTTAAATCTTGTGCCTGGATGCTAAGTTGGGTGAACGGGATCAGCAATAAGAAAACGAATAAATGTCTGTAGAAGGTCCTCAACATAACAGGGTCAAAACTAATGAATAAGTTCAAATTGACTGATTGAACTCCGGCAATAGTTTGTTAATTTTGCCCACCCTAAATTTCAGAGGGAACCAATTAAGATATGATCAATATTACACTACCGGACGGTGCAGTCAGGCAATACGAGAAAGGTACTACTGCATTAGATGTTGCTAAATCAATTTCTGAAGGGCTGGCCAGGAAAGTTTTGGCAGCAACTATTAATGGAGAAGTGTGGGATGCCACACGGCCTATCAATGAAGATGCTTCATTGAAATTGTTGACCTGGAATGACACCGATGGAAAGAATACGTTCTGGCATTCGTCTGCACACCTGATGGCAGAGGCTGTAGAATCATTATTTCCGGGAGTAAAATTCTGGGTTGGGCCTCCTGTGGACAATGGGTTTTATTACGATATGGATCTGGGTGATAAAAAGATGAATGAGGATGACCTGCTGGCATTAGAAAAAAAGATGAATGAACTGGCTAAGAAAAACAGCGAGTATCTGCGAAAAGAAATCCCTAAAGAGGAAGCTGTAAAATATTTTACGGAAAAAGGCGATGAATATAAATTGGATTTGCTGAGTAACCTTACTGATGGGGAAATTACTTTTTATTCGCAGGGAAGTTTTACTGACCTCTGCCGCGGGCCACATATTCCTAACACCTCTTTTATCAAAGCAATAAAGCTTACAAGCATTGCCGGTGCTTATTGGAAAGGCAATGAAAAAAATAAAATGCTGACAAGAGTGTATGGCGTTACTTATCCTTCTCAAAAGGAACTGGAGGAATACCTAACCATGCTGGAGGAAGCAAAGAAAAGGGACCATAGAAAACTCGGAAAAGAATTAAGCATTTATACCACTAATGATGATATTGGCGCCGGACTTATACTATGGATGCCGAACGGTACCGTCATTATTGAAGAATTAGAAAAATTGGCTAAAGAAACTGAATTAGCCGGCGGTTATAAAAGAGTGGTGACCCCTCATATTGCGAAAGAGAATTTGTATTTGACCAGTGGCCATTTGCCTTACTATGCCGACAGCATGTTTCCTCCGATGGAAATGGATGGAGAAAAATATTACCTGCGGGCAATGAACTGTCCGCATCACCATAAAATATTTGATGCAGAGCAAAAGAGTTACCGGGATATGCCTTACAGGATCGCAGAGTATGGCACCTGTTATCGTTATGAGCAAAGTGGTGAGTTGTTTGGCTTAATGCGAGTTCGCTGCCTGCACATGAATGATGCACACATTTATTGCACTAAAGAACAATTTGCCGAGGAGTTTAAAGCGGTGAATGCGATGTATCTTAAGTACTTTAAAATATTTGGGATTGAAAAATATGTGATGCGTTTAAGCTTGCACGATCCGGCAAAACTGGGCGAGAAATATGTAAACGAACCTGAACTTTGGTTAGAAACAGAAGAATTAGTTAGAAATGTATTGATAGAAACTGGTGTCCCTTTTGTAGAAGTAAAAGGAGAAGGCGCATTTTACGGACCCAAGATTGATGTACAGATATGGAGTGCTATCGGAAGGGAATTTACGCTGGCTACCAACCAGGTTGACTTTGCCCAACCCCGCAGCTTCAAGTTATCATTTACCAATCAGAATAATGAGCCTGAAATCCCATTGATCATTCACCGGGCTCCACTGGGAACCCACGAACGTTTCATCGGTTTCCTATTGGAGCACTACGCAGGCAAATTCCCTTTGTGGTTGGCGCCTGTACAGGTAAAAGTGTTGCCCATCAGCGATAAGTTTTTGGACTATGCAAAATCTGTTTCAGATAAACTGAAAAAAGCAGATATTCGTTGTGAAGTTGATGACAGGAATGAAAAGATTGGAAAGAAGATCCGGGATACTGAACTCCTAAGAGTGCCTTACATGCTGGTAGTAGGAGAGAAGGAGATGAATGAAAATAAAGTCGCGGTAAGAAGACAAGGAAAAGGAGATATCGGTGTACAAGAAGTTGACGAATTTTTGAAAGAAGCGTTAATTGAGATAAAAGAACGGAGAGAAGAATAAATTAGTATTTTCAATAGCCTCAAGCCCTGTACGAGGCATTAATCAATAAAAATAAAATGCTCCTTACAGGGATGGGGCTTAACTAAAAAAAGTAAATGGCAGTACCACAAAAACCCGGAGGCGGGTTCAACAGACCAGCAGGCGGCGGCGGTTATAAACCCGGCGGTGGCGGATTCAACAAAGGCGGTTTCAGAGGCAGGTTTGCCCCCCGCAAAGAAGCAGAACATCGTATCAACAATTTTATCAGGGTACCACAGGTTCGCTTAGTTGGTGAAAATGTTGAAGTAGGCATTTATGATACACAGGTGGCGTTAAAAATGGCCCAGGACCAGCAATTAGACCTGGTGGAAATTTCTCCGACCGTTGATCCTCCCGTTTGCAAAATCATTGACTACAATAAATTCCTGTACGATAAGAAGAAGAAAGAAAAAGAGATGAAGGCCAAGAGCAAAGTCTCTGAGGTAAAGGAAATACGTTTTACTCCCAATACGGATGACCATGACTTTGATTTCAAAGCTAAGCATGCCGTTGAGTTTCTTAAAGATGGCAACAAAGTAAAAGCATATGTACAGTTCAAAGGACGGGCTATTCAATTCCAGGATAGGGGACAGCTATTGCTGCTCAAGTTTGCTGAACGCTTAGCCGAAGTAGGTATATTGGAAAGCATGCCGAAAATGGAAGGCCGCAGGATGCTGGCAATGTTTGCACCAAAAGGAAAGAAGAAAGGGTAATCTCTATATTTTTTTAAGTGATAACCCATTGGTACTGCCGATGGGTTATTTTATTTTCATAAAGGATTCAGTTAGGGAGGAAAAGATTATATTTAAAATAAATATCAAAAACTAAAACCATCAATCATGAAAACAATTGTCATTCTATTATTTGCATCAATATTGATAACAGGTTGTAAAGGCAAAAAAAATTCTTCGGGATGGCCGCAAAAAGAACGAGATGCCTTCTCTGAGAATTGTGTGAAAGGAGCAAGTGCAGGAATGGGAGAAGATAAAGCAAAGTCATATTGCTCATGTATGCTTGGAAAAGTAGAAGTGAAATATCCAGATCCCGCAGATGCAACAAAACTAGATGTGGCAACGATGACAGAAATGGCGAAAGACTGCCTTAAATAGTATATACTCTTAAATTTATTCAATCCCGGGTGTTACCAATTTGGTTACTGCCCGGGATTTTTATTGGATGCAATATATTTTATAGATATATGTATAATGTTCATCTGTTGTTTTGAACCGTTCGTACAAAATAGTACTAATAGCTTCTCTAAACCACTGCTTTCCGTATCTTGAGCCATCATATTTTAAACCCGATATATATGCGATCGCACCTTTCCAGTGTATTTCTTTTGTTAATATCAATGTCCGTTTCAATAGCTGTGGTAGCACAGCCCACAACAGGTAATCGTCAGGATTCAACCCGGCGTATACCCCCAGCTTCTACGAATGGTCCTAAACCATATAAAGATGTAATCACTTCAAAAGCTATTTCTGATGGTGGTTTGTTTTGGGTGCATAAGGTAGAGGAAAAATATTTTCTTGAAATACCTGATTCATTATTTGGCAGAGAAATTTTGGTAGTTAACAGAATTTCAAAATCTGCAGCAGCTAACCGTATTGGTGGTTTCCTCGGTTATGGTGGAGATCAGATAGGGCAGGGGGTTGTTAGATTTGAAAAGGGCCCAAGCAATAAAATTTTCCTGAGAACGATCTCTTATGCAGAGTATGCAAAGGACTCATCGTCTCCAATGTTTACATCATTGAGCAATTCAAATCTTCAGCCAATTGCTGCTGCCTTTGATATTAAGTCGTTGGGTAAAGATTCAACAGGAGCTGTTATTGATATTACTGATTATATAAGCGGCGACAATGAAGTATTACATTTCAACAGTGCGTTCAAGACAACACTTCGGATTGGTGTTTTACAATCAGATAAATCGTATGTGGTATCGGTTAAATCTTACCCGATTAATGTTGAAATAAAAGCGGTAAAAACTTATGGAAGAATGCCTTCCGCTCCGGGTACTCCTGGTGGGGGTGGTAACCTGACTTATGAATTGAACAGTTCACTGGTTCTATTACCTAAGGTTCCTATGAATGCCAGAAAATTTGATAAGCGTATTGGATATTTCACTATGGGTTATGTAGATTTTGACGCAAATCCTCAAGGAGTGAAAAATGTTTTTATGGCAAAAAGATGGAGGCTGGAGCCAAAAGACGAAGATATTGAAAAGTATAAGCGAGGAGAATTGGTAGAGCCAAAGAAGCCGATTATTTATTATATAGATCCTGCTACTCCCCAAAAATGGGTGCCTTATCTTATACAAGGTGTGAACGACTGGCAGGTAGCATTTGAAAAAGCAGGATTTAAGAATGCCATTATCGGTAAACTTGCACCAACAAAAGAAGAGGATAGTACCTGGAGTCTTGATGATGCCCGTAACTCTGCTATCGTTTATAAAGCCTCTGATGTAGCCAATGCAAGCGGCCCGAGTGTGGCAGATCCCCGCAGCGGTGAGATAATTGAAACCCATATCAACTGGTATCATAATGTAATGAGTCTGGTCCGCAACTGGTATTTTATTCAGACAGCTGCTGTAGATGCCAATGCAAGAAAATTAGTATTTGATGACCAGTTAATGGGACGACTGGTCCGCTTTGTTTCTTCACATGAAGTGGGTCATACATTGGGGCTTCGCCATAATTTTGGATCAAGCAGCACTGTACCAGTTGAAAACTTAAGAAATAAAGCCTGGGTCGCAGCCAATGGTCATACTCCTTCTATTATGGATTATGCCAGGTTTAATTATGTAGCACAGCCGGAAGATGGATTGAGTGGAGAAGAACTGATGGGTAGGATTGGCGATTACGATAAATGGGCAATTGAATGGGGTTATCGTTGGTTCCCTGATTTTAAAGATGAGGCGGCTGAAAAAGAATATTTGAATAAATGGGTGATAGAGAAATTAAAAAATAGAACCCTTTGGTGGGGCGATGGAGAGTCCAATGCAGATGATCCAAGAAACCAGTCAGAGGATTTAAGTAATGACGCTGTTAAAGCCTCCGCATATGGTATAGCCAACCTCAAAAGAATATTGCCAAACCTTCCAAGTTGGGCAAAAGAAAGTAATGAAGGATATGGCAGCCTGGCTGAAATGTATGATCAATTGAGAGGCCAGTTCAATCGCTATATGGGCCATGTAAGCCGGAATATTGGCGGTATTACGTTAACTCCAAAAACAGTAGAAGAAGCAGGTCCTGTGTATGCGTATACTTCTAAAGCTAAGCAACAAGAAGCGGTTGATTTTATCAACAAGCAATTATTTACAACTCCCACCTGGTTATTGAACCAGGATATTTTTAGTAAAACTGGGGTTAGCGGACTAGCTACAATAGCTGCTCTTCAGGACAATGCGCTGAACCGTTTACTTGCTCCGGGAACGCTTAATAAATTATTAGAAGCAGAAGCGGTTATTGGCAATAATGCTTACCAGCTAGGTGAGTTATTCAATGATTTAAAGAAAG
>CALRVH010000056.1:0-20988 GCA_943371565.1 Chitinophaga pinensis | reverse complement strand
GATGTTACTAATGGGGCTAAAGAAACCACTATTGATATAACAGATACCGGAAAAGGAATCAGTAAACAAAATATCGCCAGAGTCTTTAAGCCGGGCTTTACGACTAAAAAACGAGGGTGGGGGCTGGGTTTGAGCCTTTCCCGCCGTATCGTTGAGCAATACCACAAGGGACAAATTTTTGTAAAACAATCAGAGATTGGGAAAGGAACTACGTTTAGAATTGTGTTGAAAAAATAATACTAAAGAGAATTAAGCAGTTCTTCTGTCAGCACCTTTCATAGTAAGAAAATGGGCTCGTTGTTAATTCACTTTAGCATAAAACCGCTTACATTTGCAATCCTGAATTATCAGGACGGTTGCCCGGGTGGCGAAATTGGTAGACGCACCACCTTGAGGTGGTGGCGCTGGAAACGGTGTGCTGGTTCGAATCCAGTCTCGGGCACAAGTAAAAACCTAAAACCCTTGTCAGCAGCGAGTTTGACAGGGGTTTTGTCTTTTCAGGGGACGTTTCCGGGGACTTATTATAACTTTCATATTCAACCATTTATTTGCATAACTCATTAGGTGATGCTTTAAGCCCCCTTTATAGAGTTAATAATTGGGAACTGGTCTTTCTTTGAAATTAACGAACCATTTTTTATCTTATAGCTGTATAAGACATAGCTGTTAAATGAAATGAGCCAAGATTTGAGTATAGAATAATAAATCATGAATTTTTTATTTAAATATTTAGGGAGCGTACCAAAATTAATTTCCTTTATTAGTTTGATTTTTCTCCTTGGTGCACTTTGGTACGAAGGATTACATTATAATTTTTTTGGAATTGACATCTTCAGTTACATAAGCTTAACTGATGCAATAATGTTATTTCTTCATAAATTATTTTTAATGGTGTGTTTATCCTTATTATCTTTTATATTTTTCTATTCATTTCAGGTTGTTTTTCAAGAGCCCTTAAAACGTTTTTTTTTAATCCCAAAATACAATAGAAGTGCACGAAGAAAGCAATTCTTTAAGGGGGTTGTGGTCTACTTTTTTATTGGTCTAGTACCAATGATGTTGTTTATGGTTTATATTCCAATGTGGTTTAGAAGTGCAATAAATAGCGAGTGGTTTATACTTTTACGAGCTTTTATAGTATTGTTGAACATATATTTCATGTTTAATTGGTCGCAAACTTTTTCTAAATCAGACGAAAGTGATAAATATAGGATAGAAAAATATTCAATCATCACACTAATAGTGTCGTTTTTTATTATAATATATTATTATCATCGTGTCGAGATTTTAAGAATTTCAGATTTACGACACAGCCCTCGTCTAGAGGTAACACATAGGATAAATTTGAAAGAAAACAATGAAGTTATAGATTGTATTGATTCTGCCTATTTCCTTGGTAAGACAAAGGATTATATCTTTATTTTATATCCAAGTATAAATTATAATTCTTCAAAAACCAGAATAATAAGTATGGATGAAGTGGAGGAAATAAATACATATAAAACAATTCCTTGGTACTCAGTATTTCCTTAAACATTTTAGTATAATGGCGAAATCAACAAATAGTGAATCTAAGCCGATTGATAGTAAGGAAAAGTATGGGATAGAAAACATTATTAAATTCTTTTCTATTCTATATGTTTTGCTCACAGCCTGTGGGCTTGGATATCATTTCTTTCTATATAAACAATTCGGCTTAGTTATTACAGACTATCTTGATACAAGCGAAGCATTACTTTTATTTGTTCCTCTAATTACAGATTTGCCTACAATGTTTATTTTTTTAATTGGTAGCATTTTCTTTTTTACAAAATCTGAACTTTTCCCAGATTCAACCAATGTAGATATTATTAAAAAAGGACGAATTTTACGTAAGCAACTGCTTTACCTCTCTCTTATTCTTTTGCTTTTTGTAGTTGTTTATTATGTCTTGGCAGAGTTTAAAATAATGCCATATTTTACTAGTTATTTAGTCTTTATGACAGGTGTCGTCTTATTTGGACCCCCATCTCTAGAGATGTGTTACAGGTTTTTTGAAAAAGAAAAAAGTATAAAAATTCCTATTGTTCTTCGCGAAGTGTTTTACGTATTTATAGTTTTGTTATCAATAGCAGTATTTAAAGGCTATTCAACATCTAAAGTGCTCCCAAGACGTGCTAAATCAGTTAAAATTGAAATTATATTTAAAAATGGGGATTCAACGTTTCGTAGCGATAGCTCACATATTTTCTTAGGCCGCACTAGAAATTATTTATTTACATACGATTTAAATCACAAATCTGCAAGCGTGTTTAATGCCAGTGATATAAAAATATTTAATAAATCAAATGAATAGATATGTCAGTGATTATTTAATTTATCGATTATATAAAACCTTGACAAATAAAATAATCTATTCAGGTATTTTTTAAACATAATTAATTTCTTGACCTCTTAATAGTACTGTAAAATTTTATCCTGATATGGCATAGGATTAAAAAAATATTGCGGCTAATTTATCTATAATAAGAGTTCTTTATAAGTTTGAACAAGACTTAATTTTATTTACTTTGTCTTTTTAACTTTAGATATTCAACCGCCTTGTTAGTAAACTCAAGGGTTTTTGCAAAATCTTTTCTCATTTCTTCAATAGTTATAATAATAAGTTTGAAAAAATCAAAGACTTCAACATTTCGATGTATTTGCATAAGCAATAAAGCATATTCATTTTCTCCTAAATCAGTGAAGAGAAACTTATACTCTCCTTTCACTGTCTCATAAAATGTAACAACTGCTTTTGCTCTGCTTATATCCTTTAGAATATTTTCTATATTTTCCTGTTCAAGTTCAAGACAACTTATGCGGGGAAGATTCAATGCGCCTTTAATCATTGGATACCCCCTCTTTAATTTCTTCACTATTCCAAACAGTATTGTTTTTTACATCAAGCCTGTTATAAAAATTCATTGTTGTTCGATTGAGAGGTATCAAGGTGATATTGCAGTATAGTTGAGGGAATACTTTTAACTCTCCCCCTAACTGCCCTTCCTTTTCAAGTTTTTCTAACTGGCGAATGAATTCTATTCCAGTATAGAAATCTGTGTATAGCCGGGATATTTTCTTAGAGCAGTTCCAGACCTGGCATGTAAACTGTCCTGAGTTTTTCGTTACATACTTGGTCAGGTAATTTACAATGCCCTTTATATTATTTGATTTCACACTTCTAACATCAAAAGCAGATGCTGGCTTGTAATCCGGGTTTCTTGGGATGATGCCATGCTTTGCCTGAAGTTCTAGCCAATACTTCCACCACTTGTCTATTTTCCAAAACATGTTGGTTATGATATGGAAGTGTATATTATCCTTGAAGACTTCATTTTTGGTTTGCTTTTCGGCTACCCAGAGATATTGAAAGCCCCGATTTTGTTTAGTTACATTCTTTAAAAAGTCAGCAAGTATTTTAACTGCATGGCTATCGGTAACCTGATTACAAAAAGTGAGAGTCAGAAAACTTTGTCTCTTTTGGATCCGGGCGAACGAAATCAGTTTTTTCCGGATTTTAGATTTTGTTCTTTTTGACATACTGCGAAATCGGGTTTCCTTTATTTCTTCCCTTGGTACAAGCGGCTTTCTTAGTAGTTCTTCAATCTCATTGTAAGGCTTTTTAGGGTACTTCTTCCTTTCGAGAGATGAACCGCCCAACTTGTTAAGCATGTCAGGGTTTGAAAGACTAGGACACAGGGAGGCACTTATGCCGTAAGTGTTTTTTACGATAACCATTTTAAGCCTCCTTTTGGGTTTAAAGTGGTGGAAATCGTAGCAGTATTATTAAAACCATTAATAAAGGTGGTTTTATTGAAGGTTGTTTTATTAAAGGTGTTTTCATAGGATGACAATAAAACGAAGAAATACATTAAAGCGGCCAGTACTTTAGTGTTAGCATTTCCGGGATAAATTCGTTTCAGATAATCCTTAGTCCCTTTGTCATAGACATTAAAGTACTTCCATGAAGGATGGCTTTTGTTCAAGAACTCTTTAAAGCTGTCCAGATTGGTGACATACTTCCAACGCTTTACAGTACCATCCGGGAAAAAGGCAAAGCAGGCATACATTTTATTTTTATGCATGGCGAAACCCTCCTTTTTTGTGTTTAAGTGATGACAAGGTTTCAACAGATAGCTGAACTTCATCAGGCTTGTATAAAACCCTTGTCCCGATTTTGTAGGCTTTTAGCCAGCCGAGTTTTGTCCAGTCATGAAGAGTGGGCAAAGTGATTTTAAGAAGATGGGCAACTTCTTTGCGTGATAAATAACCGGATTTTGGTGTTTCTTTTTTGGGGGTTCCTAGTTTGGAATCCAGTAAATGGCTAATCCGTTCAAGCAGTTCATTTACTTTAATCCCCGAGAATAAAATTTCATTCATATTTACTTGTTTTAATTATAAAGCAAATATGAGGTCGAGGGGGGTGGGGGTAAATGAAAAGGGTAACCCCTTTCTTTGAAAATACTTTAGGATTGAATTTAATCTAATTCGCTGCTTCTTTGTTCGCTTTTAGTGAGGCAAGGATTTTCTCAACTTTATTAAAAATTTCATTATAGCCCTCCTTATCAAAAAAATCTGATAGAAATGTATAATTAGCGATAGTGTTTAATAGAGGTCTTTCTTTCTTTGCAGATTCAGAGAGGAATTTCTTTGAATTATTTGGGTCAATATCTAACATTAATGAAACTAGTAAATCCTTTTGGTTTTGGGAAACCGGTAATTCATTAATTGTTTTAATAAGCCCTAAGTGAAAAAAAATTAAAAATCTTTGCCCTTCCGTTGCTCGTAATCTTTTTACTTTTTTAAAAATAGTCTCTTCAATAACAGTAATACGTTGCTCTATTTTGCGAATTCTAAAATCTGTTAATGACATAATTATTTGAAAAAAGGGTGACTTAATAATTTATTTGCATTGTCTTCCTGACTTATCTTGATGTATTTCAGAAATGATTTTTCGGTTCTATGTCCTGTGATTTTCATTATTGAAATAGTAGGAAGGCCGGAAAGATAGGCATTAGTAGCAAAGGACCTCCGGGCAGTATGGGTAGTGATTAATTGCCACTTTTTAAAGTCTTCTGCTTTTCTGATTCCGCCTTTTGTAGCTGTTATGATTACATTCTCGTCTATTTCGGCAAGTTCTCCCAACTCTTTCAGGTAATCATTCATTTTTTGGTTTGAGAAGCTTTGCGGAGGCATTCCTTCATACTTGTTTAATATTTCCTTTACATACCCCTTTAATGGAATGATGACAACCTCACCAGTCTTTTGGGTTCTAATGCGAACTACATTTCCATCTTGGCTAACATTCTCCTTTCTCAATTCGATAAGGTCAGAAAATCTTAATCCAGTATAACATGCGATAATAAACAAATCCCTAACTTTTTCAAGACGTTTTGTATTAGCCAGGGAAAGGTTATAGAGTTTTTTTATTTCGCTTTCTGATAAGTAGATAGTTTCAGCATTTTCTTCCACATTTTTAAACCTCCTGTTTTTGTATTGCAGGTTAGTGGTTAGCTTTCTGTCTACTGCTTCCCCCATAAACACTTTGATATTCTTTATAAATGTTCCGATTGTATTCTTCCCGTAGTCTTTTCTTATCAAAAAATCAATAAAGAGGTCATAAAATTCAAGGTCAATGGAATCAAAATGAAGGCTTCGTTTAGTAGCCTGTTTAAATTCCCGGAGGATTCTGATAGACTGTCTTAGTTGTTTTTTTGTTCCCGGCTTCCGGTCGGAAGTCTCCACAATATATTCGGCAAAGCTTATCAGGTCAGTTTCTTTACCATCACTTTTCTTTAAAACTTCATTCAAAGCAGGCCTTAGCAGGTCAGGAGTAGGGGTGATTTTGTCATTCAAAAGCTTTCTGTAATGATTGTGGGCGCAGTTCTCCAAATTGTCAAGCAGGGTGTTAAACTCTCCATATCCCTCAAATAGTCTTGTTTCTTTAGAACGTTGTTTTTCCTTTTTTGCATTCCAGAATTTAGGATGAATCTTTTGACCTGTTGAATATTTCAGTTTAATATTGTTGAAACGGAAAAGCAAATAAACTAAAGTCGGTTCAGTACTGGTAGGTTCTTTGAGTACGAAAGTAGAAGTGGGCATACGGAATAATTTCATCAAATATAGGGGAGAAAGATTTAGGCAGGGGACGTTTCAGGGGACTGTTCTTTTTGATTTCATTTTTTACGGTGTTCTTCGTTTATGCTATGAAAGCCTTTATAGTAAAGGGTTTCAGGACTAATTGGAGTAAAATGGGATATAAAGAAATAGGCCTTAAGGTACTCCAGTCTCGGGCACAAAAAAGCGAAACTTATGTTTCGCTTTTTTCTTTAGCTGTAACTTTCTTTATCCAACTTCTTACTTTACTATTCGCTGTCTTGATCAGCATCGATTTAGTGTCTTTAATTTTATCCTGAAATTTTTTCAATTGCTCATATTCGGTAAAGGGCTTCGGCAAATAGTCTTTTCTAAAATGCTTCATTCTTACGTCCAAAATTTCATTATCCTGCCAGGCTCCCAGGTCGTCAAGAATGGAATGCAGTTCTTCCGGGTACCATGAGGCTATTACTTTATCATCGGCAAATAGGGCAATCCAGTAATAAACTTCTTTTAATTTTTTCCGCACCAGGTGCGGCTGCCGGAAATGTTTCTTTGTTTCAGATAAATGAGTATAAATAATAGCAGTGAGGTCCTTTAAGAATTTATTTCTATCCGTAAGGCTACTATCCTGCTTTAATAAAATGCCAACCTTTGCCAATTCTTTCTTATGATACCGGTGTACTTCCTGGTTAGCCCAGGCCCGGGTTGTTTTTAATTGTGACTGCAGATGATTTTTCCAATCCTTACAAGAGGTAGTTGTTTCTTTTTCATAGACTATTGTTAAAGAAAGACAGGTTTCTGCATCTCTGTGCCGGCCAAGTACATCAAAGAGATTTTGGGTGCTGTTAAAATAATATTCCCATTCAGACTCTTTTTTGAGCAGCATATACAAACTCAGCAAAGCTCTCAGTTTTTTAGTAGCAACTCTTATATCATGTACTGGTTCTGTATGGATATGCAGCAGTAGCAGAGAATGGTTTTTTTCAAAATCTTTCTGAATTTTGTTCCAACTTAGAAATATGGTATTGTAGTCAGACATATTTTACAATTCAGTAATCCGGGTGTAATCTATCTTTTCTCAAACCTGCCCGTTTTCTCTTTTATTTTTATTTGGTAAACGATGGCGGTAAAACCACGTGTATCTCTTCTTTCATGACTTTCTCCTGGCTCAAGCGGATGGGCCGTTTCGCTGGTCATCAGAGGTTTCATTCTGTGAATCAGTTTTTCCATTGCTTCCTTTGCCTGTTCACCACCTAATTCTTCAAAAGTTCCCCAAATGATGACACTTTGCCAATTGGCCATATTTTGAATTTGGTCTACTTCAAAACATACTTCAGGGTTCTTTCGCATCATTTCCAGCTTTGAACCTTCACGGGTATGACAAAGGATTTTCCCATCATCATAAACATACGTTACAGGCACAACGTAAGTTCGGTTGTCAGCATGGCAACCAATTCTGCCAGTTACCTGGCTGAGTAACAGGGTGTCAATTTGTTTGTCGCTAAGAGTGCCAAGCATACAGAAATATTTTCTGTAAGTTATAAAGAAATAGTAATTGGCTCAATGAGACTTGTCAGGAGGAAAGATGATTTAATTACGATGTATCCTATTGCCCGAATGTGTAGTTGTATTCAATTTTGCCAGTAAGTTGTTTGTCATCATTGAAGAGAGCCTCTTTGATTTTCAGCCCTTTTTCGTCGAAGATATATCGCCAGATAAGATAGCCGAGGGTGAGGCTGGAAGTAGTGGTAATTTTTTGGATTACCCGATCGTTTTCGTCGTACTCAAACAAAACATCCGGCAGTAATTTTTTTGCTTTGGTATTATATCTTACAATATCAGAAAGGCGTTTTTTATCATCATAATAATAATAGATGGTGGCTGTTTCAATTCCCCTTCTGATTGTTTTTTCATCGCCGGTGTTACCTTCTTCATCTGGTGTAAATCGAATTTCGAGACTATCAGTTGTATTAATGATGCGCCACATTTTCTCTGGCTTGCCCGCTATATTATAAATCCACTGATGAACTTCGGTTTGATTAAAATCGCTGGCGGCATCTTTTGTAATGTTTTGCACCTTGTTTATCCGCCCATTCCCATCATATTGATAAGTTGTTATGCTCTCCACCGCAGTTGAAGAATCCGTCATGTTTACAATTCTTCCCTGGTTATCGAAACGGTAATAAATAAGGGTCTTGTTTAGATTATTGATCGTAGTTGATTTGAGGGTTGTTCCGTTATCTCTTACCTCGTGAAATTCTGAAAAGTCAGTTGCTTTTGCACCCCGTTGATCAAAACCTGTAGCAGATATGGTTCTTACTTTATTAGCAAGGTAGGTTTTCATCAGTCGGTTAGTTTCCTGGGTACTGATAATATCATTATAATAATACTGTGCTTTCAGGGCAAAGGAACAAAGTAGAAGAATGGGTAGTAAAATGGTTTTCATGCCGATGATATTGCTTTTGCTGATCAAAGTTACCTTAATTGTTCAGTAACGAAAAAGAAAGAGTTCTTGTATTTTTTTGTACTTATTTTTAAGAAAAAATTACCGTGTCTCACATACCACAGCGTAAAGAGAAAGACTGTTTAAACTGCGGAACGGTTGTACAGGGCAAATATTGCCAGCATTGCGGGCAGGAGAATGTAGTGCCTAAAGAAACTTTCTGGCACATGGTCACTCATTTTTTTTATGATATCACCCATTTCGACAGCAATTTTTTTAATACGGTACATCATCTTGTCTTACGACCCGGATTTTTATCAACAGAATACATGATAGGCCGGCGGGCCAGTTATCTGCACCCGATAAAGATGTATGTGTTTTCATCTGCTATTTTCTTTTTACTTTTTTTTAGCTTATTCAAACCTTCAGATGCTGTTGATACAGGTGCAGCACCTACTTTAGACACTAAGCAGAGGGCTGATTACATTATTTCGTTGCAAAACAAGTTGAGAAAGGATACTTCCAATAAGCTGTTGCTGGAAAAGCTTCTTTTATTACAGGATACAACCCGCCCTTTTCTTGCGGAGGATACTTTGGACGAAGAAAATAAAAAGGGGTTAAGGATCAATTTTGGAGGGGGGAATTATACCAGTTTTGCCGAATATGATTCAGTGCAAAAGACATTACCACTTTCAAAAAGAGATGGTTGGTTGCTGAGACTTATCATTAAAAGGGGTATTCAGATCGACACCAAATACAAAGGAAGACCAGAGGAAGCGGTTACTAAATTATTAGAAGGGTTTTTTCACCGGTTACCTTACCTGCTTTTTGTTTCGTTGCCCCTATTTGCTCTTATACTAAGGCTGGTTTACATACGGCGAAAGCAATTTTACTTTGCAGATCATGGGGTGTTCACCATTCATTTATATGTTTTTTCATTTATTGTTTTACTGGTCGTGTTTGGCCTCGATAAATTGCAGGATATTACAGACTGGAATTTTCTGGATACGATGCAGGCCATTTTCTTTATTGGCCTTGGTACTTACTTGTATATTGCCATGCATAATTATTATAAGCAAGGTTGGGGTAAGACATTTATCAAATTCCTGTTAGTTTCTTTTTTATCATTGATAATGATGGTGATTTTATTTACCGGGTTCTTACTATTTTCAGCCGCTACTATTTAATTGAGACAATGCTATGAATAAAAAAAATGATACTGCTTTTTTGCGTTTAGTGGAAATTATGGACGATCTCCGTGAAAAATGCCCCTGGGATAAAAAACAAACCATTCAATCGCTCAGGCAAATGACGATTGAAGAAACATATGAATTGGCAGATGCGATAACAGACGAGAATTGGAAAGGCATCAAAGAAGAACTGGGTGATATGTTGCTGCATATTGTTTTTTATGCAAAAATTGGCAGCGAAGAAAAGAAATTTGAATTGGATGAAGTGATAAATGGGATTTGCGAAAAACTGATTTCCCGGCATCCGCATATTTATGGAGACGTAAAAGTGAATGATGCTGATGATGTGAAAAAGAATTGGGAAAAGCTGAAGTTGAAAGAGGGTAAAAAGTCGGTGATTGCGGGAGTCCCAAAATCATTACCAGCGACCGTAAAGGCCATGCGGTTGCAGGAAAAAGCTAAACAGGTGGGCTTTGAATGGGATAATAAGGAGCAAGTTTGGGAAAAAGTGGAAGAGGAGATGAGTGAGTTGAAAGAAGCAATTAGGAGTCTGGAGTCAGGAGTCCAGAGTCCGGATCAAGAGAAGCTTCAGGCAGAAGTTGAGGAGGAGTTTGGCGACGTTGTCTTCTCCTTAATTAATTATGCACGGTTTTTGCAGGTTGATGCCGAAAATGCACTGGAGAAGACAAATAAAAAATTCATCCACCGGTTTACAAAGATGGAAGAACAGGCCCTGCAAAGCGGTAAAAACCTTGCTGATATGACCTTACAGGAAATGGATGCCATCTGGAACCTTATTAAACAACAGCGGCCACAATAGTGAAGCCACCCATTAAAAATATCCTGTTGAGTAAGTATAGCCTGTTGTTACTGGCAGCATTACTTTTTATTCTTTCCTTTCTATTCAATAAGCTCTATAAAAATCGTTCATCTGTTGCCCAGGAAGTAAAACTGGCTGAGAATTATATTAAAAAGCAGCATGATGATTTTACTGCCTTTTGTAAAGACACTTCTTTGATCAGTCAATTGCTCGCCCAGGGTGAAACCTTAAGTAAGTTCAACTTTCTCGCAGCTAAGAAGTATGGAATCTATCTTTATACAACAGATGATTATGGAAATATCACCATGCGTTTTTGGAATGATCAACTGGTGGTGCCTCCTGCTGATATGCTGGTGGCTGCCGACGGGGAGTACTTCTCAAAAGAATCAAACGGATGGTATTATGTTATCCGCAAGACAATAACTGACATCAGCAGGGGTAGTCAATTACTTTCCTTTGCAATGGTGCCGGTCCGGTCTGAATTTTTTATCACTACCGATTATCTTCCCGAGAAATTTTTTTATAGTAGTTCGGCCGATAAAAGAGTGAGGCTTAGTGAGACAGTTACAGATTTTCCGGTAAAAGCGATTTCAGGAAAAACTCTTTTCTATTTAGATAAGAAAACATCGGTAGCAGTTCCCTATAATGACAGGAGAACGATTCTGTTAAGGTTTAGCGGAGTGTTGTTACTTTTTCTTTTTATTCATCTGTTTGCAGAATCTGTTGCCAGGAAAAACAGAACATGGAGATCTATTGGCCTGCTTGCAGTAATATTAATAGCTCTTCGGTTAGCTACCTATTACTTTCCTTCTATATTGAACCTTCGTCAGTTTGAATTATTCAGTCCGTTGATTTATGGGTCCAATGCTATTCAGCGGTCGTTGGGTGATTTATTGATCAATGCAGTTTTGTTTTGCTGGCTGGTCTTGTTTGCCTGGTCTAAGCTGCGTTATGTTGATAATCCAACAGAAAAATTTTCTATCCGGCTAAAATGGATCACTGGTATTCTTTCATTGTGCCTGTTGATATTTTCAACTTTTATTTTAGCTACGGTTATCCGGAGTTTAGTGGCTGATTCAAAAATATCGTTTGATGTAACTAATTTTTTCAGTCTTAACCGCTATACAGTTGCGGGATTCTTTGTGCTGGCCTGTCTTTCTTTATCATATTATTATTTCTCACAATTATTATTCCGTCTCATTTTTCCTTTGTTTGCCGGGAAAAATTATCTTATCTTCTTTGCAATTGGTTTTGCAGGATTAGTGTATCTCACAACTCGTTCAGGAAATCCGGAAGTATTGTTTTATCTGCCTGTATTGCTCTGGTTACTTGCTTATACGTGGTTGGTCAACCGAAAAGGGGTAATATTTAACCGCATCCGTATAAATATTGCCGGTATACTTTCCTGGATATTTGTGTTTTCAGTTTCTATCACTGCGATCATGTTTTCACAAAACAGGAAAGTGGAGTGGGAGAGAAGAAAATTGATTGCAGAGAAACTGGCAATGCAAACAGATCCTGCAGGAGAACGGTTGATGAGTATTGCAATCCGTTATCTCGATAATGAGTTTCTCAGCGATAATTTTTACCGCTTTGCAGAAGAAGAAAGAAATCATAAACTAAGAGATAGTATTATTACGGATAGCTACAGTGGTTTTTTGAACAAGTATGATACGAGGTTGTATGTATATGATTCGGCCAATAGACCTCTATTCAACGAAGATCCTCTTTCGTATGAATCATTGAATACGATCCTGACAGTTCAGTCAAAACCAACAGAGACTGAGGGGCTATTTTATTATGAAACTTCTTTTGATAAGTTTAATTATATAACGAGGAGGGATGTTACTGATACCGCCGATAGAAAGCAGGGGTCTTTTTTTATTGTATCTAACTTAAAAAATTACAGTCGTGATGCCTTGTTCCCGGAATTATTCCGCCAGTTTAAGGCCACTGACCCGGAAAATTCACCGATCTATTCTAACGCAGTTTTTGATAGCCTGCGGCTGATCTCTCCACCAGGTAATTACCCATTCCCAATATGGTTAACTGCTAATGAGGTGCCGAAAGAAGAGTTTCAACAACGAAAGAATGGTGATTATGATGAACTTTGGTATAAGGCCGGCAACGAAAAAATAGTGGTTATAGCAAGAAAGAAGCAAGCAACGATTGAAACTATTACGCTATTCTCCTATATTTTTTGTTCTTTTCTTTTCCTCGTAGTGTTTGTGCAGTTGATTTCTTTTATTCTTAAAACGGGTTATAACTGGTCGGGATTAAAAAAATTGTTTCAATTGAATATCCGTTCGCAAGTACATGGCACCATCATTTTTATCAGTATTTTTTCTTTCCTCGTTATTGGTGCTGCCACCATTTCATTTTTTATCAGCCGCAATAAGCAGAGTAACAATGAAAAGCTAAGCCGGACGATGAAAATTATGGTGAATGAAATGGAGAAAAAAATGTCTGATCATAATACGTTTGATGATGTTGTGAAAATTTATGATTCAGTTTCAAACCAGGGACTGCAAAAATTAGTGGATGAAGTTTCTGACATACATGGAGTAGACGTCAATGTGTATGATCTTGAGGGTGACCTGCAGGTTTCATCAGAAGCGAATGTTTATACAAAAGGAGTTTTGAGCAAGAAGATGGATCCAACTGCCTTTTATCATTTGAACAGGTTGCGGCAGGTGCAACATTCACAGGAAGAAAAAATCGGTAATTTTTCTTATCTCAGTATCTATTCACCGGTAAGAGATGATGAAGGGAAAGTCTATGCCTATATAAACATCCCTTATTTTACCTCCAAACCTGAACTGCGCCAGGAAATTTCCAACTTCCTTGTTACCATTATTAATCTTAATGCTTTCATCTTCCTGATTGCAGGATTGATCGCTTTGTTTATTACAAACCGTATCACTAATTCTTTCTCTATCATCAGCGATAAGATGCGGGAAGTGAATTTGGGACAAATGAATGAGCAAATAACCTGGAATCGTAATGATGAGATAGGTGAACTGGTGCAGGAATATAATAAGATGGTGGATAAATTGGGAGAGAGTGCCACGGCCCTGGCCAAAAGCGAAAGAGAGGGGGCCTGGCGGGAAATGGCCCGACAGGTGGCGCATGAAATTAAAAACCCGTTGACTCCGATGAAGCTCAGCATACAGTACTTACAAAAAGCGATTAATAATAATCAACCAAATGTAAAAGAGCTGTCGAGCAGTGTGGCCAATACATTGGTAGAGCAGATTGACCACCTTTCCAAAATTGCGGCCGACTTTTCTCAATTTGCCAATATTGGAATTACCCAGGTTGAATTGTTCGACCTGCATGATGTGATTAGCTCATTAAAAGACTTGTACCAGCCCAATCAGCATCTTGATATGGTATGGTATCCCGTTAACGACAGTGTAATGGTAAATGCAGACAGGACACAGATGAATAGGCTTTTCACTAACCTGTTTACAAATGCTGTGGAAGCCTGCAAGGAAAACTCTCATTGCAAAATTGAAATCAATGAGAAAAAAGAAGGGAATAAAATCATTATCAGTATAAAAGATAATGGGGAAGGTATTCCTCCTGAGACCCAGCAGCGTATTTTCATCCCCAATTTTACTACTAAATCATCCGGTACAGGTCTTGGGCTTGCGATGTGCAAAGGAATTGTAGAACAGGCCAAAGGGAAAATATGGTTTGAAACAGCACAGGGAAGCGGCACCATTTTTTATGTAGAGTTGCCAGCAGTTAATTGATTCAACAACATAGCCGATTACTCTTTCTCCTTCTTATCTTTAAGCAACAAACCTCTTGTTACAGATATCTAAAGCAATTAAACATATGAAACGATTTTATTTGTTACTTCTCATTTCTATCACTACGGTTATTGCGAATGCCCAGACACAAAAACCGCCATTGCACGGGAAAAACTGGATGGCCATCACTGGCAAGCCACTGGCAGCTACAGCAGGCTCAATGATATTTCAACAGGGTGGCAATGCAGTCGATGCTGCCTGTGCTATGTTGGCGTCAACCTGTACGATGTGGGATGTACTAAGCTGGGGAGGTGAAACACAGGCATTGATCTATAATCCCAAAACGAAAAAAGTAATTGCCATCAATGCATTAGGGGTAGCGCCAACGGGAGCTACAGTTGATTTTTTTAAAAGCAAAGGTTATTCATTTCCGCCGGAATACGGACCATTAGCAGCAATTACACCTGGTACGGTAGGAGGTTTGTGTCACATGCTGGCGCAATACGGAACGATGAGTTTGGAGCAGGTGTTAAAACCAGCTATGGAATTAGCAGCTGGTTATCCCATCGACGCACAAACGGCTAACTCAATGGAAAGAGGGAAGGAGAGAATTAAAGAATGGCCATATAGCAAGAAAGTTTTCCTGCCTCATACAGGAGAAAAAAGAGAAGCACCGGAGGCTGGTGAAATTTTTGTGCAGAAAGAACTGCTGGCTACACTTACAAAAATGATAGAAACAGAAAGAGCTGCTTTGAAAAATAAGAAGAACCGCAAGGAAGCAATCATGGCGGCTAATGACCGCTTTTATAAAGGCGATATTGCTAAAGAATTTGTAAGAGGTTGCCAGGAACAAGGCGGATTGATAACACTCGATGATCTTGCAAAATGGAAGCCCATTGAAGAAGAACCACTCTCTGTCAATTACAAAGGCATTGAAGTATACAAACTACAGCAATGGACACAGGGACCGGCCTTGTTACAATCATTGAACATACTTGAGAATTTTGATTTGAAAAAAATGGGTTACAACAGTTCAAAGTATATTCATACAGTTTACCAGGCCATGAACCTTGCTTTTGCAGACCGTGATTTTTATTATGGCGATCCTTATTTTGCTCCGGCGGAACCGATAAAAGGATTGCTGAACAAAGATTATGCAAAGCAAAGAGCTGCCTTAGTAAGGCCCGATAGAAATGACCCGGGTATTAGTCCCGGAGATCCTTATCCTTTTGAAGGGAGTACCAATCCTTATACTGAATTGCTGAAAAAATGGAATACCGCTGGTGATGGGGAGAGAAATTTTGTTCCTGCACACGATTCAACCGGCACAGCTATGATTGATGAATTATATATGGAAAGATTGTGGATGGGTACCACTTCAGTAGAGGCGGCGGATAAAGATGGCTGGGTTGTTTCCATAACACCAAGTGGTGGATGGATGCCTGCCTGCATTGCCGGTAATACTGGTGTGGGCATGAGTCAGCGGTTGCAGAGCTTTGTGCTGGATGCTTCCATAAATCCTTTTAATGTGATAGAGCCAGGTAAACGGCCACGGGTTACACTAACGCCTACCATGGCATTGAAAGACGGTAAACCATTTTTATCATTTGCGGTACAGGGTGGCGATACACAAGACCAGAACTTGTTGCAGTTTTTCCTGAACATGGTTGAGTTCAACATGACGGTACAACAGGCTTGTGAAGCCGCCAATATTAATAGTAACCAGTTGTGGCTATCTCTCGGCGGAACTAAAATAGATGACCGCAAACCTAGACCCGGTGAAATCCTGGTAAATAATACAACACCCGAAGCAGTAAGAAATGAACTAAAAAATATGGGATATAAAGTAACCACCGGCAATCGCACCAGCGGACCAATCAATGCAATCTATTTTGACTGGAAGCACGGTAGCTTCTGGGGTGGCAGCAGTAATAATGGAGAGGATTACGGAATAGGATGGTAGGGGATTGAATAACGATCTGATGAACCTGCCTGCCGTCAAGCAGGCAAGAAATATTGAATGATGAAGTGGCAGAACTCCGCTTTTATAATTTTTGATATGCTGCTTCAAGATTTTGTGCTGCTTGCTTTGGAAAAGTAACATCATTAGCAAATACAAATACATCGTCGGGCTGGTGTTCTTTTTCAGCAGCCAGCTGTTCCCATTTTTGTGACCATTCGGTGTAGTGGGTGATTAAGGACTGTGCATCTTTCTGTAATTCTTCTGATAACAGGTGTTGATTCTCTCTGAGTAATTTTAATGCATTGCTATTATGCAATTTTAATTGCTGGGCATGATGGAATGTTCTTCCCGCATCTAAATATTGGCGGTAGGAGAGGGTAGATTGATTGAATAGAACTGTTAGTTCCTTAAGCAATGCAGCTTTATTCATACGTTCTTATATATTTTTAAGTTTCTTATTATTTTTCAGCCACTCCTCAAATTCCTTCAATCCAAAACTGCTCAAATTATTCTCTTTCGTCATTCCTCCTTTCTGCGCAGCCAGCACACCATATTGCACATCATCAAATCCACTAAGTGCATGTGCATCCGGATCGATGGAGAGTAATACACCTTTTTCAATAGCATAATTAATATACTTCCAGTCAATATCAAGGCGGCGTGGATGGGCATTGAGTTCTATCACTACATTATTAATGGCGCAGGCTTCAATTATTTTTTTATGGTCAACAGGATAGCCATTCCTGCTAAGCAGCAGGCGGCCGGTCATATGGCCGAGAATAGTAGTGTAAGGATTTTCAATGGCTTTAATAAGCCTTGCCATGGCCTTCTCCTCATTCATCTTCAGGTTGCTATGTACAGAGGCAATAACGAGGTCAAAGGTTTTTAATACAGCTTCCGGATAATCCAGGCTTCCGTCATTAAGTATATCACTTTCAATGCTTTTGAAGATCCTGAAGGGAGCCAGCTGCTCATTCAAAGCATCAATTTGCCGGTGTTGTTCTCTTATCCGGTCTTCTTTCAGGCCATTTGCATAAAAAGCCGTTTGGGAGTGGTCAGAGATAACAAGGTACTCAAGCCCTCTTTTAATACACTCGTTGGCCATTTCTTCAATCGTATTGCTGCCATCACTCCAGTTGCTATGACTATGGATGATCGAACGAACATCTTCGGTTTGTATCAGTTTTGGCAGGTCATTCTTCTTTGCTTTTTCAATAATCGCTGCCGATTCCCGCAGGCAGGGTGGGATGTAAACAATCTTTGCTTCTTCAAAAATGTTTTCATCAGTTGTGCCGGCGTTATAATTAATTGATGGAAATGCTTTTTGAAAAGCATCTGTAAATTCCTTGCTGCCTGTTGTCAGGAATTGTTGTTCAATTATATTTTGTTTGCCGGTATATAGACGAAGTTTCAAACCATTTTTCAGTTTATATAAAAGAGTCGCTTCGTTTTCTTCGATTAATTCAGGTGGTTGTGCTGTTTCAAATGTTGGTTTGATGATTTCATTTTTTTCTGCAATTACAAACTCCAGCTCTTCAATCGTTAATGCTTGTCTTCGGTATGCACCGGTTATTTTTACTTTATCTGGTGTAAATATTTTTTTCAGATAATTTTCTATCTGCGGATAGATTTCATCCAGTTGGGCGTACAAAAAATGCCCCTGGTTTAAAAAATAAAATTCTATGGCCTCCCGGACGTTTTTCTGTGTTTTTTCACCAAATCCTTTAAAAAGGGTCAACCGGTTCTCGTTGCAGGCATACAGCAATTCACCCAACGATTCTACTTCCATCTCTTTCCAGATTGTATGAATTTTTTTTGGACCGATACCTTTTATGTTCAACATTTCAATCACACCGGGTGGTGTGTTACTGATATATTCACTCAACACTTCGAGCTTGCCGCTGTCTAATAATTCAATAACTTTTTTGCCGACGCTGTCACCAATACCTTTTATGCCAAAGAGTTTTTCCCGGGGGGTATCCTTCAGTTGCATTGGCAGCTTCTCTATGTTGAAAGCCGCTATGGCAAAGGTTTTCGTCTTAAATGAGTTTTCGCCATGGATGTCCATTAATTTGGCGAGGAGGTCGAAATTATCGGCGATTGCGGAGTTATCCATACCTCTAATTTATGATTTATCAGAAGTTGTAAAATAAAAAAGTCCCGGAGTGATCCGGGACTTCGATGTCGTTGAAAAAGTTTTTCAACTTATTTCTTTTTCTTAGCAGCTTTCTTCTTAGGAGCAGCTTTTTTCTTTGCAGCTTTTTTCTTAGTAGCCATTTTGTTAGAATTTAATGTTAGTAATAAATGGGTTAACGATAGTAAAAATAGCAATTATTTTATACTACCCAAATTTTTTTTCCACAAAATTCCAAACAGGGGTTTGAAGGCTTATGCTTCAGCTACTGCAATTGATGCTACAGAAACATATGTTCTGTTGTCTTTTTTCTTGCGAAATTCAACAACACCATCCGTTAATGCAAACAATGTGAAGTCTCTTCCTACTCCAACATTTTTACCAGGATGATAAGTTGTGCCACGCTGACGAACAATAATGTTGCCTGAAATAGCAGGTTGGCCACCAAAGATTTTTACACCAAGGCGTTTGCTTTCTGAGTCCCGGTTGTTTTTTACGCTGCCTTCACCTTTCTTATGTGCCATATCTCGAAGTTTTAAAAATTAATACTTAGGGTTAGTTCAATTTGCAATTAAGCAATACTGGTTACTTTGATTTTTGTATAAGCCGTACGATGACCTTTCTTTTTGTGAAAACCTTTTCTTCTTTTTTGCTTGTAAGCAATTACGGTATCACCTTTTACCTGGTCAACGATCTCTGCCTGTACTTTTGTTTTTACAGCAGTACCTACAGAAAGCTTGCCATCAGCATCTGCTAATAACACTTCCAGTTCTACATTATCACCGGCTTTACCTTCCACTCTTGGGACATACAAAGTCTGGTCTTTTTCTACTTTATACTGTTGTCCGGCTACTTTTATTACAGCTATCATACTCTTAAAATTAGGACGGCAAAGGTAAGGGGAAAAAAGGTATTTCCAAACGGGGAATCAAAGATTTATGAACATTAAATGCCCCCATTTTGCCAAGGCATCCTTTATATTTGTACCCCTGAAAGGGTTCTCCATCGCAGAAAGTATGAAAATCAAGTCATTCTTAGCCAGGCCATTCGCTTCTTATATATATAAAGGTATCCGCAAAGGTATGGCCAGCGCTGTGTCTGATCAGGAAAATACCCTGAAAAACCTGCTTAAAGTGGGCCGGACCACCGAAATAGGAAAAGAGTCGGGTTTGGACCAGGTAAACAGCTACGAGGAGTTCCGGCAGGCTATCCCGGTCAGGGATTATGAACAAATGAGGCCCTGGGTGGATAAAATCAAGGAAGGTCGCCATAATGTGCTCTGGAAAGGGAAACCCATTTATTTTGCCAAAACCTCAGGCACTACCAGCGGTACCAAGTATATCCCCATTACCAAAGATTCTATTCCCAACCATATCAATACAGCCCGTAATGCCCTGCTTTGTTATATGGCCGAAACGGGAAATACCAAATTTGCCGACGGCAAATTAATTTTTCTGTCTGGTTCACCAGAGTTAGAAAGAGTGGGTGGCATACCAACCGGAAGATTGAGTGGAATAGTGAACCATCATGTGCCAAAATACCTCCGTACGAACCAGATGCCTTCGTATGAAACGAATTGTATAGAAGATTGGGAAACCAAATTGCAAAAGATCGTTGATGAAACGATCACACAGAATATGACCCTCATCAGTGGTATACCACCCTGGATGCAGATGTATTTTGATGAACTGATAAAAAGGAGCGGAAAGAAAGTCGGAGAGTTATTTCCCAACTTCAGTGTGATGGTGCAGGGCGGTGTCAACTTTGAACCTTATAAAGCCAAATTGCTGGAAAGTGTGGGAAGAAAGATTGATACGATAGAATTGTTCCCGGCCAGCGAAGGCTTTTTCGCATTCCAGGATTCGCAGGAGGCAGAGGGTTTATTACTGAATACGAACAGCGGAATCTTTTTTGAATTTGTTCCTGCCGGAGAAATTTTTAATGAGAACCCGACCAGGTTGTCATTGAAGGATGTGAAAGTAGGAGAGAACTATGCGTTGATCATTAATAGTAATGCTGGTCTTTGGGGATATAACCTGGGCGATACAGTGAAGTTTCTTTCTGTGGATCCTTACCGATTAGTTGTTACAGGAAGAACCAAACATTTTATTTCTGCCTTCGGAGAACATGTTATCGGTGAGGAAGTAGAAACCAGCATGCTTAAAGCGGCGGAGGAAGAAAATGTACGCATCACTGAGTTTACAGTAGCCCCTTTTGTTAGCAGCGACGAAGGAAAATCTTACCATGAATGGTTTATAGAATTTGAAAATATTCCGCATAATCTTTCTGCCTTTGCTGCACGGCTTGATCAAAACCTCCGGCAAAAAAATGTGTATTACGATGATCTGATTGGCGGCAATATACTTTCTCAACTTAAAATTACCCCGGTTCGAAAAAATGGATTTATTGATTACATGAAATCTATTGGTAAATTAGGCGGGCAAAACAAAGTACCAAGGCTAAGCAATGACAGAAAGATAGCCGGTGAATTAGCAAGGTTTTGTGAGGAGGAAATTATTAATTAATAATTATTAATTAATAATTAAAAAAAATCGTTTAT
>CALRVH010000055.1:0-21465 GCA_943371565.1 Chitinophaga pinensis | reverse complement strand
GTTGAAATCTCAATTTTTGCAGTCGTTTTTTCCAATTCAGCATCAGCCATCTGGCTTGCCATGGTCCTTTTCCATATCAGCTCATACAGTCTTGCCCATTCAGCCTCCTGTATGGTTGTATTACTTGTATATGTAGGGCGGATAGCTTCGTGGGCTTCCTGTGCACTTTCATTTTTATTCTTGTATTTACGAAACTGGTGATATTTTTCTCCGTACATGTTTTTCACCGTGTTCGTAATATCACTTAGCGCTGTGCCGCTCAGATTGACACTGTCGGTACGCATATAAGTAATGTATCCGTTCTCATATAATCGCTGTGCGATCTGCATTGTTCTTGCAACACCGTAACCTAATTTTCTTGATGCCTCCTGTTGTAATGTGGAAGTAGTAAAGGGCGGGGCAGGGGTACGTTTGCCGGGCTTTACCTGGATATCTGTTACTTTATAATCAGCACCAACACAAGTTTTCAAAAATGCTTCTGCATCTTCGGCGGCATTTTGTTTTTTCCCTTCTGCAGCAAATGTTACCAGTTTATCGCTAACATCTTTGGCTGTAAAGAGGGCTTCTATTTTAAATGTACTGACGGGAGTAAAGGCATTGATCTCTCTCTCCCGTTCAGCGATCAGCCGTACTGCCACACTTTGTACCCTTCCTGCACTCAGGTTGTTGCGCATACTCATTTTGCGCCAGAGTACGGGGCTCAGTTCAAATCCTACGATCCTGTCTAATATACGGCGTGCCTGCTGTGCCATCACCAGGTTCATATCCAATGTCCTTGGATTTTGAACTGCCGCCTGTATGGCTGGTTTGGTGATTTCATGAAAAACAATGCGTTTGGTCTTTTTAGGATCAAGACCCAGTACTTCACACAAATGCCAGCTGATGGCTTCACCTTCACGGTCTTCATCCGTTGCCAGCCACACTTCTTCACTCTTGCTGGCTAATCTTCTCAAATCGGCTACCACCTTTTCTTTATCATCAGATATTTTATAACGGGGTTCAAAGTTTTTCTCCAGGTCTATACCCATACCGGCTTTCTCCAGGTCACGGATATGTCCAAAACAGCTCTTTACCTGGAAGTCACTTCCAAGAATTTTCTCGATCGTTTTCGCTTTCGCCGGGCTCTCTACTATCAATAAATTTTTCGCCATAAGGGATACTATATTATATCACAAAACCGCTTTTCAGCGGCCGCAAGTTAGGACAAGGATAATAAATTTTTCGGGAAAACAAATTTTGTTAGTTTTTTATGCCTTCTTTCTGTTACATTTTTACGATGCATATCTACTGTAATCGGATTATATTTTTGATTTAAAAAATGCTGCAATTTTATCTGCCCACCGCTGATACTCTTTACCAGAAGGATGGAGGCCATCTGCTGCAATAAGAGTAAGATCAGTGGCGGCTTCCCTTGTCCACGGTGTTATGTTTATATAATGAACATTATAGCGTAAAGCGATTTCTTTATTGGCAGCATTATAAGCATCGATCTCTAGGGCAATTTGCGCCCTATCCCGACCGTTGGCAAAAGGAGTAACTCCCCAGTCAGGAATGGAAAGCACAACAACCCGTTCGGCCCGGTCGCCGGCATAACGAATCGCTTTTTTCAGCAATTCTTCAAACTCCTGTTTATAGTTGTCGACTGGACGGCCACGATATTGATTATTGACACCAATTAATAAGGAAACAAAATCGTAGGAAGGACGTAAAGGGTCTATAATATTTGCATTTACGATGCCGGTTTCCAGTTCGTCGGTTGTCCAGCCGGTTTTAGCAATTATCCGGGCAGGTTTGAATGCTATTGCATTATTTAGCATAGAGCTTACTAACTGGTTGGGAAAATTTTCAGTGACGGGCAGGCTTTCACCAATGGTATAAGAATCGCCTAAGGCGAGATAATAATATTGCTTGAAGGCTATAGGTTCAACGTTCATGGTGCTACCAACAGTTTTTTTATTGCAGGAACTGCAGCATGTAAAGAAAATCAATATTGCTAAAACTTGCTTCATAAAAAATCAACAATTGACCTGGTCACTTTGTTGTCACGGTATATCCGTCGATGCCCAAGGCCTTTTGTAAATACGAACCCGAGATTCGGATAGTTTTCAGCTTTCGCCTTCAGCACATCGCTGAGTGGTGTCACTTCATCATCTTCATCCTGGAACCAAAGAACCCTGGCCCGTATATTCTTCATAGCTCTGCGGATGGAATACCAGTCTGAACTTACACCTCCCTTTTTTATTATTATTTTTTCAAAGGGTGCTCTTATCGAAGGGTCTAAATGCAGGAATGTAAAGAATGATTCGACAGCGGTTGAAGTTTCTGCGGCCGGCGCAATCAGGGCCAACCTGTAATCAGTTGTATGACTCATTTCCTCCAACGCAAGGCTGACGGCTAAGCCACCAAAAGAATGAGCCATGTAAGATTGAACAGGCCCGTATCGCTTATTGATGTCCAGAATCATCTTTTTATATAAGGGAGCATTGATCTTTTTGCCGCCACTTCTGCCATGGGCCGGGGCATCAAAAGCCAGTACTTCATATCCTTTTTTAATAAAAGGCTTTACATACCTGTCAAAATTGGTTACCGATGATTCATACCCGTGAAGAATCAGCACTTTTCTCTCTGCAGGATGATTCCATCTCCAGCCTTGGATAATGTTCCCTTCCAGCCGGAATTGGAGTTCTTCAGCCTGTTCAAAGATCTTGGGCAATGGCTTAATATTCCTCCGTTGCGGTGTGCAAAACAATGCAAAGGCCTTTTCTGCAGCTTTCTTTTTGGAGATGGCCGTAAGAAGCTTGAATTTTGTACGGATATAGCGAAGTGCTAAGCGTTGTGATAACTTCATAATCAGTAAAGATAAACATGGATATAGTAATAATTGGTTCTGGAAACGTAGCAGCTGTACTGGGAAGAAAATTCAAAGCGGCAGGGCATGAAATTCTACAGGTGTATAGCCGTAATGCTGCAGCTGCTACCGAACTTGCCTATGAGTGGAATAGTGAATCTACCAATTATAAAAGCACAATTAATACTACCGCCGATGTGTATTTGATTGCAGTGAATGACGATTCAATTGATGATGTTACCGAAGGATTGTTATTGCCTGGAAAAGTGGTGGCTCATACAGCTGCATCGGTTACAAAAGAGGTACTGCAAAAAGTTACCAGCCACTATGGTGTGTTTTATCCTTTGCAAAGCCTGCGAAAGGATATGACATCATTGCCCGATATTCCGATTTTTTTTGACGGAAGCGATGAAAAAGCAAAAAAAATATTAGCCACACTGGCCCATTCTATTTCTGCCGAACAAGTGGTGGAAGCCGGCCCTGCTGCCAGATTAAAATTGCATGTCGCAGCAGTTGTAGTCAGCAATTTCGTCAATCATTTATATACTTTAGCGGAGGACTATTGCCGAAAAGAAGGACTTGATTTCAAACAGCTGTTGCCGCTTATTGATGAGACGGCATCACGGCTAAAAGAAACTTCTCCCGGGTTGGCCCAGACTGGCCCGGCTGTCCGGCATGACGGAGAAACAATACATAAACATCTTGAGCTATTAAAAGATCATCCCCAATTAAAGAATATCTATCTGCTGCTTACCGAGAGCATTCAACAAACAAAGTGATTGTTTTCCCGAACAAGTAAACCGTTTCTTCGTTTTACCACTATTTTTGCCCCCTGAAACGAAAACTGAAGAGATGTACACTATTAAATTCAATTTTGAACAGAAAGGATTAGAACCGGTAACACTGAATAATGTGGAGGCAGGCCAATCGCTATTGGAAGTAGCTTTGAGTAACGAGATTGAGCTTCACCATAATTGTGGTGGTGTTTGCGCCTGCAGCACCTGTCATTTATATGTTGATAAAGGAGCTGACTTCCTGGAAGAGTTGAACGACAGAGAAGAAGATTTTATTGACAGGGCCGTCAACCCGAAATTAAGTTCAAGATTGGGTTGCCAGTGTCTTTTGAATGATGGGGAAGGTATTGTGGAAGTAACATTGCCTGACCAGACGCAATTTTTAGGAGAATAGAAAAAGTCAGGAGTCGGGAGTTATGAGTCGTGACTAATACAATTAAATAGAAATTATTAATAAGATTATGAGTCATTTTGAACCACCAATAAACTGGCCCGACCACGAAGACATTGCACAGAAACTATATGAACGTTTCGGTGATGAGTTCAATGAGGGAAAAATTTACCGTATCCGGTTTACGGATCTGCTGGAATGGATTTTACAGATTCCCGGCTTTAACGGAACAAGGGAGCAAAGTAGCGAAGGTCACCTGGAAATGATACAAAGTGCTTGGGTATATGAATGGAGGGATAACCAGAAATAAACAGACAGCTATGAATGTTCTAGAATTGTTTAAACCAATAACCACTTTCATCTTTGATGTTGATGGTGTGTTGACGGATGGAACTGTGCTGGTGCTGGAAAATGGATTGCAGGCCAGGAGAATGAACATAAAAGATGGCTTCGCCCTGCAAATGGCAGTTACGAATGGCTACAGGGTACTGATTGTTTCAGGTGGCAATTCTCCACAGGTTGCCGGCCGGCTCGAAAAATTAGGCATCCGGGAAATACACATGGCTGTTGCGGATAAAAAAGCCTTTATCACCGATTACATGAAGGAAAATAAATTATCCAGAGACCAGGTTTTGTATATGGCGGACGATTTGCCTGATCTTCCTGTTATGTCTGTTGTTGGCATGCCTTGCTGTCCGGCTGATGCGGTGAGTGAAATAAAAGAGGCCGTTCAATATATTTCTCCGTTAAAAGGTGGAGATGCCTGTGTGCGGGATGTAATTGAAAAAGTGCTGAAGTTGAATGAGCATTGGAATTACCGGGTAGATATTGCTTCCCGATAATTATTAGCATAGCTTATCAGTCTGGCGAGCAAAATATTTTTATCTTTCCTCAAATTTTATCCATGAGATTGATTGCAGCTTTCCTTAAGTTGGTGCGACTGCCCAATCTCTTCTTTATGGCACTTACCCAGGTGCTGTTTCAATTTTGCATTTATCGTTCTCTTTATAAAGACCAAATCCCCGGTAACGATCTCACCAGTTTTATTCTCCTCGTTTTCGCTTCTTTATTTATTGCTGCCGGAGGATATATCATCAACGATTATTTCGACATCAACATTGACGAAGTCAACAAACCCAATAAAATGGTGGTGGACAAACTCATCAATCGCCGCTGGGCTATTGCCTGGCATTTTATGTTGAGTGCAAGCGGTATCATATTGACTATACTGGCTTTGCCATTTATGGAGAAATGGTATTTGATACTGGCTAATGTCCTTTGCGTGGCTTTGTTATGGTTTTATTCTACGAATTTTAAAAAAAGCTTACTGACAGGGAATATTGTTATCTCACTGCTGACTGCATGGACAATACTTATCATTTTCTTTTCAAAGGTAAATCTCGCAGATGCGATTGCAGCGGGCAGCACTAACCAGGCGAAGTTTTTCAAACTGGCAGTTCTCTATGCAGGGTTTGCCTTTATCATCTCCCTCATCCGGGAAGCGATAAAAGATATGGAGGACATGCCCGGTGATTCCAAATATGGTTGTCGTACTATGCCGATAGTGTGGGGTGTGAACGCTACCAAAGTATATGTTGCCGTCTGGATGGTGGTATTGATAGCTGTACTGATCATTTTGCAGGTGTATGTAATGCAGTTCAAATGGTGGTTGGCTATCGCATATAGTGTACCGGCGGTTATTTTCCCGTTGTTTATCCTTTTAATTAAACTAAGAAAAAGTGTGACAACCGGAGATTTTCACAAATTGAGTTCTTTAACCAAGCTGGTAATGCTCACTGGTATTCTATCCATGGCTTTTTTCTATTATTACTTATGAACAAAATAATTCTTGCTTCACAATCTCCCCGGCGTAAACAATTGCTTGAATGGGCTGAAATTCCTTTTGAAGTAGTAGTAAAAGAAACCGACGAACGTTTTCCTCCGGGGCTGACACCGGATGAAATAGCCATCTATATTGCCCGGAACAAAGCTATTGCGGTGCAGGCAGAAAGGACGGCCGATGAAATTATTTTAGCGGCTGACACCATCGTTGTGTTGGGAGAAAATATCATTGGAAAGCCGGTACATCGTGAAGATGCAGTAAGTATCCTGCTGGCTTTGTCCGGCTCAACACATAAAGTGATTACCGGTGTAGTGATAAAAAAAGGAGAGAAGGAAATTGCATTTGCTGATACAACTTTAGTAGAATTTCATGATATCTCAGTTGATGAGATCGAATTCTATGTTGATAAATACAAACCGTACGACAAAGCCGGTGCCTATGCCATACAGGAATGGATAGGAGTGGTAGGCATTAAATCTATCAACGGTGATTTTTATAATGTGATGGGGTTGCCGGTAAGCCGGGTAGTAAGAGAGCTTGTTAAGTTTTAATTTTCTATATTTATACCTCGTTTAAAATTCCTCCTTCATACCTCAAAGCTTAAAAATAATTTAAGCTGTTATGACGGAACGTTTACTCCAGTTCATCTGGCAATTTCAACACTTCAATAAAAGTGAATTAACAACTGTTACAGGTGAAGTAGTTCAAATTCTTTTTGCAGGTCAATACAATACGAACCAGGGGCCGGATTTTTCCGATGCCAAGATCAAAATCGAAAAAGCTACATGGGCGGGAACAGTTGAACTGCACATCAGAACGTCTGATTGGGCGAAACATAATCACCAAAATGACAAGAATTACAAGAATGTCATCCTGCATGTGGTGTGGGAAGATGATGGAGCTGATAATAATATCCCCGTTGTTGAATTAAAAGGCAGGGTGTCAAAAATTTTGTTACAACGGTATGCGGAGCTGATGAATGCTGATTCATTTATTCCTTGTGAAAAAGGCATTACCACCGTTCGTGATATTACCTGGAAAAGTTGGAAGGACCGTCTGCTTATAGAGAGATTATTGAGAAAGAGCAACATGGTTGAAAAATACCTGCAACAGAATAATTATCATTGGGAAGAAACTTTCTGGTGGCTGCTGGCCAGGAACTTTGGAATGAAAGTAAATATGGATGCATTTGAAGCCATTGCAAGGTCAATCCCAATAAATATTTTGGCAAAGCATAAAAACCAGGTACAGCAGTTGGAAGCATTGTTGCTCGGACAGGCTGGCTTACTGGAAGGGAACTTTACAGATGCTTATGCTAAACTTTTACAACGGGAGTATGCATTCCTGAAAGAAAAATATAAATTAAAGCCAATACACCATCCCATTCATTTTTTACGAATGAGACCAGGCAATTTTCCAACTATCCGTTTAGCACAGTTAGCGATACTGATTTCTATGTCAGTCCACCTTTTTTCAAAAATAAAAGAAACAACTTCCGTGAAAGAGGTCATAAAATGGTTTGATGTAACCGCAAACGATTACTGGCACTATCATTACCGGCCTGACGAAGCATCAGCTTTCAAAAAGAAAAATCTTGGAGCAGCGATGATTGATAATATCGTTATCAATACTATTACACCAGTTTTATTTGCATACGGCAATTATCATAATGAGAACAGCTACAAGGAAAAGGCACTGAAATGGCTGGAAGAAACAGCTGCTGAAAGTAATAGTATTACGAAAGGATTTCAGCAATTAGGGGTTGGTAATAAAAATGCTTTTGACAGCCAGGCATTAATTGAGTTGAAGAATGAATATTGCAGCAAGAAAAGGTGCTTGGAATGCGGAATAGGTAATAGTATTTTAAAAGAAACCTGAAATACTATTTGTTTTGAAAATACTCCCATGCATGTCCTTCAATTTCGCCGCCTGCCAATTCATTGCCTTCTTCATCTTTTATTGAATAAGTTTCCTGTCGGGTACCGATCTGTGCTTCACCATCAAGCCCTAGTAATATGGTATAAAAGGCATCTGTTAGGGCGCCATCCACAATTTTTTTCAATACCTTTTTCTTTTCGGAATCAAGATCAAGTGAATTAATCAATTCAGAAACCACAGTTTGCTCAGTGGAGTTAAAGTAGAGTTCTATTAACTGTTGCTTTTCCAAATAAAATCCTTCGGCAAATTGTTTTGGTGTCATATGTTTTTTTAAGTGGTTAATTCACTCCAGCTTCCCCAATCCACCTTTACCTCAATATCAGGATGAATACTAAACTGAACAGGACAGGTGTTGCCTGTATTTCTTAAAATTGCTTTTGTTTTCTCATCAATATCTTTCAGAGCATCGGGGATATGAAAGGTTAATTCAATGCCCCCAACCCTGCGTGGGTCGGCTTTCATTATTTTCAATACATCGATCTTCACATCGTTCAGGTCAAAGCCCATCGTCCGGGCTTTAATTCCCATCACCGTTATCATACAGGTGGCAAGGCTTGTGGCGAGAAGGTCGGTAGGGGAAAACCGTTCTCCTTTTCCATTGTTATCTGTCGGAGCATCTGTTTCAAACGAATTGCCGCTTTTCAGGTGGGTGCAGGTGGTTCTTAAATCGCCGTTATAAACTACTGAAGAAGTCATTATCAATATTTTGCCCTAAATTTACGTTAGTAATTTAATCAAATAGTATCTCCGTGAAGAAACTAAGCCTCCTTGTACTTCTTGCAACGATTGTTATCGCATCTTCGGCACAAGATACTGCCAGTCGCAAGCCGTCTAAGAATGATAAAAAAGAAACCCGCAAACAGAAAGTAAACACCTTAATTAAGCAATCGGAAGAAGGGGTGCTTGTTTACCGTAAGCAAAGTATCCTTGGTTTGCAGGGGCGTACCAATGGTTATGGTGCGTTTTATGAAATAGGCCGGATGAAATCAAACCGTAAGACGAATACATACAGGCTTGATTTTACAGAAATTAAACATCAGAAAGAAGAAAAATCACAAAGTGCCGGCCTAGTATTTGGTAACCCATATATATACGGAAAGATCAACCATTTTTATCAGGCTACTTTGGGATTTGGACAGCAATATATACTTGGCCAAAAAGGAAATAAAAACGGTGTTGCTGTATCTGCCATTTTTAATGGAGGCCTTGCATTGGGTTTGCTGCGCCCTTATTATGTAGAAGTGATAGACCCGGTAAGTGGCGAAAATAAAACCATCCGGTATTCAAAAGCTGATAGTTCTTTGTTTCTGGGCCCCTCAATAATTGGCGGCGGCGGGTTTGGAAAGGGCTGGAGTGAAATCAAAATGAAACCAGGTGCTTTCGTTAAGACTGCTTTGCGGTTTGATTATGGCCGTTTTAACGAAGTAGTTTCAGGAATTGAAGTTGGCCTTAGCATTGAATTCTACGGCTCTAAGATACCCATCATGATTGACCAGAAGGAGAAACAAATGTTCTTCCAGGGCTACATTTCCATCCTGTTTGGACGAAGGAAGTAATGAACGTATTTTTGCCTGATGATTGAACTCCCAATAGCATCTGCGGCGATTGATAATACCAGAGTAAAGAAGCCTGACTGGCTTCGGGTAAAACTTCCTATCGGCGAAAGCTATAAGCATGTCCGCGGCCTGGTGGACAATCACAAATTGCATACTATTTGTGAAAGCGGCAACTGTCCAAATATGGGAGAGTGTTGGGGCGCCGGTACAGCTACATTTATGATATTGGGGAATACCTGTACACGAAGCTGCGGCTTTTGTGCGGTTGCAACCGGAAAACCGGAAGCAGTTGATTGGGATGAACCACAAAGGGTAGCTGAAGCTATTTTCCTGATGAAAGTGAAACATGCGGTAATCACTTCCGTTGACAGGGATGAATTACCAGATGGCGGTTCCATTATCTGGAACAATACGATCAAAGCTGTAAAAGCATTGAACCCGGATACCACATTAGAAACACTGATTCCTGATTTTAAAGGCAAGAAAGAAGATATACAACGGGTGATTGATGCAGCACCTGAAGTAGTGAGTCATAATATAGAAACGGTAGAAAGACTGACAAGACAAGTCCGTATACAAGCGAAGTACTGGCGAAGTATGGAAGTGATACGTACGTTGAAAGAAGGTGGTATGAGAACGAAGAGCGGCATCATGCTTGGCCTTGGAGAAGAAAAGGAAGAAGTGATACAAACCCTGAAAGATCTGCAGGCGAACGGTTGTGATGTGATAACAATTGGTCAATACCTGCAGCCTACTAAAAAACATTTACCTGTTCATCGTTTTGTTCATCCTAATGAATTTGCTGAGTATAGAGAGATTGGCTATGCGCTTGGATTAGATTATGTGGAAAGCGGCCCGTTGGTCCGGTCGAGTTATCATAGTGAAAAGCATGTAATAGCCGGGTATGGAAGAAATAAGTGGGAGAGTGAAAAGACGGGAGTCAATAGTCTATAGTCAGGAGTTATGACAAGAGTCTTCACAATATTTATTCTCAGTTTATTTTTAGGGTTACAAGTAAACGGTCAATTGAAATGGCAGAATGTTGATTCATTGTTTCAGCCGTTACCATCATCTGTTCATGTTTACAAAACAACCAGTCTGCTGGATGGCAAACCCAATATCGCTTACTATGTAGAAGCAGATATAAAGGATGAAAAACTTGACTTCACTGTTGATACTACCTACAAACGCCGTTTAACTCCTTCTAAATTTTATGAGAAGAATGATAAGCCGCTGTTAGTCGTTAACACAACATTCTTTTCGTTTACCACCAATCAGAATTTAAATGTGATTATAAAAAATAAGAAGCTGGTTGGTTATAATATTCATACCATCAACGGAAGAGGAAAAGATACATTTACATATCGCCATCCGTTGGGAAGTGCTATAGGTATTTCGAAAAAAAGGATGGTTGATGTTGCATGGATTTTCACTGACTCATCCAGTAAAATTGCTTATGCACAGGAGGTGCCTATGCAACCAATTATTGATTCATTAAATTATCTTCCCTTAAAATCTGTTTTTAATAACCATACTAATCTTGGAATAACATACAGAGGGTTGATTTTGCATTCGAAATGGAAAATGCAAACTGCGGTTGGAGGAGGCCCGGTTCTTTTACAAAGCGGCGAAATAAAAATTACCAATAACGAAGAACTGAAATTTGGTGGCAAGGCCATCAATGATAAACATCCCCGCACTGCAATGGGCTATACAAAAGATAACAAACTTATCATTCTTGTTATTGAAGGAAGAAACCCCGGGAAAGCAGAAGGGGCAACACTTACACAAGAAGCACAAATTTTTAAAGATCTCGGTTGCTGGGAAGCATTAAATCTTGATGGTGGAGGCAGCAGTTGTATGCTGGTAAATGGAAAACAAACTATCAAAGTTTCTGATGCAGGAGGGCAACGGCCGGTTCCCGCCGTGTTTTTGATCCGTAGCAAATAGTTCCTGTTTATGGGGATAAAAATTGTTCTTTTTATCCCCGATAGGCGCCTCTTGGCATGGTTTTATTGCATTAGTTTGAAAATAATATACCATGAAAAAGTTTGTAATTCCTGTTCTAATGTTAATGGTTTCGGCATCTATTGTATTGATTGCCTGTTCAAAAGACAATACAGATAAAACGACCACCCTTAAGATCAGGCTGACGGATAACCCTGTAGCTGCTGAGGAGGTAAATGTGGATATTCAGCAAGTACGAGTAAAATTCAACGAAGACTCTATCCAGGGATGGACAAATCTTGATACTCATGCTGGTGTTTATGATTTACTGGGATTACAAAATGGTGTAGACACTTTACTGGCTGTTGGTGTAATACCTACCAATGTGGTAAAAGAAATTCGTTTTGTATTGGGCACCAATAATTCTATCAAGGTAGCTGGTGTTACTTACCCCCTTACAATCCCCAGTGGTGCAGAATCAGGTTTGAAAATAAAAGTGAACAAGCAATTAAATGGCACTCTTGATTCATTACTGATCGACTTTGATGCCGCTTTATCTATTCATCAGACAGGTGTCGGTACTTACCAGTTAAAGCCTGTTTTGAAATTAAAATAGTTGATTCAATTCCTTCGATTAACAAAGCCCGGTATTTTTTACCGGGCTTTTATTATTATCACTAAATAAAGATTTATTCCCATACCAATGCGCTGGCTCCTAGTATTGCCGCATCTGCTTCTTTTAAATCGCTGTACAATATTTTCACTTTGTTTTTAAAAATTTGTATCAGGTTAGCTTCCATCGCTTGTTTGGTAGGATTTAATATTAAATCACCTGCTTTGGTCAATCCCCCAAAAAGTACAATGGCTTCCGGCGATGAGAACATTACAAAATTGGCTAATGCTTCACCCAATATCTGCCCGGTAAATTCAAAAATATTATTTGCAATCTTATCACCTTTAATAGCACATTCATAAACTGTCTGGCTGGTGATAAGGTCGTTGATAGTATAATCTCTCAAAAGGCTTTCTACATTAGGATTATCCGTCAACATTTCCAATGCTGTTTCTCGTACTCCTGTTGCAGAGGCATATGATTCCAGAGTTCCCCGAATACCAGTTCCCTTATGCATCCTTCCGCCTGGGCGAATGATTGTATGCCCCAACTCTCCGGCAAACCCATCATGTCCTAGTACGATCTTTCCGTCAATAACAATTCCGCTTCCTACACCTGTTCCTAAAGTAATAGTGATAAAATGTTTCATCCCTTTAGCGCAGCCATACATCATTTCTCCCATGGCGGCAGCATTGGCATCATTAGTAAGCCTTACTGGTAAGCCAAATTTTTCCGACACCATACTGGCAAAGGGAATAATACCCCGCCATTTCAAATTAGCTGCATATTCAATATTACCGGTATAATAATTTCCGTTAGGGGCACCAATCCCCATGCCGGCAAACTTTTTTATACCACCGCTTTTTTCAAGCATTGGCAGCATTTTTTCATGTAATTCATCAATAAAATCCTGCACCCCTTCATGCTGATTGGTTAATAACCTGTTTTGCGACAAAATATGACCATTCTTATCAACGATACCAAATTTGGTGTTGGTTCCACCGATGTCAATACCAATTGCAAAATCTGCCATAATTTAATTTTAAAAAAACCCTGTAACAACTGCTACAGGGCAATAAATATAAAATGAATTTATGAATTAATGTCCACCGCCACTTACTTCTGCATCGTAGTCAATTCCTTGTTTGCGCAGGATTCCTTTTACCAGGATGGCAAACAAAACCAAGTAGGCAAAACAAACTGCAGCAATAATATATGACTGGTGAATTCCAATTAAATCGGCGATTTTTCCCTGAATAGGAGGTATAATACCACCGCCAAGTATCATCATAATCAGAAAGGCAGACCCTTGTGATTGATACTTTCCTAAACCTGCGATTGATAAGCTAAAAATACATGGCCACATAATAGAACAGAAAAGCCCGGCACTGAGAAAGGCGTAGATAGCTGTTGTACCTGTGGTAAATAAACCAATAAGCATTGCAATAACACCGAGCACACTAAAAATTAAAAGTGTCTGGACGGGTTTGTCTTTACTTAAAAAGAAACCAGCGATCAGTACCAATACACAAAGGATATAATAGAATAAGGATGTTACATCGTAGTTTGATAAATAAATAATGAGTATTAAAATTCCGAACGCAACAAGAGGCACTATAAGTTGTAATATATGTTTGGTGGCCTTACTAAAGTTAAAGGCACTAACAGCTCCTGTCCATCGGCCAATCATTAAGCTACCCCAGTACATCATTATATAGGGTGTAGCTTCTGATGCAGATAATGAACCAAATTCTTTTTGCTTTAATAACTCTCCCAGGTTGCTACCAACAGCTACTTCAACACCAACATAGGTAAAGATTCCAAGCATACCCAGCACCAGTTGAGGATACTGCATGGCTCCCCATCCTTCTGGTTTTTTTCTTGCACTGAGATTAGCCACCAATAAACCAACAACAACCACTGCTAATGCGCCAAGTAACCATTTAAGTCGGTAAATTTCTAATGCATGTTGATCAGTCTCAGAAATATTCGGGTCTAAATTTTTATATGTACTGAAAACAGGAACAAACATTACCCCCAACAATACAGTCATTATAATTAGAACTATTAATGCTTTATTTCCGCTTTCAGTTTTTTCCAGAATAACACCTGCCGGTACTTTTTTAGAAAAATTGAATAAGGCAGCTGCACCTATGAATAATGCACCCACACCAATGTACAGGACAATTACTTTGGATAAACTAAGAGAAGCAATTTGCTCATCTGTAATGGCAGCAGTTGTTCCAAATAGGGCCAACGCAACCACCAACGGCCCTATGGAGGTGCCGAAAGAATTAACTGCGCCACCCAATGTCACCCTGGCTGCACCTGTTGATGGGTCGCCCAGTGCTATTGAAAAGGGTTGCGCTGCTGTTTGCTGTAATGAAAAACCAAGCGCCACAATAAATAAGCCGACTAACATTCCGGCAAAACTGTTTCCATTCACTGCCAATATCATTGCGGCTGCACCTAATGCTGAAAATAAAAGGCCATAAACAATACTTTTCTTATATCCCCATTTACCCACCAAATCTTTTCCTCCTATTGTACCAAAAATGAATAGTAATAATGCTCCTACATAATAAGCCGTGTAAAAGGCAAAATCAATTAACTGGCTCTGAAACTGGTCAAGATGAAAATAGTGTTTACAAAAAGGAATAAAGACACTGTTGCCAGCTGCGATAAATCCCCAAAAGAAGAAAACGGTTACTAGTGTGCTTAAAGCTCCATAGTTAGTAGGCTGTTTAGTTTGACTCATAGCAATCGGGAGTTGATTTGATGAAGTGTTGAAAGTAAAACATTTTTCAATGCTGGCATAATGTAACAATTTGATGTTAACAGCTTGTACAAAAAAAATACTGTCCCATAGAGGGGTATTTTAAACTACTAATAGTTGCCAATAAATTTTAAGCACCTAGATTTCAATTGTCAGCAAAAACACCTTAATTTCAAACTTATTCCGTCTCATTAATAAAATTCAATGGAAATTGTACATATAGCAGCTGAGTGTTATCCCGTAGCAAAAGCAGGCGGGCTTGGCGATGTAGTGGGTGCGTTACCTAAATACCAGGCAGAACTTGGCCATGTTACTAAAGTGGTAATGCCGATGTACCGTACTAAATTTTTATACGACAATAATTGGGAGCTGGTGCATGAAGGAAGTCAGCACCTTGGCCCGCATTATTTTAATTACAGTGTCATTAAAGAAAAAACAAACAAACTCGGTTTCGATCTTTACCTCGTTGATATAAATGGCCTTCTTGACCGGGAAAAAATATATGGCTACGATGATGATACAGAACGGTTTCTTTCTTTCCAGGTAGCTGTCTGCGATTGGTTGAATAAGTGGGAGCATTCGCCGGATGTAATTCACTGTCACGATCACCACACCGGGCTTATCCCGTTCATGGTTAAATATTGCCTTGAATTCCGGCAAAAATTAGCTGCTGTTCCCACCGTATTCACTGTTCATAATGCCCAATACCAGGGATGGATCGGCTGGGATAAATATTATTACCTGCCTTCATTTGATAGCTGGAAATGGGGAATGCTTGATTGGGACAATTCCATCAATCCAATGGCCTCAGCCGTAAAATGTGCCTGGAAAGTAACGACAGTTAGTAACAGCTACCTTGATGAACTAAAAGGTGCAGCTAACGGGCTGGAGGATCTTTTCCAATATGAGCAGGGAAAAAGCATGGGGGTGCTCAACGGAATTGATACAGATGTTTGGGATCCGTTAACGGATTCTATGATCGTAAAGAATTATGACAAAGACCTTGTTGAAAAAGGAAAACTGAAAAATAAAAAAGAGCTGGCTGGCCAATTTGGGTTAGACCCGGATAAACCATTGATTTCTTTTGTCGGCCGATTAGTGGGAGAAAAGGCGGCAGATCTATTGCCCGATGCCATCAGCCAGTCCATTTATCAGCACCATGGCAATGCAAATTTTTTGGTGTTAGGTTCCGGTGACCCGGAATTGGAAGATAAGTTAGACCAGATGAAACACCAGTTCGGTGGTTACTTTAATTCATACATTGGTTACAGCGAACCGCTGAGCCACCAGATTTATGCAGGTTCGGATTTTTTATTAATGCCCAGCCGTGTAGAACCCTGTGGATTGAACCAGATGTATGCTCTTCGGTATGGCACTGTTCCGATGGTAAGAAATATCGGTGGATTGAAAGATACCGTAACTGATATGGGCGATTGGCAGGGCTTCGGTATCCGGTTCGACCAGGCATCGGTATGGGATATTACGTATTCTGTTGGCCGGGCTATTGACCTTTATAATAATAAACCAGACCTTTATAGCTGGATGCGGGGCCATATGATGACGATCGACCATTCATGGGATTCCTCGGCACAGCAGTATATTGACTTATATAAATCATTAAAATAAAAATGTTGGTTATGGCAATCAGAACGATCACACATTCCAGGGAAATTTTGTCAGTAATACTTGGCGGTGGTGCAGGCTCCCGGTTATATCCGCTTACTGCAAGCAGAAGCAAGCCTGCTGTACCTATCGCCGGTAAGTACAGGTTGGTAGATATTCCTATTTCAAATTGTTTGAATAATGGAATAGGAAGGATGTTTGTACTCACACAATTCAACTCTGCTTCGCTTAACCGGCATATAAAAAATACCTATCACTTCAGTGCATTCAGTAAAGCATTTGTTGATATACTGGCAGCAGAGCAAACTCCTGATAACCCAGCCTGGTACCAGGGTACCGCCGATGCAGTAAGACAAGGATTGCGACATATAGAACCTTTCGACAGTGATTATATACTTATCCTTTCCGGTGATCAGCTTTACCAGATGGATTTTGCAGAAATGCTGGATAACCATAAGGCTCTTGGTGCAGATATATCAGTTGCTACCATTCCTGTTACACAAAGAGATGCCCCGGAATTCGGGATTCTTAAAAGTGATGAAGGGCTGATCACTTCTTTTATAGAAAAACCAAAGAAAGAAATTTTGAAAGACTGGGTAAGTGATACTGGTGAAGAAATGAAAGTTGCCGGAAGAAATTACCTCGCCTCAATGGGTATTTATATTTTTAACCGGAATCTTTTATTTGAACTGCTGCAAAAAGAATTTAAAGAAGCGACCGATTTTGGAAAAGAAATTATACCACAATCCATCTCAAAATATAAAGTAGCCAGTTATCAATACACTGGTTACTGGACTGATATAGGAAATATCTATTCTTTTTTTGAAGCCAATCTTGACCTCACAAAAGATATTCCCGATTTCAACATGTTTGATAACGAAAGGACTATTTACACCCGTTCCAGGATGTTGCCACCGGCCAAGATCAGTGGTACTACGCTGGAAAAAACATTAATAGCAGAAGGCTCGATTCTGAATGCATCAAGAATAGAGCATTCAGTAATTGGTATTCGGTCAAGAGTAGGACATGGAAGTACGATAGTCAGCACCTATATTATGGGAAGTGATTACTATGAGACATTGGTGGACATAGCCAGTGCCGCTGAGCAGGGTATACCATTATTAGGAGTAGGCGACAGGTGTTATATTAAAAATGCAATTCTTGATAAAAATGTCCGCATCGGTAATGATGTGCGGATCAATGGAGGTACTCATCTTGAAAATACCGACCATGCTTTATACACCGTTAAAGATGGTATAGTGGTGGTTAAAAAGGGTGCCATTATTCCCAATGGATTTGTAATCTGAGTTTGGTATTTAAAGGGGGAGACAAGGTTTTTTTCCTGACAAATTGTGTACTTTATACATAATATTCCTATCTTCAAACCTGCTCTGATTTAAAACAACGATTGCTTATGTCTTCTATTCTTGCAGGGATCAAACCCAGGCTAACACTGGCTCAGATTATTAATATGAGTGTTGGATTCTTCGGAATTCAGTTTGCCTTTGGACTTCAGAATGCCAATGTCAGCAGGATCTTTCAAACCCTTGGTGCATCAATTGATGATATTCCTATTCTATGGATTGCAGCACCTCTGACAGGTCTTATCATACAACCCATCATCGGGCATTGGAGTGATAAAACATGGCATAAACGATGGGGAAGAAGAAGACCCTTTTTTATGGTAGGTGCTATTTTTGCATCGCTTGCTTTATTCGTTTTTCCCAATGTTTCAGAAATATGGATGGCGGCAATTATGTTATGGTTATTGGATGCATCCATCAATGTTTCCATGGAGCCATTCAGGGCATTCGTTGGAGACATGTTGCCTGATTCCCAAAGAACAACAGGCTTTGCCATGCAAAGTTTTTTCATTGGGACAGGCGCTGTCATTTCATCTCTTTTGCCCTATCTGCTTACAGAATTTGGTGTTGCCAATGAAGCTCCGGAAGGGGTATTGCCTGACTCAATTAAGATATCTTTTATTGTTGGTGCTATCGTATATATAGCAGCTATTTCTTATACAGTTTTTACAACCAAAGAGTATTCGCCGGAAGAGTTGAAATCATTTGGGGAATTTGGAGATAGCGGTAATGAAGTACATATTAAAACAGCTGCCAGCTCTTTTACAAAAAAAGGATCGATCTGGACTGTCATCGGGCTTGCTTTAACAGCAGGACTTTTCTTGTACAATTCATCTGTTACTAATAAACTTGAAAAAGAATTATACGTCCTTACCGGGGGAATTGCCGCCTTTGGAATTTGCCAGTTAGTGGCCGGCTTTATGCATAAAAATAAAAGCACCAATGGTTTTGTAGAAGTAATGGATGACCTTAATTTTCTCCCGGACACAATGAAAAAACTGGCAATTGTTCAGTTCTTCTCCTGGTTTGCCTTATTTGCGATGTGGATATATACAACACCAGCCTTGGCTCAGCATATTTCAGGAACTACAGATGCAAGTTCAGCAGCGTACAATAAGATGGGAAATTGGGTAGGTGTTCTATTTGCATTCTATAATGGCTTTGCAGCGTTATTTGCATTTTTACTCCCTGTTCTGGCAAAACGTTTCTCAAGACCAGCAACCCACATGATAGCATTGATCGCTGGCGGGTTAGGCCTTATTTCATTTTATATTTTCAAAAATGAAAACTTACTTATCATAAGCATGGCTGGTGTCGGATTAGCCTGGTGCAGTATACTTGCGATGCCATATTCAATGCTGACAAGAGCATTGCCAGCCCAAAAAATGGGTGTTTACATGGGGATTTTTAACTTCTTCATAGTTATCCCACAAATACTTGCGGCTACACTTTTAGGTGTATTTACCCGGCATATTTTTAATGGCAATGCCATTATGACTATTGTCGTTGGCGGTTGTTCGATGATTCTTGCGGCCTTTTTAACATTGAGAATAAAAGATAAATAACATTACCATGAAAAAATATTTTTTTACCCTGCTGTTATTTGTTGCCATTAAAAGCTGGAGCATAGACATGCTCGGAGTTTATCCGACCAACTGGTGGGTGGGAATGAAAAATCCGAAAGTTCAAATCATGTTGCATGGGGAAAACATCGGCATGTTCACCAAGTTCAACATTACGTACCCGGGAGTGAAGGTTGAAAAAATAAGTAAAGCTGAAAGTAAGAACTATGTTTTTCTGGATCTGAATATAGCAGCAACAACCAAACCTGGTGTATTTAAAATCATTATGTCCGGCGGAGGAATTGGTGTTGAAGATGTTTTTTTTGAATTAAAACCCCGTAGCAAAGACAATGGTAAAACGAGAACACAAGGGGTAACCGCAAAAGATTTTATTTACCTGATGATGCCCGATCGTTTTTCCAATGGCGATCCTTCGAATGATATTATCAATGATTACAGGGATAATACAAGTAACAGGAAGGACAAGTTTTCCCGGCATGGCGGTGATTTTAAAGGAATACTGAACCACCTTGATTATTTTAACCAACTTGGAGTAACTACTTTATGGCTCACCCCGGTTATTGAGAATGATATGCCGCTGATGAATGAATGGGGTAACAATGTAGCCGGCTATCATGGTTATTGGTTCACCGATCATTATAATGTTGACAGGCGTTTCGGTGGTAATGAAGGGTATAAAGAATTTTGCAATAAACTTCATGCTAACGGGATGAAGGTGATACAGGATGCGGTTTACAATCATGTGGGCAATCACCATTGGTTTGTACTCGATCCGCCAATGAAGTCATGGTTTAATACATCACAGGGAGATAAAGGCCCTAATCACCGGGAAGAAGTGTTTTACGACCCCTATGCATCGCAGGCTGATAAAAACGCTATGCTTGATGGGTGGTTTGTACCTCACTTGCCAGACCTGAACCAACGTAATCCTTTTGTTGCTACTTTTCTTATTCAACATGCCGTGTGGACAACAGAAGAGTTTGGAATTGACGGATGGCGAGTGGATACGTATAAATATTGTGATGAGCAATTCATGAATAACATTAATACTGCATTGGAAAAAGAATTTCCTAAAGTAACGGTCTTTGGAGAATCATGGGTGAACAGCCCGGTTGCCAATGCTTATTTCACACAAAACAATATGGCCACTCCATTTAAGCATAATGCAAAAGGCATGCTTGATTTTCAAACCACTTTTGCCATGCTGGGTGGTATGAATGAAAAACTTGACTGGCTCACAGGGGTGAATAAAATATATGCCACTTTATCACAGGATGTATTGTACAAAGACCCCATGAACAACTGCATTTTTCTTGATAACCATGATATGGACAGGGTGTTTTCAGTAATAGATGAAGACTGGAAGAAAATGAAAATGGGATTTAACTGGTTACTTACCTTAAGAGGTATACCCCAGATCTATTATGGTACGGAAGTACTGATGAAGAATAAAAAAGTGAATACGGATGCTACTGTCAGAGAAGATTTCCCGGGTGGCTGGTCAGATGATAAGGACAAGGAAAACCGGTTTACCAAAGAGGGCAGAAGTGATAAACAACAAGAGGCTTTTGAGTATGTAAGCAGCCTTGCTAATTTCAGAAAAAATTCTTCCGCCATTACTGCAGGTAAAACAATGCAGTTCATCCCTAAGGACGGTCTTTATATTTATTTCCGGTATGATGCGAAACAGACGGTAATGATTATTACCAACAGTGGGGACAAAAATATAAAGCCAGACTGGTCCATGTACAGCGAAAGAACCAAAGGCTTTAACCAGGTAAGGAATGTGGTGACAGGAAAAATAAAATCACTTAGTGGATTAGAGATTGAATCAAAAGAGAGTTTTGTATTTGAATTGCTGAAATAATTAAATAATAAAATTGATCAGCAACTTACTTCCGTAAGTACCCCATTCTTTTGTAACTCTGTCCAATGCCTGCAACATAGAACTACGGGTTGATTTTTTCCCTTTGGTAGCAGGCATTACCTTATTCATCTTTACATTAAAGACTTCAACTTTGGTAGCAAACCAGGTGGCGTGTAAGCGGGGTATTCCCATGCCCAATATCATTCCGGGCAAGCCCTGTATTCCTTCAGGCCCGCCATTAATCAGCAGTTCATCACTGTAAAAAGCAAATATGGCGATTGTATCATTTAATATACCAACAGCTTTACGGCAGTCGTACCCT
>CALRVH010000054.1:0-23040 GCA_943371565.1 Chitinophaga pinensis | reverse complement strand
AGAAAGAGGATTGAAAGTCATCATTGCCGGAGCTGGAGGAGCTGCACACCTGCCAGGCATGGTAGCTTCTGTTACCGTATTACCTGTTATTGGTGTACCTATTAAATCATCCAACTCCATTGATGGATGGGACTCCGTTTTATCCATTTTGCAAATGCCCAATGGTGTACCAGTGGGCACCGTTGCACTTAATGCATCTAAAAATGCCGGTATCCTGGCTGCTGAAATTTTGGGCACTGCTGATGAAGCTATTTCAGCAAAAGTGGCCGCCTACAAAAAATCCCTGAATACGGAAGTAATAGAAAAAGTAGAGAAGATGAAGAAAGATGGATGGGAGAATAAATTTGACTAATAAAATTAAAATGATTCGCTACCGCCTGGTTATTTTAGTAATTATTCTCGCCTCTTGCGGCAGCAATACTCTGCTGAAAGAATCAAAAAAATTGGCCGACTACCCTTCCGCTTCTGGTATTGAATATTTCAATAACCAGTTTTATATCATTGGTGATGACGCCAGGAACCTGTTGATACTTGATAATAATCTTAGTCCTGTTGATTCAATCAGTCTTTATTCTTTCCCGGAGAAAAGAATTCCTAAAGCTATAAAACCCGACCTTGAAGCAATTACGGTTACAAAAGATAATAAGCTATTGATTGTCGGTTCCGGCTCTGCCACTCCTACCCGCAATATCGCCTGGCTGATTGACCCTGTTACCAAGCAAAAAGATAGCATCCGGTTGGATACTTTTTATAAACGATTAGAGCTAAACGGAATTAAAGAAATCAATATCGAAGGTGTTTGTGCTATGCCGGGTTCAATTATTTTCTCCAACAGGGGAAGCAAGGGTTATCCTAAAAATCACCTGCTGCTAACCAGTACAAATTTCCGGGAAGACCAGACCAATGCCCCCCTTTCAATCATTCTTGCAGGCTCTGAGAACGACAGCACTTTATTCAAAGGCATCTCTGGTCTTGCATACGCTAAAAAAAGCGACCGCCTTTTACTAACGGTATCTACGGAAGACACCCGTAATAGTATAGATGATGGTGCCATTGGTAAAAGCTATTTATGGATAGTAAAAAACATAACGGCTAAAAAAAAATGGAAAGCCATCAACCCCGACCAGGTAATAGACCTTGAGGCAATAGACGATCGTTTCAAAGGCCAAAAAATAGAATCAGTTTGCATCAGTAAGGAAACAAAAAACTTCCTGCACCTGCTGCTGGTAGCAGATAATGACGATGGCAGCAGCACCATTTTCGAACTGATTGCAGAAAAGAAGTAACTTTAAAGATAACCAGCCCCCGTTAAGGGGAACAGACAGTTGTTTTACTCCTAATCTACACTTATGAGATACGTATCAAGTTTTGCCTTGCTGTCACTTTTATTAGTAACAGGATTCAACAATACTTATGGGCAATCGCCACTTAAAGGAAGGGACAGCACAATAACAGGTCCTCAATCCTTTGCGATAGTAATAGGCGTTTCCAAATATAAATATGTTCGCCCCCTCGCCTATGCCGATAAAGATGCTGAGCTCTTCCGTGATTATTTAAAGTCCCCAGGCGGTGGCAGCATGAAAGAGGACAATATTTTTTGTTTACTAAATGATCAGGCCAGCAATGCAAATTTTTGGGGTAAAGGGTTTCAGTGGCTAAAAGCAAAACAACTGCAAAAAGGTGACAGGCTTTTCATTTATCTCGCAGGACATGGTGATGCGATCGATGAAGATGAATTTTTCTTTTTAGGATATGACTGCAACCCGGCTGGCGACAAGAATAACTATCTCGTCAGCGGTGCCATCCAGTTGTTTAACCTGAAAAAGAAAATATCAAAAGAAACCTCCAAAGGTGTAGAAGTGTTTTTTATTATGGATGCCTGCCGTTCCAATGAATTACCGGGCGGTAAGGAAGGACAGCAATTTTTGAACACAGCAATTTCAGAAAAAAAAGTAGGCGACATTATGATGCTGGCAACAGCTGCCGGCCAGGAATCATTGGAAGATATATCCATCGGCAATGGTCATGGATTGTTTACATACTACCTTGTAGATGGGCTTAACGGTGTTGCCGATGCGGATGGACGTCCTGATAATAATATTACGTTCAAAGAAATAAAATCTTATGTAGATAAGAATGTACCCTCGCTGGCACTACAGCGGTTTAAGAAAAAACAGGAACCCTATTTCTGCTGTAATGAATTTAATGAAAATGTGGTGAGCAGGGTGGATACCGCCTATTTGAAAAAATGGTTGCAAACAAAAAAACAACAAACCCGTGGCGGTGGGAATTCCTTCAACGGCATAGTGAACAAAAATGAAAAACTCTTTAATGCCGATACTGCGCTGATTGAAACGTACAATCTTTTTTACAAAGCGGTAAAATCAAATAATATCAGCGGCAGATCATCTGCGGAAGAATACTTTCAGCAGTTGAATAAAAAATATCCTGGTAACCCCTACACCCTAGATGCAAAGTCAACCCTGGCTGTTGAATATATTAATGTGTCGCAGAAAAAAGTAGACCGGTACCTTATTTGTGGTGATGATGGTTCTGCAAAAGAAAAACAGGCCAACTTTGAAGCAGCCCTAAATCTGGAAAAAGCCATTGCGATAGTCCGGGAAGATAATGAAGACTTTGCCAACTCTCTTCTTAACAGGATGTACCTTTTAAAAGCCAGCGGTGATGTTGGGAAGAATGGTGCTAATGGCGATATAGCTGTTGCCTTTCAAAATGCATATGCAGCTTTGTCTATTGACAAGAACGGAGCCTATATACAAAATAAACTGGCGCAATTACATTTACAAAACAACAATAACGACAGTGCTTTGTACTATGCTGATAAGGCCACCAAAACAGCCCCCAACTGGGCCTGTGCTTTTACGACACTTGCATTGGTGCAAAAGGCTCTCGGTGATAATAAAAAACCGGATCCAAAAAAGAATCAACAGACCAGGCCGTTGAGAAAAAGCAGTTTCGGATTTACATTGGGTGGTGGACTTACCCAAAGCAACCCTACCTTTTCTGGCAACCTGCAAACAGGATATCTCGGTGTTGACGCTAATTCAGCAATAACATTGGATCTTGGTTTTATATACCAGGTAAACCTGGGCAATACCATTTCTATACGGCCAGCAACTACTGTTAATTTTGAGACAATGGATCTTGACTTCCAAAGAAGAAATATTGTAGGCGGCCCCATCATTACAGAAACAGTTTCTGTAAAAACCACAGCTGTCAATATTGCACTTCCTGTTATTATCAGGCTTTCCTCTAAAAATATTGCTCCTTATATTTCACTGGGGCCTTCGTTCAACTATATTTTTAGCCAGGACAAAACATCCAGTGAGATATTACCAGTAAAAAAATCATTGCTGCTTGGTGATGCGGGTCTCGGAGTTGATATTCACCTGTTGAAATCAGGTATCGTTTTTTCTCCTGAATTAAAATATTCAGCGGGGCTGTCAGACATGAACGACAATACAGCAAGTTCATCGCAGTCAGCTGCACTTTCTGATTTAAAAAAGAATGCTTTTACGCTGAGTTTTTATTTGAGAAAGAGGTAGAAGATTTATTTTTCCTGAACGACCACAAACTCCTGCTCAAGATCAAGTGAGTGAATGTAAAGTTGTTTAATAAAGTCTTTTCCCCATTTTGCATAGTAATAACTTATGTTCTCTTTTCGTTCCTGCAAGCCATTACCGGGGAATAAATGTTCTTTGATCGTATGTATCTGACGCTGCTGGTCAGTAAATTTTCTTTTCTCTGCACGGAGCATTTTCTTTTCTAACTCCTGTAATCGATAAACTGTTTTTTCTTTCAACGAAACCACATGTTTTTCCAGCGTATTGTCAACCGCCGCCGCCTGTTTTTTAAATGCCTCATAGAGTTTTTCTAATTCCGTCAATGAGCCATTCAATTTTATTTCATTTTTACTTTCCCGTGAAACCAGCCTGTTCATCAGTTCCTGCTCGGGCAAAAAGAAATCTTCCGTAGTAAAACCAAGATGGTTGATTTTTTCCTGCCATTTCTCTTCAACAACTAAAAATGAATTGCGCAGCACCAGTACCGGGAAGGGAATTTTATAATGTTCAAACAACCCTTTTAACTGTAACCAGTAAGCTGTTTCTCCCCCACCGCCGATAAAAGCAAGATTAGGCAAGATCGTTTCCTGGTATAAGCCCCGAAGAATGACATTGGGACTGAACCGTTCAGGATATACCTTCAATTCTTTTAGCAATGCTGCTTCCGAAAAAGTTTTTCCCCCATTTACCACCTGCCACTCAGTATTTACTTTCTCAATCCTTTCTCTTTTATCATCCAATAAATAAAACAAATTGATCTCTCTTGGATGAGCCTGCACTTTGTAGCCGGCTGTATGCAATTGATCCGCTGTCTTTTCAACAATACCAGAAGCATGCTGGTGCAACAGGTCATCTTCAAATACAGCCGTCATTTGTTTTTTAAAATTGGCATTGTCGGGCAACAGAATAACTAACCCATACTCAGCAAATAAATTATTTACGAATCGGAATGTGGCATCCTGTATCGTTGCTCCTGCTGTATAATAATTTTTAAGCAGTTCAATTATTACTTTACCATTCGGTAAGACAGACAACTGCCCTTCCATTAATTCAATCAGCTTAACTAATTCCTTATCTACTTTCATTCTTCCGACGGCGCCGGTCTGTTTGGTTTCCCAGACTAATTTTTCACCGCCAAGATGAATATGATTCAGTTCCTCTAAATCCGCATCCTCCGAACCAATATAAAAAACCGGTACGAAATGTTGGTTGGGTAACAAGGTCTTTAAATGATCTGCCAGTTTTATAGCATGAACAATTTTATAAATAAAATACAGGGGGCCGCTAAAAATATTATTCTGGTGAGCGGTGGTAATAGTAAATGTATCAGCAGAAAGCAACGAGTCGATATTAGCTTTCACTTTTTCACTGGTATCAACACCTTCATACTGCTTTTTTAATTCTTGTACCAGCAATTCCCTGTTGACAATGAATTGTTTCCTGTCCTCAATCGCTTTTTGAATGCCCTGCAAAGTGGGAGGATTTGAGTAGAAGGGCTTCAATGCAGCAGCCTGGTCAATATAGTCCAATGCTATTTTGGAGAAAGCTCCTGTCTGGCGATAAGGCAACCGGGTAGATATACAGTCCATAAGCGGATGTAAAAGTAAGGAGTTGAATACGATACTGTCAACCAGTCAACAAATTTTTAACTAAATCGTTCAGGATTAAAAGCGGTAATATCAATCGCCGGCTTTTCTCCGCCGATTATTTCCTTCAGTAACTGACCTGTTCCGGCTGCTGCACTCACTCCCAGCATAGCATGACCGCCAGCATAACAAAGATTGCTAAAGGCATGATGCCTGCCGATATAAGGCATACCATCCGGCGATACAGGGCGATAACCAAACCAGGCTTGCTGCAGATCCGGTTCCGGCAAATTCATTCCCGGGTAATATTTCCCGAATGCATTGTAAATCGCCATGACCCTTTTAGGCAAAATCGTATCGCTGTGGCCACTTAGTTCCATGGTACCACCAATGCGCAACCATTTATCAATGGGTGTAGTGGCTGTCCTGTCATCCACCAAAATGGAGGGGAACTGCAGATTCTTTTCAAGGTCATTATATACAACACTATATCCTTTTCCCGGCTGCATGAGCATTTTTATTCCCAATAGCTTTGAAATAATACCGAGCCAGGAGCCATTGGCGATTACCAGTTCATCGCAACTGATAATTCCTTTGTCCGTAATAACCGCTGTTATTTTGTCATTGCTTTTCTCAAAGCCGGTGACTTCCGTATGCAACCAGAATTTTACTTTATTTTTTTGTAAGTGGTTAAATAAAGACTGCATGAATTTGGCTGAGCTCAAATGGCAATCGTCCAGGTACAAAACACCGCCAGCCACATTTACTTCTACTGCTGTTTCATATTCCTGTACCTGTTGCGGAGTGCATAGGATTGTTTTTAACCCGAAAGTATGGGCCTGCTCCGCCAGGTGTTTTTCATGTTCCCCGGTCTTTTCTGATTTATAAAGCATCCAGCAACCCTTTTCAATCATATCAAAAGAATCGGGCAGTTCCTTTTTCAGGTCATTCATCAATTCACGACTCAGTTGCAGCAGGTTGTTAAGATGCGGTGCACTGTCCTCAACATTTTTTGCATTGGATTTTTTCCAGAAAGCCATACCCCACCGCATCAGATCTGCATTCAACCTTGGTTTAATATAAAAGGGGGAGGAAGAACTCATCATCCATTTTAATCCTTGCGATATAATACCGGGAGTTGCCAGCGGAATAAAATGCGAAGGAGAAATGTATCCCATATTCCCGAAGGAGCATCCATCGGTAATATCCCCTCTATCAATTACTGTCACTTCATGTCCTGCCTTTTGCAAATAATAAGCGGAGCATAATCCGATAACGCCGCCGCCGATGATTGTAACTTTCATATTAATTCAACTACTTTCTTATAATTCAACGACCATTCCTTCTTCGGCAACATTAAATCCTTCTGTTTTCACTTTTTTCTTTTCTTCCGATTCTTTTTTCAACAACGGATTTGTATGATTGAAATGGATAAATACAATTTTTGATTTCTCCGGCGAAGATATGGCTGAAAATTTTTGCAGGCTTTCTTCCACAAACGGGTGCGGGACTTCACTCATATCCCTGCCGGGGAGTTCTCCATTTTTATAAAAAGTACCATCAAGTAATGCCATATCAACTTTTCCCAGTTCAGCGATGATGTCTTTCTCCCATTTTTCCCACTTGTCAATATCCGGGATAAATAAAATTTTCTTTTTGTCACTTTGAATAATAAAACCCACTGTTTCAGAAAATTCATCCCGGTGCGGCACTTTCACCGGTGTTACTTTCAAAGAAGTGTTGACCGAAACAGTACTATCAGCATGTAAAGTTTGTAATTGAATATTATTTAATGACACCAACTGACTCCATGGGCCGTTGTTCTGTAAGAAAGAATCAAGTCGTGGCATAGCCCATACCGGAACAGCTTTAGCCCCCATCGCTTCCCTGCCTAACTGCATTAGTCCCGTATAGTGACCAATATGTGCATGGGTAATAAAAATCCCATCCGGTGAATAATCGTTTTTGGTAAAAAGATAGGATTGGGTTGATTGTAATTGATAGGTAATATCAGGCGTTGCTTCAAACAACCAGTATTGATTTGCTTTTCTGTCAACCAATGCCAGGCAGGTAACATGTTTTTTTTCTTCCTGGCCCTTCCAATAAGAGCTGCAACATTCCTTTGTGCAACCGATCTGGGGATAACCGGCATCCTGTGCCACACCCAACACAACTAAAAATCTTTCTGGCAGCTCTTTTTCGTTAGCTCTTTTTGCAGGAGCTTTCTTATCTGCCTTGCAACCAGCAATCGACAGTAATGAACAAACCAGTATATATAAAATGGGAACTCTCACAAGCATTTTTGTTTTGGTATAATTGAGACCCCTATTCACCATTCACAATTGACTATTCACCCTGCTAAAGAACCTGGAACCCATACGCATAAGGATCATCTTCTTTATCGATCCAGATGGTATTGTATCCATAAATTTTGGCCCACCCCTCCACTGAAGGCCGGATAGCTGGCTTTCCTGCCATTGTCAATTCTTCTTCTATTCGTCCTACGAATTTACTGCCGATAATACTCTCATGGATAAACTCATCTCCTTTCTTAAGTTTTCCTTTTGTATACCATTGTGCCATTCTTGCACTGGTACCCGTGCCACATGGTGAACGATCGATAGCTTTATCACCATAAAAAACTGCGTTGCGGGCCGTTGATGTTTTATCCAATACGGCACCTGTCCATAAAATATGACTGCATCCTTTTATCGTGGCATCTTCCGGGTGAACAAATTCATACTTATCATTAATATTCCTTCTTAATTCCCGTGCCCATGCAATCAATTTATCGGCTGGATAATATTCCAGTCCCTTAAAATTTTTCTGCACATCTACGATCGCATAAAAATTTCCGCCGTAGGAAACATCAATGATCAGTTCGCCCAGCTCTGAACAAACAGATAACAAATCCGTTGAATGAAGAAAAGAAGCCACATTCGTCAATTTCACACTTTCTACTTTCACTGACTTGCTGTTGACTGTCGACTGTTGACTGTTGTCCTTCCTATATGCAATCATCACTAATCCAGCAGGCGTTTCCATCCTCACTACACCATCCACCTTTGGTTTTATCAATCCTTCTTCAATCGCAATCGTAATGGTTCCAATTGTTCCGTGTCCGCACATCGGCAGACAACCACTGGTTTCAATAAATAAAACAGCTACATCATTGGCAGGGTCATGAGGAGGATAAAGAATACTGCCACTCATCATATCATGTCCTCTTGGCTCAAACATCAGCCCGGTTCTTATCCAGTCATACTCCCGTAGAAAATGTTGCCGCTTCTCACTCATGTTCTTGCCTTCCAGTTGCGGGCCGCCTTCTTTTACCAGTCGGACAGGATTGCCGCAGGTATGTGCATCAATACAGTTGAAAATATGTTTCATAAGATCTTAGCGAAGTTTTGACAGATCATCCAATACATATACACCTCTTCCGTAGGTTCCTATCACCAGTTTTTTATCTCTCGGATGAATGAACATATCGTTCACCGACACAGCGGCAGGAATATTTCCATTGATCGCTATCCAGTTCTTTCCTCCGTCTTTACTGATATAGGCACCCATATCGGTTCCGCAATAAAGTACATTCTCCTTGTCAGGATCTTCAATTAGCACATTCACCGGCGATGCGGGAAGATTGCCGGCAATCAATTTCCAGTTTTCTCCTTTCGTCTCTGATACATAAATATAAGGAGTATGATTTTCGGCTCTTCTGTCATTCAACACCACATACACTCTTCCGGGTTTATATGTAGATGCTGTAATTTTTGCCACATGTTTATTCAACGGCAACCCTTTTGTTATCTCCTTCCAGTTAGCGCCACCACCAGTATTAAAAGCATAGGTCCATACCCGGCCATCATCTGTACCTGCATATAAAATTTCAGGCTTCATCCCTTCTGCTACTGCGGTAATGGCCTGGTGATAGATGAGATAAGGGTACACTCCCATTTTTGATTTATCATTATAAGAAAGATCGGGGCTTATCATCTTCCAGCTTTCGCCGGCATCAGTTGATTTATATAAATGTTGTAAGCCATGATAAATAACTTTATTATCAAACTTTGATTGCAACGTACCGGCGAGCCATTCTCCCCGTAGTGAATCAATTGCGCCAACAGCAAACATTTTGATCCGCTCATTTTGCACACTATCCGGTTTACTCATATCACTTTTCATCAGCCGGCCATAAAAGCTGCTGGAAAAAACAATGTTATGATCCTGCGGATCCACCTGTATCTGTGTGCCTTCACCACCGGGGGCATAATCCCAGCTGCGGATAGTTGAATCCTGCGGCTTGCCAAATGTATTATTGATGTTTCCGCTAAAAGTACCTTCATCCTGTATAGAACCAAATACATTGAACGGTGATTGCATATCGTAGGTAACCGTATAGAATTGTGTAGTAGGAATTTTATCAAAAAAGTTATTCCATTTTTTTCCGCTGTCCATCGTGGTGCTTACACCACCGTCATTGCCAAGGATAATGCGGTCAGGATTTGCTGCATCAAACCACATCGCATGATTGTCACCATGTATCCATTCGCTTTTCTTATCAGTTGGACGAAACTGTTTCCATGTTTTACCCCCATCTTCTGATTTTCCCATGGACACACCCATTGCATACACTTCATTCTCATTTTTGGGGTCAACCCGTATTTGTCCGAACACCCAGCCATAAGTACCAGAGAAGGGTTTAAAGAAATCATGTATCTCACTCATCTTTTCCCAGCTCTCCCCTTTATTATTACTTCTGTAAATAGCGCCGCCGATCACCACTTTCTGCACTTTTCTTTCATAACTGTCCGTCTCTCCCGGATTGGGATCTCTTTTTTTATTATGATCATCTACAAAAGCATACAACACATTCGGGTTCGACTGCGAAATAGCGATACCAATCCTTCCTGTCAACTTTGTATCGGGCAATCCTTTATTAATGATTGTCCATGTTTTGCCGGCATCGGTTGATTTATATAGATGGTCGCCATCTTCAGGCATCGGATCGCTCCATCTTTTTCTTACTCTATTCCACATAGAGGCGTATAAAGTATTAGGGTCAGACGGATCCATCACCAGGTCAATGCAACCACTTTTTTCATTTTCGAATAAGATCTTCTTCCATGTTTTTCCTCCATCCATTGTTTGATAAACTCCCCGGTCTTTATTATAGGTCCACTCGTTGCCACTGGCCGCTACATATACATTATCAGGATTGGTTGGATGCACCAGCACCCTGGCGATCGTTCCGGTATTTTCCAAACCGATGTGCTGAAAAGTTTTTCCTGCATTGGTTGATCTGTACATGCCGATACCCGGCAGTGATGCCCGGAAAATATTCGCTTCACCGGTGCCGACATACAAAATATTATTATCAGAAGGAGCCAATGCAATATTGCCAATGGACAAAGTAGCTTCCTTGTCGAACAGGGATGCCCATGTTTCGCCGCCGTCTTCTGTTTTCCATAAACCACCGGTGGCAAATGCGGCATAAATGATATTGGGATTGCCGGTAATGCCTACCACATCCGTACTCCGGCCGCTGCGGGTATCAGGACCGGTAAGCCGCCATTGCAGGTTTTTATACGGCGACTGTTGCAATAGCTGCTGTTGCTTTTTAAAGGCCACCAGTTTTTGTGTACCGGTGGTTTGTGCTTTTGCCGTTGTGCAAAAAGCCAGGAAAAGAGGGTAAAATAAAATAGACTTTCTCATGCAATGGTTTTGTAAATTCGTAAACTATTGTTTGCATTATGGAAACTTACGGAAAGATACTACTCATCGCCATGCCAGCCTTCCTCCTGCTGGTTCTTTTTGAAAAATGGTATGGCTGGCGCAAAGGCAAGGACACTGTCCGCAATATGGATATGATCAGCAGCCTGACCAGCGGCGTTACTAACGTTACCAAAGATGTTATCGGACTTTACTTCGTAGTACTGTCCTATCCTTTTTTTCTGCGGTCTTTGGCCATAACAGAAGTACCCAATCAGTTGCTTACCTATATCATTGCTTTTATGGCATTGGACTTTGCCGGTTATTGGGTGCATCGCTTACAGCATGTCACTAATTTTTTCTGGAACGGACATATCGTTCATCACAGCAGCGAAGAATATAATTTGGCCTGCGCCTTGCGGCAAAGCATTTCGGGCATTGTAAAAACATTCGCCATTTTTCTATTACCGGCTGCCTTGTTTGGTGTACCGGAGATAGTCGTAGCCACCGTAGCACCCCTGCATCTGTTTGCGCAGTTCTGGTATCATACGCAGCATATCAATAAAATGGGTTTCTTAGAAAAAATAATTGTTACTCCATCGCATCACCGGGTGCACCATGCCATTAACCCGCAATACATTGACAAGAATTACGGGCAGATATTTATTTTCTGGGATAAATGGTTTGGCACTTACCAGGAAGAACTGCCAACGGTGCCGCCGGTCTATGGCATTACCCGTCCTGTACGTACTTGGAACCCGATCAAGATAAATTTTCAGCATGCATGGTTATTGATACAAGATGCCTGGAGAACTAAAAACTGGAGAGACAAATTTTTATTATGGTTTAAACCAACCGGCTACCGCCCTGCGGATGTAGCTGCGAAATACCCGGTATATAAAATTGAAGATGTGTATCATTTTGAAAAATACAATACCAGAACATCTGCGGCATTGAATACCTGGGCATGGGTGCAAAACATCATGATCCTTTTATTTGTGAGCTACCTGTTCGGTAATATTGCCCCGATAAATGCGCTGGATAAAAATTATATCTTCTGGTATGGCGGCTTTATCTTTTTAAGTGTATATGCCCTTACGGAACTGATGGACAGGAACCAATATGCGATTGTATGGGAAGCTTTGCGCAGCGGTCTTGGTCTTTATTTTTTATATGTGCAGGGTGATTGGTTTGGTGCTTCTGATTATTCTTCATCAGTTACATACATTCTTGGAGCTTACTTTATTCTTTCTGTTGTTGTTACGGGTTGGTTTGTGGTGAAGCATGCAAGGGAGGATAAATTAGTGGTTGCTTAATATTAGTTGGATAGTGGGATAAACCCTACCCGATTATGTTATTACAAACCGACACCTGACAAGAAAGAAAACTCGAATGGTGAGCTACGAAGCATTTCTGCAATAAGAATTGCGAATTACAACAGCTTGATTTCCAACAAATGTGGTTTAAAATATTTTTAAAGAGTGTCGTATATTTATGTGTTAGCGGCTATTATAATGAAGACCCTACTACTAATAATCTCTTTAAGTTTATCGCTTGATTCCTTTTCACAAAAGGACAGCATTTACCGTCCTACAACTTTGGAGGAGATCTTTTCACAAATGGATAAAACTTTAAGCCCGACACAAATCAAATTGATTAAAGAGCTGACAGAGGACAGTATCACAAAGACAAACCCATATACTTCAAACCTGACAAAACCTTACAATTATTATAATGACTCAAAAATTGTAAAAAACCTTGAATCAAAGGGACTAAACTATGAGGCCCGTTATATATTAATTGCATTATCCTACCATCGCTATCTCAACGGACTTGATTTGAAGTTAGCAGAACAATATAATTATCATGACAGCCTTCGCATTGAACGAGAAAACTGGTATAGAGAAGCACAAAAAAGAGATTCTGTTGACGGGAAATATATTCCTGCAAACTTAGTTGATTGTTTTATTGAGCTTGACAAAATATTATCAGACAAAGACAAAAAGTATATTCTTAAAAACGGGACAACTGGCTTGCACATGACATTGGGAATGTCTTTGAGAAATCGTTGGCAACTTTGGGGTGGCTCAAGGTTACAAAAATATTTCATTGACCTTAATGGAGGAATGGTGCATCCAGATTCTATGTCAGGTACTATTCTCCGACAGTATGAGAAATGGTTAAAAGGCGACAAGACTGCATGGCGAGAATGGGAGATAGAAAAGCGAAAGAAAAATAACAGCCGCTAACAGGCGGTTTGGCAATATGGCGGGGCGACGAATATATTCTTAACTTTTTGTTCGCCAATCGGCTTCAGTTCCAACCGACGAATAAAGCCCAGCAATAGAATAAACAATGAACTTTTAGTTATAAATTTAGCAGCGGTTATCGGCTGACGATTTTCAAATAGCGCCACATCGCCAAGCCGTAGCCGTTATGGGCAACTTTAACTGACAATTTCAAAAAGCGTAATGGGAGCAGAAGATTGGTACAGAAACACGTCATGGGACAAAACAATTGAGGCTGACTTTGAAGCACGACTCAAACGTTCAAGAGGTGCATTTCACAAAGCACAATATTTAAGAATTCAAGCAAGCTATCTTCTTGACAATTCAGACAAGAACAATCAATTGGTTGGACTAAGACTTATGGAGCGCCTAATAAAGGATTATCCAACTGAAGAATTCAGTACAATATTTGGACATGAGCAAATTGGTGATTATTTTCTCAAGCAAGGTGACACTGACATTGCAGAACAACAATTCCGAATTGTAACAGATTACTATAAAAATAAAAAGTCAAGAAGTGGCACAAGTGGAATTGCAGACTTAAAACTTGCCGAAACAATCTTGACAAGTAATCAAATTGACAAATTTGAGGAAGCATACAAACTTTGCAAAGAGTATCCGGTAAGCGAGTTGACCATGAACAACGAAAGATTTTATTATGCAGCACTTACGGCTCGACTGTGTGACAAAATGAATAAAAAAGAGGAAGCAAAAGACTATGCTACTACAGCAATCAAACTCTCAAAAATAAAAGAACCGCAATTCAGTCGACATAAAACAGTTGGACTTGTTAATGCGACAGACAAACAATTACGAATTCTTGAACAAATTGCAAACGGATAGAAAAGCTGCCCATAACAAATGCATTTGTTCTATTGGGGCTGACGAATAGCGTCTTTCATCGTTCGGTTCACTTTTCATCTTTTTATCCCAGCTTGACATTTACTATTCAGCAACAGAATAAAATTTTATCTTTAGTTCTTCGTTCGGCAGCCGTCGCCGGGGGCGACGATGAGATGAAGTCCCCAACAGCACAAATGCCTAACGTTATGGGCTATATTAAATGACAACTTTCAAATTCATCATAGCATTTTTGACAATTTCTTTTTTGACATCTTGCCGTAGTACTTACAGACTTTTTCGCCGCTGTTGGTCTTCCCAAAGAAAGCATCACGCCGTTGCTGGTGTTGTGTGCAGGCATTGCAGCAAAGCAAAGTCACCAGCGACAGAACTATAAGAAACCCTAATCGTAATTTTTTCCTCTAAAACAGCGTAGTGGGTATCCTCAAATTTTTTGTTGGTGTTTTTTCCACCACAAATAGGCCATCACTCAACATCAACAAAGGCCGTTCAAAGGTTTCAAAGATGATGAAAGCAACTCCTACTTCCCAGCCAAGTAACACTGCCCCCAGTTTGTGTATTGAACTCTCACACCCTTTTAATCACATCAATAAAAATTGTTCTCCTCGTACGAAATCCAATAGACTCATACAATTGAATAGCGGAAGTATTGCTGGTCAGCACATGCAGAAAAGGCGTAAAGGAATTAGCAAGAATTATTTTCATTACATGTAACATTAATGCTTTGGCATAGCCTTGCCCCCGAAAATCGGGGTGGGTGCAGACGGCACTTACTTCCATATACGGCACCGGGTGCATACGTTGTCCTGTCATAGCGGCCAGCCGACCGTCAACAAAAATTCCGAAGTAGTTGCCGAACAAAATTGTTTTGCTGAAAAATGGGCCGGGCTTTGTAAGGGCTGTTAGCTCCAGCATCTGTGGTACATGTTCTTCTGTTAATGGAACGATCAATGAACTGGCAGCGGTGAAAAAGGAAGTGACAGGCCATTCATATACCATCTGGCAACAATCCAGTTCCTGTACCATCTCCCACTTGCTTTCATTTAACGCCATTCTATCAAAGTAAGAAATAGCCACCCGCCTGCCCGCTGGAATAAGATCATGTAGTTTATCGAAGTTGGCTTCCTTCAATTCTTTTACACCAACAAAAGGAGCAATGTCCTCCTGGTAACAACCCACATCACCTTTCACCAACGCAATATTGCTGTTGCCGGTGGTAATGGCGTTCCAGATCATGTTATCGAGAATATGGCTCATGCTGTTGATGCAGTGAATTGAAAAATGTAACTGATCACCCCTGCTTCCGCAAATACTTTGTCAGTATCACAATGGTCTGCCCTTCTATTTTTCCTTCTATCTGTTCTGTATTGGTTGAAACAAGGCGAATATTCCGAACTACGGTTCCCACTTTTGCATTTACAGTAGAGCCTTTTACATCCAATGATTTTGTAAGCACTACATTATCGCCGCTATGCAATACAGCACCAAAACAATCTTTGTGCAGATCTACAGATGCATCGTTCTCATGATCACCGCTTGCTTTGGCCCATGCTAATTTTTCGTCATCGAGATAGAGCATATCAATATTTTCAGCCGCCCAACTTTCATTGCGTAAACGGTTCAGCATCCGCCATGCCATGACCTGCACAGCAGGCACTTCACTCCACATACTGGTAGTTAAGCATTGCCAGTGAGTAGCATCCAGTTCTTCTTTCTTTTCAATTTGTGCTGTGCATTTGGGACATATCAGTATAGCATCATCCATATTGCCAGTGGCTGGTGGCACTTCATATACTTTTAAATTTCCTGTTGATTCGCAGAGTTCGCATTTGTTATCGCTTCGTTGCGCCAGTAGTTCATCTTGTTTCATTAGTTCTTTTTTAATGATGGCGGCGAAGGTAATTAAATAATATTGTGCCAGGATAGGGTAACTTTCTCCAGTAGTCTTGCCATATAAAATTTAAAAACCAAGAGACAGGGTGAACACGGAGTTTCACAGTGTTTAACCTGTGTTTCTCTGTGACATTGTGTCTCCGTGGTTCAACAACTTATCCCAAAGCCTCTTTCGACAATTCATTATTCACCGTCCGCCAAATACCCAACGGATTTTCATTCTTCAATTCATCCGGCAACAATTCATTGCTCCAGTTTTGAAAAGCAATAGGTCTTGCAAACCTTTTGATAGCATCGGCACCGACTGAACCAAATCTTGCATCTGTGGTGGCGGGATAAGGTCCGCCATGCTGCATACTCAAACAAACTTCCACTCCTGTCGGCACACTATTGAGAATAAATCGTCCGCAGATATTCATCACCGCATCAACGATCTTATCATGTATCCGAATATCATTTTCAGTAGCCATCAACGTAGTAGTTAACTGGCCTTCCAGTTTATTAGCCACCTGTAACATCTCTTTCATGTCCTTGCAACGGATCACCAATGAATACGGACCAAATACTTCCTGGTGCAATAAAGGATTGTTTAGAAATGTTTGTCCTGTTGTACTGGCGATGGTAGAGCTACCTTGATTCAACGCTGGTTTTATTTCGCTATGTGCCACTATATCAACTCCCGATTGCTTTAATGCTTCATCTTTTTTCTTGCGGTAATTTTTAAATATTCCTGCGTGCAGCATCGTTGCCGGGGCGATCTTAGTAATTTCTTTTCCTAGTTTTTCAATGAAAGTTGTCAGTTCTTTTCCTTCCAACCCGATAATAAGACCAGGGTTGGTGCAAAATTGTCCAACGCCTAATGTAATAGAACCGGCATACAACTTTGCCATTTCAGCAGCTTCTGTTTTCATTTTCTCCGGCAATAAAAAAACAGGATTGATGCTGCTCATTTCTGCAAACACCGGAATCGGTACTTTCCGTTGATTAGCCAAGTCAAACAATTGTTTGCCGCCTGCAAAAGAACCGGTGAATCCAACTGCCTTTGTATATGGATGTTCTATCAGTGCTTTTCCAACTTCAAATGAAGCTCCGTGCACATGGGCAAATATCCCGTCAGGCATTTCACATTTTTCTGCCGCATGCAAAATAGCATCAGCCACTAACTGTGATGTTTCAGGATGTGCAGGATGTGCTTTAATAATGACGGGGCAACCAGCAGCGAATGCAGTTGCCGTATCACCACCAGCTGTAGAATAAGCAAAAGGAAAATTTGCCGCACCAAAAACAACTACAGGACCAAGCGGTACTAACATTTTCCGGATGTCAGGTTTCGGGGGATTCTTATCAGGGACAGCAGTATCAATGCTGGCTTCCACCCAATCGCCTTTTTCACAAGCCAGTGCATAGCTTTCCAATTGATAAATGGTTCTTGCCCTTTCATTTCTTAATCTTGCTTCTGGCAGGTTTGTTTCCTGCATGGCGGTTTGTATCATGGCATCACCACAGCCTTCCAGTTCAGTTGCAATAGCCCGCATAAAATCGGCCCGTTGTTTCAATGAATACTTCCTGTATACATGAAATGCTTTCCATGCCTGCTGCATTGCAATTTCAACTTCTTCAGCACTTGCATCTTGATATGTCATAATTATTATTCTTACTGGTTAACTACTATTTATAAAACAGGTCTTGTTGCAATTCCATCATTGATCACTTTCAATACCTTTTCTCTCTCTTCTCCTTCCAGTGTCAATCTCGGTGGCCGGACATTTTCGCTACCTATACCAACCTGTGCTTCGGCCAGTTTTATATACTGTACCAGTTTGGGATGAATGTCTAACTCAAGCAATGGCATGAACCAACGATATATTTTTGTTGCTTCTGCGATCTTGCCGGCTTTTACCAATTTGTAAATAGCCACTGTTTCTGCAGGGAAAGCACAAACCAAACCTGCTACCCAACCATCGGCTCCTAAACAGATCTCTTCCATAGCCAGTGTGTCTACTCCACAGAGAATTTTATACCGGTCACCAAAACGATTGATGAGTCTTGTTACATTGGTTACATCCCTTGTACTTTCTTTTATCGCAGTAATGTTTTTACAACGCTGCAGATCGTCAAACATATCCAGTGTCACATCAGTTTTATAATCAACCGGGTTATTATAGATCATGATGGGCAGATCAGTAGCATCAGCAATGGTTGTAAAATAAGTGACCGTTTCCCGGTGATCCGTTTTATAACGCATCGGTGGCAAGAGCATAAGCCCTTGTGCGCCCCAGGCTTTAGCCAGAGCGGCCTGTTTCAATGCCTCTTTAGTACTGCCTTCGGCGATATTGATGATCACGGGAACTTTGCCCGCCACTTTTTCAATCGCAAATTTTACCAGCACCTCTTTTTCATTCGTTGTCAACACACTGGCTTCACCTAATGTGCCGCCGAGTATAATACCTTCTACCCCTGCAGCTAATTGTGCCTGCAGGTTGTTTTCAAACAAGGGCAAATCCAGCTCATCTGCCGCAGTAAATTTGGTGGTCAAAGCCGGGAAAACTCCCTTCCATTCAAATGACATAAAATTTGTTTTAATTCTGCTAAAGATAAGGTATTCAGAATTTTATCAATATCTGCGTGGCAAACGATTGCTTAAACCAAACGAGTGTTTTTTGAAGAAAAATATTCGTTATTTTTCCAGTCCGAACGCAGCCTCATTTTTTATCCAAAATCAACTTCAATGAAACAATTTTTTACCCGCCTGACAAGAGTTTTTTTATTTCTTTTTTTTCCGGGACTATTATTTGCCCAGGATAAAAATGATTACAACATTCTTCTTAATTCCGGGAAATTCATTCCGGCTGAAAATGTAACTGGTCTTTCAAAAGGCTCCGATATTTTTCTGAAAAGCTTATTCAACGACAAACATTATGTTACCATTCAGTTTAAAGCGCTGCCAGATCAGGCTACAAAAGACAGGCTGGCCGCAGCCGGCGTTCAGTTGATCGATTATATTCCCAACTATGCTTATACAGCAGTGGTTGCTGCCAATTTTGACCTCGGTAGCCTGAAATCATTTGGCGTTCGCAGTGTATTTCGTTTTACCAGCGAACAAAAAACGGTACCGGCTTTAATGAGAGGAGAAATTCCTCCATATGCAATAAAAGCATTCAACTATGTTGATGTCAACGTCGTTACTTATGAAAAAATAAGTGCTGCCAGGATCACTTCATCGTTGCAGGCACTCAGTGCTACTATACTGGAAGATGCACAGGTATTCAGACGGTTTACGATCCGTGTGTCACAGGCCAATGCAAAAAATCTTGTTGCACTCCCTTTTGTACAGTGGGTTGAGTTTATTGATCCACCTAACGAATTAGAAAATACATTAGGAAGAACACTGCACCGGGTAAATATTTTAAATGATGGCGTAAGAAACCTGAAAGGTGATGGCGTTAATGTTGGTATATGGGATGAAGGTGCAATTGTTTCGCACCTGGATTTTTTACCAGCGGGCCGTGTAACACAGGTTGAAGCAAGTGCTGTATCGCAACACTCCTCCCATTGTGCAGGTACTATACTCGGACGTGGCGTTATCAATCAAACAGCCAGGGGGATGGCCTCTAATGCCAGCCTGTTCTCCTACAATTTCAATGGTAATATTCAGACAGAAATGGCAAATGGGATTCCTGCTAATAACCTTGTTGTAAGCAGTCATTCCTATGGGAGTACGCAAACCTGCGGTCTGAATGGTGCAGGTGTAACTTATTCAAATACCAGCCGGGAGACTGATCTAAACCTCAATAATTTTCCGTTTCACCTGCACTGCCATTCATCTGGTAATTCGCAGGCTGCCTGTACAGGTGGTTGGTCAACAATCACCGCCAGCGGAAAATCGGCAAAGAATAATATCCTGGTTGCCAACATCACTACTCTCGAAGCTTTATCTGGTAGCAGTAGTTGCGGACCTGTTCAGGACGGAAGGGTGAAACCAGAAATAAGTGCATTCGGTACCAGTGTATTTTCTACCTCTACTCCTGTAAATGGTTATGCAACTTTATCGGGTACATCAATGGCGACACCAGGTGTTGCGGGTTCTGTAACATTACTGGTTCAGCGTTACAAACAATTAAACACCAATAACGTTCCTCCTTCCACCTTAATCAAGAACACCATTCTTAATACGGCACATGACCTGGGTAACCCCGGTCCTGATTATCGTTTTGGCTATGGCCGTATCAATGCATTGCAGGCAGTTCGGATATTGGAAGAGAACCGCTATGTACTTGACAACGTAACTACCGGCGCAACAAATGATATTAGTATTAATGTACCCGCCGGTGCGGCCCGTTTACGGGTAATGCTTACCTGGAACGACCCTGCTGGTGCAGCGAATGCAAATCCTGCATTGGTAAACAACCTGCACCTTTCTGTTATTAACGGTGCTACCACTACTCTTCCCTGGATACTTGATCCAAACAACCCTGGTACCTCTGCAACACAGGGAGTAGATAATGTAAGTAATATTGAACAAGTAACGATTGCCAATCCTGTTGCAGGCTCTTATACATTAAGAGTAAATGGATTTGCTGTTCCTACAGGCCCCAACCAATCGTATGCCCTTACATGGAGTGTAGATCAACCTTATATTGAAGTACTTTATCCTAATGGCGGAGAATCATTCAACCCAAGTTCATCAGAAACAATTACCTGGGATAATGCCGGTGTAACAGGAAACCAGACTGTTGAATACTCACTGGATAATGGTGGCACCTGGTTTACTATTTCCAGTACTGTTCCTGCAACAACAAGTCGTTTAGCATGGTCAGTTCCGGCAGGTGCAAATACATCAACAGCATTAGTAAGAGTAACAAGCGGTGCTATCACCGATGTAAGTGATGTTAATTTTAAAATATTGGGAACAACAACCGGTTTTAGTTTCACAGGTGGGGCCGGTTGCAGCTCTGGTGAAGTAAGCTTTATCTGGAATGCAGTTACCAATGCTACACATTATGATATTTATCGTTTGGATCAAACTACCGGTCAGTTTGTAATTCTTGCGGCTGATGTTACCGGCACTTCATATACCGCCACTGGGCTTACCCCCGGCGCCAGTATGTGGTTTACCATCCGGGCAAAAAATAATACAACAGGTGCCGTAAGTGAAAGAGCCAATGCAATCAATGCTACTGTTTCAAGTGGTGGTGGTGGGTTAGGTGCTATCGGTGCTATTACCGGTCAAACAACTATTTGTGGTACACCTTCCGGTGTTCCTTATAATATAGCGGTTGTAACGGGTGCAACTTCTTATACATGGACAGCACCTCCGGGTGCAACAATTGCAAGCGGACAAGGCACCAATTCAATTACGATCAATTATATAGCAGGAAGTACAAGTGGTAACGTAGCCGTTTTTGCATCTGACGGCACCTGCAATACGAATACAGTAACCTTAGCGGTGAATGTCGGAAGTTCCGGAATTGCTGCGCCGCTCAGTGGTGGCAATCAATCACAAACGGTATGCCCCGGCGGTACAGTTCCCACTCTTACAGCAACAGCAACAGTTCCTGCTGGTCATACGGTCGTTTGGTATACTGCATCAACAGGTGGTGTTGTAGTTCCAAGCCCGACACTAAGTGCAGCCGGTACTGTAACGTATCATGCTGCCAGCAGAAATACACTAAGCGGTTGCGAAAGCATTACAAGAACACCAGTTACTTTAACTATAACGCAGGTTTCCGCTGCTGCCATCACAGCCGGTGGCCCGGTCACTTTCTGCCAGGGAGCTAATGTGGTATTAACCGCTACTGCCGGCAACTCTTATTTATGGAGTAATGGCGCCACCACACAATCTATTACTGTTTCAACTGCTGGTTCATTCTCAGTAACAGTTACAACAGGTGCCTGCGTAAGCACTTCACCTGCTACTGTTGTAACAGTAAACCCTACGCCAATTGCTAATATAACAGCTGGCGGCCCGGTTACTTTCTGCCAGGGACTTAATGTTGTACTTACTGCTTCTGCCGGAAGTTCATGGCTTTGGAACAATGGTGCCACTACACAATCCATTACTGTAACTACATCCGGTAATTATTCTGTTGTTGTTACCAATGCTGCTGGTTGCAGTGCTACATCAGCCGCAACTGCTGTTACAGTTAATCCAAATCCTCCTGCCGTAATAACTGCGGGTGGTTCTACTACATTCTGCCAGGGCGGAAGTGTAGTACTTACTGCTAATGCAGGTACTTCATATTTATGGAGCAATGGAGCGACAACACAATCTATCACGGTAAATACATCCGGAACATTTACAGTAGCCGTTACCCAGAGTGGCGGTTGTGTGAGTAATTCACCTGGTACTACAGTAACGGTTAATCCTATACCTGCTGCAAATATTACAGCCGGCGGAGCTACTACTTTCTGCCAGGGTAATACTGTTGTTCTTACTGCATCTGCAGGAAGTAGCTGGTTATGGAGTAATGGTGCTACAACACAATCAATCACTGTGGGTACAACCGGTAACTATTCTGTAACCGTAACAAATGCCAGCGGATGTTTTGCATCTTCATTGGGCACTGCTGTTACCGTAAGTCCAAATCCTGTTGCCACTATTACCGCAGCCCCTTACACCAGTTTATTCCCGGGATTGAGTACGACACTGACCGCTAACGTAACACCTCCGGGTTCTTATAATTACAGCTGGTTTAAGAATGGTGTATTAGTACCCGGTGCTACCACTGCTACATTATCCGGTATTGACCTGGGAGATGTAGGCAGCTATACCGTTACGGTAACTAATACCACTGGTTTAGCTTGTAGTAATACATCACCGGCGATGGTTATTGCAGATTCAGCTACGACTAAGTTATTCATCTATCCAAGTCCGAATGGCGGACAGTTCTCCGTTGCTTATTATACACCGGGAACTGGTGCTAAGAACACCCTGGTCATTTATGATTCAAAAGGTGCACAAGTGTATAGCCGCAGTTATGCGCTGACATCACCGTATCAAATAATGAGTGTTGATCTTCGTCAGCATGGAAGAGGTATCTACCGTGTTGCTTTGTTTGATAAAACAGGAAAGAAAATGGCCGATGGATCGGTGGTGATACAATAAACTTTTGTTTG
>CALRVH010000053.1:0-24113 GCA_943371565.1 Chitinophaga pinensis | reverse complement strand
AAGACCTTGCGGAAAATTCTGCGAATTGCCAACAAATTCATTCGCTACAGTGGATCTGCCATAGTGGAAACAGAATTGCTTATTTACTTCTGTGTATCCGCTAAAGCCCTGGGGATTTCTATAGCCGGTAGCCCCGTAATTCTGAATATCTATCAAAACCAGTTGAAGAAAATAAGCAAGGCAATCGCTTCCATGCATGAAGACCTTCAATATGATTACCTGAAGGAAATGAAACTGATCAGTGAATTAGACTAATTGACTCAATATAACTTTAGCCTCATTAAGTGCTGTTGAAAACGGAGTACCTTTACATTGGACTTAATAAGTAGAACGATGCCCCAAAAACTTTCCTTCAGTGCAGTATTTTTTTTCATTGCACTGGTAATTTGTATCCCATCCTGCAAATCAGGTAAGAAGAATAAAACACTTGAAAATTTTCACTACGATACGTTTAAAGATTCTATACGAATAGAAAATATAAAGGCGGTTCATGATACGTCAAATATTTTTGATGCGGATGTTTTCATTCCCGGAATTGATTCGTTGGATTCCTTATTAATAAAAATTGATACTGCATTGCGCAAGGAGGTTGCAAGGATGGAACACCAGGATTCATTAGCTAAAGTGCATAAGAAGGGAGACACTTTATCAGCAGCAGAAAAGGAGATAGCAAAATTCAATCTAAAAGCATTGGATTCATTTTTGAAAAGTAGGACCCTGTTAGTTGAACCCTCCTGTTACGAAAAAGAATGTCTCTTATATGCAGAAATTAATAAATCATCTCAAACGCTTTATCTCTACATTTCTGGTGAGCTAAAGGATAGTTTTAAAGTGTCAACCGGGAAAGGTAAATATGAAACGCCTTCATTGAATGTAAGGCCATCAGGCCCGGTATTTACAAAATATACTTCCAGAAAATTTCCCGGCGGAAATTACAAGGGACTTGGAAATATGCCTTATGCCGTTTTTGTGCGGGGTGGCTATGCAATTCATGGAACTACTCCCGGTAATTTCACAAAATTGGGTACGAGGGCATCTCACGGTTGCATCCGGCTTCACCCGGATAATGCAAAAATATTTTATGAACTGGTTAAGTACATTGGGCTGGAAAATTCCTGGGTAACTGTCAAAGATTCATTGTAATTCCTCATAAAGCCGCAAATATTGCCTGTATTCGGTTTCAATGGCGCAATAACCCTTTTTAAAATCCGTATTTGTATTAAAACTATACTATTTTGTTATTCCGGCTGTGTATGGAACAAGTTATTTACTGGCATACCGATTGCTAGGGTATATTTAGTAATAATATATTTTTAACAATAACCCGAAAAATTTATAGCATGAAAAAAAGTATTTCAATTTTTAAACATGTCTCCTTATCATTCATAGCCATCCTGCTGGTTGGTGCTGCATTTGCACAAAGCAGTTCAAAGATCAGGAAATTGAAGACAGATAGCCAGGTAGCAAAAGCAGCATTTATCAAAGGTGATGCCTTGATGAGTAGTCTATTCAATAATGCATATGCCTATGTGATATTCCCCAATATTGGTAAAGGTGGACTGGGTATAGGTGGTGCCGCTGGCAACGGGATTGTATATAGAAACGGAACCGCTATCGGGTCTGCTAAAATGAAACAATTGACTATTGGGTTCCAGGCAGGTGGCCAGGCTTATAGGGAAGTGATATTTTTTGAGAGCCAGAATGACCTAAACAGATTTAAAGAAGACAAGTTTGAGTTATCTGCGCAAGCTTCGGCCGTCGCTGTAACAGAAGGTGCTTCTGCTAATGTCAAATACAGAGAAGGGGTTATGATATTTACCCAAACGAAAGGCGGGTTAATGTATGAAGCATCGGTTGGTGGTCAAAAATTTGATTTCAGCAACTTCTGATAAGGATATTCTGCTGTGTTTTTAAAGGTGATTTTCAATTCTTACTATTGAATGAACCTTAGCTTCGCCTGGTAACCGGCAAAATTATCCGGTGCAACAGGATGAGTTATATCATTTCATGGTTTGAGTAATATCATAGCTGCAATTTTCACATTCTGTCAATTTTGTAGTGATAGAAAAAAGCAATCATAACTTAAAATCAAAACCAATGAGCTACACAAACGTTTCAAACCTGGGAGTTCAACATAGCGAATGGCTAAAAATGCTGGATTTTTATAAAGAAGATCTGGATATTCTGGACAAACGTCTTATAGAAGTTTCGTATAAAAATTCCAGTACGGAGGCCAGGGCTGGTGTAGAGCATTTTCAAAACCAATTTATTATTCAACGCAGTAATATTCAGAAACTAAAGCATACTGTAAAAGAGCATACACACCATGTTTTTGAAGATGTAAAAGTTCATGTAGGGAGAGTAGAGGAAGTACTGGTAGGAGAACATCAAAAAATTGAGGAAGATGTAAAGCAATTTGAAAAAGTGATCAACGAATTACGGCATGAATTCAATCTTTTTCTTACAAAGTGGATGTAATTCATAAATCTTTTCCTGGTAGCTGATTGGCAAACGGAGCAAATTATTCCAATAATTTTTCTGTGGTTGAAATTTCTCCACAGCTAATAATGTGTTTATTTATTTCGGAATTTCATCAACTTCGGTATCGCCTTCTTCTTCCTTCGATTTGCGATAATCATTATTGAGTTGGTTCTCAAATTTTTTTTCATCCTTTTGATTCCGGATTGCCAGGAAGATTACCAATGCTACTAGTACAATGCCGACAGGAATCAAAATAAGCCAATTCATAAAAAAGGTATTTGTATGAATTTAACTCAAATAATGGACATCCAATGTTAAGTTATTGTACAAGAACACTCAGGGGGTGCAATACGCTTTTGACAGAAAGTTAATTTGTCAACAAATAAATGTAATAGCAAAAATCTCTTGGTGTACCTTTAGTAAAAGAAATACAATGAAAACACATACTGAAGATGAAACTGTTGTTCTGCAGGTTTTCAATGATATATTGTCAGCCAGCCTGGCCCAGAGTAAACTCCAGGAAGCAGGAGTAGAGTCCTTCTTGCTTGATGAAAATGTAGTTGGCCTTAATCCTTTAGGTGGGGTAGAGTTGAAAATATTTTCTAAAGATGTAGAATTGGCAAAAAAAGTACTTTCCAATTAAATAAACACTGCTTTTCAATTTAATAGCATAACTGCGTAAGTGTGCCAGCACAAGAATTAAAATCCGATTCGGAAATAATACAATACATTACCCGCTATTGCAAAACCTACTTCAATAAATGGGTGAGGTAATTATTATTAATTACCAGAATTCCCATTTGTTATTTCAAAACCAACCACGCAGCTATGTGTTTTTCGTCTGATGCAAGTTTTGGCGCCAGTGCTGTATTGGCTGTTATTGGAGTTGCTGCTATAGTCAAAGCGAAAAATACGCCACAGCGTCTGTTTGCAGCTATCCCATTAATTTTTTCCATTCAACAATTTTCAGAAGGCATGTTGTGGTTGTCTATCAAGGATCATGATATGGCTGGTATGGCCGATTACTCAACACATCACCCGTTTTTTCGGGATGTTTTTTTACTCTTCGCATTAATAGTCTGGCCTGTTTATGTGCCATTTACCGTGTGGCTGCTGGAAAATGATAAGAAACGGAAAAAAAAATTAAGTCTGCTGCTCGCCGCTGGTGGTATTGTATCATTTTGTCTTCTCTATGTATTGATAACCTATCCTGTTCAGGTAATGGGAGAGGAGCATCATATTCATTTTGAATTTGATCTGCCCGTCGAATCTTCTAATACCAAATGGATCATCAGCTTGTTATATTTTATGTCAACTATTGTAACGCCGTTTATTTCTGGTATTAAACGAATGAAATGGCTTGGCGTTGCTTTTTTATTGTCATACACTATTGCAGTAATTTTTTACAGCGGTTTTTTTGTTTCTGTGTGGTGCTATTTTGCAGCACTCTTAAGCATCGTAGTACTTTGGATTGTAGTGGGATTACAAAAAAAATAGTTGGTATTGAATTGAACATACAATCATCATATTCAAAATATATTCAATTATTCCGTTTATTTAGCTTAGCATCGCTGTTCTTACAGTTAGTGCTTCCCTGTTTTTGAAGTAGTTCATCTCCTCCAACTCCGTGACCGCTTAACCTAAGGCAGATAAAGTATCAGATACATTTTTTGGTAGCCTTATCACATTTTTTTACAAAAACATTTTAATAAGTGTCATTTAACAATTTACAGCTCATCGAGCCTGTATTACAGGCCCTGAGCAAAGAAGGATATACCAATCCTACCCCAATCCAGCAAAAATCAATTCCGGTTATTTTACAACAAAGAGATCTGCTTGGCTGTGCCCAGACAGGTACAGGTAAAACAGCAGCATTTGTTATTCCTATTTTACAACTGATGCATCAGCAACAGTCAAAACAATCACAACATCGTATCAAAGCGTTGATACTTACACCTACCCGTGAATTGGCTATCCAGATTGGCGAAAGCATACAGGCCTACGGCCGGTTTTTACCATTACGTCACCAGGTTATCTTCGGTGGTGTTTCCCAGCATAGCCAGGTACAAAATATCCGCCGCGGTGTTGATATTTTAGTAGCTACACCGGGACGATTACTTGATCTGATGCAACAAGGCCATATCTCCCTGAGAGATATACAGTTTTTTGTACTGGATGAAGCAGACCGTATGCTTGACATGGGATTTGTGCATGATGTAAAACGCATCATTGCTAAACTACCAGTCAAACGTCAAACCTTATTTTTCTCTGCTACCATGCCGGATGAAATAAAAAAACTGGCCGATATATTATTAACAGACCCGGTGAAAGTAGAAGTTACTCCACCCGCATCTACTGTTGATCTTATACAGCAATCTTTGTATTTAGTGGACAAGCAGTCCAAACAATCCTTATTAATTCATTTGCTCCAGGACAAATCAATTGAAACAGTACTTGTCTTTACGCAAATGAAACATGCGGCAGATAAACTTGCCCGCAGTTTAAATCAGTCGGGAATACGTACAGAAGCTATCCATGGAAACAAGTCGCAGAATGCAAGACAGGCTGCACTGGCAAATTTTAAGAATAAACAAACAAGAGTACTTGTGGCAACTGATATTGCTGCCCGAGGTATAGATATTGACGAACTTACCCATGTAGTGAATTATGAATTACCTAATGTACCGGAGACGTATGTGCACCGCATCGGTCGTACGGGCAGGGCAGGAGCCAGTGGGGTTGCGATCTCTTTTTGCGACAGGAGTGAAAAAGATTTTTTAAGAGATGTAGAAAAATTGATCAGGAAAATGATCCCGGTTGTTAAAGAACATCCTTTTATTGCAAGTTCAATTACAACTAACCTCATTACACGCAAACCTTCAGCCACTGTAAAGAGCTATAGAAATACTGGAGAAAGCAGGCGTTATGGTAGTAGTTTTAAACAAAGAGCTGCATTACCAGGTACAGGGAATAGTACCCGGAATATGCCTGTGCAGCCTAAAAATAAAAAAGAATTTGAAGAGTCCTGGTAGCTGATGATGCATCCCTATTATAAGAAACAGGGGTATACAGATAGAACAGATAAAAGCATTTTAACCGGTTTTTAAAATTAATTTACAGATATGAGCACAGAAAAAATAGTACAGTTTGTTTGTTTTGAAACAACACTTAACAGCGATCAGTTTATACCCAAATGGGAAGATTATACGAGGTCTGATAACAGCAATACAGCCGTTACGCTACAGCAATCAGAGAAGAATAATGTATTCAGGTATATTGCGCAACATCGTTGTGGGGCAGGTGGTTTTCAATTTGTGTTTACAAAAGGAAAGAAAACATCCCGCATTCCTGAGGTAGGGATAAGAGAGAAGCAGGCCGGAGGATATTCTGTTATGCAGTTAGAGCGAAAAGATGAGGCGCATACAGATGAATGCAAAATATTTGTCTTTCTGACTAATCCGCAGACGGACCTCAAGACTTACAAAGGATTGCCTGTTTCGGCTAAATTAAATATCTATGAAGCCTATTTCGAGAATTGCAAGTATGCTTATATACTGGAATATTTTGTAAAAAATAAACTTTCGGCAGAATTGCTTGAGCAATTAAAACTACAGGATGCTGCCGAAATAGGAATCTATAAAGAATGTGTACTACAGGCTGTTTAACACACAGTCCTTACTACTTCTTTATTTTACCAATTGAACATTTACAGCGTTGGCACCTTTAGGACCCATTTGGATTTCAAAGGTTACTTTGTTATGTTCTTTAATCTCTTCGCTTAATGAATTGATATGAACGAAAACACTTTCTTGTGTTTCGAGGTCTTTAATAAAACCATATCCTTTTGCATCATTGAAGAAAGTAACTACTCCCTTGCGGATTAGGTCTTCGGGATTAACCGGTTCGTGTTTGGGGACACCAATTTCAATATCTTCTAATTTAACATCAATCTTTTTCCGGGGATCGGGTGGCTTAGATGAAAGATTGCCATTTTCATCCAGGTAAGCAAGCATGCTATCCAGATTGTTGCCATCCTTGGTATTCTCTTTTCTTTCTTGTTTTCTTTCAGCTTTCTCTTTTTTAGCTTGTTGTTTTTTCTTTTCTCGTTCTTTTTTGTTCCAGGTTTCTGCCATAATTGATTTAGTGTTTTATTTATAAAAATTCTGTTTGTAAAGAAAAAGGAGGGAATTCACCGGCTGAAAAGTTCTTACAGTATCCGGCGGTTTCAATTAAAGGTAAGCTATTTCTGCAACCTTTATGTTTTTGGCGCAAATGGGTTAATTTTATAGTAACAAACTCTTTTAAGTTATCTCTAAATAATTTTATGAAAGCACTACTTACACTTGCATTTTGCCTTTTTTTAGTAAATGCCAATGCACAAAAAACCGCCCTTAATATCAGCAAACCGGACTCCACTAAAAAGATCCAGGTAGCGGAGGCCTCCTGCGGGGAATGCCAGTTTCATTTAGAAGGTAAAGGATGTCACCTGGCAGTTCGCCTGAATGGCAAAGCCTACTTTGTAGATGGTACAACAATTGACGAACATGGTGATGCGCATGCAAGTGATGGTTTTTGTGAAGCCATCAAAAAAGCTGAAGTACAGGGAGAAGTGATAAACGGACGATTTAAAGTAACGTACTTCAAAATCATTAAGCCTGCAAAAGAGACGCCACATGGCGGGGGGTAAGCCCGGCAAAAAACTACGGGACAAGCTTTTTTTTGGAGTTTTTGAATACTTATCGTATTCTTATATTCTAAACATTTCCACTATGACCAACAAAATGCCAAAATCTGCTTATCAAATCCTTTTAGGGTTTCTCATGCTGACTTTTACAGTTGTAGCCTGTAATAGCAAAAAAGATGGTGACAAGACAGAAACACAGCCGGACACTGCTTCAGTTAAGCAGGCTGATGTAGCACCTGCACCAACCCAGGACACCACTGCTAAAAAGGATACGAATGTAGAAAAGCCAGTTAAGACAACTGATTAAAAAAATTCAGTCTAATCACTGCTGATCGTTCCGGTTTAATTTTTCATTTCTAATGAAAGAAAATTTCCGGAACGATTTTTTTATTGGGGTGGTTCTATATGCTTCACCTGTTTTCCGTGCCGGTGATGTATGAGCTTATGAATGAGCCAGTGTTCCAGCTTGTGGTGCAACGGTATCAGTATCGCAGCCAAGCCAACAAAAATAATTATCTCATAGATAGGTGTATGGTGTGTGAGCCTGGCAACAGTAGGATGAAGCAGCAAGGTGAGGTATTCAAAAAGAAATAGTAGTGAAAGCACCCCAAGCAGCCGGATAATTTTTATATGAACAATTACACGACTGAGCAGGAGAGTGAGCAGAAAAAATCCCGGAATAAAAATGGCTATCAGCAGCATCTGCAATTGCTGAGTTCTTTCCTTCTTCGCTATCCGTCTTTCTTCTTCCAGTTCTAGTTGCCTGAACTGCTCATTACTGGAAATAACCTGCGATTCCCTGATTTTGCTTTTACTGTTTACAGAGTCATTCAAACCTTTTACATAACTAACATAAGTGAATGCGCTGTCAATATTTTTAATTTTTTTATAATGGTCTGTAAGAAATTCGGCAGCTTCCAGTTCAAGTAAAAGAAAGCCGTCTTTTTTTGCAAGAGCAAGAGAGATGCCGGCATAATGAGTGACAGAATCATAATTACCCATATGTTCATACAGATTCGCCAGGCCCAGTGTTGCTTCACAGAGAATTTCATCATCACCAGCTGCCGTGAGGTAACCGATGGCGGTTTGGTAATTCGTTAATGAGTTTTTATAACTGCCTAATTTTAAAAAACTGTGGCCAAGTCCAGTCATAGAAGTACCGATAAGATCACCATCGTTTTCTTCTTTTGCTATGTCCAGCGATTTACTGAAATAGGTGAAAGCTGAATCTGAAATATCAAGACGATTATAAACATCTCCGATATTTAATGTGATATAATATTTAAGCTCTTCAACATTGTACTTACGAATAATAGAATCTGCTTTTGAATAATATTCCAGTGCTTTGCGGTATTCTTCCTGCAAAACATATACAGTGCCGATATTATTCAATACACTGGCCATGTTTCGCTGGTTATTTCTCTTTTCCTCAAGCTTTAATTTTTGAATATTAAGCTCCAATGCCTTGGAAAAATTTCCAAATTTTCTAAAAGTATTGGCCAGCACACCAATAGCTCTTGATTCTCCTTCTACATAACCAATACTTCGTGAAAGTGCTAAAGACTGGTAGGAGATGATCAGTGCTGTGTCGGGATTATAAACACCCATTGCCGTTGCTAATTGCCGTAACAGGTTAACCCTGTTTGTATCTGTTTTTTCAGTGGTCAGTAAAAAACTAAGGCTATCCGCTTTATCTTTCTGGGAAAAGGAGGCAGTGGAAATGTATAAAAAAGTGAACAGGAGTATACACTTCTTTATTCTGCATAGACTTTTATAGAGGTTGGTGGCCATTAGTTGCATCATTAAGAGATAAGGCAGTTCTAAATTACTTACTAAATCGTTTCTGCGGGAACATTTTCCTGAAGAAAACAATTTTTTGATCGCAAAGCGGTTACAGGTATTTTACCGCTATTCATAGAAATATGATCTCATCATCATTCAATTCTTTTTTAAAAAAGAACTTATTGGGAAATATGATCAGCAGCGATAAAAAATCAAACAGTACAAACCAAAAGAAAAACCGGTGTGCAGTCAGTAAATAGAGGAAACAGGAAATAGCACCGCTGAGTATATTCCACCACATCCTGGTTTTGAAATATCGCCGGTGAAAAGCCAGCTTCTCCTCAAAATTGGTGAGCCGTTGCATTTTCTCTTTTAAACTACGCAAATAAAAGCTGTACAGCAATGCAAGACCCACCATACCAAAAAGCAGGATATTAGTTATCGTTTCAGGGTTTCCAATATTCCAGTTGATGAAAATACCATTCCTGACAAGCAGGAAACAAGCCACCGCCATCATCGTCATTACAGTAAGAAAATTCAGGTAAATTTTCTTGTACACCTTCATGTCAACTATTTTAACCATCGGATCCATAAACCTGTTAATTGATGTGAAAGTAGCTATTTCCTGTTTGAATAGGGATGTAAAAATGCCTGATTATTTTTAAAGGGTTTGTACAGAAATTTCCACCCGAAAAATCATTTGCTATGAAAATTTTACTTCTAAATTTGTTGAGGCGGGAACGCAGTAATAAATTTTCCCGGTGTATACAATCTAAAAACAAAAAACTTTCTGCATGTTGCAACTGAATTTTACTCCTTTTCCTGAATTGACAACTGACAGGCTTCTACTCAGGAGAATGCTGGTGAATGATGCGCCGGAGATTTTTTTTCTTCGTTCAGATGCTGCTGTTTTAAAGTTTCTTGGTAAAGAACCTGCCGCGACAATTGAAGAAGCCGTTGACTTTATTAAGCTTATTGATGATAATGTTGATTCAAACACAGCAATAAATTGGGTTATTGCTTTGCAAGATGAGCCGGGTATTGCTATCGGTACCATTTGTTTCTGGCAGATACAAAAAGAAAATTATCGGGCTGAAATAGGATATGTTCTTCATCCGGATTACTGGCGACAAGGAATTATGAAAGAAGCAATACTGAAAGTGCTTGAGTACGGGTTTGAGAAAATGCAATTGCATAGTGTTGAAGCAAGGGTCAATGCAAATAATATAGCTTCAGCCGCCGTTTTAGAAGCTACCGGTTTTGCCAGGGAAGGATACTTCAGGGAGGACTTCTATTTCAATGGCAAGTTTGAGGATACGGCTGTTTATTCAAGGTTGCAATAATATATTTTAATATGGTCCAATAAAAATTCCTGGAAATGTTATTCAGAGAAGCTGCAATAAGTGACATCGAGCAGATACAAGTGGTAAGAAACGCTGTATTAGAAAATACATTATCTGATCCTTCATTGGTACCCAACACAGCTGTGGAAGACTATATTACCCGACGGGGTAAGGGATGGATCTGTGAAGACAATGGCATAATAGTTGGCTTTTCAATTGTATCTGTTATAGATAATAACGTGTGGGCCCTGTTTGTACAGCCCGGCTATGATAAGTCAGGAATTGGCCGGCGGCTGCATGATGAATTACTGGATTGGTATTTTGATCAAACGAGTGAGACAATCTGGCTCAGTACATCACCCGGAACAAGGGCCGAACAATTTTACAGAAAAGCTGGCTGGGTAGCTTCAGGTACTTATGGCAAAGGGGAGATAAAGTTTGAAATGGCCGCTAAACTATGGAAAGACCGGTTTAAATTGTAGCCAATTTCGAATATCTTTAAAACTAAAGCAACCTGTTTCACTGCTACTATAGTCTGTATAGGGATAAAAATCAATATATGAACAAAATAGCCATAGCCTTCCTTCCTTTTTTATTAGCAGGGTTTATTCTGCCGGATGATCGCTGTAAAAAAGTGACTTCAGCCAGCAAGTATACTATTGATCAGTCTGACGGTCCTTACGTATTATACAAAAATGATAAGGTCTATGTAAAATATATTTTTGATGAAAACGGAATTAAATCTGTGAAGCAGGACAGTATTGCTGAATCACAAAAGGAAAATCTTACCCTGACCATCTTGACAGATGAGCCAGGAAAAACATTTGAAGTAAAACTGAAGAAGCATTTACAAAATGAGAAAACAGAATTCTCTGATGTCAGCAATCGTTTTATAGTATCTGATATCGAAGGAAATTTCAGAGCTTTTCGTCAGTTACTGCAGGGGAATAAAATAATTGACGAAAACTTCAACTGGGCTTTTGGCAATGGTCACCTGGTACTCACTGGAGACTTTGTTGACCGTGGAAACCAGCAAACAGAGGTGTTATGGCTTATTTATTCATTGGAAGAAAAGGCAAAAGCTGCCGGCGGATATGTTCATTATGTTTTAGGGAATCATGAAATAATGAACCTGAGCGGAGACCTGCGATACCTGCATTCAAAGTATGTATCCAATGCGGTTCTGCTCCAGGAAAATTTTGTGTCGCTACTGGGTGAGAACTCAGAATTAGGCAGGTGGTTAAGAACTAAAAACGTGATGGAGAAAGTTGGCGATATCTTATTTTGTCATGGAGGCATATCTGCAGCTGTTAACAGGATGGATTTTTCTACCTCTAAAATAAATAAGCTGGTAAGGCCTTTTTATGCTGACACTACCTACCAGTATAACACCCCCCAGATAGATACACTTTACAGCGATAATGGACCATTTTGGTACCGGGGTTATTACTATGGGGTCAAGGCCAGTAATATGCAAGTTGACAGTACTCTTTCCATGTATAAGGTCAAACATGTTGCAACGGGTCATACTGTAATAGCTGACACCATTAGTGTTTTATACAATGGGAAGGTCATTAATACAGACGTTCATCATGCAAAAGGTCATATTGAAGCACTCCTGATTGAAAACGGAAATTATTACCGGGCAACTTCCTTAGGCGAAAGGTTCCTGATGATGAGTCGTTAATCGGGCTGTTTATAAATCCTGCACAATTAATTTCCCCGGCTCAAAAAGAATAACTATTTTGTTCCTGACTATCTGGTTTTGCCGGTTATTATTCTAACCAAAAAAATACAGCCTTCGCAAAATCATATTTTATTATTAACCAAACCTCGAATTATGAAAAAAGTATTGATTTTCTTTTTGGCTGTAAGCCTTTTCGCAGCCTGTAAAAACGACAAAAGCAGTAAAGATAAAGATGATCGTTCCACCACCAAGGAAAAGGATGATTATAGCAGCAGTGATGATAAAAAAGATGATAAGGACGCAGATGACAAAAGCACTGATGACAAAAAGGATAGTGATGATAAAACAACCCAGGATGATGATAAGGGAGCAGGTTGGACAAGAAGTGATGAAACAAGGTTCATGAATGATTGCGAAGGAACCGCCAAAGAAAATGTAGGAGCTGCCCGTGCCAACGAGTATTGCGACTGTATGCTGCAAAGAATGAAAAAAATGTATACTTCCTATACGGAGGCAGACCGTGATTTAGCCGGCGCCACGCAGGAGGAGATCAATAAATTGGCTGCTCCATGTAATGGAAAATAAGCAGATTGTATTTTTTGAATGACAAGGAGGCTCTCAAAAAGGGCCTCTTTGTCATTTTAGGTTTTATCCACCTTGTCGCTTAAATTTGCCACTCTTTAAAACTGATATAAAAATGCCAAGATCGATCGCATTTCGGGACGCTTTACGGGAAGCAATGAGTGAGGAAATGAGAAGAGATGACAGAGTGTACCTGATGGGGGAAGAAGTAGCCGAGTACAACGGGGCTTATAAGGTAAGCCAGGGAATGCTGGCAGAATTCGGCCCTAAAAGAATAATTGATACACCGATATCAGAATTAGGGTTTACAGCAATTGGAGTTGGCTCAGCTCAAAATGGCCTTCGTCCTATTGTGGAATTTATGACCTGGAACTTCGCAGTATTGGCTTTAGATCAAATTCTCAATACTGCTTCTAAAATGTTGGCAATGAGTGGTGGACAAATTTCTTGTCCTATTGTTTTCAGAGGGGGGAATGGCTCAGCCGGACAGCTTGGTGCACAACACTCTACTGCATTTGAAGCTTTATATGCTAATATCCCCGGAATAAAAGTGGTATCACCAAGTACCGGTTATGATGCCAAAGGATTGTTGAAACAGGCTATACGCTATGAAAATGACCCGGTAATGTTTATGGAAAGCGAACAGATGTATGGTGATAAAAGCGAAATACCTGATCAGGAGTATTACATCGAACTGGGAAAAGCCGACATTAAAAAAGCTGGTCGTGATGTAACGATCGTATCATTTAATAAAATGATGAAAGTAGCGTTGGGCGCAGCAGCTGAGTTAGAAAAAGAAGGTATCAGTGCAGAAGTAATTGATCTTAGAACTATCCGCCCACTTGATTGGATGACAATTCTTGAAAGTGTAAAGAAAACAAATCGGCTCGTAATAGTTGAAGAACAGTGGCCGTTTGCTTCTGTTTCATCTGAAATTACTTATCGTATACAAAAAGAAGGGTTTGATTATTTAGATGCTCCTATACGCCGTATTACTGCCGCAGATGCTCCTTTACACTATGCACCGAATCTCGTAGCAGCAGCTTTACCTGATGTGCCAAGAACTGTGAAATTGGTTAAGGAAGTGATGTATCAGAAAAAATAATTTGCAACATAACAGTATTTAAAGCCCTGGTAAATTATCAGGGCTTTTTTATTGTCATAGAATTCCTTTTGAAAAATATAATTCGCTTAAGGTGCAACGTTTTGGTTTTTAAAACGCATCTTTGTCACGGTTTTTCATAGGATATTGGATTTTATAAACGAGGCTGGGTTTCTACCCGGCTTCTATTATTTTAGTATGGCGGACCCGCAAAACTTTACTTGTTTTGCTCTTTGTTTCTATCCGGCATTGTTCTTGTCCTGCTTCGCATCAAATCATTTAATTTTATGTCACTAAATGAACCTTTCATGGCAGATATACTGATTATTGACGACGAAAAAGCAATCCGCAAAACATTGACAGAGATTCTGTCTTTTGAGGGATATAAAATAGATGAAGCTGCAGATGGAGAAGAAGGGCTGAAAAAATTCAAAGAGAAAACGTTTGACCTGGTATTATGCGATATTAAGATGCCAAAGCTGGACGGTATTGAATTTCTGCAAAAAGCCGGCGAAATAAATCCTGATGTGCCTATTATTATGATTTCAGGACATGGCAATATTGAAACAGCCGTTGAAGCCGTGAAGAAAGGTGCTTACGACTATATCTCCAAGCCACCCGATCTGAACCGGTTACTCATTACTATTCGTAATGCGATGGATAAAAGCAGCCTGGTTACTGAAACCAAAGTGCTGAAAAGAAGAGTGAGCAAAGTGCAGGAAATGATCGGAGAATCATCACCGATAAAAAAGATAAAAGAAACAATAGAAAAAGTAGCTCCAACAGATGCCCGGATATTGATTACCGGCGAAAATGGGGTAGGTAAAGAATTAGTGGCCCGATGGGTGCATGAAAAAAGCAATCGGGCTTCCGGGCCGATTGTAGAAGTCAATTGTGCTGCTATTCCAACAGAATTAATAGAGAGTGAGTTATTTGGCCATGAAAAAGGCTCCTTTACGTCTGCTATAAAGCAACGGATCGGTAAGTTTGAATCGGCCAGTGGCGGTACACTCTTTCTTGATGAAATAGGGGATATGAGTGCCAATGCTCAGGCAAAAGTATTACGGGCATTACAAGAAGGCAAGATTACAAGAGTAGGAGCTGATAAAGATATTTCTGTAGATGTAAGGGTAATTGCCGCTACGAATAAAGACCTGCTCAAAGAAGTAGAAGCAAAAAACTTCAGGCTTGACCTGTATCACAGGCTTAGTGTGATCCTGATTCATGTTCCTTCCTTAAATGAAAGGCGGGATGATATACCAATGCTGGTGGACCAGTTTCTTACCGATATATGCTCTGATTATGGTATTGCGAAAAAAGCTATTGACGAAGAAGCCATCAAATTACTGCAACAATACAACTGGACAGGTAATATCCGGGAACTGCGGAACGTGGTGGAACGACTGGTAATTCTCTCCGGGAAAGCCATCCTCGTGGAAGATATCAGGAATTATGTGATGCCTAAGTAGGAAACCCTGTTGCTTTAGCAAAAGCAATCATTTCATCCAGCGAAGAAAGGATTTGCAGGTTTGTATTTATATTCTCAATGGATTTACATGCCGGGCCTGACAACACAATTTTCTTGTCCGGAAATTTCTTACTCAACGAGGAAAAATAATCATTAAGTCCCATGCTGTTCATGTTGGTAATTACATGTGCATACAGGTGAGAAGCCGGGTGATGTTCAAGATAATATACCAAACAAGCTTCCGGTACATTAACCCCAAAATAAATAGTACGGTTATTGTACTTTTTCAAGAAATAATTAGCTGACAATAAAGGTATCTCATGATGTTCGCCGGAAGGTGCAAACACAACAATAGTTGATGTTGTTGCAGCTGGTTCAAGCCCGTCAGTAGCCAGGATGATCTTCTTACGGATAATATGACTGGCAAAATGCTCCTGTGCCGGCATTACATTATTCGTCATCCATAACAAACCTATGCGCTGTAAAAATGGGTAAAAGACATTGATGATGCTTTTCTCCAGTCCAATCCGTACCACGAGGCTATTGACAATCTTTTCAAATTTTTCTTTATCAAAATCTATTCCGGCTTCTATCAATTGGTGAACAAATGCTTCATGATTATCTTCTGTGATGCCGGAAGCTTCTACAAGTTGTTGGATCTGCCCCGGCCCAAGTGCTGCGATCTTTGATATTTTATGACCATTGTGGTATAAGAATGAGATGCGCAACAGCTCTTTCAGGTCGTCGTTGTCATAAACACGGTGCTGACTTTCCTTCCTTTTAGGGACAAACAGGCCGGTATACCGTTGCTCCCATATTCTCAGCGTATGGGCTTTAATACCACAGAGGTTTTCAATATCCTTAATTGTGAATTGATTCATACCGGCTGCACTAAAGTATCATTATTTCGGGGCAAAACCCTTTCAGGCTTTAGCAAAATTTTGAAGATTAAAATTTTGATACGCAAATATTTATGATATTTTTGCCAGTCATAAAATACGATAAATGCCTTTAAACCACTTGTTCATTGTTTACCTTATCGGTACTCTCATTGTTTTTCTTCCTTCCTTCGGCTTCGCCAAACTGTTTGTGAAGGCCGGGGTGCCTGCCTGGAAGGCTTATGTCCCTTTTTATAACACCTGGGTGATGCAAGAGGTGACCCACCGCCCAAAGCATTGGGTTTTCTGGCAATTCATTCCTGTTGTAGGCTGGTTCATCAGCCCGGGCATATTTATCGAGTTTGCAAAAGTATTTGGCCGGTTTGGCTTAGGTCAGCATACAGCGGCTGCTTTAGCGGCACCCGTATATTTTCCGTATTTAGCATATAAAGAAGATCCAAAATTCATCGGTCCCGAAGCAGTGCTGAAGCACAAGAAAAAAGGATGGAGAGAATGGGTTGATGCTGCCATCTTTGCCGTTGTCGCTGCCACACTAATCCGCACATTCATTTTTGAAGCGTATACTATTCCAAGTTCGTCAATGGAAAAAACATTGCTGGTTAGGGACTTTCTTTTTGTTAGTAAACTCAGTTATGGCCCCCGCATACCGAATTCACCACTCTCGGTTCCATTTGTACACAATTATATGCCGATAGGAACCGCTAAATCTTACAGCACCGCTATCAAATTGCCATATATGCGATGGTTTGCATCATCTCCAAAAGCTGGTGATGTAGTAGTGTTTAATTTCCCGGCAGGCGATACAGTCATTCATCTGCCTAACTATGAATCTAAAGATCCATATTATGATGTATGCCGTCGTGAAGGACACGGAGATATTGATGCCGGACGAAAAATTGTCTTAAGCAATCCGGATAGATATCCACTGGCTATCCATCCTGCTGATAAATCTGACAACTACATTAAACGTTGTGTTGCAGCTGCAGGTGATATCCTTGAAGTAAGGGGAGGACAGGTTTATCTTAATGGAACGAAAAGCATACCACCACCTAAAGCTCAGTACACTTATACTTTTAAATCTAAAGTGGGACTTAATGCTGATCTGATGAAGGAGGATTTTGATATTACTGAGTATGGATATGACCCGGATGGCAGCGGTAATATTACCGCCAATATTGCGTATGATAAAGTAGAACAATTCAGCAAGCAATCTTTCCTGGCAGGACCGTTACTTCCCGACAATGAGACGTATAATGCCAGTTATGTAAATGATTTTAATAGTTCAACCACATCAGGTGATGTATTTCCGCAGGATACCACGTATACTAAATGGACAAAGGATAACTATGGTCCGGTGTGGATCCCTAAAAAGAAGGCATCCGTAGTGTTAAATGATTCAACGTATAAACTGTATGAAAGAGCTATCCGGGTGTATGAGAAAAATGATTTCACAAAAAAGGATGGAAAATTTTATCTCAACGGGAAAGAAGTAACTTCCTATACTTTCAACATGGATTATTATTGGATGATGGGAGATAACCGGCATGGTTCGCAGGACTCAAGATTCTGGGGCTTTGTACCAGAAGACAGGGTTGTTGGTAAAGCCTGGATGATATGGTTCAGTTGGGATGGAGGGCCGAGATGGAAAAGGTTCTTCAAGTTTGTAAAATAAAATTGTAACTTTAAATGCCCTTGATAAGAATCAGGGGCATTGTTGTCTTTAACCGAATTATTACAAATGAAGGAAAGCAAATTTGAATTTAAATACGAAGTCTATACTGATTTAAGTGAGTTGAGTGAACAAGATGCCTGGTTATTGACGGAAGCCCGAACAGTTACAGAACAGGCCTATGCACCTTACTCTAATTTTCATGTTGGCGCTGTTGCCATGCTTGAGAATGGGGAAGTAGTAGCAGGAACCAACCAGGAAAATGCTTCATATCCTGTTGGCATTTGTGCGGAGAGAGTTTTACTCGGCACTGTCGCCACTATGCATCCCAATATACCGGTTGTAAGCATTGCCATCAGCTATAGCAGTGATGATGTAATAAGCGACCATCCCATTTCTCCCTGTGGCATGTGCCGCCAGGCATTATTGGAGTATGAAACAAGAACATCAAAACCGATCCGTCTTATTTTAAGCGGACAGGAAGGAAAGGTGTTTATCATAGATACAGCCAGTTTCTTATTGCCATTTGCATTTACAAAAAGTGAATTAAAATGATTTTCAGGTCAACCCTGATCAGTCTGTATCTCTTGTCCTGCAATTTTGCTTTTGCACAAAATGTTCCTTACTCAAAAGAAAAAATTGATATCATAATTACAAAAACAGACTCTCTTTTTAGCATCCGGCACAAATCGTTTACCCTCAAAAGAAATATTTCATCCCGAAAGGTTGTCACAGAAAGTTGGACTTATCTGAAAAATAGCAAAGGACTTTCCTGTTTTAAAATTAGCTACACAATTGACAGTACAGACTATAAAGAAGCATACTTTCTGGATAAGGGCAATTTGATATACGCTACCGAAATAGAAGTAAGCCGGTTTCCTGCAAGTGGCCCCGACGATTTTATAGTATGGTCCGGGTTGTATTATTTTTCCTATAAGAAATTGATTGATCATATGACCAATGGGCACGGCAAGTCTGAGTTAGATGGTTGGGATCCGGAGAAGGAAACACTATTGAGGTATAACAAAAGAAGATTCAAAAGGACTGAATTTGCCAATTAGAATAAGGTCTGCACTCCATGTGCGACTTTCGCCTCATGTTCCAGCAGCCACTTCTTTCTCCACAGGCCTCCTGCATAACCAACCAGGTCTTTATTAGAACCTATTACCCGGTGACAGGGAACAATGATGGCAATGTTATTTTTCCCATTCGCATTGGCAACAGCCCTGGTGGCTTTTGTATCACCTGTTTTCCTGGCCAGTTCCAGGTAGCTGATTGTTCTTCCAAAAGGAATCTGGGTAAGAATGCTCCATACATCTTGTTGAAATGCGGTGACGGATTGATGTAATGGCAATTCAAAAATTCTTCTTTCTCCATTAAAATACTGAATGAGCTGTTCCACGCAATTGATCAGCATCGGGGAAACATGCTTTTTATTCCCTTCTGCTTTTTGTGATGTGTCATGAAAGGCTACCTCGCTTATGTAGTCATTGGTGCCGGTGATCTTCAGCAGGCCAACAGGAGAGTGATAATATGTGGTATGCGTTTCAGACATTTTTAGCCAATCTTCATTCCATTTTGTGTTGAATGTGCAGGTTGCAATAAAATTACGTCTTTGTTTTCATCATACACACCAAGTACCAGGCATTCACTGGTGAAGTCTGCAATTTTTTTAGGAGGGAAATTGACAACTGCAATTACCTGTCTGTTTAGCAGGTCCTCCTTTGTATAATGCACTGTTATTTGGGCAGAAGATTTTTTACTGCCAATGGCAGCACCGAAATCAATCGTTAACTGGTAGGCAGCTTTCCGGGCTTTGGGAAAATCATGTACTTCGGTTATTGTTCCAACCCGCATGTCTATTTTTTCGAAATCATCCCAGTTAATGCACATCGTATAAATTTTATTATAAACCTGGTGAAAAGTTACAACATACCTCTTGAAAAAAAGGACTTGCCTGATGAAGAAAGGCAGCGTATAAGAAATTTAGGGGTGGAAACCGGGGTTGTGAGATAGGGCTATTCTTCTAATAATTTGACTAATTGCATCAGTTCAGCCTGTTTGTATTTATCTTTTTCTGTATCAAAGCATTTGCCGAATTCCTCAAGTAATTGCTGAATAACCTGCTTGTTTTTTAACGGTTTGAAGTAAGATCCAACAGGGGGTACAGAAATACGTTTGAAATAACTGTCTACATCCTGCTGGGTGAAAACCTGTCCTGAGGTCGGGTCAATAAAAAATTCAATTTTGTGGACAGGATTGGGGAGGCTTTCATCTGAATAGCCGGGCTTGAAATATGCAACAATGAACTGTTTGGGAATATTTATAGCCCTGACTGGAATATCGAGTAACTCGCAGAGTATTAAATATAAAATTCCGTTGCTGATCTGGTTGCCACGTTTTGCCTCCAGCGTTTTATGCAACAAAAATTCATTAGGTTCTTTATAATTTGTTTCGCCACCCTTCAAGCCATAGTAACTGTACAAGATACTTGTAACAATATTGATCTGTTCAAGAGGAGTGAGGTAGTTGTTCAACTCAAGCCAGATATTCCGTCTTACTTTTTCTATTTCCTGCAATACAGGTGTGGTTGAAATATCGGGGTATTGAAACTTGGAAGCCAGCATGGCACCCAATAGCATATCATGATGCCCGGAAAGATTCCATTGGCGAAAATCTTCAGTAAGGTCTGTATAATGAAGACGATGAATCAATAACTCGATCCTGTTCTGTACTTCTTCATTGGGAGTTGTTTCCCAAAGATGTTCAAGATTGGGTATAATATTTTTACCATAGTCAACAATTTTGTTTGACACCAATCCAAACACTTCCTCATCAGGGTCGTCGATTAAGGTAAACAGGGCCGATATTTCTTTATTGGTTTCCATTTGGAGATTCCTGCACAATATCTCTAATGCTGATGAAATGAAATAGTTAAACTTTTCCACAGACGTGGAGAACAGAAATAGGCTGGCATTCTTTAGTACCATATTTTCTCCTTTTCTGATAATACTTTAAGTTTGAAAGATGAAATCAACTATTCTCTTTGTGAGTTTTATTATTCTCCTTACTACTGCAAAAGCACAAGTAAAAGATTTGTTTTCTATTCAAAAAGACAGCACAGCTTTTGTTCTGACAATAAAAGGAGCTTCGCACCTTGCATCATTACCTTTAAAATGTATAGCACAGGAATTTCCTAATAAAACCAGTCATACTTCCAATACCGACAGCGATCATTTATTGATGCCAAAACAGCTGCATCCTGCATTCTACGGATGTTTTGACTGGCATTCTTCCGTACACGGACACTGGATGCTGATCAGGTTACTGAAATTATTTCCGCAAATGCCCGAAGCGGTTAAAGTGCGAGAAGCAATAAACAAAACAATTACGAAAGAAAATATTATTAACGAAGTAAAGTATTTTGATATTCCACTAACATCATCATGGGAGAGGACTTACGGCTGGGCATGGATACTTAAATTGGATGAAGAACTGATCAGCTGGAATGACGAAGATGGAAAACGATGGCATGATGCCATGCAGCCATTGACAAAAAAGATCGTTCAGCTGTGGATGAAATTCTTACCTAAACAAACTTACCCTAACAGAACAGGAGTACATCCCAATACGGCTTTCGGATTGGTGTTTGCGTTAGATTATGCAAGGAAAGAGAAAAACAATGAGTTTGAAAAGGCGATCATTGAATCTGCAAAAAAGCTATATATAAAAGATAAAAATGCCCCTGCTTCCTGGGAACCCAATGGCTCGGATTTTCTTTCACCAAGCCTTGAAGAAGCAGATCTGATGAGAAGAGTATTGTCTCCAAAAGAATTCATCACCTGGTTCAACCAGTTCTTTACGTTACAAAGTTTGAAACATTTAACCATCCTTCCGGTGGTATCCGACAGAACTGATCTGCAAATTGTACACCTCGATGGATTGTCATTCAGCCGAAGCTGGTGCATGAAAGGCCTGGCTGCTGTATTACCGGCAACTGATGGCAGGAAAAAACTGCTGATGAAATCATCGATCAATCATCTTTCAGTTGCCTTACCACATGTAGTGAGCGGAGAATATGGGGGCGAACATTGGCTGGCAAGTTTTGCTGTGTATGCGTTGGTGAATTAGCGCAAGCTACGAGCAGAGAGTTTCGAGTAGCGAGAAGAACCCTAACTCTTTATGAGCCTGGCTCGCAACTCGTAGCTAATAACTTATAACTTTTTCGCTACCGCCATCCAATCCCATGGCCGGGGTTCTTTCAGCCATTTGGGCGGCCTGATGAATTCTGTATCCCAGTTGTATTCTATTTTTTGAATATCCTCTGCAATAAAACCTTCGTTAGCTAAGAGTAATTGTAATTCTTCTTTCAGATAATGTTTGTGAGGTACATCATCAATATCAGCATTGCCTTTTCTGATATTATTCCATTTTCGTAATGCTTCCTTTGCATTTTTTGTTACAGGGAAAAGGCTATTATCAATCTTGTGTTGTTGCTGAATAACGCTGGTCAGCAGCCATGATTCCAATGAAGGGATAGAAAGAACAATGCGACCGCCTTTTTTCACGCAAGATGATAATGACTGAAAAAATATCGTTCTGTCTTTTAGATCCGGGGTTAGGATAGCATTGATACAAATACCAAAATCACAAGGTGGTACTTTCGTTTTCTTACCACTCATATCTGCCCGCAGGTATTCCACATTTTTGTATTGCGGGTAAAGTTGTTGGGCTATGGCAAGGTTCTTTGCGGAAATATCAACGGCGATTACTTTTTTAAAAGCCGGGGAGAGTACCGGTAACCATTTTCCAATGGCACAGCCAATATCAATTACGGTTTTACTTTTTGATGCATACTTTTTTATAACCGAACGGATAAGGGCTTTCTTATCATTGTGTAATACATCAAATATTTCATCACCGTAAGTAGGGGCTATTTTTTCCCAGTAAGACCTCTTCATTTATTTCAGGTTATCGAATAAATTATTTTTTCTTTTTGGGAGCTGCCTTCTTCTTCACGGCTGTCTTTTTCGCTGCGGTTTTTTTCTTTGGCGCCGCTTTCTTTTTCCCGAAAGCATTCGGTATCTGTGCTGCTATCATCGCCTTAATATCTTCCAGTGGAATAGTAGCTGCTTCGTCTGCGGTATATTTTGTACCGTCTGCTTTCAGGTTCAGTTTCAAGATTTTTTTACCAAATTTCAACACCGGGCCCCATCTTGCATTCTCCACTGATATTTTTTCGTCCGGCCATCTTTGTATATAGCGATTAGCTTCTTTCTTTACTTTGGCATCTATCAGCTCATCCATTTCTGGTTGGGTAAGGCTGGCAAAATTGTATCGTCTTGGTACATTAATGAACATACCATCCCATTTGATATAAGGCCCGAAACGGCCGGTGCCTTTGGTTATCGGTTTTTGATCATACGTACCAACCGGTGCATCTGCTATTTGCTTGGCTTTTATATATTCTGTGGCTTTGTCAAAATCGACAGTACCTAAGTCAGTGCCTTTAGGTAAGGATATATATTCTTCTCCCCATTTTACATAGGGACCAAAACGTCCTACATTCACTGATACTTCTTTTTCATCATACAGCCCCATGCTTCCCTGGGCACCAAACAAGTTCATCGCTTCCTCATAAGTGATCGTTTCAATACTTTGTCCAGTTGGAACTTTAGCAAAACGGGGTTTTTCTTCATCATCAGCAACGCCGATCTGTATCATGGCACCATAACGTCCCATCCTTGCTACCACAGGCTTGCCACTTTCAGGATCCACACCTAATTCTCTTTCTCCTTTTATCCGTTCAGCATTTTCAATTGTATTGTCAACATCTTTTTTAAACGGTGTATAGAATTCATCAATTACACTATTCCATTTTAATTTTCCTTCTGCCACTTCATCAAACTCTTCTTCGATACGGGCCGTAAATGTGTAATCCATGATATTCTCAAAGTGCTGCTTCAGAAAATCAGTAACTACCAATCCCAGGTCGGAAGGAAACAGTTTTGATTTTTCTGCTCCGGTCGTTTCGCTGTCTAATTTTTTAGTGACATCATTTCCTTTTAAAGAATAGACACTGAAATATCTTATCACACCCTCTTTGTCTCTTTTTTCTACATACCCTCTTTTTAATATGGTAGAGATAGTGGGGGCGTAGGTAGAAGGACGACCAATGCCCAACTCTTCTAATTTCTTAACCAGTGATGCTTCTGTATAGCGGGGCAATGCACGACTAAATCTCTCTGTTGCTTTCATCTCTTTTAATGGCAACTGCTGACCGACGGCCAATGGCGGCAACATACCTTCATTGGCTTCTTCTTCCAGTTCTTCCTCATCTTTATCCTCTCTATAAACTTTCAGAAAACCATCAAACTTTAATACCTCACCTGAAGCGGTGAGTTCTTCCTTATTCG
>CALRVH010000052.1:0-24392 GCA_943371565.1 Chitinophaga pinensis | reverse complement strand
TCTGCAAATATACTGCTAAGAGCCGATTTCTGACAGGATGGCAGCGAGAAGAATATGCAATTCTGAAAGGCTGGTCAGACCGTTCAGCCAGTTCTTTGTCAACGGCTTAGCAAGGTCAGGGTTATCTTTGCGTCTAATAATTTGATTTGAAAAAACTAGCCCTTTTTATCATCGTATCTGCTTTCAGCCTTTCTTCTCTTTCGCAGGGAAGTGATCCGGGTATTGTGGCTGGAAATGTGATGGACGAAAATAAAAAGGCTATTGAGGGGGCGACGGTTGTACTAACTGCCCTGAATGACACTACAAAACGCCGCACAACAGTCACTGATAAGGATGGTAATTTCCTTTTTGAGAAAATTCCATTAGCATACTACCGGCTTCGTCTTTCTGCTGTCGGTTTGCAAAACCTGGTATTGGACAGTATTTATTTGCGCCAGGAAAGATTTGATTTTAACCTGAATGATGTGGTGATGAAGCCTAACGCAAACCAGCAGCTGGATGAAGTAATCGTTTATGCAGAGAAACCGCTGATACAATCAAAAGATGGCAACATTACATTCAATGTCGGAGAATCGACGATAGCAGCTGGTAGTAATGCCAGTGATCTGTTGACGAATGTTCCACTTGTTTCTAAAGACCCGAACGGAAAAATAACTGTGCGGGGAAAAGAACCCAAAATTTTAATTGATGATAAGCCAGTCGAATTAAATCTTCAGCAATTACAGGATCTGTTAGAATCATTACCGGGGAGCTCCATTGAAAAAATTGAAGTGATGACTAATCCGCCGCCGCAATATGCCAACGAGCAGGGAGGTGTTATTAATATCACTACCAAAAAAGGAAAAGTGGGAAAAAGCGGCCGTTTGAATATTTCGGGTGGAACAAGAGGTGAGGGGACCATGAGTGGAAACTTTAGTTACCGAAAACAAGGCTTTGCCATGAGCATTAATGCAAGTGTTGGCTATAACCGGTTAGAGGGAAGCGGTTACTCCAGTCGTAATAATTTTTATACCGATTCATCTAATTTTTTCAATACAAAAAATAATTATCTCAATAAGAACTGGCGGCCCAACTTCCGGCTGAATATGGATTATGACCTGAATAAAACAGCATCCATCAATTTTGTTTTGCAATACAATCAGAATAGTTTTGACAACGAGAGCAGAACTGAATATACTAACATTAACCAGTTCGGGAATATTTACCGGTTAAGTGAAAGACGGGTTTTAAATGAAGGGGATAACTACAGCCCCAATGCAAGTTTTTCATATGCTAAAAAGGGGAAGATAATAGGGGAGTCGTTGAAAATTATTACGAGTGGAAATTTTTCCATCAACAAATCGGACCGTGAATTCTTTCAGCAGTTTTTTTATCCCGACCATACACCGAACGGGATTGATTCAACACAAAATCAATTAACGAATAACAGGACTAATGGTTATAATGTCCGTGTTGATTATAACAGACCGCTGAGTAATAAAAAAACATTTCTTTCTTTCGGTACGTTTTATAATCGCAGCAACAGCCATATCGATGTAAACGCAAGCTATCTGAAAAAGCCAGAATTGGCTTTTGTGAAATCTGATCTGCTCAGCAATGAATTTAAATTTCATCAAACGATAACCAATTTCCGGGCTTCCATCCGACAGGTTATAAAGGAAAATTTCAGCTTTACTACCGGTGTATCTGCAGAGCAAACTTCTATCTGGTTTGAGTTGTTCAAAGAAAGTCGTGATGTGAAAAATAATTACCTGACATGGTTGCCTTTTGCCAATATCAACCGTACCTGGAAAGAAAAACTGAATCTTACACTGGCATACCGCCGCAGTATTCGCAGGCCGGGCATAAATGAGTTGAATCCAACGATTGATTTTGGCGACCCCTACAATGTTCGTTTTGGTAATGAAAAACTGGAAGCTTCTACATCTCACAATTTTGATTTTGTATTGGGAAGAACTAAACAACTTTACTTTGTTAACCTAGGACTTGGATATAATATTGTAGAAAATATCTTCAGCCAGGTAAGAACGCTGATACCCGGGGAAAAGACACAGATCACCTGGGAAAATATCAGTGGCCGTAAAGAATATGAAGTGAGTTCCTGGGGTGGTTTGACCATCAATAAGAAATTGAGAACAAATCTAAGCGCCAGTTACACTCTCAATGAGTACAGTGAGTTTGATAAGACCGTGAACCGCTACCGAAACGGAGGATCTTTTACTTCTAATATAAATGCTACTTACTCTCCGAAAGACGTGCTGAATTTTACAGGCAGTTTCAATTTTAACCGCTTTGCTAATCCACAAGGTTATGCAAGATGGAGCTGGAGCATGAATATGGGCACACAGCGGAAATTCTTTAATAAAAAACTTACTGTAACAGCCAATATCATTGACCCGTTTGTACAACAGAACAGAAGCTATACTTACGGGACTAATTTTAACCTGCAAAGTTTTAGCACCGCCCAGACGAGAAATTTCCGGTTGAGCCTGGGATATAATTTTACAAAAGTGCCAAAAAAGCCGGTTGTACCTGCTAAAAAATAAAACGTCACCACTTCCTGAAATCAAGTTCGGATCTACGAAACAGGCTTTGGACTTGTGATCTTACTGTTCAGCCAACTATCTTTCACCGGCACAATCCATTTATTTTCTAATTCTTGCTTAGTCTGAACAAGATTGTTGATATAGAGTGTGTCGCTATTGATAAAACCATTTTCAATAGCATAGGGAAGCTGGGAGAGAGGCAGTAGTTGTACTTTATCTTTTATTACAAAAGCCAGTGTAGTCCGGTCAAACATGCTTACGGTATACCGCTGTTCCATATCTTTTATAAGCCTTACTGAGCTGTCAGTGCTGCATCCGCTGACGCCGGTAGCCGTTTCGTCGGCAATTAAAACAATGAACTGCCCAAAAAATAAATGTGCATCGCCCTTCACTGGGGTGCCATGGCTTTTCCATTGTTGGGTAAATTCTTTAAGTTGTTCTTCAATTTCCAGGGCTTCATTCAGGTTAAACAGGCGGTTGCACTGGTAAACCCAGACCCGGGAGTCCGGGTGAAAATTACCGTCAAGAAGGTATTTGTAGTCGAGATTCATACCGCTAAATTACAACCAATTTAAATCCTGTCAGAACACTTGCCTAAATATAAAAATATGATACTAGCCCACTGGACTTATACAAAGGAGGAATGGAAAGCTTTTGCCCGTTCTGATAAAAGAAAGCGAAACGGTTTGCTACAACTGGTCAATTTCTTTTTACCCACTACTATGAGAGAGGTTCCAGAAGTGAGAATTACACCTGAAAAAGTCTTTATTGGGAAAAATAAACGGCATTTCAGTGATGCAATGAATCAACTACGGCAAATTAATATCCGGGAAGAAGGTTCTATAAATATCATGGAAATCACCTTCGAATCTGTGAGGAACAGGGCAATTGAATTCAATGAGATACGAATTCCGGTACCAAAAGGGAAATTAAAAGAAGCTTTTGAGGTGGAAGAAAAATTAAATGAAGTAAGGATGACTACTCAGCAAGGCTAGCAGCAATCAACTCTGCCACATCCATCACTATTACATCATCTTCTTTCTCTGCCAGCTTTACGCCATCTGTCATCATAGTATTGCAAAAAGGGCAGGCAGCAGCAATAATGGAAGCTCCGGTACCGATAGCTTCATGGCTGCGTTCAATATTGATCCTTGTTATGCCTTTCTCTTCTTCTTTAAACATTTGTGCACCTCCGGCACCACAACACAAGCCATTGCTTTTGCAACGTTTCATCTCTACTAGTTCCGCATCCAATGCTTCCAGCACTTTGCGGGGAGCTTCATATATATTGTTGGAGCGGCCGAGGTAGCAGCTATCATGATAGGTGATCTTTTTGCCTTTAAATGTGCCGCCTTCTTTTAGTTTTATTTTCCCTTCATCAAGCAGTCCTTGTAAAAAAGTGGTATGATGAATGACCTCATACGTTCCACCAAGTTCAGGATACTCATTTTTCAGCGTATTGAAGCAATGCGGGCAAGCTGTTACAATTTTTTTTATACCATAGTTGTTCAATACCTGGATATTCTGGTATGCCATCATCTGGAACATAAACTCATTGCCGGCTCTGCGAACCGGATCGCCGGTGCACATTTCCTCTTTGCCAAGAATAGCGTAGTTGATACCGACTTTATCAAGAATTGTGACAAATGCTTTGGTTATTTTTTGTGCCCGTTGATCAAAACTTCCGGCGCAGCCGACCCAAAATAATACTTCAGGGCTTTGGCCATTGGCAAATTTTTCAGCTACAGTTGGAACCTGCATGTACTCAAATTTGATTCAAATCTAAATCAAAAAGACAATTCATGGCAGTATGATTTTCTTTGCTTTATTTTGTTTCTATTACAAGCATGAAGAAATTTTTTCAAAAGCTGACGAACTGGGAATTGTGGAATTTTTATGTCCTGTATTTCCCTATCGGTCCGGTATGGCTCTGGTACTGTCTGCGCAGTTGGTCTTTCTGGTTTTTTAGCCCCTCTAATCCCACCATTACTTTTGGCGGGTTTGAAGGTGAAGGCAAAAAGGAAATGTATGACCAGTTGCCCCCGCACCTAATACCCCGAACTATTTATATTATGCACGACTGGCCTTTTGATGAGGTAAAAAAGAAAATCGCTGATGCCGGTTTTACATTCCCTTTTATTGTAAAACCAGATGTGGGTATGAAGGGAATTCTTTTCCGGAAAATCGATACTGAAGATCAGCTGGTAAAATATCATGAAAGAATACCGGTAGAGTATATCGTGCAGGACTTAATTGAACTACCTGTAGAGGTTAGTGTTTTTTATTACCGGTTTCCCTGGGAGAAGAAAGGAGTGGTGAGTGGTTTTATTGATAAGGAATTATTACAGGTAATAGGTGATGGTCAATTGACCTTGCGGGAACTGGTACAGCAGCATCCACGGGCAAAATTTCGGATGGAAGAAATGGAGCACCGGCATGGGCATCGTTTCGAAAGAGTCGTTCCGTCTGGCGAATTGTTTTATTTGTCCTATGCAGGAAACCATAACCGGGGAGCACAGTTTACAAACCTGCATAAAGAAATAAATGAAGACCTGCATAAAGTCTTTGATGATCTCAGCCATTACACAGATAAATTTTATTATGGCCGTTATGATATTAAAACAACTTCAATAGAAGACCTGAAGCAGGGAAAGAATTTTCTGATCCTGGAGTTTAACGGTTGTGGTGCAGAACCTAATCATATTTACGATTGTGATATGAGTATCTGGAAAGCCTATGGTGTTATTCTGCATCATTGGAAAATGTTGTATAAAATAAGCCGTTACAATCATAAGAACGGCATCCCTTACTGGTCATTCAGAAAGGGCTGGAAATACCTCAGTGATGCAAAGAAGCATTTTAAAATGCTGGAAAAGTATGATTAACCCTTTTATAATCTTCTTACACATGATGATGTGGTCAAACTAATTGCCAGTGCCCGTCAAACTGTTACAACCATTCTCAAGCAGCTCGATAAAAGGGGCTTCTGAAAATTACCCGGATTAAAATTATGATCCCGGACTTTAAAAAGCTGCAAGACCTTGTGATTGTTACTTAGGTATAACTTCTTATTTTCGTTTTATGCATCCCCTGTTGAAAATTTTCTTTACCGGAATGCTGGTAAGTTTTATCGGTTCGTTGCCTTTGGGAACACTGAATATTGCTGCCATGCAGATTTCCGTTTCAGACGGCGTTACGGCAGCTATGTTATTTTCCATCGGATCATTAATAGTGGAGATCATCTATGTCCGCATTTCACTGGTAGCGATGGATTGGATCCGGAAACAGGAGAAAGTATTAAAAGCATTAGAGTGGGTTACACTCCTCATCGTTTCAGCCCTTGCCTTTTCCAGTTTTTATGCAGCACTGCATCCCACTGTAGAAAAGAATTTTGTGTTGGATAGTCCTCTTCCCAAGTTTGTTTTGGGGGTTGTTATGTGTGCAGTGAACCCGGTACAGATTCCGTTTTGGTTTGGCTGGAGTACCGTGTTATTTAGCAAAAAAATTCTGCTTCCGAGGAATGACCATTACAACTCTTATATCCTTGGCATAGGTGTGGGTACTTTTATCGGTAACTGTATTTTTATTTTCGGTGGATTACTGATTGCAAGTAAGATCAATAATAATCAGCATATTCTTAATTGGGTGATAGGAGGCATATTTGCCTTAACTGCTCTTCTGCAGATATGGAAGATGTGGAGAAAAAAAGATGCTGTACATAATCTGGAACATCCTGAAGAGATGACTGAAAAAATTGAAGGGCAAATGGAGAAAATAGAAGAGGGCTTTGAGAAAATCAAACATGAAGAACGAGGAAACAAAGAGTGACCTATAACCTTACTAAAAATCTTTTTTGAGATTAAAATCAGAATCGATACCCTGCAGATAACGAAGGTACCAGCCGGCCCCCATCATCTTCATTCAATGAATTATAATCTTTACTCATTTTCTTTGTAAATCCATATCCAAAAGATGGTGCGGCATAATACGTTTTTGCAAATATAAAATGGTATCCTACTTCGGCCCAGGGAGTGATGAACAAACTGTTCCTGTTGGTCTGGCCTTCAAAATTTTCAAATGAAAATAAGATCCGGGCCCCTGTAAAAGGACTGTTACCGGTCAGCTTATTACTAAACGCATAGCGATAGCCGACATACAGCCCAAAACCTTTGGAAACAGAGTAAGCTTTTTTTGAGGCTAACTGGTATGTAATTCCAGCACTAAAACTGCCTTTTTTATTGAATGATTCTCCTCGTATAGCCGCTTTTGCATTGTTATAGCCTTTCCCTATCATCCGGATATATTCAGCACCTAACTCAAAAGGCTTTTGCGCATAACTGCTGAATGTGGTAAACGTTATAATAAAAAGGAAAGAAAAAATCTTAAGCATAGCGATTTTAAAACGTAAAGAACCAGGGATTATTTTGCACTATTACAATTTGTAGTATTAATCTACAATAAATAATTCACAACCTGTTGCTGTTGTTGTCCGGTGGGCTTCGTTATTGTCACCAACGAAGTAGCACATGCCTTTTGTCAGTTTCAAAATACGGCCATCATCAAGCTCAGTATCCATTTCTCCTTCCAGGCAAAGAATGATATGCCCCTTGCTGCACCAGTGGTCAGCTTTGTAACCAGGAGAATATTCCACCATTCGTACCCGAACATCATTCACCAATTGTATTTGCCAATACGCTATACCTGTTTCGCCTGCATGTTCTTCTTTGGGAATTGCTGACCAGTCAATGGTCTGGAAAGGGAAGGAAGGTATTGTCATGGTATTATTGTTTGATTAATTAATGTGGGCTGATCGTTTCTACATCTGGGATGCCTGATAACTGCAGCCTGATATGTTTGTGATGAGCTTTTAATTTAAACTCGTTGATCGTTTCAATAACATCATAATCTATGTAAACGCTGTCCTCGCCATCAATATGAACCACGGAATGGTCCGGGATTTTTTCCAGTTCATCTTTCAATTTCTTTTTATTGATGAAGCTGACATTAATCGCCAGGCGGAAATCGTAATACCTGGTATTGGCTTCTGTCCGGGTTTCAAGTGTAAATCCTGCTTTATAAGTATTCTTAAAAATAAAATAACCGGCATAGGCGATCCCAATACCAACGCCGATCAGAAGATCAGTAAAGAGGATTGCAACTACCGTAACTATAAAAGGCATGAACTGTTCTCTCCCCAGTTTATATACAGAACGTATCATGCGGGGTTTGGCAAGATTGTACCCAGTACGGATTAGTATTACCGCAAGCACACAGTAAGGAATATAATTCAGCAGCGATGCAAGGAAGAAAGCGAATACAAAAATCCAGAGACCATGGAAGATGCCGGATAGCTTTGTCCTTGCACCGGCTTCTGCATTTGCAGAACTTCGCACAATGACTGCGGTAATAGGTAACCCCCCTAATAACCCACTCAGGAAATTGCCGGTTCCTTGTGCAACAAGTTCCCGGTTTTGTGGTGTGATACGATTGTACGGATCCAGCTTATCAACTGCTTCAATACTCAATAAGGTTTCAAGTGATGCGACGACACAGATGATCACTGCATTTTTCCAGATAGCGGCATTGCTGAATAAAGCTTCATAATTGGGAAATTTTATTTCACCAAACAGGTTGTGCGGGATATTGACGTATTGAGAATCCTTCAAGGCAAGGGCAGGTACGAACTCTTTAAACAATAAGGACACTATTATTCCGAAAGCTACTACAATGAAAGAAGTGGGGAGAAAGGTTATTTTTTTTGCCAATGTATTTTTCCATACGATCAGCAAGACTAAAGATAGCAAAGCAATTACTATAGCACCCTTTGATGTATGATGATAGATGTTTTTTACATGTTCAAAAGTGTTGTTGAAGGAAATCACATTGAATAATTCATTGGTCCAGAAATCGGCCTTGTCGTAACCAAGCAATAGCGGAACTTGCTTGGCAATTAAAATAATTCCAATAGCTGCCAGCATTCCTTTTATAACAGTGGAAGGAATAAAATGAGTAAATCCGCCTAGTCTGAAAATGCCAAGCAGTATTTGAATAAGTCCTGCAACTGCTACTGACAAGAAAAAAATATCGATGGTACCAAGTTCTGTAATGGCAGATGCACAGATGGCAGTAAGACCAGCTGCTGGTCCGCTTACGCTGATATGTGATTTGCTGATAAGCCCAACAATAATACCACCAAGTATGCCCGAAATAAGTCCTGAATAAAGCGGGGTATTTGATGCTAATGAAATACCCAGGCAAAGTGGAAGGGCAACAAAAAAAACAGTGATACTGGCTTTGAAGTCATGTTTTAGAAAGGAAAGAAAATAAAATTTTGCCCGCCGGTTAACAATACTCATGGGGAAATACTTTTTTGAAAGGTGAAGTCTCATCCTCACACTTTTGCATTAGCTATGTCAAAAAACCTATACTTCTTCCACCCACTTATCCCTCTCATCAGGACTAAATTTCCAGGGAGCAAAATTATTCTCCACATTACTGAACATGCCAGCCCATTCCTGTGGTGAATTACTTTCTTCCATTACGAGATAACGACGCAGTTCAAGTATAATATCTAAAGGACTGATACTAACAGGGCATTCCTGTACACAGGCGTTGCAGGTGGTGCAGGCACGGAGCTCCTCTACAGAAATATAATCATGCAATAAGCTCTTGCCATCATCTTTGAATTCACCATTTGTATTGATATTCTTCCCCACTTCTTCAATTCTGTCACGGGTGTCCATCATTATTTTCCTGGGAGAAAGCAGTTTGCCGGTTTGATTGGCCGGACAGGCAGCAGAGCATCTGCCACATTCGGTACAGCTGTATGCATCCATTAAATTTTTCCAGCTTAGATCAGAAATATCCTTAGCGCCGAATTTTTGAGGTACTGGCTGTTCTCCTGCAGGGATCAATTCTGGTTGCATAGCATACAACACTTCCTTCTGAATGGATTCCATGTTTTCCATTTCTCCCATTGGTTTCAGGTTTGCATACCAGGCGTTCGGGAATGCCAGTACAATATGCAGATGTTTTGAATAAGGAAGATAATTGAGGAATGCAAAGATGCCAACAATATGCAGCCACCAGCAGCCTCTTTCTATCATTGCTAATCCGTCGTTTCCAATACCGTTTAAAACAGGTTGCAGGTATTGAGAAATAATAAAATTACCGGTTGGATGTGCCGCATAGTGTTCAACCCCTCTTGCCTGCAACAATGTATCGCTGGCATTCAGAAAAAGGAAGAGGGACATCAGCACTACTTCGGTAATAAGAATATAATTGGCATCGCTGCGGGGCCAGCCGTCAAGATCTTTGCTGACAAAACGTTTCAGTTTAATAATATTTCTTCTGACTAAAAAGATAAGACAGGCGACCAGCACCAGTAAGGCTAATACTTCAAAGCCATTGATCAAAAAATTGTAGAAACCGCCAAGGGGTGCAGCAAACAGCCGGTGTTTGCCAAATATTCCATCCAGTACTATTTCTAATACTTCAATATTGATGATGATAAAACCGGCATATACAAAAAAGTGCATTACTGCAACCAGTGGATTGCGAAACATTTTCTTTTGCCCGAATGCCAGCAACAATAGATTTTTCCATCGCTGTGGTTTGTTGTCACTGATGTCTTCATCCCGTCCAAGTTTTATGTTGCGGCTTATTTCTTTTACTTTTTTTGTAAAGAACCAGACAGAAACGGCACTGAGTAGAATAAAAAAGATTTGCTGGACTAGTTGCATAGCAGATGATTACGACCGCTAATTTACGGCAAGCGGCCCGAAGAGTTTAGAAATAAATAGCATGAGCTTTAAATTTCCCTTTCGAAAATTCCAGGGCAGGGGTAGGGAATTTGAAAGCACTTAAAAAAGTAAGGAAAAATTTCAGGGCTTTACTATTCGTTTTTATTTTACTTAGATCAATATCAGGGGCCAGGTACCATTGCCGGTAGCGTTTAATATCGGGCCGGTTGAATGTCACAGTACCGTTATCATCTTTCCCAATATTTTCTGTTCCGCCAAACAGTCCTTCTGCACCATATCCGAACGACAGTGACAACCAGGGCGGAAGGTTTGATTTAGGAAAAAATGACTTCAGGTTGGTACTGGCCCAGTAGGTTTGTCCATTATAATCTTTAATAAAACGTTCGGCCGTTGATGTACCAAACAAGACATCACTTCGCTTGTTCAATGATGGGTCGTTGTAGGATTTATTATGAAACGAGAATTTGAATTTGATGCGTTGTTCGTTCCAGGCAAACTCCTGGGCCACCAATGCGCCACTGCCTAATATATTAGCACTGAAATCGGCCCAGCTCCATCCCCAACCTTCACTGAACCCATCGAGTACTTCGATGACTGTTTGGTAAAAAGCGCCACTCATACCGCCGATCCAGATACGTTTTTTTCTTTCGATACCGGTCCATCGCCAGAGTTCCATACTTGCCCGGCTCTCGATATAGGCGCTGTAGAAATGACCCACCTTGTCAACCTGGTTCCATTCGGGCCAATCGTTGAAGGAGTGAAAACCAGATTGCGGATAATCTTTGTACCAGGCTGAATAAAGACCGATCATCGTGGTACTATATGCTACTATGTTGCCACCAGCGACCAGCCAGATACGTTTTTTCTTTTGCTGTGGGGTAAGCGTATAATAGTTAGGGTCTGTCAAAAACCTTTTAAGATTTTCAGGATTATCTACGCTTACTGATGAGTCAATTGAATTTATTGTTGTATCAGTTTGTGCATTGAGACTTGTTGAGAAAAAAAAGGAAACTAACAAGATGCCGAGCAGCGGACGGAACGACGAATGGAGCGTCGCAAGGGACGATGATAGTAGTACTGCCGGTGACTTCATAAACAACAAATTTACGTTTCCTGTCCAAAAGCAGATTGAAAAGGTGAAATTCAATAACTTAGGGCCTTAATATTAAATAATACATGGACACAGCAATACAAGCAAAAATTGATACCTGGCTTGCCGGGAATTTTGACCAGGCTACAAAGGACGATATAACCCGTTTGCAAAAAGACAATGCCGATGAACTGGCCGATGCTTTTTATAAAAACCTTGAATTTGGTACCGGTGGTTTACGGGGATTAATGGGTGTAGGTACTAACCGGATGAATAAATACACGGTAGGTATGGCTACACAAGGCTATGCCAATTACCTGAAGCAATGTTTTCCGGAAGGAGTAAGTGTGGCGATTGCACATGACAGCCGTAACAACAGCCGCTTCTTTGCAGAAACAACAGCGAATGTGTTTGCCGCTAACGGGGTTAAAGTTTATTTGTTTGAAGCATTACGGCCTACCCCTGAGTTATCATTTGCTATCCGCACATTAAAATGCCAGGGTGGTGTGGTGTGTACCGCTTCGCATAATCCGAAAGAGTACAATGGATATAAAGCTTACTGGGATGATGGCTCGCAATTAGTTCCGCCACATGATAAGAATGTGATCAAAGAAGTAGATAAAATTGCTTCAGTGGATGATGTGAAGTGGACCGGAGGCAAAGCCAACATTACAATTATCGGTAAAGAAATGGATGCCCGGTATATTGATATGGTAAAAGGGTTGAGTGTGTATCCGGAAGTAATAAAAAAACACAGCGAACTGAAGATTGTCTACACACCGATACATGGGACCGGCATTACACTGTTGCCCGATGTATTAAAAAGTTTTGGTTTTAATAATGTACATATCGTAAAAGAACAAAGTGTGCCGGATGGAAATTTCCCAACCGTGGCTTATCCAAATCCGGAGGAAAGTGAAGCCATGAGTTTGGGATTGAAATTGTCTGAAGAATTAGATGCAGATATTTTGTGTGGCACAGACCCTGATGCAGATCGTATTGCCATTGGTGTAAAAGATTCAAACGGGAAATGGGTGCTGATGAATGGTAACCAGACTGCCGTACTTGCTTTTAACTACCTGATCGAAGCAAGAAAAACAAAAGGTATTGCAAAGCCAAATGATATGGTGGTGACAACAATTGTTACTACTCCGATGATTGATGCGATTGCAAAAGGAAACGAAGTTAGTTGTTACCGAGTACTGACCGGCTTTAAATGGATAGCTGAACTGATCCGGCAAAAAGAAGGTAAAGAGAACTATGTTATCGGAGGTGAGGAAAGTTTTGGTTTGATGATAGGAGATCAGATAAGGGATAAAGATGGCATCAGTGCGGTAGCACTGCTTTGCGAGATGGCTGCTTATGAGAAGGAAAAGGGCAGGAGCCTCTATGAAAAAATGATTGACCTGTATGTACAGTATGGATTTTACAAAGAACATCTGATTTCCATTACCAAAAAAGGAATGGACGGCCAGCAGCAGATAGCAGCCATGATGGAAAGCTATCGCAACAATCCACCAAAGTCGATCAATGGATCTGCTGTGGTACAATTGCTGGACTATGAATTGCAAAAAGGAGTTGATCCACAAACAGGAGAGGAGTGGAAGATCGAACTGCCCAAATCTAATGTGTTACAATTTATCCTGGCAGATGGAAGCAGTATCTCTGCAAGACCGAGTGGAACAGAACCAAAGATCAAATTTTATTTTAGTGTGAATACACAATTGAATACTGCCGGGGATTTTGAACAGAAGAATAAGGAACTGGATGAAAAGATAAAGGCGGTGATTGAGGATATGAAGCTAGGAGTTTAAAGGAGAGGAAAGAGAAAAGGAGATGCGTAAAAAATGAAGGTCATTTGTTGAAGTATAAAACAAAGGAGGAAGAGAGATTTTTAATTTAACTATTTTTCTCCTTTTCTCTTTTACCCTCTTAGCCTATATTGCACTTCAACTTATGAGACCAACCGACGACTCTTACCGCCACAAAGGCCTTCGCAAAAAGTTAGTACAGCTTGTCCATTCCAAAGGAATTACCGATGACAGAGTGCTGGATGCTATACTTGAAGTTCCCCGTCATTTCTTTCTTGATTCTGCTTTTGACGAACAGGCATACGAAGACAAAGCTTTTCCAATAGGAGAAGGTCAAACTATTTCACAACCTTACACGGTTGCATATCAAAGCCAGTTGCTGGAGATAAAACCCTTTATGAAGGTGCTGGAAATAGGAACGGGCAGTGCTTACCAGGCGGTAGTACTGGCGGAGATGGGCGCACAGGTCTATACGATTGAACGTCAAAAAAAATTATTTGATTCCAATAAATCATTTGAGTTCTTAAAGAAATTCAGTGCTATCAAATTCTTTTATGGTGATGGCTACCTGGGATTGCCGACGTATGCTCCTTTCGACAGGGTTATTATTACTGCTGCCGCACCGGAGATTCCGCAAAGACTACTTGAACAATTAAAACCCGGCGGTATGATGGTCATTCCTCTCGGTGCCGGAGATACACAACAGATGATGCGAATTACTAAATTGGAGAATGGTGCATTCAAAGAAGAAGTGTTCGATCATTTTTCTTTTGTGCCAATGCTGGGGGGGAAAGAGTTGTGAGTTTGGAGTTATGGGTTCGGAGTTGGATCGCTTAATGATTTGATGAAAACTAATCTGATATAGGATAAATCCCGGTGAAAGCTTCTCTGGCTTCTTACTAACGACTCACTAAACAAACTGCTCCAACAATTCAATCCTCTTCTCAATCGGCGGATGAGTGGCAAACATATTATCCCAGGAAGCAGATTTGTGAACAGATGGTTTGGGATTATCAATGAATAATTGGGCCACATCCCGGCTTTCTACAGCTTCAATTAACGGGTCACCCGATATTTTCCGTAAAGCATTAGCAAGAGCATAAGGCTTCTTTGTCATTTCGGCACTGCCCGCATCGGCCAGGTATTCTCTTTTACGGCTGATGCCAAAACGCAACAGGATGGAGATAAAATAGGCAACGGCTGTTATAACAATAGCAATAAGAATGATTGCACCACTTCCTTTGCTGTCTTTACTTTTTCTGCCGGAACCAACATGGCGAAGACTGCGAAAAGCCACTTCGGCAAGGAACGCAAATATGCCGACAAAAATGATAGAGACAACCAGCAACCGTACGTCTTTGTTTTTAATATGTGTCAGTTCATGGGCAATCACCCCTTCCAGTTCATCATCATCTAATTTATTGATGATGCCTCTTGATAAGGAAATAGAATAACTGCGGGCACTGATACCACTGGCAAAAGCATTCAAAGAATCATCTTCGATGATATACAATTTGGGCATCGCCATACCCTGCGAAATGCAAAGGTTCTCCAGGAGATTGTACACCCTTTTGTTCTCTATTCTTTCCAGGGCTTTACTACCCGTTGCCATCCGGATAAAAGCGGCATGCCCTGCCCAGGCAATAAGAAACCAAATTCCCACACCTGCAAGAACGAAGGGCATAGTCTGTAAGAAAAGTGTATCGGGATCTTCTTTGTGTTCACTTTGAAGAAAAAAAACTAATGCATAAAGCATTCCCAGCAATAATGCCGGGAATGCTATTAATAACAAAAGTGAATTAAAATTATTTTTCCGAATCTGTTTATCTAGTCCTACGTATTGCATAAATAACACCCCTTCGGGGAATGGGGTTAAAACTGAATTTTAGGAGGTTCTTCCATTTGCTTCCTGGTATCTTCTCCAAGATCAAACATTATTTCTCTGTTGAATCCAAAGTTTTTTGCGATCAGGTTGCTCGGGAAAGATTCCACTGAATTGTTATATTCAGTAGTGGCAGCATTGAAAAAGCGTCTCGCTGCAGCCAGTTTGTTTTCAATATCACTGAGTTCTTCCTGCAATTGCAAAAAGTTTTGATTGGCTTTCAGATCAGGGTAGGCTTCCACCTGCACCTTCAATCCTGCAAGAGCTGATGTCAGTTGCTGCTCAGCTACAATTTTTCCATCAATAGAGGTGGCATTCATGGCGGCACTGCGGGCCTCTGTTATTTTTGTAAACACTTCCTTTTCATGGCCTGCATAACCTTTTACGGTTTCCACCAATTGTGGAATAAGGTCATGCCGCTGACGAAGTTGCACATCAATGTCCGCAAAAGCATTTTGTCTCCTGTTGCGCAAACGAACTAATCCGTTATACAGGCTAACAAGCCAAATAACGATGAGTAAAAGGACTCCGACTACAATTAAAATTGGCATAGTTGTTTTGTTTTATAAACATTGAAATTAGTGAAAAAATAGATGGGAATATGGATGATGCTGATCAGGCAGGTTTGCACGGATTTTTAGGGAATCTTTTGGTCGTGCAAAACAAAAGGTTCGTGGTTTTTAGGGTGAATAACTTTATTATTCCATACAAAATAAAGAATCTGGCGCATCCGACAGATCTGCGTAATCTGTGTGCCATTAATTCTTATCTTTCCTCATCATTATTTGCTTATGCGTATCATTCCTTTTGCTATCTCAACAATTGCAACTGCCGGTCTTGTTTTTGCCCTTAACCGGCCACTGGGCCCGTTACCGATGCCAGCTGGTAAGTTTCTAAGCCCGCAACACGGATTTTGGCAGAATGCCGAGCCATCCGGTAATAGTTTTGACACCGAACTTTCTTTTCCTGATCTAAAAGGGAAAGCCGAAGTCTACCTCGATGAAAGATTAGTGCCGCATGTATTTGCGGAGAATGATGAAGACCTGTATTTCATTCAGGGTTATTTACATGCTAAATTCCGTTTGTTCCAGATGGATTTACAGACAAAAGCCGCTGCCGGAAGAGCCAGTGAGATCGCCGGGAAAAAAGCCATCAATTATGATAAGGAACAAAGAAGGTTGGGGATGGTGTATGCTGCCGAAAATGCACTAAAAGAAATTGATAAAGACCCCTTAACCAAATCCCTGTTTGATGCCTACACAAATGGTGTAAATGCTTATATCAATTCTTTGAAAGAAACTGAAATACCTGTTGAATATAAGTTACTGAATATAAGACCGGAGAAATGGTCTAACCTTCGAAGTGCTTTATTGCTAAAAATGATGGCTAAAAACCTTTCGTCCGGAACAGAAAGCGACCTGGCAAATACGAATGCAAAATCTGTGTTTATTCCCGATGAATTAAAAATGATGTACCCGCAGGTGCCCGATTCATTAGTGCCCATTGTGCCAAAGGGAACTGTCTTTGACAAGCCGGGAATAGTGCCGGTGAAACCTGCGACTGCCGACTCATTATATTTTGATAGAAAGGAAACAGTAGCAGCCCGGGAGATTTCAAAACCTGATATAAACAATGGAAGTAATAATTGGGTGGTAGCCGGTAGCAAAACACAAAGCGGTGCACCTATTTTATGTAACGACCCGCACCTCGAACTTTCATTACCTTCTATCTGGTACGAAATTCAATTGAAGACACCAACCAGCAATACGTATGGTGTTTCATTACCGGGGAGCCCTTTTATTATTATTGGGTTTAACGACAGCATTGCCTGGGGAGTTACCAATGCACAACGTGACGTTAAGGATTATTATGAAATAAAATTCAAAGACAAAAGCAAACAGGAATACTGGTTTAATGGTAAATGGGAAAAAACAACCCTGAAAGAAGAAACGATAAAGGTTAAGGGTGGTGCGACGGTAAAAGATACGGTAGCATATACCATTTTTGGTCCGGTAATGTTTGATGAAAGTAACCCGGATACAATCAAGGGAAAAAGAAACCTCGCAGTTCGTTGGGTTGCACATGATCCCAGCAATGAAGCGGCTACTTTTTATAACCTTAACAGGGCGAAAAACTATGATGATTATGCGTTAGCCATAAAATCATTTGAATGCCCCGGGCAGAATTTTGTTTTTGCCTCCAAGAGCGGTGATATTGCTATTTGGCAACAAGGGAAATTTCCAGCACGGTGGAACGGACAGGGTTTATATGTAATGCCTGGTGAAGACAGCAGCTTCATGTGGCAGGGATTTATTCCGCAGGGAGAAAATCCTCATGCAAAGAATCCCGAAAGAGGCTTTTTAGAAAGTGCTAATCAACGGCCTGTTGATTCTACCTATCCTTATTTTATACCCGGCAGTTATATTACAGCGAGAGGTATCACTATTGAGAATAAACTTTCATCGATGTCAGGTATTACCCCGGCAGATATGATGGCTTTACAGAATGATTATTTTAATACACTGGCAGAAGATGCAAAAGGAATATTATTGAAGTATGTGAAGGAAAATGAATTGTCTGCAACAGAGAAAAAATATCTTGATCTTTTTAAAAGCTGGGATTTAATGGCTTCTCCTGATTCAAAAGGGCAGACCGTTTATCAATGCTGGTGGGATAGTCTTGAAGTTGGTATCTGGAAAGATGATCTGTCCAGGACAAAGCCGGCTTCACCATGGCCAGGCAGGCAGATAACGATGGAATTATTGAAAAAAGATTCCGCATTAAAATTTATTGACAATATTAATACTCCTGCAAAAGAAACATTGTATGATGTGGTGACGGCAGCGTTAAAAAGTGCTTCGGTTAATTTATCCAAAGCCGAAGCAGATGGAAAACTGGATTGGACAACGTATAAAAATCCAACAGTGTATCATTTGATCAAAGACTTAAAAGGCTTTGCAAGACCCGGATTAAAAGTGGGAGGCAACGGAGATATAGTTAATGCGGTTACACATAGCCATGGACCAAGCTGGCGAATGATAGTTCAACTCTCAGCTACAACAGAGGCCTATGGTATTTATCCCGGTGGGCAAAATGGAAATCCCGGCAGTAAATATTATGATGATTATATTGACAATTGGGTGAGTGGGAAGTACAACAAACTCTGGTTTATGCGGGACGGCGACAAAACCGATAAGAATGTAAAGTGGGTAATGAAGTTTGGAAAAGGGTAGTGGGGTTAAAAGGATAAAAAATATTACTGGATTGGAAATTATAAAATAACTGTATGAAATTTTTAACGGCAACTTTTTTAACAGCATTGCTGGCATTTATCAGTGGATTGTTTTTTCCCTGGTGGGGAATGACAATTACATCTTTGCTGGTAGCTGTACTCATCCATCAAAAAGCGGGGAAAGCATTCTTGGCCGGGTTATTGGGGGTCTTTCTTTTGTGGGCGGGCCTTGCCTGGTGGATTGATATGAAGAACAATGGTGTTTTGTCTGCAAAGATTGCATCCGTTCTCCCATTAGGCGGCAATTCATTGGTCCTTATTATAGTAACAGGTTTTATTGGAGGATTAGTAGCGGGTTTGGCAGCGATGAGTGGCAGTTTTCTTCGTTCTTCCGCTAAATAACGTTACTTTTTTCCTGGTAAGATTAAGTTGCCTGCTAAAAGCTTTTTACTAAAGTCATCTTGTTGCACAGCCGTATTATGAGAAAATCAATCTTCTTTTGTTTCATTTCTTTTTTTTCACTGGCAGTTTCTTCGCAAAAAATTAAAGGGATAGTTACCGATAATAACGGTAAACTGCTGCCTTTTGCGTCTGTATTTATTAAGGAGAAAAATAAAGGGACCAATGCCAATACCGAAGGAAAATATTTTCTGAAACTGGAGCCGGGTCAATATACCTTGGTTTGCCAGTATGTTGGGTATAAAAAGGATGAAAGAAAGATCAACCTTGGAAAAGATGAAGACCTTGAAATTAATTTCATACTCGTTTTACAGGAAATGACATTAAGCGAAGTGATTGTAAAGAATGGGGAAGACCCTGCCTACCAGATCATTCGCAATACCATTAAAAAAAGAACATACTACGAAAGCCAGTTAGATAAATTTCAATGCGAAGTGTATACAAAAGGCCAGTTGCGGTTAAGAGATTATCCTAAAAAGGTTTTTGGGCAGAAAGTGGACTTTGAAGATGGCGATACCAGCAAACATAAAATAATCTACCTCTCCGAAACGGTTTCTACGTATGCAGTGGATAAACCCAATAAAGAAAAGGTAGAAGTTATTTCCTCCAAAGTAAGCGGACAAAGTGATGGATTTGGATTGAGTGCTCCCCGTTTCAGTTCATTTTATAGTAACAATGTATCCTTTGGAGAAAGGCTAAATCCCCGTGGATTTGTTTCGCCGATCGCTGAAAATGCACTGAACTTTTACCGCTACAAATTAGAGGGTTCTTATTTTGAAGATGGCCGGGAGATCTCTCATATAAAAGTTACACCAAAAAGAAAATACGAACCACTATTCAGTGGATATATTGATATAGTAGTTGATGATTGGCGCATCCATTCAGTACAGTTATTGCTTACCAAGGCTTCGCAGATGGAGATAATGGATACCCTGAGAGTGGAGCAATTGTACAGACCGTTGAATAAGGAAGTTTGGTATATCTCCAGCCAGGTTATTTACCCGGCGGTAAAGTTTTTGGGGTTCGATGCTTACGGTAGTTTTGTAAATATCTATTCCGATTTCAATGTAGAACCGCAGTTTGATCAAAAGTCATTTAATAATACGATTCTTAAATACACAGATAGTGCTAATAAAAAACCCAATGAGTATTGGGAAACAGCAAGACCACTTCCATTGATGGCCGAAGAAGTAAAAGATTATAAACGGAAGGATAGTTTGGAAATAGTAAGAAAAGATCCCCGCTATCTTGATTCGCTGGATAAAAAGCGAAATAAACTCAAGCTGTTGCAGGCCCTGATTTTTGAGCAAACGTTTACATATCAGCGTAGCCGAACTACATTTAGTTTCCGGCCACTAACAGAACTTGTAGGTTTTAATCCGGCAGAGGGCTGGTATGTAAATCCAGATGTTACCTGGACAAAACGCCTTGATACGACTACTTTTAGCAGGCGAAGCATTTCTTTATCACCGGTACTTCGTTATGGATTTACCAATAAACATTTTAATGCCCACCTTACGGTTGTATATAAATTCGGGAAAAAGTATAGCAGTTCAATCAATCTGTCAGGCGGCAAAAGGGTTTTTCAATTCTTCAATAATAGTCCGGTTGGGCAGCGGGGAAATACCCTTTCCTCCTTGCGTAATGAAGACAACAGAATGAAAACCTATGAAGCTGTTTACTTACGGGCTAGTTACCGCCAGGGAGTTGGCAACGGGCTTTTTATTACCACTGCTTTTCAATACCAGGACAGGCAACCGCTTGATAATAGAACAAATTATACCTGGCGGGATAAGCCGGGTATTGAATACACACCCAATTATCCAACAGCGTTACTTACCCGTAATATTCAACGCCACCAATCATTGACGGGCTTGCTGGGCATTAGCTGGCAACCTGGAACAAAGTATATCGAACTGCCCGATAGAAAAATTAGTATTGGATCTAAAATGCCGCTCTTTGATTTGCTATACACACAAACACTTGGCACTTTATTGAGTAATGATGCAGATTTCAGCAAATGGAAATTTAGTATGACGGATAATGTAAAGCTGCGTTTGCTGGGAGAACTCAGTTATAAATTAGGGATCGGCGGATTTTTAAATAGTAATAATGTTGAAGTGCCCGATTACATGCACTTCAATGGTAATCTTTCCACATTTGCTACCGAGTATAGAAATAGTTTTCAATTGCTACCCATCTACGATTATAGCAATACATCGAAGTTTTATTCCCTGGCACATATCGAACATAATTTCAACGGATTTCTTACCAATAAAATACCGGGTATAAAAAAATTGAATCTCTACCTGGTAGCCGGTGTAAATGGCATTTATATTAACAGCAACAAATATTATTACGAGTATTTTGTGGGCTTTGATAATATCTTCAAACAGTTCAGGGTTGATTTTGTACAGTCGTTCCAAAACGGAAAACCCTGGCAAACTGGCTTTAAATTAGGACTAAGCCGCAAGGGTAACAGGGGAAATGATGAGTGGCCGTAAAAAGGGACAACTGTTCCTAAAGCCTTCCTGCCGTTAGGCAGGGGGACTTAGGTCTATGGCTCTTTCTCTCCTTTTCTCTTCTGAGCTTGTCGAAGAACCACTCTTAGCTTATCTTTGCCCTGCTTTAAAAATTTTGCCCAACCTGCAATTGGGTCTCGCTTCAGACGAGATAAAATTTAAACATCATGGCACTATTACACAATCGTATCTCCCGGAAGGAGTTGAAGGAACTTATTTTAAAAGACCCCACTCCAAGAACTACCATTTCATTTTATTGCTATTTTAAAATTGAAGAGCCTGCCGTTTTCAGGGATGAGTTGTATAAACAACTGAAAGAACTGGGCGTAATGGGAAGGATCTACCTGGCAGAAGAAGGCATCAATGCACAAATAAGTTTGCCCACCGCTAACCTTGATAGCTTTAAAAATTATTTGTATTCTATCGAACCATTGAATGGAATACGATTGAATATAGCCGTTGACGATGATGGTAAAAGCTTTTATGTGTTGGATGTAAAAGTCCGGCATAAGATCGTTGCAGATGGGATCAACGACCCGGACTTTGATATGGCCAACAGGGGAAAATATGTTAATGCAGAACAGTTCAACCAATTAACCAATGATCCGGATACGGTGGTGATTGATATGCGCAACCATTATGAATTTGAAGTTGGTCATTTTGAAGAGGCGATTGAAGTGCCCAGTGATACGTTCCGGGAGCAATTACCCATGGCGGTAGATATGATGAAAGACGATAAGGATAAAAATATCATCATGTACTGCACCGGCGGTATCCGTTGCGAAAAAGCATCGGCTTATATGCTGCACAAAGGATTTAAGAATGTATTCCATTTGGAAGGGGGTATTATTAATTATGTGAACCAGGCAAAAGAGAAGGGGTTGCCAAATAAATTTCATGGTAAGAATTTTGTCTTTGACCAGCGATTAGGTGAAAGAATAACAGAGGAAATTATTTCTCATTGCCATCAATGCGGAAAACCTGCCGACACTCATGTTAATTGCGTAAACGATGCTTGTCATCTTTTGTTTATCCAATGCGATGAATGTAAAACGAAGATGGAAGGAACCTGTAGCCAGGAATGCCTTGATTTTATTCATTTGCCGGAAGAGGAACAAAAAGAGAAAAGGGCCGGAGTTGATAAAGGAAGAAATGTTTTTAATAAGGCGAGGGAGAGAAAAGTGAAGTAACCAGAAACTATTTGTTTAAAGGATTTGATACCAAGCACTATCTGGCACTGTCTTTCGATATAATGAGGCCATCCTGCGGAATGCTGGGTAAAATACTATTTTCGTTAATAAGTAATTTAATATCCTTTAAATCTAAAGAATCGAGCAATTCATTTTTTAAATAGAAAGATTTCACCAGGTTATTCTCCTGATACCAACGAATTATTTTACATTTACAACTGGCGTTTTCAATTTCATTAATTACTTCTTTAATAGTCCCCCCTTTACCCATTTTTATATAGATTTCCCTGATCCCAATTATTTTATTTTTATCTCCAAAATCAAAATTCCAGGAAGCAGAAATGGCGGCTAAATATTTCTTGCCTGTATTTATATCCAATAAAGAATGCCGGGGCGATTCTGTTTTATTGGAGTTGTTCTTTATACGGGAGTAAACCGATACAATACCGGGGGACTCAAACTGCATAAACCCGATGTGATTAAAACTGGCACCGAAACGGTTATAGGTAAAGTAGCCATCTGTATATTTTATATCAATTAAATTAGATACAACTTTATGATATCTTGATGGGTCAGAAATCCTAGCTTGAGGCGAACCAGTGTAACATAGCCAAACACCTTCCAGGCTATCGATTTCTGCCTGTGTTGGTTTATAGGGAAGGATATTCATATTTTTCTTCAAAGTTTGCCAATTGCTTTTTGAATTTTTATTCGAAATAAATAAAGCAACCATTGCTATACTTATAGCTGCAGCAAATCCTGCAACGATTTTCAAAAGCTTTCTTTTTTGAATGTTTTGGTGTTGTAATGCGGCAATTTGTTCTAAAAGCAGCGAATCCTTTTTTTCATTAAGTAATCCTTCATCTTTTTTATCCTGTGCTGATTTTTCCAGCAGATTTTCATCGACAGGATTTCTTTTGAAAGCTTTTCGCCCCACTCCGTATAAATAAATATAACAGGCATCTACCAAAAATGGCCTGGGGTTGGAAACTATCCCTATCAAGGCATCTTTAATTTGGCCGCCGGTAATATCATATTTTCTGTGAGGGTAAGTCTGACTATTCTGATTTATATCCGGATTATAGCTGTCGGTTCCAAACTCCTCAAATCGGATGGGGAGTTGGTTACTGATTTCACTTAAGACAATAGCCAGTGATTCATAATTTTTTCTGTTTGTATTCTGAACAATTTCTTGGCCGGTCTCTAATTTATATTTTGCTATAGCTGTTGTGAGCAGGTAAATGATTTCTTCCTTCCCTGTTTTTAAATTTTGCATAAATTACTGATAATAAGCCTGCAATGAAATTTCCGAAATTATTTTATGCTTTTCGGAAAACCAAGATAATGATTTTGTAATAATTCTGAATAGATCTTACAGGGAAAGGAACCATCACTTGTTTATATTGTCACAGATTTCTTGTTTAATGATTGCCAAAATTTATGCGTATGAAAACATTATTGCACTCAGTAATTTGTCGCTTTTCCCAAATCAGCGTTTTTATCGGAATTAGTTTTTTTCTTAGTTTATTGGTTTTACCAAACGGACGATTATCGGCACAAACTAGTGGATTAGTAACAGAAAAAGCAACCGGCAGACCGCTGGAAGGGGTTAGCGTAATAGTAAAGAATGAAAAAAGTGGCACCAGTACTAATAATGTTGGCCGGTTTTTACTAAAAGTTGATAATCCGCAGAAAGCAATCCTTGTTTTTACTTTAGTTGGTTATAAAACTATCGAGGAACCAATAAATGGAAGAACTGTTATTAACGTAGAACTTGAAGATTCTTCAGTAACGATGCAGTCAGTAGTAGTTACGGCACTTGGTTTTGAAGCAAAAAAGGATAAATTAGGATACTCATCTTCTAAAATTAATGGCGACCAGGTAGCCAACTCCGGCG
>CALRVH010000051.1:0-24439 GCA_943371565.1 Chitinophaga pinensis | reverse complement strand
TGAGTTACTCGTACTGACGGTTTTTATTCTTACCAAAATGGAAGTTTTTAAAATGGGCTTTCTATGGCTAAACCCTATTGGTGCTTTCGGTGTAATCTTCTTTAGCTTGATTTTAAATACACTAGCGACTAAAAAAAATAGCCCTCAATAGGGCTATTTAAAATATCGGAGCTTAACGGCCTTTAAGCCAGCATTTATTTATCTAGTTCAGCCAATAACTTCTCATTCAGCTTCACATAATCATCATTCTTCTGTTCGGTAGCCAATGCTTTTGATTTTTCAGCAGCCATTTTAGCTTCATCTTTTTTACCCAATTTAGCAAGACAATTTGCTCTTTGATGATGGATCCAGAATGCATTGGGTTGCGCCTCAACTGCTTTGTCAAACCATGTCAAAGCCTGGTTAAGATCCTTCCCATTGTCCATATAATACATCGCTGCATTAAAGTAAGGACGGTTGTCTTTATTCATCAACTGGTCTATCTGCGCCATTACTTTTGTTTCTACATCCGTTGTAATAGGCAATGAAACTGCTGTTTTATCCCACATAATGTGGAGATCGCAACTGTTTGGCTTTACATTGGCAAACTGCATGGTAAAAGTTTCCATGCTTTCATCCATATTCATCGTTTTGGCCTCCACTCTTACCACATCCTGGTCTTGTTTGTAAGAGGCAGGGCTGGTTACATCAGTTTGTTTGCTGATGATAAGCGTCCAGCTTTTCTTTTCAGGAATGGCCAGCAAACCATATTTACCTGCCTTTACTTTTGTGCCGCCAATTGTTACTTCATCTGCGAAAGTTACTGTGGTGGCATTATTGGCACCGGTGCGCCAAACTTTACCAAACGGCACCAGGTCCCCAAATATTTTTCTTCCCTTCATCCCCGGACGGGAATACGATAATTCGATAGAAGAAAGACCAAAATTCTGTTTGATTGTTTGTGTAGGGCTTGGTTGGGGTGTTGTTAATTGTTGGGCTTCCGCAAAAAATAATGTGCAGACAGCAGCGGCTGTGATAAATATTTTTTTCATACTAGCTTTTTTTTGAAAAGCGAAGGTAGGAAAACAAGGACGAACAGCAGAGGTAAGATATATCTAAGGGGGATGCTTAAAAATAGATAGTAACGGTAGTTCTTCCCTTTTTGGCTTTACGTTTCCATTTAGGGCCTTCTTTAACTAGGCGGATGGCTTCTTTATCACATTTGGCACAAAGGGATTTCTCAATTTTAATATTAGCCGGCTCCCCGTTTTTATCTACTTCAAAGGAGATTTCTACAGCACTGCCGGCATTATTTTGCCGTGATTTTAGGTCTTCGGGCAGATTCAGATTATTGACCAGGTAAGTGTCATAATTTTCCCATCCATCAGCAGGCTCCGGTTCTTCTAATTTCATATTACTATTGCGGCTGCGGGCTGTGGCATTGGGTTTCTGGTTGCTGAGTACAACTTCAGATAAACTTTTTCTGTCATCGGGCAAAATCACCTGGTTAGTCGGTACAGTATTCCTTAATTGCGTATTGGTATTTTCAAAACCAATAGACCTTACTTGTACATTCAACACCGTGTCCGGATAAGTAAGATTGAAATAACCTCTTGCGTCTGTATAAGTTCCTGCATTATTATCCTGTACATTGGTAACATTGGCAAAAGGAACTCCGTTATTGTCAGCATCAGTTACACGGCCACGGAATATATTGGTCGACTGATCCCGGGAATAATTTTGCTCATTTGATTTACGACTTGCAGTAGCATTCCTGTTGTTTTGTTGTTTTGCGGCCTGGTCTGCGGCAACATCCTTATCAAGTTCCTGGTTAATGGCTCTATTTTTTACCTCTTCCCTCGCTATTTCTTTCTTTTGAGGAGATGCAGGGTTTACTTTGTACGAATCAGTTTTTTCATCGGCACCTTTTGCCGGAGCTGTAACTATAGGCAGCGTTTCGGTAGTTTTTGAAACCGAAATATCATCCGCTATTTTACTTGTTTCAGCAGGGGTAACAATATTACCGGTTCCGCCGTTACCCGGCTTTGTTTCTTTATTGGTTATTGCTGCCGGGGTTTCATTAGTAGTAACACCCGGTGCCGGGCCATCAGTTTTAACTTCTGAAACAGGAGTTGAAGTTGTTCCGGTTTGATTGTTGGTAGCTTTTACAGATGAATCAGTTGATTTACCATCTTCTTTTTTAGTTGTTCCTGCCTGGGCAATCTCACCCTGTTTTTTATTAAAGCCAAACTGGTAGATGAGAAAACTTGCACCGGCAACAAATGCAATCAATGCTGCAGCACGAAGGGTTCTAAATGAATTTTTAGGAGCTGCATTCATCGGGATCACTTTTGCTCCCTCCACTTTTGCAGCCAATCTTTGTTGAAGCTCTGCCATGTCAGCACTTGCATTTTCACCGGCAACAACATAACCTTCCAGGGCATCAGCGAGGAAGGGATCATCTAAAGCTGCTTTTTCCAGGTCATGCCTTTCTTTGGAAGAAAGCAAACCCGTATGATATTTTTCAATATCTGCGGCGGTAAAATTCTTTATGTTGTTATTGTTTGCCATATGGCGGTACAAAGTTCATATTTTTTTTGATCATATTCCTGGTTCCCGGCTTTGTACACCAGGTTCAGTTTTTTCCATGCATAATTTCAAATTTCTTCTTCCGTTCTGTATCAAACTCCTTACCTGGTTCCATTCTTGTCCCGTCATGTCCACTATTTCGTTATAGCATTTTCCTTCCAGGTAAAAGAGTTTTATTGCTTCACTTTGCTCTTTTGTGAGGGTGCCGAGGCAGTATTCCATCTTTTTGAAATTCTCCTCTTTTTCCAGCACACCATTCAGATGCACATTTTCTTCCGATTGCACAAACTCGGTCTTGAACTCTACCATTTTCATATTCTTCGGTGTCCGCAATTGCATCAGGCAGTGATTCTTGGCTACCTGGTGCAGCCAACCCTTGAAATTATCTACTTCATGCTTTTTCAATTTTGATACCAATTCTTCAAAAATCTGCATCACACTGTCTTTGGCAGTTTCCGGCTCCTTATAATATTTAAGGCATACACCATAAACAAGGTCCATGTACCGCTGGTACAATTCACCCAGTACGGCCATATCACCCGATTCTTTATACAGAGCTACCAGCTCTTTATCGGTTAAGGAGGAGTGAGATATGTTCTTTATAAAAGCCAACGGCTAAAATTAGCGAATAAAATTTTTATGCCCCGTTATGCAATCCCTGGAATACCCGCATCAGGGTATCTAAATACCATTTATGAAACGAATACTTATCCTACTTGCGCCGGTAATCCTTATCATACTGGCCTTCCGACCCATCAAATCTCACACAATTACCGGTACTATAACTGACGATAAAGGGATAGCCATTCCTTCGGTTAGCATTATCATGAAGGGAACTACCCAGGGTGCTGTTTCAGATGCAAATGGTGTTTACAGAATTACTGTTTCGAAATCCTCCGGCACATTGATCTTTTCAGCCCTTGGCTATGTAGCTGTACAGGAAAATATCAACGGACGTTCAACTATTAATGTAATGCTTAAAGCAACAGCCCTCATGTCACAAGAGGTAGTCGTTGTGGGATATGGGGCAAAAAAAATTAAAACCTCGGAAGCATATAATCGGGGCATTGCCGGTGGTCAGATCAACCCACCGGTTTCAACTGGATATTTTATGTATGATAAAGATGAAGAAGATTTTAACCGGGAGGGGTATGATAATATTACGGAGAATAAATTCTTAAAAGTTGCCGACAATCCGCTTTCTACTTTCTCTATAGATGTAGATGCTGCCTCTTATAGTAATATCCGCCGTTTTCTTAACCAGGGACAATTACCTCCATCAGGAGCAGTAAGGATCGAAGAAATGGTAAACTATTTCCATTATGAGTATCCGCAACCAACCGGTAAAGACCCTTTTTCTATCAATACAGAAATTTCTGATGCTCCCTGGAATAAAGATCACAAACTGGTTCTTATAGGTTTGCAGGGAGAAAAAATATCAACAGACAATCTGCCTGCTTCTAATCTTGTTTTCCTGATTGATGTATCAGGCTCTATGAGTTCTGCCAATAAATTGCCCTTGGTAAAAGCTTCGATGAAAATGCTGGTTGACCAGTTAAGGTCCCAGGATAAAGTATCGATAGTAGTATATGCAGGTGCGGCTGGTTTAGTATTGTCTCCCACAAGCGGATCTGAGAAAACGAAAATCAAAGATGCCATTGATAAATTAGAATCAGGTGGTTCTACAGCCGGCGGGGCCGGTATCAAACTGGCTTATAAAACTGCGAAAGAACATTTTGTGAAAAATGGTAACAACCGTGTTATTCTTTGTACCGATGGTGATTTTAATGTTGGTGAAAGCAGTGATGATGCGATGGTAACATTAATTGAGCAGGAAAGAAAGAGTGGTGTGTTCCTGACTGTGCTTGGGTATGGAATGGGCAATTACCAGGATGCTAAAATGCAGCAGCTCGCCGATAAAGGAAATGGTAATCATGCTTATATTGACGGTATCAGTGAAGCAAAAAAGGTATTGGTAAATGAATTTGGCGGTACCTTATTCACTATAGCCAAAGATGTGAAACTGCAAATAGAATTTAATCCTGCTAAAGTACAGGGCTATCGTTTGATAGGTTATGAAAACAGGATGCTGTCAAAAGAAGATTTTAATGATGATAAAAAAGATGCCGGAGAATTAGGCAGCGGCCATACTGTTACTGCTTTATACGAAATAATCCCTGTGGGAGTGAAGAGTGACTTTCTAAAAGGAGTCGATTCTTTAAAATACCAGAAAAATATAAAGCCGCTCAGTAGTTCTTCACAGACCGATGAGATACTAACGGTGAAATTTCGCTACAAAGCCCCCGATGGGGATGTAAGTAAATTAATTGAGCACCCTGTAAAAGACAAACAAATTGCTATTGCAAAAACTTCAGACAATTTCCGTTTCGCAGCATCGGTCGCACAGTTTGGTATGTTACTCCGTAATTCAGAATTCAAATCAGCCGCTTCTTATGATGGTGTCTTAAATCTAGCCCGTAAAGCAAAAGGCAATGATGAAGAAGGTTATCGTTCGGAGTTTATCCGCCTGGTAGAAAGTGCCGAAATGCTGGCAAAAGGAAAGCCAGAACCCCAAAAAGAACCTGTTGCTGAAGATTCTAAACCAATGCCGCTAAGCAAAACCAGATAGATTCATACCCGAAAGACACCGGAGTAATACCGGTGTCTTTTTTCTTTTATCATTTAACCCGGCTGGCAATTTTTTTCTTAACTAAAAAACAAATGCCATGAAATTTTTATTTGAAAAAAGAAACCTGCCTGCTGGCAGGCACGGTGTCTTATTGTCTGCATCGGCTTTGGCTATTGCAGCATTGCTGGCCGCCACATCTGTCAAAAATGACAACAGTGAAAAGAAGGTTATTAAATGTTGTAACAATCCGGACCTGAACCACGTCTGTATTATGAAAACAATTCTGGGAATAGATACCAGTGCCGAAGGAAAACTGATCAGTACATTTAAAACACCGGAGAAAGTAGAAGTTTCTATTAAGAAAGGATTAGAGTGGATGGACAAAGCGCAGGCGCCGGATGGTGGTTGGGGTGCCGGTACTCATACAAGGCAAGATATACTGGATCCGCATGCTGTAACAAGTGATCCCGCAACCACATCACTGGTGGCAATGGCTTTGTTGAGAACGAATAATGACCTGGAAAAAGGAGACTATTCAAAAAATCTAAAGAAATCGCTGGAGTTTTTATTAAAGACAACCGAAGAATGTCCTGATAAACAACCCTACCTCACCACACTCACCAACACACAACCGCAAATAAAGCTGGGAAGAAATATTGATGTGATTCTGACAGCCCAGTTTTTTACCAATATACTCAGGTATAACCTGAATGATGAAGCCATGAAAAAAAGAATTGAAAAAGCATTGGATATATGTGTGTCAAGAATTCAACAGGGGCAGGATAAGGATGGCAGCTGGAGAGATGGTGGCTGGGCACCGGTATTGCAATCGGCTCTTGCCAATAATGCACTGGAAAATGCCGGAGATGTAGGCCGTAAAATTGATTCTGCTGTTCTTGTAAGAGGATACAAATACCAGAACAGCAATTTTGATGCAACTACGAATTCTGTTGTTACAGATAAGGCAGCCGGTGTAATGCTCTATGGTTTGTCAAGCACTACCAGGGCCAGTGCCAAGGAATCAAGACGGGCCAAAGACATTGTGCAAAAAGCAAAAAGAGAAGGGAAAATAAAAGATGAAATAGTAAATGAAGAAAATCTGCGGGCAGCCGGCGTCGCAACCACGGATGCAAAAGAACTGATGACGGCTTATTCGATCAACAAGTCATCGCAGCAGCAGGCGCAGCGGGATGATGTATTGGCTGGGTTTGGTAATAATGGCGGTGAAGAGTTCATGAGTTTCCTGATGACAGGCGAAAGCCTGATGATGCAGGGTGGTGATGATTGGAAGAAATGGTATGATGCCACTACCGGCAAGCTGGTGAATATCCAGAATAATGATGGTAGCTGGAACGGCCACCATTGCATTACCAGCCCGGTTTTCTGTACTGCCACCTGTTTATTGATACTTTCTATCCATAACGATATGCAATTTTCGATGCAACAGCATCAGAAATAAAATGGCTAATCATTTAACAGCCGGTTAGTGATACGGGGCTGGTCTTTACCGGCCCCTCTTTTTAAGTTCAACATTTTTTCGAAAAAAATAAAACTTATGGGTAACAAACTACAACTCACCATCGCTGAACCTTGTCATGAGAACTGGGATGGTATGACACCTGTTGAAAAAGGTAAGTTCTGCGGATCCTGTCAAAAGCAAGTAATTGACTTTAGTAATATGAGTGATCGCCAGGTCGCTGATTTTTTTAAAAAGCCATCAACTGGTTCTGTTTGTGGCCGCTTTATGACCGATCAGCTTGACCGGCCAATAGAAATACCGAGGAAAAGAATTCCGTGGGTGAAATATTTTTTTCAAATCGCTATACCTGCTTTTCTCGTTTCTATAAAAGCAACAGCACAGAAAACACAGGGACAAATAAATGTAAAGAGTATGTCAAAGGACACGACAAAAAGAGGAAGTGTATTTGCTAATGAAAGGATAACCCTGGGTATGGTGGCGAGACCGGAAAATTTAAAACCATTTTTAGGCGATACGATAGCAACACCAATTATTGATACCAACAGGACAATAAAGGGAGAAATTGAAGCTGTCTGTGCTGAAGAATTAATCGGCAAGGTTTCGCCTTTGCTCCTAACTGCAAACGTGGATACCCTTCAAATAAAAGGAAGGGTTATTAATGAAAAGGGTGAACCTATTCCTTATGCCAGCATTTATATAAAGGGGACTAAGATTGGTGTTATTTCTTCATTGAATGGGGAGTTCTCTATTCGTCCAATCCCCAACTGGCAAAAAATAACTTTAGTTAGTTCATCCGTTGGATTTGAAACTTACGAAAGTTTAATTGATAGAAACAACTACTCAGGCGAAGTTATTGTAATGGAGCCTGTTGAATTGAAGTATGAATTGATGGGAGCTGTAATAGTTACTAGATGTTATAAGAAAAGTTTAGCTGAACCAATACCCCTCATTCCTGCTAAAGGACAGGAAGAGAAGATAATATCTTTCAGACTATTCCCTAATCCTGTTTCATCAGGCACAAATCTTACAATCGAATGGAAAGAAACAGAAGAAGGGTATTACTCACTACAGTTATTGAATTATTCCGGTCAGCAGGTACACCAAAAAGAAATCTGGATCGATGCTGAAGCTAGATTATTAAATGTAGAAGTTCCAGTCCTTGCTGCAGGAAGTTATTTTTTGGTGCTTACGAATAAGAAAACGGGAAAGAAATTTTCAGAGAAAATAATTATTCAATAACATCATCCTTTAAACCCCGGATGAAACTGTTCTAGTGTCTTTCGTAAAAACTCCCTGTCAAGGTGAGTGTAAATTTCAGTGGTGGTTATACTGGCATGACCGAGCATTTCCTGTACGGCTCTTAAATCAGCTCCGCCCTCAACGAGGTGCGTAGCAAATGAATGACGAAAAGTATGCGGGGAAACGATTTTCTTGATTCCTGCTTTTACTGCAAGGTCTTTAATGATGTAAAATATCATCACTCTTGATAATTTACTGCCCCTTTTATTCAGGAAAAGAATATCCTCATTTCCTTTCTTCACATCAATGTGTACCCGGATTTCATTTTTATACAGGTTAATGTATTTGATAGCACTGCTGCCAACCGGTATTAATCTTTCTTTGTCACCTTTTCCCGTTACCCGGATAAAACCAACATCAAGATATAATTGTGAAATTTTCAATCCAACTACTTCACTTACCCGAAGACCGCAACTGTACATCGTTTCTAAAATTGCTTTATTTCGCCCCCCTTCAGGTTTACTCAGGTCAATCTGTTGAATCATATTTTCTATTTCATCAAAACTCAGTGTATCAGGCAGGGATCTTTTTAGTTTTGGTGCATCGAGCAGGGTAGTGGGGTCTGTGTTGGATATCTGTTCCAGCAAACAATATTTGTAAAAGGCTCTCAATCCCGAAATGATCCTTGATTGAGAAGAGGCCATCATTCCCAGCTCAGTTATCCATTTAGTGAATTGTTGCAAATCCTTCAGCGTAATATCCGAAGGGTTTTTAAGTAGGTTCTTTTCCAGCAGGAATAGTGTCAGCAATTCTATATCCCGGAGGTAAGCCTGTACAGAATTATCCGACAAGGATTTTTCTAACTGTAAATAAGCTTTAAATCCTTTTTTATAAGGCTCCCACATGGTTAATTAGTAATTTAATTGTTCGTTGTGAAGCCTGATTAACCAATTCAACTTTCCAATTATTCAAACACAGCTTTCTTTTCCAGTTCTTTCCACTCATCTTTCACTTTCACTTTTACCCATATTCTTGAATTGGTCACATTAACGGAGTCAATATATTCATGAATGGCATCGTAATCAATGTCAAGTTTCTCACCAAAGGTCATCATGGCCTTCTTACCAGTATTGATATCTTCTACATAAATATTACCCCTGTCTGTGTAAGCTACAAGATTATCGCTAATAGAAAATTTCGGGTCAATATTATTGATACCGCTTGTTTTCATTACAAAACTTTGTGTTTTATCATACGGAAGTTTTATCTGGAAACCCCTGCCGCTAACGCAGTCATTAAATAATATGTAGGCGAATTCGGTGTCTTTAAACAGGCAGCGGACAAAATTCTTATTCATTTTGGCAGCACTGTAGTCAAACTTTGTTTTTCTGTCGGAAGGCATTCCGTTATAACTCCAGATGATACTATCAGCCTGGCAATTATTTACGGTTATATAAACGTATGGTTTTAACGTATGATCACTGGTAAATTTAATGGTATCCTTCAGGCAGGCGGTGTCACAAAGTAATTTGGGAGCATCGGCAGAAGAAGACTTACAACCACCCACTGAAAAACCAAGGATAACGGCAAGGGCAGGCACAATTAGTATTTTCATGTGTTTCATTTTGATAGGTAACAAAAATAACTAATGCTAATCTTTGGCAAGAAAATTCTTTTACCCCGTTGCATGAAACTGCCTAATCATTATCTTCGGGCTTATGAGTAAAATGCAACCTATTAATCTCCGGTCATTTAAATTAAAAGCCAAACAAAAGAAAAACAGTATGCGTCGTTTCCTTTCCAAACTGGAAAGAGAATCACCAAAGGGGCTGGATAAAAAAATTACGGTACTGGAAAAAGAAGTGTGGGCAGAGACAGATTGCCTCTCTTGTGCCAATTGTTGTAAAACAATGACGCCAACATTTACCAATGCTGATATGAAACGAATAGCAAAGCATTTTGGCCAGACAGTAGAAGAGTTTCAAAAAAAATGGTTGAAAAAAGAAAGGGGTGGCGACCGGGATTGGCTGAATAAAACGGAACCTTGTCAATTCCTGAACCTTAAGGATAACAAGTGCAGCATTTATGAAATAAGACCTGCTGATTGTGCCGGCTTCCCGCATCTCTCAAAGAAGTTTGCTGACTTTGCACATATTCATAAGCAGAATGTTGAGTATTGCCCGGCAACATTTAAGTTGGTAGAAAAAATGATGACTTCTCTGTCTTAAAGAAATACGTCCTCAATTAAAAAATACTCGGGTTCTTTATCCTGGTGTAGTGTGATAGAAAGAATATCATACTGGATCCAATTGTTTCCTGGGTTCATGAATAAATATTGATCCGCCGCTTTCTGCAGGTTCTTGAATTTTTTCTTTGTCACACTGTCCTCTGGGTGACCAAAGGCAGAAAAATTCCTGGCTTTCACTTCTACGAAATGAAGAAAGCTGGCCCTGGTAGCCACAATGTCGATTTCATAATGCGAGTGCCGCCAGTTACGGTGCAGTATTTCGTAGCCTTTATTTTCAAGCCAACGGGCAGCCATCTCTTCACCTTCTTTTCCCAGTTCGTTATGTAGAGCCATGTATTATCTTTATGTCAAGATATTAAAAAAAATAATATTAGATGGCAGGGATTTACAACTTAAAAGGAACAGTGAAGCAGTATGATTGGGGTGGTGCAACATTTATTCCACATTTATTAAAAACAGCGAATAAAGAAAAAAAACCATTTGCAGAATACTGGATGGGTACACACCCTCTTGGTGATTCGCTGGTGAATACAGGCGGCACAGAACTTACTCCGCTTTCAGTTATTGCCAGTTCTCTTTCTTATTTATTTAAAGTGTTGGATGTAAAAAATATGCTCTCTATCCAGGTGCATCCATCCAAAGCTGCAGCGGAAATTGAATTTGCGAAGGAGAATGCAGCAGGTATCCCGATCGATTCACCCCATCGCAATTACAAGGATGATAACCACAAGCCGGAACTTTCAGTGGCACTCAGCGATTTCTGGTTGCTTCATGGTTTTAAACCAGCGGAAGAGTTGGTGTATACCCTGCTGAACGTAGTTGAATTAAGAGAACTGTTACCGGTCTATAATGAATCAGGCTATGGAGGACTTTATAAGTTCGTAATGGAAATGCCACAGGAAGAAGTGAACAGGATATTGCAACCACTTATTAATAATCTCAGCACTATTTACAAGGAAACGCAACCGGAGAAAGGAGATGAAGATTATTGGGTGGCCAAAGCCGCAGCCAGTTTTAATAAAGAGGGAAACATTGACCGGGGTATATTCTCTATCTATTTGTTCAATCTTGTTCATTTGAAAAAGGGGGAAGGTATTTTCCAGGCAGCCGGAGTACCTCATGCATATCTTGAAGGACAAAATGTGGAGATCATGGCGAACTCCGACAATGTGCTTCGTGGCGGTCTTACCACTAAACATATCGATGTACAAGAACTGTTGAAGCATGTAAAATGTGAAGCTACTTTCCCGCATATATTAAGTGGTGAAGCAATAAGCGAGGCCGAAAAATTATACAAAACCCCCGCACCTGATTTTCAGTTAAGTGTTTTTGAACTGGAAGCCGGTGAAACTATTTCTTTTATGCCGGTAGCAACAGAAATTTTGCTGCTGACAGAAGGGGTGGCAGAATTAGACGATGATGATATTGCTGTAAAGCTTGAGTTGGGTAATCCTTCGGCCGTCATATTTCCAGGTGAGCCTGTTTACCTCGCTGCTGCAGCCAAATCCACTGTTTACAGGGCTTCTGTGCCCCATCTTTTATCGTAATGTGTAGTTAAAGGGCAGCCGGCAGAGTGTTAACAATGGTGAATAAATAGAACGGCGTTTTAGCTCAATTCATTTATTTTTGCCTCACATTTCAATTACATAATTATGAAGAGTAACGGACGATTAATTGTTTTCACACTGATACTGGTAATACTTGCCACAGCCTGTAAATATTTCTTTGGCCCTGAACTGAGCTGGTCTGGTTTTTCACCGGTCATTGCTATTGCTTTGTTTTCCGGGTTTATCATCAAGCAAAAGGATATGTCTTTTATACTGCCATTACTGGCTTTATTCATCAGCGATGCAGTAATAGAATTATTATACACACAGGATCTGTTTCCATATGCCGGGTTCTATGGCGGTCAGTGGAAAAACTATGCCGTATTATTGATATCTACATTAATTGGCTGGGGATTAAAAGGCAGAAGCTACAGCAGTTTAATAGCTGGGGGTATCGCTGCACCCACTGTTTATTTCCTTGCGTCCAATTTCATGGTATGGATGGCCAGTACAGAAGCAGTGTATGCAAAAAGTTTCGGCGGTTTAATGACCTGCTACGAAGCCGGTCTTCCTTTTTACAGAAATTCATTAATTGCAACAGCTATATTCCTGCCGGTGACACTGATAGCATATAACTATATCACAAGAAAGAAAGCTGCACTTATAGTAGCCTAACTAACCTTCAAAATAAAAAGAACCCATCAGTATTACTGGTGGGTTTTATTTTTTAAGCCGGAATGAATTTGAGGATATGTCATTGTAGTTTATTGCGATTGCTGTGTCTAACTGCCTGTTCCTTCATATCCTTCATCATGCAGTAATTTATGATGATGCCCATCCGCCGCCTGTGTTGCCAATTCATCACAGCGGTTATTAAAAGGATTGTCTGCATGTCCCTTTACCCATTTAAATTTGATATGGTGCTTCTTTGATAATTCATAAAACTCCCACCATAGGTCAGGATTTTTTTTACCGCCTTTAAAATTCGTCTTGATCCAATTCTTCAGCCAGCCTTCTTCCCATGCTTTTACTACATACTGGCTATCGGAATAAATCGTCACATCCATTTTTTCTTTCTTCAGTGCTTTTAATCCGGCAATTACCGCCATTAGTTCCATACGGTTGTTGGTAGTGTGTTTGTAACCCTGTGATATTTCTTTGCGGTGATGGCCACTCATTAATATGGTTCCATACCCTCCTGGTCCCGGATTTCCTCTCGCTGATCCATCAGTATATATTGTAATGGGAGTACTCATGTTAATTTTTTCAGGTACCAGTTTTTATTATGGAGTAATAATTCTTTTATATCCCAGCCACATGAAATATTTTTTTTGTAATTACACCTGAAACACCCCCGTCTTCAATTCATTGATCTCAGCATTTTCATTTGCGGCATTGATGCCTTCTGAAATAACTTTCCTGGTTTCAATGGGATCTATGATTGCATCTACCCACAACCTTGCCGCGGCATAATAAGGAGATGTTTGTTTATCATAACGGCCTTTGATGTCATTCAGCAGTTTATTCTCTGCTTCAGGAGTTATCACCTGGCCCTTTGTTTTCAATGATGCCACTTCAATTTGTAATAATGTTTTTGCTGCTGCATCACCACCCATCACAGCGATCTTTGCCGTAGGCCATGCATAAATAAACCGTGGGTCGTAAGCTTTGCCGCACATGGCATAGTTGCCTGCGCCATAACTGTTACCAATGATAATGGTGATCTTGGGAACAACAGAATTTGCTACTGCATTCACCATCTTTGCACCGTCTTTGATGATGCCGCTATGTTCACTTCGACTGCCTACCATAAATCCTGTAACATCCTGTAAGAAAACCAATGGTATTTTCTTCTGGTTGCAATTCAAAATAAAACGGGCTGCTTTATCCGCACTGTCATTATATATTACACCGCCCATCTGCATTTCACCTTTTTTACTTTTGACGATTTTACGTTGATTCGCCACAATACCTACCGCCCAACCATCTACTCTTCCATATCCGCAAATAATAGTCTTTCCATAATCTTCTTTGAATTCTTCAAATTCAGAATTATCTGTGATACGGTGAATAATGTCGAGCATATCATAAGGCTTGCCATCATTTGGAAACAATCCATATAGCTCTTCCGGATTTTTCTTCGGTCTCATAGCTTTCACTCTGTCAAAACCAGCTTTTGGCGTTGAACCAAGCATTGAAAACATTTTCTTGATATGGTCCATGCATTCCTGCTCTGTCTTGAATTTATAATCTGCAATGCCCGATATCTCTGTATGGGTAACCGCTCCGCCGAGTGTTTCATTATCGATGTCTTCACCAATTGCAGCTTTTACCAAATAGGGCCCGGCCAGGTAAATAGAACCATTACCTTCTACCATCAAAGTTTCATCACTCATGATGGGTAAATAGGCACCACCTGCTACACAAGGTCCCATCACTGCTGCAATCTGTGTAATGCCCATGCCACTCATGCGGGCATTATTGCGGAAGATGCGGCCAAAATGTTCTTTATCAGGAAATATTTCATCCTGCATTGGTAAAAACACACCGGCACTATCCACCAGGTAAATCACCGGCAAATGATTTTCCATTGCTATTTCCTGTAACCGGAGATTCTTTTTACCAGTAATAGGAAACCAGGCACCGGCCTTAACGGTCTGGTCGTTGGCGAGTATTATACATTGGCGGCCGCTTACATAACCAACACCTGCCACTGTACCACCTGCGGGGCAACCGCCCTGTTCAGCATACATATCATAACCCGCAAAAGCACCGATCTCTATAAAAGGTTTGTCTTTATCAATTAAGTAATCGATCCGCTCACGGGGAGTGAGTTTGTTTTTTTCTCTTTGCCGTTCTATGGCTTTTTTACCACCGCCTTCAAATATTTTTTCCAGCCGCTGGCGCATTTCGCTCAGTGATTGTTTAAGTACATCCTCGTTGCGGTTAAATTCAATATTCATAGTCAGTTCGTTAGGATACAAAGATAGTGGTGGAAGGTGATTAGTGAGTGAGGATTGGTGTGACACTATATCCGTTTCAACCAACCCGAAATACTCATCCTGCTGCGTTTACAAAGGATTACTTCATGTTCCATTGCATCACTCTTAAAAAATACTGCCGTTTTTGATTCAGGCTGTATCTTCTGCACTGTTTCATCCTGGTATAAATATAACTGGCCACCGTCTTCTTGCAGCCAATCTTCATTTAAATAATTAATGAAGGAAAATTTCCTGTTATTATCTGTTTTAAATTGATCGAGATGCCGTTTGTAAAAACTTCCCTCGTCATATACTGCATAGTGAAATTCGTAGCTGTTGATGCCGGTGTAGCAGGTGCTGTTCAGGTGACCTATAAAATCTTCAGCCAGTTCCAGGAATTCTTGTTCGTATATATTCTTATTGCTTTTATCCAGCCAGTATATTTTGTCACTCCGCATTTGTTGCGTATCGTCTTTCAATTCTTTATTGCCGATGCCTGCTGCAGTCATCACTTCATTATCCTGCAACTGCCTGATATTTTCCTGCAAGCCCCGTGACAACCGTTCATTCAGGAATCTTTCGTCGATACCAACATTCGTTGCAAGGTAACTGTCAATCAAAATATCAAATTGGTGGGGCATAAAGAAATGGAAAGGAGTAAGGTAGGCCTTTTGAAAATGACGAGACTTATTCCTTACGAGTGGTTACTGCATTTTTATTGCCGGCTTTTATTCACAATGCAGTGAAAGTGAGGACTCATTTGAGAAATAACCCGAAAGGGGTTGCACAAAGAAGAAATATTTGTAATGTTATCCAAAAATCTTAAATTTGATTAACACTTTCGCAATCGCCCCACCCCCTGGAAATTTCTGATCAGTGAGATTTCAGTATTCATTTTTCAACATTTAACCATAAAACTCACATTATGAAACCAGCACACCTTATTGCTATGGCATCTTTAACTGCATGCCTTTTTTTGTTCACTTCATTTAAAACACCTGGTCAAAGGGATTTATTATCCAATTCTATAGTAGAGAAAACAGTTGTATTTAAAGTAACTTATGATGCAGCTGCAGACAAGCTTTCTGCTACTGAAAAAATGGATGTAAGCCGTATGTTGGTAGAAAGAAATACAGAAGGGAAAGTGGTAAGCGTAAGTAAAGAAGCAATTGTCAGCGAGATGAGAATGTCTGCAAGGTCTATCAATTCTTTGGTTAATGCTAAAGGAATAATGAAAGGTGATACCTATGCACTTGTATCTTTTCGCCAGGATGCCAGCTCTGACAAAGCATCTGCTCTTCCTTCTGACGATGAACTACTCGAATTTCTAAAGGAAAGTTTTCGTTCATCCGCCAGAAATTCTTTTCGTGGAAGTGATTTCAGCGTTTCAGACAGAGGTTGGAATTGCTCTGGCGGAAGTTGCAGCAGCAGGGTTCCCGAAGGTGTTGATGTCTTCGTTTGGGAAGAGTAAAAAATAGAAAGTTAGAATCCGGAACCAGTGTTCCTGTACGATAAAGCGGTTGCTACAAGCAGCCGCTTTTTTTTGCTGCTTGTCAGGGTTATAAAAGAGAGCAAAACATTTTATTGTTCGATCATAGATGCTCAGGTAATGAGCGGCAGATTCCATTTTAGATTTACGTTAACCGATAGGTCTGTTGTAGTGACCTATATCATTGTTTCCGCTGAGTGAACTCATTGAGAAAGAAGAGTCTTTGATTTACTTTTATAGTTCAGGAAGAAATAAATATTATTTACCTGTGAGTAGTGTAGTACGAGAAAAATAAAAGAGTATGGATACTAAGAAGCAACCTGCCAGTCCACCGAAAGTTTCTTATCCCGGAAAGCGTCCAGAGATTGACCCAGATAAGGTTCCCGAGCACCCCATTTTGCCGGATGAGGATTTGGATATAATACCTGATGAAGATGACCCTTTTGAAACTACACCTGAGGAAATTCCACCACCTGGTGAAAAGCCATAAGCATTGCAAAAAATTAGTGTGATGCAGATGTCTTTGTTTGGAGGATTAGTTGGATTAAGCAAAGAAATAAATAAATGAAAAGCAATGAAAACAGTTTTATTTATACTTGTTTCCTTTATTGCAGTTACCGCACTGGTGTCCGGAATAATGCTGGTCACCAATCCTGATGGTAAAATAATGAACCTTTCTGTCGGCCTGCTGGAAGGAACTCCATTTAAGGATTTTGTAATACCCGGTCTATTATTGGCCGTACTTGTTGGAGGTACTAATCTGCTCGCCGTTTTTTTTAATCTGAAGCGACAGTTCAGCCGCTATAACTGGGCATTGGCAGGGGGAGTGATTACTACCGGATGGATAATTTTTCAGATAATTTTAATTGGAGCTTCTCACTGGCTGCAAGCCTTTTACCTTGTTATTGGAATATTGGTTATTCTTATTGCTTACCAGTTGAAAGGGAAATGGGCCGTTTGATTTTAGGCAATAATAATCCTGGCTTTCTTATTGACGTTACTCTTCAAAAGAGTAAAGACCAGAAACAATAACAGCAAAGCTGACCAGCAAAGACTACCTTACCGCCGTTGCCGGCAATATTGCTGGCAGGTAAATCAAACAAATGTCAAATATTACACAAGTCGTAAACGTAGATAAATCATTAAAAACATTGAAGAAAAGTGTGCATGCGTCGGATGTGGATCAATTACTCAGCAGCACAGGTCCATATACTTTTTTTGCTCCCAGCGACCTTGCTTTTGAAAAATTAGAAAAGGGACGTATCGAGAAACTAATGGAACCACAAAACAGGACACAATTAGCTGATCTGCTCAATAATCATATCGTTAGCGGAATGATATCCTTCAAAGATTTAAAGAATGGCGACAAACTCACTACTGTTAATGGAAAAGAATTGCTGGTACAGGAAAAAGATGGCACTGTGAGTATAGGCGACAGTACTATTCTTCCCCGGGAAGCAAAAATATCTAATGGTGTGATGCACCTGGCAGATACGGTGATACAATAAGGTCATCTTCAATCATTAATAAATCTGGCTGCTTGTAATCTGTTTTAAAAGGGTAGTCTTGTATGCTTTTAAAAGAAAAGGGGCGGGGATAATGCCCCTTTTTTATATTTAAATTCCTTGAATTATTAAAAAGTAAGCGTTAACGTATTTTCTTGCCTAAGAAATTCCATATAGCTCCTTGTACATATCCATACAATGCTGCGAGCAGAAATGATAAACTTCTCCATTGTTCGCTAATTGAGGGGCGGTCTCTGGTGTTTTGATAAGCATATGGCAAACCGGGTCGATCACATATTTTTTGGTCATGTATTCAATACAGCAGGATACTTCGAATAGCTCTACCGGCTTCAGTAAATTTTTAAAAGTATGCAGGCCTTTAGTTTTTACGATAAAGGGATGATTCGCCGGCAATTGATTCAGAAATTCAGCTGAACAAACGATGCGGCCTTTTTCCGCTGCCGATGTAATACGGGAAGCTGTGTTGATGGTGGTACCGAAATAGGTACCGTCTTTTTTAATTACAGGCCCGTAGTGCAAACCTGCATGTAACGGTAAGAATTCATTCTCTTCATAAGCATGTTCGAAGAGAAAAGTAGAGGTATAAGCAATATCTTCTGCGGTATCGGCAACAATAACCATTTCATCGCCTACCCGTTCATGTAAATAACTGCTGCCTATCAGTGATTTTTTTACAATGGCGAGATACTTATCAATAATACTGATGGCAGAATTAGCGCCATGTATTTCAGTCATAGCGGTATAACCTGAAAGGTCGGCCATCATGATGGCAATAGTTGCTTCCATGCTTATTTGTATAACAAGCACAAAGTAAAGCGTTTTTTTTCATGCTATCCATTGCGGAAAGTGGAAAGGAATGTTCTTGAAAAAGCTCTATCGGGCTATTTTTTATTCGTAGCCGCTTTTTATAATAGTCAGGATCATTTTAAACCGTCCGTTTGGTTTAATAGAATTGGGAGAATGTGCAGGAATAATAATTCCCTGGCCCGAGTTGAGTAAATTAGAAATTTTATCAATAACGATTTCAGCTTTGCCTTCTATGATCTGGACAAAAGTCTCAAACGGTGAGGTTTTTTCTGTTAAGCCTTCGCCGTTGTCAAACGACATGATGCTGATATTCCCGGTTGACTTTTTAATAATGGTTTTGTTGACTACCGAGTTTGTCATATACTCTATTATTTCAACTATGATATGTGGTTTCGCTTTTTCAAGATTGGGACTGTCGGAGATGCCTTTGGTATCGCTAGTATTTTTATTACCTGTTGAGACCCTGGTTTTCATGACAATATATTTTATAGATGATATGAAATTTTCCCTGATAGTATCTCTAAAAAAGCCCCTGTAAAAACAGGGGCTCTAACCAAAACCAACTGCGCTGAGAAAAAATTGTTATGTTCCATTCAAAGCATGATAAAAGTGAGTTTTCTTTTTATATAAGTTGTTATAACGTAGCCTGTAAGATTTATATAATTCACATATTCTCCAGGAGGTTCCGTCTTTTGTCTTTTAATTGCTTAAAATGAGAGGGGGTCAGGCCGGTAATTTTCTTGAATTGAGTCGAGAGATGTGCCACACTGCTATAATGCATCAGGTAGGAAATTTCAGTCAGGTTATATTCGTTGTAAACGAGTAATTCCTTCACCCTTTCAATCTTATGTTTAATAATGAATTTTTCAATGGTGGTTCCCTGTGCCTCTGAAAAAAGATTGGCGAGATAAGTATAGTTATGGTTTAGTTTCTGGCTTAAGTATTCAGAAAAATTAATTTTCAGGGGGTCTTCTGCATAATGAACTAATTCAATGATCACATTTTTTATCTTCTGGACAAGTACGCTTTTTCTATCATCCATTAGTTCCAGGCCCGATTTTAAAAGTGCAGTTTTAAACTGGTCATGCTGTTCATCGGATATATTTTCCCGTATATCGGCTTCGCCTAATTCTACAAAAGTGTTATGAATTCCAAGCTTGGTCAATTCATCTTTCACTACCATTTTGCAGCGGATGCAGACCATGTTTTTAATATACAATTTCAAAATACTGGCTTTGTGGTTAACATTCAGATTCTGTCTGCACGGCAAGGAGTTGTGTACTCTTTTCCCGTGGGATAAAACTGAATCGTATTAGATGTACAGGACTATAAGCTAAAATCTGTGCCAGAACGAAAATTGGGCAATGTGGGAATCTTATAACAAATTCCTGCAACTACATAATGATTATGGGTAAAATACTACCCACCTTTAGGTAGAAATTTAAGCTTGCAATTGTGAAAGTATATGCAAGGCCTAGTAAGAATCACCCTAAAATTTATTCCAATGACTGCAAAAAATGTTTTTCGAATCGCATCTATCGTCATGCTTATGGCGGTCACTTTACCTGCCAGTTCTGCTATTGTTGATCCAGCTAATTCTCCAAGAACGGAAGACCCCAGAGGTCAGCAGTTACTCCAACGTCTTGAGGTTATCAAAGAAATGGACAAATCAACCCTGACAAAAGTGGAGAAAAAAGAATTGCGTAAAGAAGTAAAAGATATCAAAAAGGAAATGAAAGTCATCAAAGGAGGAGTTTATCTATCCATTGGAGCAATCATCATTGTAATATTATTATTGATTCTTCTGCTCTGATTTATTTGTTCCTCCTATCTGATTAGTAGCAAAACGTTGATTTTCTCATAAGCAAAACCCCGGTTTCTACCGGGGTTTTCTTTTTTGGATAGCTGTCTCTTCAACAAGGCCGGATACAGATCATTATTGAATGTGTGAATGATATAACATATTCTGATGGTAGTGTAACAGTAAACAGTAATAAGAGTCTGACCTTTGAAGTCAAAATAAAACTATAATTATTATGCCCATTCTTACTATTCTAATTGTACTGATTGTTGCCGGAGTTGTTCTTTGGTTGATCAACACATATATCCCTATGGACAGGAAAATCAAGAACATCCTCAATGCAGTGGTTGTTATTATTATTGTCCTTTGGCTATTGAAAGCATTTGGAGTTTTGGATTCACTGAAAACTGTGCGGATATAGGGCAGTTGAATTGGAGATCGGCTCTTCCAGGGGATATCTTCATTTTATTAAAAAACATTTTTTATGAAACAAGCGATGATATTTTTCGTGACTTTTTGCCTGGCAGTCTCAATACAGGCACAGCAACGGGGGAGTGAGGTATTAATTACCATAAATGGGAATAAAAATCTACAACTTTCACTTGATGGCCGGGATTATCCTGTTACCAGCAGTAGTATATCCGGGAATAAGACAACTCTTTCTATTACTAACCTGGATATGCAGCAGCATACTTTGCTGGTTACCAGGATAAATGAAAATAATAACCGGTCACAGCGGATTTCAGTACCATTTAACCTCAGGAACCGGTTCGATATGCATGTAAAAGTTAACGGTAACGGCAGCCTGGAACTTATTGAAACAAGGCGGTACTGGCAGAATGATAATCATGTCGCCATGAGCGATGCTAATTTTAGCATCCTGTTACGGAATGTTAGAAATCAGCGTTCTTTAAATGGAAGAAGGACGGTGGTCAACAATGCCTTCAATGTCAGTAATACATATTTTACGACATCACAGGTTGTTCAGTTGCTTCGGCAAGTAACTTCAGAAAGTTATAGGCTTCAACTGGCAAAGACTTCTTATCCTCTTATAACTGATAAGAATAATTTCAGGCTGGTATCTGATTTGTTGACAAGTGAGTCCAGCAGAAATCAATTAGAAGAGTACGTTAACAATTATAATGATGATAGTGATGATGATTATGATGATAATGGGAACGGCAATGCAGGTGTCGCTATGTCTGATGCCGATTTTAGTACGCTGTTAAGACGAATTCAACAGCAATGGCCAGTAAGGACCCAGCTAAATTCCATCACTGAAAGTTTTAATGACGGTAATAACAATTTTACATCTTACCAGGCCAGACAATTGATTCAGATAGTTGATGCCGAAGACAGCAGGCTCCAGTTAGCCAAACTTTCTTATCGGAGTATTACTGACCCTGCTAATTTTAGCCAGGTTTCTAACTTGCTTACAAGACAAGCTAGCAGAGATGAGTTAAACGCCTACATTAATAATAGCAATAATGGAGGCACAACTAATACGGCAATGTCCACGGCAGATTTTAATACGCTATACCAGACTATATCGGGCCAGTTCTTTCCCAACGAACAAATGAATTCCCTGACAACTACTTTTAATAATACGAGTTATTATTTCACTACAGCCCAGGCAAGACAATTAATTCAGTTGGTATCATATGAAAGTAACAGGCTTCAACTGGCAAAATTGTCATATCGCACTATTACAGACCGTAATAACTTTAGCCAGTTGTATGATATATTTTCTTCGCAGGCCAGCAAGACCGAATTGGATAACTATGTAAGAACATATGCTAATTAAGTTGCCAATCTCTCTTTAGCCGCCGCAATTATCCTACCTTTCAATATACGCCACCAGCTAATACTGGTGGCTTTTTTTGTAATTTTTCAAGTTGTGAGTTAATGGTATTCTTTTCGTGCGACTTTTCTTTTATGATCATTACACTGGCTGCGGGCTGCGCAGCGTAAAGAAATAATTATATTTGATTAAATAAATTCCTCAAATGCAGAATGGTAAGTCGGTTTTTGTAACCGGGGCTACTGGTAACCAGGGCGGAGCTGCGGTCAGACATCTGGCAGGCAATGGTTTTCATGTGAAAGCATTGGTCAGGAACCCCGATGGAATCCCGCCGCAATCGCTCCGGCAGGAGCATGTTGAAATAATAAAAGGTGATTTGAATGATCCTTCCTCTTACCGGCATCATTTACAAAACCTGGATGCTGTTTTTTGTAATCTACACTTCACGGAAGGAGTGGACAAGGAAGTTCAACAGGGAATAAGCCTGGTTGATAGTTGTAAAGAGCAGGGCGTAAAGCATTTGGTGTACTCTTCAGTAGTCGGTTGTGATCTGAATACCGGTATCCCGCATTGGGAGAGTAAGTTTAAAATTGAAAATCATATTAAATCAACAGGAATTGATTTTACAATCCTTCGTCCTGCTTCCCTTTTCGAAAACTTATTGGTGCCACAGGTTAAGAGCAGAATTTTAAAGGGTAAATTAGTCTTGCCAACTGCAAAAAACTGCATGCAGCAATTTGTCGGGGCAGATGATGTGGGTAGAGTAAGTGCTGCTATCCTTTCCAACCCGGCGATGTATGCAGGGAGAACCATCGGTCTGGCGACCGAACAAATGGATGGCAGCCAATTAGCAGCTATTTTTTCCAGGGTATTGAAGAGGGATATAAAATTTCAGCAATTACCGATGTTCATTACCCGTTTAATGATGGGAAAGGGGCTTGCCAAAATGTTCAGGTGGATTAATGAAAATGATGGAGTACTAGTTAAAGACATCAATGCTTTGAAAAAAGAATTTCCGGATATGTTATCCATCGAAGAATGGATTGCAATGAATTTTCAATAAAAAAAGGTTCAATTATTTTACAGTCACATCTTCTTTTTCATAGGGGCCTTTATAAGTTGCGGTATTAATGGAAAAGTGACGGGTAAAAATATTAGTTTGCTGAAAAAGGTTCTTTAGCCAGGTAGCTGTTTGTACAAAACCCTTTGCATCCTTCGCATCAAAATCATTTAATTCCAAACCTTTTGCTTCTTTCATCATTGCCTGCGGATCGTCTAAGTAATAATATAATACAGCAAGGTTGAAATAGCTGGCATACCTTATCTTCCTGTCGTGTCTGCTGGTGGACGGATAATCTTTTTTTATTTTTTCGAAATAATCAATCACTGGCTTTAATTGTTCTCTTGCTTCTTCAATCGGGTCGCTTGCATTCATATTGAACAAAACTTCATTCATCTGCTGAAACGCTTTGCGATGGGCAGCGTATTCAGGGTGTTTGCGACTATCAATAATCCACATATAATCTTTAGCCGTTACTGCACTAAAGCCAAAATTTTCTGTTATGCGTTCACTCAGGTAATGCATAGCCCTGGTTACACAGCGCTGGTATAATTCTTTTGTTACAGCAATTGAGTTGATGATGAAATAACCTTCTGCAAGACTCCTGATTGGAAATTCAGGACTACGGTATACTTGTTTATAGCTTCGGTCTGCAAGCTCCTGGTCCATGATGTGCATTCCTTTATAATCGGTAATACCGGCTGTAGCTGCAAACGTATAAATCACTTCCTGGTGATAATAAGTTCTTGTTCCCGTAACCTGTCCGTTTCTATTCTTTAAAGTTTCAACCCTTTCTTTTACCGACACTGCCTCTGGTAATAGGTCTCCTAGTTTTACTTTTATAGAGAGATGTCCGTCTTGTGGCAATTTGCGCCAGCCTTCGAGTTCTACCGTTTTTTCAGGCGATAGATCCTGCAACAAGCCCTCTGTTAGCTTAGTGCCTTCAATTTCCACATTATAAGTGCGGTAGCTGCTATCCAATTGCATAGCGGGAAGCGACCTGTACTGTACCGTAAAACGATACTGGTCAAGATCAACTGTTTTTTGGGCCTGCAGGATTAAAGGAAACAGCGATAGAAAAAATACGTAGAAATTTTTCACGGGCATGGATTTGATTTCTTTACAACGATGCCAAATGAAATATATTTTATTGCAACTGCCAAGTTTTATCAGCATATTTTATTTCTTGAAGATTTTACGCTTATGCAAAGTAAAATCTCTCATCCCCCGATAAGATTTTACCTTTAACCCCGCATGAATTTA
>CALRVH010000050.1:0-24561 GCA_943371565.1 Chitinophaga pinensis | reverse complement strand
GCCGACCGCTGGTTATAAATATTGATGAAAGCATCAAAGACCGCTGCAACAAGTATGGCTCCTCTATCGTGGCATTCGAATAGTTCACGGTATGAATTGACATCAGGTTTTGTCCTGTGCCATGTGTTTTTTTCATCTAATGTTCCGATAGCATCCCGCAGACTACCATGTTCACCGGAAGCTTTTCCAAATTCCACCGCTAATTGACCAAGAAGATTTTCTGCATTAAAATTTCCTCTTGTTTTTCCAATCTGGTGTTTCAATACATCTGTAAATGTGAAATGCTGAAATAAGGCTACAATATCTGCAAACCCTTCATGAAAGCCAGCTACATCCGGATGTGTAGGCTCCATATACCGGGAGAACATTCCATCGAGTATAGCATGGGTGGTTTCATGGGCGATGATGTCATGCGAAAGACAAGAGAAAACGATACTGCCCGGCATATGCAGATCAACACTGGCTGGTGTGGAACTGAAATAGCCAAATAACAACGCCTTTCTTTCTGCAGAGTAATAGGCGTTGGCTTCACGGACAGCATGCGGATAAATAACTAATTTATCAACATATTCATGAAGGAAGTCCCTGCTTTTGCCATACTTTACTTTTTTTGAACTCCATTGTATTTTTCTGCCAATGGCTTTTTCAAAATTTTTAATTGTATTCATGGCAACTGCATACACCATTTGCTGGTGAAACTGCGGATTGCTAACACTAGGAGTAAGCCCATCATTGGCAAGAATTTCTTTTTCGTCCAGGTTTACTGGTTTGTAAAAAGCATCACTGGCCGGGTCTCTGTCTACTACTTTAATGTATTCACCTTCCGGCCCGGGCTTTAGTTCATCTTCCCAGGAAATCTTGTAGGTTATTTCATTAATGCCTGCTGTGTCAAGATCCAATGACATGGAAGGGTCGAAGGCGTAACCCCGCAGGCACCTGGATGGGGGAGTTTGTTTTTGCATAGTAAGGTAATGGTTAAGTTCCTAAATGTACAGAAACAAAGAGGTACCAACCAATACCGAGAAATGGTTATATAAAAAAAACCGTCTTGCAATAAGCAAGACGGTCTGTAAATAACTAATTATAAATGTAATGTGATTATCTCAGGAAAAGCATCTCCCTGTATTTAGGTAAATACCATTCCCTGTCATCAACCAATAATTCTAATTTGTCAACATTGTAGCGGATCTCATCAAAGAATGCATCTTTTACCTGGCTCTGGTAAGCTATAGCTTTAGCCCTTGTATTATCCATGATGTTGCATGCTTTTCTTGCTTCGATCATTTTTTCAACCAGGTCACTCGTTTTACTGATATGTTCTGATATTTTTTCTAATATCTGCTTTTGATTGCTGTAGGCAGCATCTTTCAAGCCGGCTTCTTTCAATCCCTTTATATTATTTGCCAACAGGTTCTGATAGCGGATAGCAGCTGGTAATACGTGGCTAGTAGCCAGCTCACCCATAATGCGGCTTTCGATCTGTACTTTCTTAATGTATTTTTCCAGCTCTATTTCATGCCTTGCTTCCAGTTCGCTGTGGGTGTATATTTTATTGGTTTCAAATAATTTTTTAGCCTTTTCAGTTACCATAGCATCCAAAGCAAGCGGAGTTGTTTTTACATTTGGCAAACCTCTTTTCTCAGCTTCTTTGGCCCATGAATCGCTATAGCCATCGCCTTCGAACAATACTTTTTCGCTGGCTACGATATATTGGCGGATAATATGCATGATGGCGATTTCTTTTTTCTCGCCTTTTGCGATAAGATCATCTACTTCCTTCTTAAATTGTTTCAATGTATCAGCCATGATCGTATTCAATACAGTCATCGGGTTGGCACAGTTTGCAGAAGAACCTACGGCACGGAATTCAAATTTATTTCCTGTGAAAGCGAAAGGAGAGGTACGGTTGCGATCCGTATTGTCCATCAACAATTCCGGTATGCTTTTATGAATATCAATTTTCAGCATACTTTCATCGGTCTCATCCATTTTATCCGATACTCTTTCTTTTACATCATTCAATACTTTACTCAGGTATTGCCCAATGAAAACAGAAATAATAGCAGGAGGTGCTTCATTGGCACCAAGACGGTGATCATTCGGTGCAGAAGCGATAGAGGCCCTTAATATATCTGCATAATCATGAACAGCTTTGATAGTGTTCACAAAGAAAGTAAGGAACATCAGGTTGGTCTTTGGCGTTTTACCGGGAGCCAGCAGATTTACGCCGGTGTCAGTGGCCATGCTCCAGTTATTGTGCTTACCACTTCCATTAATTCCGGCAAATGGCTTTTCATGTAATAAAACTCTTAGGTTGTGACGACGGGCTACTCTTTCCATAACATCCATCAACAACGAATTATGATCAACAGCCACACTTACTTCTTCAAAAATAGGTGCACACTCAAATTGTGCAGGTGCTACTTCATTATGCCTTGTGCGAAGAGGTATGCCAAGTTTGTATGATTCCGTTTCAAAATCCCTCATGTACGCATATACTCTTTCAGGAATAGAACCAAAGTAATGGTCTTCCAATTGCTGATTTTTTGCAGAAGAATGACCATATACTGTTCTTCCTGTCATTACCAGGTCAGGTCTGGCATTGAATAATGCTTCATCAATTACAAAATATTCTTGCTCCCATCCCAGTGTAGGCGTAACTCTTGTAACATTTTTATCAAAATAGTTACAAACATCTACCGCTGCTTTATTCAATACATCCAAAGCTTTTAGCAATGGAGCTTTATAATCCAATGATTCACCAGTGTAGGAAACAAAAATGGTTGGAATGCACAATGTTTTACCCTGGCCTATTTCCATAATGAATGGCGGGGAAGAAGGATCCCAGGCCGTGTATCCTCTTGCTTCAAAAGTGGCTCTTAATCCACCACTTGGGAAAGAGGATGCATCAGGTTCTTGCTGAACCAATGCATCACCTTCAAATTGTTCAATTGGAGTACCGTCTCCTTTTAATGTAAAGAATGAATCATGTTTTTCGGCAGTCGTACCGGTAAGTGGTTGAAACCAGTGTGTGAAATGGGTAACCCCTTTTGCCTCAGCCCAGGCACGGATGCCAATGGCAATTTGATTGGCAACAGTTCTTTCAATTTTCTGTCCTGCTTTAATTGAGGATTGTAAACTTTTATAAGCTTCATCACTTAAAAACTCCCGGGCTACTTTAAGGGTAAAAACATTGCTGCCAAAAATCTCAGTGACTTTGACCGAAGCCTCCACTTTAGTGTCGGCGTTAGTTAGAAGGTGATTAATTGCATTAAAACGAAGTGACATGTGTTATATTTTTCAGCAAAACAAACACATAAAAGCTATTACGCCAATTATTTTTATAAAAATGCTTTATTTTAGACCAAATTGGGGAAAAAATGTGACAATAACTACTCTGTAATCAAAATTTAGGTTTGTTTATATGGAATTTGTTACATTATTATTATTTTTAATATTATTTGTAAAAAACTTTCCAACATGGTTCCAGTTTATCTGTGCTGCCATGGGTATGACTAATAATGGGATAATTATACTCCTGTAACGAACGATAGCCCCTAGATTGTTTACACTAAATCCAATAGCCAGTAATAATGTCATTGCAAAGAATACACAGAAGTACATCAGGTTTTTTGAAGTGTAGCTATTTGTATTTGTTCGCCAAAATACAAACAGGACAAACATTAAAAGCAATGAATTAATTTCTATGGCCGCTGCAAGGGATAATATGTGTCTTACATCACTTGGATAGGGCCTGATGATTGAAAGTGTGATTGCCTGGGGGGTACTTTTTAAGAAACTAATTATCGTTGGTTCAACGTCTTTCATCGGAATGGTAGAGCCGCCTGCTTCCAGTTTTTTAAACTCCTGTTGTTTATTTACTACAGCTTGGGGGAAATCTAATTTGGGATTTACATACCGTGCTGTAAAAAACAAAATACCAAAAAGGAGATACAGAGAACTGAATATTGCCAGACCGTATTTAGGCCATTTGCTGGCCAGTAACCAGGCCATAAGGGCGGGAACAAGAATAAAAACAATAAAATTTCGGAGAGCCAGCACCAGTAGCAGACCGGCAACAAGACAAATTATCCGCTTGATTCCAAACCGTTTTTCCTGAATCCCAAAATAGATACAGTATATAATTAAACTGATGCCGGTAAAAATGAGCCCTTCTTTATGGATTCCGCTTGTCCAGTATAAAAAGGAAGGAACAAGAAATGTCGCCAGCAGAATAACCATTTTTTTGCCCGGGAAAACATTCGTCATTACACGATAGATGGCAATAGGGCCAAGGAGTGTAATGAAAGAATAGAAAATGACATTAACGTAATAATGTCCGAAGCTCAAAATATTGAAAACAGAGAGAATTTTAATGAATGTATTTCCTTTAAGGTCGTTCCAGTAAGAGTCCGTGGTTTCAAAAAATTTTGCTACGCCACCATTATAGGGATCACGGAAAAGGTTAGTAAAATATTCACGAGGGTCATTAAAAAGCAAATGATATTCCTGGATGCTGTTGATATGGTAGCTCCAGGTGTCCTGCATTTGTGCAAGGCTGCCATAGTAAAGACCGATCCAGCCATAAAAAATACCCGCCATCACTTTGAGCAGGAAGATGATAACAAGTTGTGGCTTGCTTAAACCGGTACGGGTAAAAAAATTTATTTTAGTAACTAACCAGGCAAATAAAACCAGCCACGCAACAAAAAGAAGGTATTCCAAGATAACCAGGTTTTGTCCCGCAAAATAGCCATTATTGCCATGATTGTCAGGACAAAGTTGACAAGTTGTGTTTACCCGGTGGCGTACAACCTTTAAATTTGCGGCTCAACATATCCCCTCCATGGAAGTAACATTAAAAACCGCACAACAGCTACGACTGACGGCAGAAGAATTTGAACTCATCAAACAAAAATTGGGACGTACTCCTAATTTCAATGAACTCTGTGCTTTTTCCGGCATGTGGAGTGAACATTGCAGCTACAAGAATTCAATTAAGTGGTTAAAAACATTACCAAGAGAAGGTGGCAGGATGCTGGTAAAAGCTGGTGAAGAAAATGCCGGCCTGATGGATATTGGTGATGGACTTGGTGTAGTTTTTAAAATTGAATCACATAATCATCCCTCTGCTATTGAACCCTTCCAGGGAGCAGCTACAGGAGTAGGTGGTATTCACAGAGATATTTTTACAATGGGTGCAAGACCGATTGCCGCACTCAACTCACTTCGCTTTGGAAATTTAGAAGAAGATAAAACCCAGCATTTATTATCAGGTGTTGTGCATGGTATCGGGCATTATGGAAATTGTTTCGGCGTGCCGACTGTTGGTGGAGAAATTTATTTTGATGAATGTTACCATACTAACCCTTTGGTAAATGCGATGAGTGTTGGAATTGTAAAGGCGGGTGAAACAGTTTCTGCTACTGCGTTGGGTAAAGGAAACCCGGTGATGTTTGTTGGCAGTGCAACAGGTAAAGATGGAATTGGAGGTGCCTCTTTTGCTTCCGCAGATATTACTGCTGATAGTGCACAGGATTTGCCTGCCGTGCAGGTTGGTGACCCATTCCAGGAAAAAAAATTATTAGAAGCCTGTCTTGAAGTAATACAAACAGGTGCTGTAGTTGGAATGCAGGATATGGGTGCGGCAGGAATTATTTGTTCCACTGCAGAAATGAGTGCTAAGGGTGAAGTAGGAATGCGGATCGATCTTGACAAAGTGCCAACCCGACAAAGCAACATGAAAACCTGGGAACTGCTGCTCAGCGAAAGCCAGGAGAGAATGTTACTGGTAGCAACAAAGGGAAGGGAAGAAGAAGTAATAAAGGTTTTTACTAAATGGGATTTGCCTTGCTCCGTGATCGGTGAAGTAACAGATGATGGTATCCTGAATTTTTATATGCATGGTGAACTGGAAGCATCCTTACCTGCTTATGAATTAGTTTTAGGTGGAGGTGCACCACAATATGAAAGAGAATACAGTGAGCCGAAATATTTTGCGGAGATAAAAAAATTTAATCCTGAGTCTATAGCTGTTCCAGACGACTTAAGGGCCACTGCTGAAAAAATTGTTCAGCTTCCTTCTATTGCATCCAAACGTTGGGTGTATAATCAGTATGATAGCATGGTTGGAACAAACAATACTTCAACCAATGCACCAACCGATGCAGCTGTGGTGTTGGTAAAAGGTTCGGCAAAAGGAATTGCCATTACTACCGATTGCAACAGCCGCTATGTTTTCGCAGACCCTTATACCGGCACCATGATAGCGGTAAGCGAAGCGGCAAGAAATATCGTATGCAGCGGAGGCCTTCCATTAGGAGTTACAAATTGTTTGAATTTTGGTAATCCTTACGATCCGGAAGTGTATTATCAGTTTGTAAATGCAATAAAAGGCATGGGAGAAGCTTGCCGGAAGTTTGATACGCCTGTTACAGGTGGCAACGTAAGTTTCTATAATCAAAATCCTGATGGTCCTGTTTATCCTACACCAACCATCGGAATGGTCGGGTTGCTGGAAGATGTCACTAAGAAAATGACATTAGATTTTAAAGAAGAAGGAAATATGATCTTATTAATTGGGTCATCCGGTAATGATATCAATTCTTCTCAGTATTTGAGCAAGGTATGTGGGGTTGAATATTCCCCGGCTCCTCATTTTAACCTGGAAGAGGAGTTTGTTCTTCAACAAAAAATAGCTGAGTTGATCAAAAAAGGGTTGATTGAATCAGCTCATGATGTAAGTGAAGGGGGATTATTTGTCACACTGCTTGAAGCTGCCTTCAATAATAATCTTGGGTTTGATGTAGTTGCCAATGATTATAATATAAGAAAGGATGCACAATGGTTTGGCGAGAAGCAAAGCAGGGTGGTGGTGACAATAAAGGCAGAAAAACTAAGTGAGTTGAAAAAAAATCTGGGTGATCATTCTTTCGAAGAGTTAGGTTTTGTAACGAGTGGCTCTGTTGAAGTTGATGGTATGGATTGGGGACTGATTGGCGAATGGAAAACAAAATATGATACTGCATTAGAAAACTATTTATCCAAAGAAGAAGCTGGCTCGGCATTGAGTTCTATCTGATGAACAAGGATACAAGAATACTTTTGACCGGAGCAGCGGGATTTATTGGTAGTTACCTGCTTGGTTACCTGAATAAGCTGGGCTATAAAAATGTAATCATTGTTGATGATTTTAGTGAAGAAGACAAATGGTTCAACTTCGATTCAAAAGAATTTGAAGAAAAAATTGAACGGAACGTCTTGTTTGACTGGTTAAAAGAAGCTGACAGAAAAATTGATTTTGTTTTTCATCTTGGCGCAAGAACGGATACCACAGAATTTGATTATGCTGTTCATGAAAAACTGAATGTGGAGTATTCAAAAAATATCTGGAACTATTGTACAGAAAAAAATATTCCACTTGTGTATGCTTCTTCTGCTGCCACTTATGGTAATGGTGAGTTGGGTTATACCGACAATCATGATATTGTAAGTGAGTTGCAGCCGCTAAATCCCTACGGTGTTTCCAAAAATGAATTTGATAAATGGGCTTTAAAGCAGGCAGCCCGACCACCATTTTGGACAGGACTGAAATTCTTCAATGTGTATGGCCCTAATGAATACCACAAGGGAAGAATGGCCAGTATGATATTTCATGGTTATAACCAGATTAAAAAAACAGGAAAAGTGAAACTCTTTAAATCCCACAAGACTGAGTTTAGGGATGGTGAACAATTGCGGGATTTTATTTATGTGGAAGATGTAGCAAAAGTTTGTTACTGGTTTATGGAAAACAGGGTGGAGCCCGGCTTATACAACCTGGGTACCGGAAAAGCAAGAACGTTCAAAGATCTTGTTACTGCAATCTTTACAAGTCTTGGCCTTGAACCTCAAATAGAATTTATTGATACACCTGACGATATCCGAGATAAATACCAATACTTTACCGAGGCCGACATGAATAAGTTAAGGGCTGCCGGATATAGGGAAAATTTCACCTCGCTTGAGGAGGGGGTAAATGACTATGTTACTAATTTTCTGCAAAAAAGATCCTACTACTAAAAAAGGGAATGGCTTTTGACCATTCCCTGAAATATTCGCAACTGCTACAAAAAATTATTTCTTTGGTAATAATACAGCATCGATCACATGGGTAACTCCATTGCTTGAAATAGCATCGGCAATAGTTACGTTGGCTCCATTGATCATTACTTTGCCATCTTTAATTGATACGATCAGTTCACCACCCTGAACAGTTTTAATTTTCTGACCATCTTTAAGATCGCCGGCTTTTACAGCACCAGCTACCACATGATACGTCAATATACCCGTTAGGTCAGCTTTCATCTCGGGTTTCAATAATCCTTCAACAGTACCGGCAGGTAATGCAGCAAATGCAGCATTAGTTGGAGCAAACACGGTGAAAGGTCCTGCACCTTTTAATGTTTCCACTAATCCGGCAGCCTGTACAGCACTAACTAATGTTGTGTGATCAGCTGATCCCGCTGCATTGTCCACTATGTCTTTTGAAGCAACCATCATTGCTCCACCAACCATTACTCCTTCTTCTTTAGTTTGCACGGTATCCATTTTGTCAGTCATAGCAGTGTCTTCCGTTTTTGTTGCTTTATCACCTTCAGCATTGTTATTACAGGCAATGAAGATGGTAGAAGTGATAGCTGCTATAGTAAACAGCATAGAAATTTTCTTTTGCATAATATAAATTTTGTTTAGTTGATATGTGCAACACATACGGTACATAAGTGTTCATGGATTTTTGAAATAAATTTTTTATTTACTGTTTTGTCAAATCCTTTTCGCATTTCGTATTGATTTACTTAAACAACCGACTGTTGACCATGTCTTATCTTTACCTGAAAAAATTGTATGGGGAAGAAAATTGCCATCATTGGCGGCGGAAACCTGGGAACAGCCATTGCCGAAGGTTTGCTAAGCAGTAAATTCAGTAAACCCTCTGAGATCATCGTCACAAAGAGAAATCTGGCTACCCTCAAATCATTGAAAGAAAAAGGAATTGAGGTGACAGATGATAATGCCGCTGCGGTAAAGAAAAGTGAAGTTATCATCCTCGCTGTAAAACCATTCCAGGTAAGCGAAGTGCTGAGTACAATCAAAAAAGAACTGACTACTAACAAGTTGCTCATTTCTGTAGTAACCGGAGTTACGATCAGCGATATGGATAGCATTATTAAAAAAAATATGCCGATGTTCCGGGCAATGCCCAACACGGCGATCGCCATTCAGGAAAGTATGACCTGTGTTTGCAGTCACCAGGCAGGTGCTGCTGAGATTAAATATGTGGTGGAGTTGTTTAGTACGTTAGGTAAAGTGGTAAAGATTGATGAAAAACTGATGGAAGCTGCTACCATCCTGGGTGCCTGCGGTACAGCATACGCTATGCGGTATATACGGGCTAACATACAGGGCGGTATTGAAATTGGTTTTGATGCAACTACTGCTTCATTGATTGCTGCACAAACTGTAAAAGGGGCGGCAGAACTTTTATTACAAAAAGGTACTCACCCCGAACAGGAAATTGATAAAGTAACTACACCTAAAGGCTGTACGATTGCAGGATTAAATGAAATGGAACACCAGGGATTCAGTTCATCTCTGATAAGGGGCATAGTTGCCAGTTACAAGAAGATCGCAAAGGATTGATTTTTTGCAGCAACATTGCACTAATCAATTTTCCGGGCAAGATCATTCAGTTTATATTTATTGAAACAAAAACTTATTTGCATATGAAAAAATTATTTTCACTACTAGCTTTGTTTGCAGCGTTGAGTATTATCTCCTGCAACAGCGAAAAGAAAGATGATAAAGCGGATGCTAAAACAGATGCCCCTCAAAAGGTGGAAACTCCGGGTACTCCGGCACAGGCGCAAACTGCATCAGCTGCTGTAACTGCACATGTGTGTGGTGCAGAATGTAAGGATGGAAACCACTTGTATGCACATAATGAAGTAGGTCATACCTGTACTGATGTTTGCGGTACTACTCACAACTGTGGAACTACCTGTAAGGCGGGAGAACATATTTTTGCTCATGGCGAAAGCGGCCATACCTGCACTGAGGGCTGTACAAAGATGTAAAATACGGAAACAATGAACTGAAGCCGGGTTGATATGATCATCCCGGCTTTTTACTGTTGTAAAGCCTGCCATCAATCAGTGCGCCGCACCAGTTATAAGTTTTTTGTGCAGGGGAAATTGAAAGGAAGAAAAAGCTGATACCTGCAAGAAGGATTTTTTTATGTTAGCAGTTGTTGAAATACTAAAGTAGGGTAATCGTCGGTTAATTTGTAATTTAAACTATGAAATCGGCGATTCAAACTATTGCATTTACTGCCTTTTTTTTAATAACTGCAGGCTGTAATAACCACCCCAAAAGTTTTACTGAAAGAAAACTGGTGATAGCCCGTAATGAAACGGTAAAAGTGCCGGAACTGGAATTATCAATTACAAATAAAGGTTGTGTAAGGGAGTGGGTAGCCGGAGGAGGAACCCCCGGAACAGACAGAGCCTATTGTAACCTCATTATTAAGCGTAAGGATTCTACGATACTGGGTGGTGGCGACTTTAAGCCGGTCTATATAGGGAATGCTGAGATCATGGTTGAAAAAATAAACCCCTGGAACAGGGAGGAGGATAGTGTTCCGGCAGGTGGTTGCCAGGTTTTGGTGCGAAAAGTGGAGGGCTGGTAAGTTGCCCCGCACAGACTTATGCTAAATAACAAATCTTCTTTTCCACGCAGTATTTGCCAAACTGTGGATATGAAATTTCAATGACCCGGAAATTTCTTTTAGCTTTGCATGACCTCCCGGAATTTCATCCGCTGCTGGTCGGTTTGGCTCGGCTTTTATCAGATCCTTTTATAGAAATTGAATTAAACAAATACCCATTTTGTATGGCTAAATATGTTTTTGTTACCGGGGGTGTTACTTCTTCTTTAGGCAAAGGAATTATTGCCGCCTCTCTTGCCAAACTATTACAGGCAAGGGGTTTGAGAGTAACTATTCAAAAACTGGATCCATATATCAATATTGACCCGGGCACTATGAATCCATATGAACATGGCGAATGTTATGTAACTGAAGACGGAGCAGAGACTGATCTTGACCTCGGCCACTACGAAAGATTTCTCAACATATTTACTTCACAAGCCAATAATGTAACCACCGGTCGTATTTATCAAACCGTCATTAATAAAGAACGGGAAGGAGCTTACCTCGGTAAAACAGTACAAGTTGTTCCACATATAACGGATGAGATAAAGAGAAGGATGGTGCAACTCGGTCAGGGTACTGAATTCGATATTGTAATTACTGAGATTGGAGGAACTGTTGGTGATATAGAGAGTTTACCATTTGTAGAAGCTGTTCGACAATTACAATGGGAGTTGCCAGAAGAAGATACGGTGGTGGTTCACCTGACACTTATTCCATACCTGAAAGCTGCGAAGGAATTAAAAACAAAACCAACTCAGCACAGTGTAAAAATGCTGAGCCAGGAAGGTGTACATCCCGATATTATAGTTTGCAGAACGGAAAAACCATTGAACCCCGAACTCCGTCGCAAGATTGCCCTTTTCTGTAATGTAAAAATGGAAGCAGTGATTGAAGCTGCCGATGCTCCCACCATTTATGAAGTGCCATTGCTGATGATGCGGGAAAAATTAGACATTATTTGCATGAAGAAATTAAATATTGTCAATAATAATGAGCCGGAACTAACGAAATGGAAAGAGTTTCTCGACAAGTTAAAATATCCAAAGAGCAAAGTTTCAATCGGGTTAATAGGTAAATACCTTGAATTACAAGATGCATACAAATCAATACTTGAATCCTTTGTTCATGCCGGTGCGATTAACGAATGCCAGGTTCAGATAATAAATATCCACAGTGAATTTATTACGGATGATAATGTAGCAGAGAAACTTGCCGGGTTAGATGGGTTACTTGTTGCCCCGGGTTTTGGGCATCGTGGGGTAGAAGGAAAAATTGTAGCCGTAAAGTATGCAAGAGAAAACGGGTTGCCTTTCTTTGGCATCTGCCTGGGTATGCAAATGGCGGCCATTGAGTTTGCAAGAAATGTGTTGGGATTAAAAGATGCCCATTCCACTGAAATGGATCCTGACACCAAAGAGCCTGTAATTGATTTGATGGAAGAGCAGAAAAAAGTAACCGCAAAAGGTGGAACAATGCGCCTGGGTTCTTACCCCTGTGATATTAAAGAAGGAACCCTTGCCTATACGATCTATGGGAAATCACAAATTAACGAACGGCACCGCCATCGCTGGGAATTCAACAATAAATATCTCGACCAGTTTGAAAAAGCCGGTATGGTAGCCAGTGGTAAAAACCCCGGTACTGACCTGGTAGAAATTATTGAATTACCTAAACACCCGTTTTTTATTGGTGTTCAATATCACCCGGAATTAAAAAGTACGGTTGAAAGTCCACAGCCTGTTTTTGTACATTTCATAAAAGCAGCCAAGGCCTATTCCGAAAACAGATCAGAAGTCAAAAACCCACTTTTACAGAGTGAAATGATATAGTTGAAGTAAGGTCATAATCAGCTAAAAAGGCTATTAAACGGCCGTTATCTGTTGTTTACCGACCCGATCTTCTAACTTCCGACTCTTGCCTGATAACTCCTATCTTTGCCGTCCTTAAATTTTCCACAGAATGAAGTTTGATCGTAATACCGTCCTTGGTTTTATTGTACTGGCGGGTTTGTTTTTTGGGTATTTCTATTTTACCAATAAGCAGCAGTCAGAATACCGTAAGCAGAAGGCAGCAGAAGCAGCTGTTATAAAAGCTAAGGAAGACTCAATTGCAAAATTGAATAAGCCGCTTCAGGATTCGCTTAGTAAAATAAAGGATTCTGTTATCCAAAAGGAAATAGCTGGAATTTTTCAGGACACAACTAATGGTACTGAACAACTGGTGACCCTGCAAAATGAACTGATAAAAGTAACTTTTACAAATAAAGGAGGCCAGCCTGCAAAAGTTGAACTTAAGAATTTTATGGGCCAGGATAGTAACCTGCTAAAACTGGCTGGGACTGACTTTGATAAAATCGGTTATACGATCAATACCGGTAAATCAGCCAATGGCGGCAGTGCTCAAACAAGTGACCTGTTATTTCCACAGGTTGTTGTGGATAGCTCTTTAAAGGATGGCAATAAGACTGTCTCCTTTACTCTTCAGTCTTCGGATAGCAGCGGCTCTTATATTACCCATGAATATATATTGAAGCCCAATGATTACATGGTTGATTTCAATGTAAAAATGAACGGGGCCAATACCTTGCTTACACAGGGAACGATGAACCTCTCATGGCAGTATGCTGCTGCGCAACAAGAATCTGATATTTCATTTGAAAGGCAGAATACACAAGTTGGTTATGTAAAGGATGGCAGTTTTGATTACCACACAATCGGCCGCAAAAGCAGTAAAAATTTTGACGAATCGGTGAATTGGATAGGTGTAAGACAACGGTTCTTCTTTACCATCCTTGTAGCTAAAGATAATTTTACTTCTGGTAAAATGGAATGGACTGAACCACATGACAGTACAAAAACTATTGTACAGTCAACGGCAAATATGCGATTGTCGGTAAAGGCAGGATCACCCACTATAGTACCATTCAGCATTTATTATGGACCATCAGACTATCATATACTGAAGAAGTACGACATGAAGTTTGAAAAACTGGTGAATCTGGGCCAGGGTATTTATTCATTTGTTCGACCTATTAATAAATATTTGATACTCCCTATTTTCGACTTTTTGAAAAGTATTGCCGGAGGTATGGGATTAGCTATTGCATTGCTGACCATCTTCATTAAACTGGTGACTTCACCGCTATTGTATAAAAGCTATCTCAGCGGGGCCAAAATGAAAGTGCTAAGACCGGAAATTGCCAAGCTCAAAGAAAAGCATGGTGATGACAGGCAGGCAATGAGCATGGATCAAATGAAATTATTCAGAGAAGCCGGGGTCAATCCACTGGGGGGATGTTTGCCAGCTTTATTACAGATACCTATCTTCTTCGCCCTCTTTAGCCTGTTTAATGCAGACGTTGGTTTAAGGGGTGCAGAATTTCTCTGGTCGCATGACCTTTCAGCTTTTGATGCGCCAATTAAATTTGGTTTTCATATTCCGCTTCTGGGTAGCCACCTAAGCCTTTTTAATATTACTGCTGTCATTACCAGCTTTCTGATATCTATCTATAGCATGAGCATGACTCCTGATCAGAGTAACCCGGTAATGAAATACCTGCCTTATATTTTCCCGGTATTCCTTTTGTTTTTCTTTAACCGGCTACCCTCTGCTCTAACCTGGTATTACACTGTTTCAAACATTGTTACGCTGGCATTGCAATTTGTTATTCAGAATTACATTATTGATAATAAAAAAATATTGGCCAAAATAGATGACAACCGTAAAAAGCCAAAAACAAAATCCAAATGGCAGGAACGGATGGAACAGATGCAGGAGCAGCAGAAAAAGATGAAAGAAATGCAGCAAAAGAACAGACGCTGATAGTCTACAAAGTGATGTATGTTTTACATTGATAGATAACACACAATTTTGCTTCGGCATTCGTTAAAATAAGCTTAAGAAGAACCGGGTTTAGCCTTTGGCCACCCGGTTTTTTCAATTACGCAACTTATTGGCTAATTTGGCACGTCTTTTAGATATATAAGACAGATACAACTGAAATGAAAAAAACAACTTACATAATCGCTGCAATTGGCGCTATCCTTTTCTCCGGGAACATATCAGCACAAGCTCCCCGGAAACTTACAGAAGCGACCATTTCTTATGATATTGTAATCAATACCAGCGATACGAAACCACAGGCTGCTGATCTATTGGATGGAGCGACCAGTGTGATCTATCTGAAGGGGAGTTCCAGCCGTTCTGAGATGGTGAGCTCTTTGGGTACACAGGCTACAATTATTGAAGGCAAAACTGGCAATGTTACCATTTTGAAAGAATATGGCGAACAACGCTATATGATCAAAATGACTCCTGATAACTGGAAGCAATCGAATAAAAAATACGAAGGGGTTACATTTACATATTTCAACGAGTATAAAACCATTGCCGGATACAATTGTCAGAAAGCAATTGGTAAACTATCAGATAGCACTACGTTCACTGTTTACTTTACAAAAGAATTGTTGCCGGTGAACAAAGATTTTCAATACCTGAATAAAAACCTGCCTGGTTTAGCTATGCAATATGAAGCAGCCATGGGAAAGATGATGGTGACTTATACAGTTTCCAATATCAATTTTAATCCCGTGCCACAAGCAAAATTGGACATACCAAAATCCGGATACAGGGTAATGACGTTTGAAGAAAGTAAAGGTGCGGGAATGAATTAATTCCTTTGTAACTGACGGTTTCCGATGTCAATTTTTACATTGCTGAGGATAACCCTCTTTTTCAGCGGAACAATGTAAGTAGTGTTACCTCTTTGATAAGTAACAGTAGTATTAAGACTGATATATCTTTTCGCTGGTTGCGGATTCAGAACATTGTTGCCGCGGTAAGCGTATCCTGATCTTAAAGAGAATGAACCCGGTTTAGTTGTTTTTGAAGAAAGCAACGATGCTTTTGGAAGATCTGATTTTTTCTTGCCATCACCCAGTGTAGCAAAAGAGGTAACTGCAGAACCAGCAATTAATAGCACAATTGCAAGCTTTCTGACAACAACTCTCAATATTGTTAACTTGGGGTAGTTCATTCCGTACAAAAATAAAGACAAAAAAGAATATAAAACAAACCGTTTATCCAGAACTTTAATACTTCATTAACGGGAAAGATGGCAAATTGTTACATTCCGTTGCCTGAAATAAAATACTATTTTGCACATATGGGGAAAACTCAACCCTTTTTTTACCAGTTTTTTTGGCTTAACTTGTTGACAACAACACATTTCAGGGGGCAAAGGGATTTTGCTGTCTGATCTTGGCTCTTTAACAGTTTTGCTCACCAAACGCCGATAGATGAAAGAAAATAACCCTTACCGGGAAGATCGGGAACAGCTTCGGGAACTGCTTAAACAGTATGAAAGTTTCAAAAATGGCCGTAGCCACTCGTTTATTGAAGAAGATTCATTTGAAAAAATAATAGACTATTACCAGGAAAAAGAAGACCTCGTAAGGGCCATGGAAGCCGCGGAAATCGCCGGCGAACAGTTTCCTTATTCTTCTATGCTGCTCATTAAAAAGGCAGACATACTGCTCGCCAACCGTCGTTACCAGGATGCACTTGATATTTTAGAGCAGGCATCATTATTAGATGGGGCCGATATCAACCTCTATATTTTAAAGACAGATGCTTACCTGGCACTCGATCAGCAGGAGAAGGCCGTTGTATTGCTCGAAGAAGCTTTGTCCTTATTTGAAGGAGAAGAAAAAGTAGAATTGCTTTTTGAGCTGGCAGATGTGTATGATGATTATGAAGATTTTGATAAAGTGTTTGATTGTCTGAAAATGGTACTGGAAGAAGAGCCTAATAATGAAGAGGCCTTATACAAAATATGTTTCTGGACAGATTTCACCGGCCGTAATGAAGAGAGCATAAGACTTCATCAGCAAATTATTGACGAGTATCCTTACAATGAGCTGGCCTGGTTCAATCTTGCAGCAGCATACCAGGGAATAAAACTCTACGAAAAAGCTATTGACGCTTATAAATATGCTATCACCATTGAGGAAAAATTTGACTATGCCTATCGTAATATGGGAGATGCATACATCCGCCTTAGGAAATATAAAGAAGCGATCGAGGCTTTGGAAAAAGTAAATGAACTGGCAAAACCGGAAGATGTGATTTTTGAAGCGATCGGGCATTGCTATGACCGGTTGAAAAATTTTGCACAAGCAAGATTTCATTACCGGAAAGCTTCCCATCTTCGACAGGACGACAGCAAATTATTCTATAAAATAGCCAGCACTTATTTTAATGAGGGCCAGTGGGAGAGTTGTATCAAACAATTGGATACTGCGATGAAGATCCACAAACTGCAGCCAGAGTATAATTTATTGGCCGGGGAATGTAAAATGCAGTTGGGCCTGTTCAAAGATGCGGTCCAGTATTTTTCTAATGTAGTTCGTATCCGTCCAAAAAATACTGCTGGCTGGGAAGCGTTGATACGATGTCTTTACAAAGCAGCCTATTTTGATGAAGCATTAGAACAAACCGAAGCTGCATTGAAGGTTACAAACGGAAAACCATTATTTCTTTTTTATAAAGCATCCGTTTTGTTTGCTTTAGGTAAGGCAAAGGAAGGGATTCTTCAGCTGGAAGAGGCTATGCGGCAAACGCCGAAGCTGTTAAAGAAATTTGTAGAGCTGAATCCTTCCATTCTGCAAAACCAGCTGGTGGTGGATGTGGTTGCCCGTTTTAAAAGAAATAAGTCCATCTGATAAGTAGGGTTTAGGGTTGTCTTAAATCAGCATCACTCTGCTGTTTCTTCCTTATTTTTGCCGCCGTTCAACGAATATTTTTGAATAAAAATTAGCAGTATGAATTTTAGTTTATCGCAGATCCCGGAAAGAAAAACAAAGCCCCGTCAGTCAGGATTAACTATGGTAATGGACAAAGGCCTTAGTGTGGAAGAAGCCAGGAATTTTATGAGTGCCACGAACCCGCATGTGGATATCATAAAGCTTGGTTTTGGAACTTCTTTTGTTACGCCTAACCTCCGGGAAAAACTGGAAATATATCGTTCCTATGATATACCCATTTACTTTGGCGGTACATTATTTGAAGCTTTTTTGATCCGTAACCAGTTTGAGGATTACATAAATGTTTGCAAGGATTTTGGCATTAGTTATATGGAAGTAAGTGATGGCTCCATTACTATTCCTCATGCTGAAAAATGCGGTTATATCGAAAAACTGACCAAACATGGAACAGTACTGAGTGAAGTGGGAAGTAAAGATGCTGCACATATTATTCCGCCTTATAAATGGATAGAGTTAATGCGGGCAGAACTGGAAGCCGGATCTACCTATGTGATTGCCGAAGCAAGAGAGGCAGGTAATGTGGGTATCTACCGCGGCAGCGGTGAGGTAAGAGAGGGGCTAGTACAGGAAATATTAACTCAGATCCCGGCGGAGAAGATTATTTGGGAAGCTCCTCAGAAGGCACAACAATTATACTTTATTGAATTGGTAGGTTGCAATGTTAACCTGGGCAATATTGCACCGACAGAAGTGATACCGCTGGAAACGATGCGCATTGGTCTTCGTGGCGACACTTTCAATTTATACCTTGATAAAAAGGAAAATGCCTGAAATCCATAACACCCCCTCAGAAGAAGGGGGTATTCGTCTGTTCGGACTAATCGGCTATCCACTGTCTCATTCTTTTTCTAAGAAATATTTTACAGAAAAATTTGAGCAGGAAGAGATGACTGAATGCCGGTATGATTTATTTCCGCTTAAAACAATTGACGAATTACTTCTTTTACTGAGGAACAATCTACAATTGGAAGGTTTAAATGTAACCATACCTTTCAAAAAACAGGTACTTCCTTTTGTAGACACAAAGCATATCCCGGATGGACTCGATGCCTGCAACTGTATCAATATTGAGGAAGGGAAGTTGGTCGGTTATAATACAGATGTTACAGGATTTGAAAAGAGCCTGAAGCCGCTGTTGAAATCTTATCATAAAAAAGCGTTGGTGCTGGGAAATGGCGGAGCGGCGGCTGCTGTCATCTTTGTGCTGAACAAATTAGGGATCAATTTTGACATTGTAAGCCGGAAACTGCATGATGGATCTGCACTTATTTACAAGCAGCTTGATAAGCAAGTGATGGAGGAAAGTACACTTATCATCAATACAACACCATTAGGCATGTATCCGGACACCGATACTTGTCCTGCTATTCCGTACCAGCATATTACTGACAGGCATCTGCTTTATGACCTTGTGTATAATCCTGCAAAGACATTATTCCTCAGCAAAGGGGAGGACAGAGGGGCGACAATAAAGAATGGAGAAGAAATGCTGATCCTGCAGGCAGAAGAAAGCTGGCGAATCTGGAATAGTTGATCAACTTAATAACTTTTGCTTTCCTGCTTCAGGAATAGCTACAATTTTCTTTTTTTCATAATCATAGCAGATCATCCCGGTTTTGACTTTTGCAACAAGTATGCTCTTGCTGTCAATTTCTTTTTCCAGTTTATAAAGTAGTTCAAATCCAATTTTTGAAATTTCCCCGGCAGTAACAGAAGCAATAACTACATCACCATAAAACAACTCGCTTTTAAATTCAATTGCAACGTCAGCCATGATCATTCCTGAGCCTGCAAAGTTCATTTCGGTATAACCCATATTGTTGAAGAATTGCATTCTGGCTTCATGGATAATAGACAATACTGTATCGTTGCCCACATGACCCCCATAATTGATATCGGTGATTCGTATCGGAACCTGGCAGGAAAATGCAAACGATTCCGGCAATTCGATTTTGATTCTTGCCATGTAAAAAGGTTTGGAATAAAATTAGGGAAACGGGGCTGAAAGAATTAATTATCCTTCATTGAATTAAGAAGGCTGAGAATATCCAGCACATTGCCGGATGAATGATTAGAAGAAGGGCTCGCAAGCTTTTCTCTCCATTTCTTCATCTGGTCCACACAATCTTTGTCCTGTTCCTGGCCAGAAACACAGCATACAATATTGCCGAGTTTTTTTGACATGCGGATTATATTTCCATCAGGCGTCATCAACATGATGTAGCGATCGGCAATATCAGTCATTGGAGGTTCTTCAATGTTTAAACCTCTAGTGCCGGTTGGTTCATAATCATCCGCTACAAAAAAGAAATCGGCAACATTTTTAATTTTATTCCGGGTTACTGCAACATCCAGCTTTGCGTAGGTCTTTTTACTTTGCTCTAATGCAGCATCGTTTCTTGCTTCTTCCAGCGAAGCGGCAACATCTGTTACAGCAATATTTTCATCGGCAGAGGTAACAATTTGAACAGGCGATGTTGTTTCAGTGCTTTCTATTGATTGTACGGGGTCTTGTTTTGCTACTACGGTGTCAACCGATTTTTTATTGAACAACTGGGTTCCGCCCCAGGCTAAAAAACCGATGATGGCCGCTGCTGCAGCATATTTAAGTATAGGAGAAAATCTTCTGTATTCCGGAACCGCTGATTCATGTTCAGCATCCAGCGAATTCTTTATTGTATTCCAGGCTGTAGCGGGTGGAGCCACTTCTAAACCGGCAAGTCTGCCTGCATAATCATTTACCAATGCTGATTCATCCAGTGTGGCAGCGATCGTATGCCAGGCATGGGCCTGTGGCGTCACTCCCATTTGATGAAGTCTTGACGGGAATTGATATTCGAGGTCCGATTCGTTTAATTCGGCAGCAATTTTTTCCCATACTCCCGGTGGGGGAGCTACTTCGTAGCTGTACATTTTATTTTGTAATCCGCTGCTCATTATTTGCTTCTTGCTCCTCTTTGCTTATCAATAAATGTTCTAACCATGTCTTGTAAGATCACTTTGGCTCTTGATAATTGCGACTTACTGGTTCCTTCGCTGATGCCCAGCATATCCGCAATTTCTTTGTGTGTGTAACCTTCTACTACATACATATTAAAAACAGTACGGTAGCCGGGTGATAGTTCCTGTACCAATGCCAGTATATCTTTTTCAGCCAGTTCATCCAGTACAGAAATATATTTTCCTTCGATAGTATTCTCTTCTTTTTCTGTTACCGGCATTAAATATCTCTTGCGTCGGAAATGTTCGATGGCTGTGTTCACAAAAATCCTTCGGACCCAACCTTCAAATGAACCTTCGCTACGGAAACTATCTAATTTTTTAAAGACCTTGATAAAGCCTTCCTGCAATATGTCTTCAGCTTCTTCGGCATTACCGGCATATCGCAGGCAGACGGCATACATGCGAGGTGAAAATCGGCGATACAATTCTTCCTGCATTCGCCGGTTGCCTTCCATGCATCCTCTTAATAGGTCGCTTTCGGGAATATTTTGGTTGCGTTCGGGTATCAAAATCAGTGGTTTGTTTATAAAGTATTCAAAAATGCTACCAGTTTTTGTGTGGCCTTTTTTCTATGACTGAATTCGTTCTTTTCTTTCATGTCCATTTCCGCAAAGGTTTTGGTTGAGCCGGTCGGAATAAACACCGGATCGTATCCAAAGCCCTGTTCGCCTCTTCTTTGCTCAGTTATTTGGCCGTAACAAATGCCTTCAAACAGCGTTTCGGTACCGTCAATTAACAAGGATATAACGGTTCTGAACCTTGCACTGCGGTCAGCTTTACCTGCCAAATTAATTAAAAGCTTTTCAATATTGGCATCAAATGACCGGTCGTTGCCTGAATACCTTGCACTTTTTACGCCGGGTTCGCCGTTCAGGGCGGCCACTTCCAACCCGGTATCTTCGCTAAAGCAATTCGTACCGGTCATTTCAAAAATAACCCTTGATTTACCCGAAGCATTTTCTTCCAGCGTATGGTATGGCTCAGGTATGTCAATATCAATTCCGGCCTCTTGCAGGGTTACTATTTCGAGGTTATTTCCAACAACGGAACGTATTTCGTCAACTTTGTGCTGGTTATTGGTCGCAAAGATCAATTTCATTATTGCAGATTAAATAATCGTTTCAAACAAACCCACAATTTGCTCTTTTCTACTTTGTCATTCTCAAGGTCTTTCAGCGATGGTGAATATAAAAATGAGTTATTGGAAAACGGTTGTATCTGGTAATGTGGAAAACTCATTGGCAAGCCAAAAGAAGCCGGCTCCACATCAAACAATAAAACAATTTTGCTTTTGAAAAAAGCGGTTAGTTCTTTATACGAAGCGCCGGGGTAATGAGCCAGGTTTACAATGGCTACATCAGCGAGGCTGAATTTACAGGCGCCGAGCACACCCGTAAGAAATGCTAATTCATTATCAGGCAGATAAACAGCTTCGCTGCTATTGACTATAATCAATATGTTTCGCTGATTATTCCCGAGTGATTTCCAGGTAATATCTTCAGTTACTGATTGTTTAGGAGAAACAGTTGAAAAAAGTTCTTTTTCGTTTACTAAAGCCCCATCGACCAGCGAATTGGGATACAAATCCGCTATCAAAAAGCCCGGTAATTCAATGTTATTTAAATCCATAAAATCCTTAATAACTTGTACAAATGGGTGTTAGTTTTTTTTCGTTTCTTTGACCCGGCAAAAATAAACTTTTATGACTGCAGCTATGGACATTTTAATCAGGAAAGCGGAACAAAGTAAATTGAACGACCTGAACCTCGAAAACCTGCCCTTCGGCAAGTATTTCACGGATCATATGCTGGAAGCTGATTACGAGAATGGTGAGTGGAAGAATATTGAAATAAAACCTTACCAGCCATTACTCCTCAGCCCATCTTTAGCTGCCCTGCATTATGGCCAGGCCATTTTTGAAGGTATCAAAGCTTATAAAGACAGCGAAGGCAATGCATACATATTCCGTCCGCAGGATAATTTTAAGCGATTCAATATTTCTGCTGAAAGAATGCAAATGCCACAAGTGCCTGAGGAATTGTTCATAGAAGGAATGAGACAGTTAATTGAACTGGATAAAAATTGGATTCCTTATAAAGAAGACCATTCATTATACATCCGCCCGTTTATGTTTTCTTCCGATGAGCTGATTGGTGTTCGTCCTTCAGATACCTATAAGTTCATGATCATTTTAAGTCCTACCGGCCCTTATTATAGTACGCCAATGCGTATTTATGTAGAGGAGCAATATGTAAGAGCGGTACCCGGCGGAGTAGGTTATGCAAAAGCTGCCGGCAATTACGGAGCCGCCATGTATGCCACAGCAGAAGCTAAGAAAAAGGGCTACGACCAGGTGTTGTGGATGGACGCTTACGAACATAAATATGTACAGGAATGTGGTACCATGAATGTATTCTTCATCATCGGCAATACTGCGATTACACCCGACCTCGGGCAGGGAACTATTCTTGACGGGGTTACCCGCCAGAGTGCCATTACATTACTAAAGGAAATGGGTTTTACGGTGGAAGAACGGCCATTAAGTATCAACGATATTATTGATGCTTACAAAGCAGGTTTATTGTATGAAGTATTCGGAACAGGCACTGCAGCTACTATTTCGATGATAAAAGAGCTTCGCTACAAAGACTTTGAAATGAAATTTGATGTAGATACCTGGAAAACGGCACCTACTATCAAAAAATGGCTGACGGATATCCGGGAGGGAAGGAGAGAAGATAAATATAACTGGATGCAAAAAGTGTAAACAGATAAAAGGTTTAAAAAAACCGCTGCCTTTACTGGCTGCGGTTTTTTATTTTTAGCTATGATTAAAATACTGCGATACAGCATTTTCTTATTCCTGCTTGGCTGCAATAAAGAAACTGAACTTCAAAAACTTTGTAAGCAAATACGGCTGGCACCACAAACCGCTTTTCCTGCGGGTAAAGATGAAAAATGGAAGTTGATAAAAGAATTAGAAAAGATTGAAGACAAAGCATTGCCGGATTCTGTGAAAAGTATTTTTAGCCAGATCGATACTTCGATCAGGGGGTATAGTGAATACAGGTATGTCCTGATCAATTTGTTAGCGAAACCTGAATCACGGAAATCATTAAAAACATTGGCAGTCATCTTCAATGAAAATTATATTGCAGATCCATCCTGCAGTCAGGCTCTTAGTAACTGCTTTTTTATGAATGATGGTGCGTTGGTTGATTTGTTGGCCAGTTATATTGTAAAGAAAGATCTCACCAATAATGCCCGCCTTTTAACGAATGTTGATATAATGTTTCCGGAATTGGCGCATATTTTGGGCAAAAGGCCTTTCAGCGACAGGCCCATTTTAGACCTGTTGAAAGTTGGGGTAAAAGCAGGGGTATTGGACAAAACAAAGCTTGCATCCTCAAAATCTGACCTGATCCGGTATTATGGTTATTTGAAGTATGTAAGGGATACCCTAGCTAAAAAACCAACAGAAGGGTATAATTATAACGGGTATTATGAATCGCATATGCCGGATTTGCTCATCATTTTGAAGATTTTCGAGCCGGATGAAGATGTCAGCCGGGTGTTAGCTGAGGCTGAAAAAGAAGGAAAACACAGTGATTTTTAGGGGAATAGAACCGGGTATCCACAGTTCGATAAGTGGCAATGGCTGTTTTATCCCCAAAAGGTTCAATATCAGAAAAATCGGCCCTCATTTTTTTGGAGATTAAACCTCCCGCCGTTACCTTTGCCCTCCCAAAAACAAGGGTCAAGAATGCCTACAATTCAACAGCTAGTAAGAAAAGGAAGACAAATTATCAGGGCCAAGAGTAAATCAAGGGCTTTGGATCAGTGTCCACAGCGTCGTGGTGTATGTACAAGGGTATATACAACGACTCCTAAAAAGCCAAACTCTGCACTGCGTAAAGTAGCGAAAGTTCGTTTGACGAATAAAGTAGAGGTTATCGCTTACATTCCCGGAGAAGGTCACAACCT
>CALRVH010000049.1:0-24675 GCA_943371565.1 Chitinophaga pinensis | reverse complement strand
TTAGGATAAAAGCTATAAGATGCAAACCCGAGTCCGGTTACTTTTTTTGAACCGATGGCATACATAGGGGCTAACAAGAACTGAAAATCAGGCGGGGGCAGTTTCATATTGGTTACGAAAACACCGAGCATCAATTTGTCATAAGTATTAACACCAACAGCCGGGCCAAAAAGAATCAAATCTTTCTTTGGGTTTTTCCCATAATCAGTTAAGGACTTTATACTGCCAATAAAAGCGGCTTTCATTCCTGTCCGTTGCTGATTGGGCAATGTCCCTGTTTTGTTTAAATAGGTGAAAATAGAGTCAAGATTTTTTCCACTGCTTTCTTCCATTACTTTTTTAAAATCTTCCGGCTGCGGATGTTTGAACTGCCAGCGGCGAAAATATTCCTGCATCGCCTTATCAAAAACAGCCGTACCTAACTCCGACTCGAGGTAACGCATCCACTCAGCAGTTTTATAATAGGCTACCAGGCCATAGTTAGCAGCGCTATATTTTTCCGAAGAGACTTCAATCGGCTGGTCAGTTTTAGTAACCGCTTTTGTCTCAAATGCTAACTGCTCTAATTTAACCTGTTCGCCGTATTTAGTTACTTTATATTTATCATCATAATAACTATTCATTCCTTCATCCATCCAGGGGTGTTTACGTTCATTGCTGCCAAGAATTCCATAGAACCAGTTATGACCAATTTCATGATTGATCGTATTGTCTAAGGATTTGGTATCTCCATCAGGAGAAATTACCGTAATGGTTGGATATTCCATGCCGCCTCCAAAACTTTCGGGGCCTTGTACTACCTGAACAATGTTGTAAGGATATTCCCCAACGAGGGCCGAATAATGCCGTACAGCGTCTTTGGAATTTTGAAGACTATTTTTCCAATTGCTTTTATATTGAGGAGTGTAATAAGTAACTACATCAATTACTTTGCCTGTTGCAAGACTGCAAGTATCATAGTTGACAATAAAACGTTTGTCTGCAAACCATGCAAAGTCGTGAATGTTGGTTTGTTTATAATGTAAAGTTTTCTTTTGATTCGCAGACGTTGGGAAAAGTTGGTAAGTGGTTTTTAGTTGCCCGCCAGTTGTTTTCTCCTTTCCTTTGACCGGTTCCCAGGTAAAAGAAGCTCTCGTTTTCAGCCATACTTTTTCGGCAGCATTTTGTAATTCCCCTGTTGCGGCCACCACATAGTTTTCAGGAACTGTAATGCTTACGTCAAAGCTTCCAAACTCACTGTAGAATTCTCCCTGGTCAAGGTAAGGCATCGGATGCCAGCCATATTTATCATATACTGCCGGTTTGGGATACCATTGGGTGGCCTGGTAACTTTGTCCGTCATGCCCGCCTCTTGAAAAATTATAAGGAAGTTTTACATGAAAGGGGGTTGTGATATTTATTTTTTGTGCGGGAGGTAATGGAGTAGGTAAAATTATTTTTACAATATCAATATGCTGCAGATGATCTTCTACTGAAGCAGTTACATTATTTATTTTAAAATCCAACCGGTTGATATATCCTTTATCATCTTTATTGGAGAAGTAGAATTTAGTACTACCATTCTCAAGCACCTGGTCGGTGAAAGCTGTTTTGTCATTCTTATAAGCATTGGGCCAAAGGTGAAACCAAATGAATTTGAGTGTGTCAGGTGAGTTGTTGATATATTCAATTCTTTCAAACCCGTCTAATGTATGTTCCTTGTCGTTTAAGGAGACGTCAATGGTGTAGTTGACTTGTTGTTGCCAGTAGCTTAGTTGGCAGTATGCAGTTAGCAGTATGCAATTCGTCCCCAGCAGTACAAGAAATTTCTTCAATGGGATATAGTTTTATCAAAAATAAAGATTAAGTATCAATTACAGGCTGCGAAGTACTTACTTGCCTTTTCCTTTAAATATGATCCTCAGTGTATGAATCATTATCTTGAAATCAAGAGCCAATGAAATGTTTTCAATATACAGCAGATCATATTTACTTCGCTCAATCATTTGTTCTACATTTTCTGCATAGCCAAATTGCACCATACCCCAGCTGGTAAGACCTGGTTTTACTTTTAGCAGGTATTTATAATATGGATACCGGGTAATTATCTGGTCAATATAAAAACGACGTTCAGGTCTTGGGCCTACCAGGCTCATTTCACCAATTAGGATATTCCAGAGTTGGGGCAGTTCATCAATACGCCACTTGCGCATTATTTTTCCCCATTTGGTAATGCGGGTGTCGTTATCAGAAGAAAGAGCCGGGCCATCTTTTTCAGCATCGCTTATCATTGACCTGAATTTATACATACGGAATGTCTTGCCCTTGTAACCGACCCTTTCCTGTGAAAAAAATATCGGTCCCTTTCCTGTTAGTTTAATTCTGATTGCTGCATACAACATAAGGGGTGATAAAAGAAGAGCTCCGAATAGTGCAACGAAAATGTCAACCAACCGTTTAATATTCTGTTGCCATTCAGGCATCAATCCGGTTTGGAGTTCAATCAACGCAGCTCCCATTACATTGCTTGTTTTTACAGAACCCGAAAGGATGTCCAATGTATTTGGTTGAATCTTTATCTCTACATCTTTTTCACTAAGCCGGTTGACGATGTTTTCAAGTAATGGCTGCTCATATTTTTCCATTGCAAGCACTACAAGTTTTATATCGGTAGCTTCAATTATTTTCTCTAATTCATCGACTGTTCCAAGTTTAGGAAGAAGTTTATGGATCCCATTTTTACCATTGTTGTCCGGTGTTACAAAACCAGCATAACGATAACCACCGTCATGCAGATTTTTTTCAGTTTCCTTAAAAATACGAATGGCATTCTCCTGGCTGCCTACCATCAACGTATTAAAATACACCTTGCCGCTAAGTAGTTCTCGCTTTAGCTTATTTAAAAAGAACCACCGGGCAGTGAAGGTGATTGTGAAGTGTATTCCCAGTAAGCTGGCAAAGGCAGTATAGAAGTAAGAACTGCCTTGTTGAGGATCGTTTAGAACAAATACAACGAACAGTACAATACTTCCTATAAGGCTGCAAATAAAAGTGATTGTAAATTCTTCAAGCCGTGATTTCTTATACAACCGGTGATAGGTGCCTGCAAGAGTATATAAAATCAGCCACCCAACCGGAACTAACAATAAAATATACAGCCAGGACTGGTAACTGATCGGGTAAGCACCCTTATCATTTAGTAAACTGCTTCGAAGGAAATAGAAAAGAAGCCATGCAGATGCTGCGGTAACAAAATCTATCACTGCATACCAGGCAACAGGTATTTGTTTCCCTGAATTCATTAATTGGTAATAACATTATTGCCAATTTTCTCCAATATCTGGTGTGCTACATCCATTGCCATCAGTCCATCCATTTCAGACACAACAGTCCGGGTGTTATTAAGTATGGCATCTTTGAATTCTTCCAATTCTTTCTTTATGGCATTTACTTCAGGAACAATAGGGTTGGCCATGGCAATTGTCTTTTTGCCGGAGGGTGTTTCAATATCAAATGCAAATACATTCGAATCCTGCGGCTCTTTCAGTTTGATGATCTCTGTTTTCTTATTCAGAAAATCAATACCGATATACGAATCTTTTTGAAACAGGCGGATCTTTCGCATTTTCTTCATTGAAATCCGGCTTGAAGTAAGGTTGGCTACACAGCCATTATGAAACTCTATTCTTACGTTGGCTATATCCGGGGTCTCTGTCATCACACCCACACCGCTGGCAGAAATGCTCTTTACATCGCTTTTTACTATGCTTAGAATAATGTCTATATCATGAATCATCAGGTCCAGTATTACACTTACTTCAGTACCTCTTGGATTGAATTGCGCCAGCCTATGCACCTCAATGAACATCGGGTTCAACTGCATGTCTTTTACAGCGAGAAAAGCCGGGTTAAATCTTTCTACGTGACCGACCTGGAATTTAATACCTGATTCTTTTGCCAGCTTTACCAATTGCCTGGCTTCTTCCATGGTATTAGCCAATGGTTTTTCTACAAAAACATGCTTTCCTTTTTTGATGGCTTTTTCACATAGTTCAAAGTGGGAAGTGGTGGGGGCAACTACATCAATTGCATCGCAGATATCAATCAGGGAGTCGGCATCTAAAAACCGGGGGAGCTGGTATTTCTCAGAAACCTCTTTTGCAGTATCATCATGCGGGTCGTAAAATCCAACCAGTTCTATCCCGGGTATCTCTTTCCAGTTATTGAGGTGAAATTTTCCTAAATGTCCAACACCAAAAATGCCAATCTTGAGCATAATAATTTATTAATCCTCAAAGATAAAGATTGGCTAACGCAGATACCAGAGAGTTATAAACAAATTGGCTAGTTCAGCACTACTGATCTGTTGACGTAAGAAGGATGATAAACAAACAGGCAGGTGCCGTTTTTGATGGTATTTATAATTGGCCTGCTCAATTGTACAGGTACTGCGGGACAACCGTGGCTACGACCAATATAACCCTGTGAATTTGCCTGGGCTTCGGATACATAACTGGCACCATGTACAACTATACCTCTCTCATACGCTTTGTCATTGATGCCTCTCTCCAACCCTTCCAGTTTTAATGAGTAGCCATTACCACCTTCATAGGTTTCCCTGGTAATATAAAAACCCGGGCTGCTCATGTGGGAAGAATTTTGATTAGAAAAAGTAGTAGCCCACTCCCGGCCGGTATTACTACCATGGGCAACTAATGTATTAAACAGGACTTTATAATTCTTTAAATCTATTATGAACAATCTTTTTTGGTTACTCGGTTGACTGAAATCAACAATAGAAATGATAGAATCATTTAATAGTTTGCCTTCTTCAATTAACTTCTTCAATCCTTCTTTCGCAAAATCAAAAGCCTGCTGACTAAGCCCTTTCAGATTTAGGTGAAGACTGTCATACACTGATTTAAATGCAGGGATTGATGGCGGGGCACTTACCGTTGTTTTTTTTGTGGAATCAACCGAAGGGTGATAAAATAATTTTGTACCCGTTGCTGATTTTGCAAATGCAAAAGGTACATGCAGAATAGCGATCACAATTGATGATATAAGGAAATAGAATCCTTTGATTTTTTTCTTCATTGCTACTTTTTAACCATTAACCAAAACAATCAGCATCAATAACGTCGTAAAGCAGTTAGTGTTTTCCTTACACCTGTTTTTACTGTTAAAGTCCTGCCAATAAAAAAGCCCGTAAAGAATATTTATTCTCAACGGGCAGTTTTTTGGATTTTTTGGTTGCAATAAAATGATCTCAAATCAACTATCATTTTATTCGTTTGCGGACCGGACGGGACTCGAACCCGCGACCTCCGCCGTGACAGGGCGGCATTCTAACCAACTGAACTACCGATCCAACTATTTATTATTAAGAATATTCACTGGTTGCTCAATCAACCACCTCAAATATTCCTTATTACATCTTTTTAACTTCTTTTCTTTCACCAAGGCTTCCGATTTAGATTCAAATTGTTGAACAAAGATCAACTTCCACGGTCCTTTTTCCCTTGTATAAAGATTTAATCCTTCATTGTGTTCGCCTAATCTTCTGGCATAATCACTGGTACTTCCGTTATAAAAAATACCTGTTTTCTGACTTTCAATTATATAGACATAATACATAGATAAGAACTTTGCTAAGGACCGGACGGGACTCGAACTTGCGACTTCCCCCTGATGGGCGTCTCGCCTAAGGCGAGATAACCAACTGAACTACCGATCCAACGCCTGTGAATGATTCGGAACCCGAGGCATTTTTCAGGACGGCAAAGATAGCCCCGCAATCTTTTTCAGCCAAAAGTTTTTCCAGTATTTATCCACTGAAAATCAACCTTTCCGGAGAAAAATTCACATTATCATTTAATCCTTAATTTAGCCCCTCATTTTACAGCCTATGCCAACCGATGCTAATAGACAGTTCCTCGATTTTGAAAAGCCGATCAAAGACCTTATTGATGAGATTGCGAGTATGAAAAATCGCCAGGAAAAGACCAAACTTGACCTCAGCGATACCATTCAAAAACTGGAGCAGGGTATATTAGATAAACGCAAAGAGATTACCGAAAACCTTAGCAGCTGGCAGCGGGTGCAGCTAAGCCGCCATCCGGACAGGCCTTATACTCTCAAGTATATTGAGAAAATGACGGAAAATTTTGTAGAACTCCATGGCGACCGAAATGTGAAGGATGATAAAGCAATGGTGGGAGGCTTTACAAGCCTGGGGGGTGAAACGGTAATGATAATTGGCCAGCAAAAAGGTATCAATACCAAAATGCGCCAGTTGCGGAATTTTGGCATGGCCAACCCGGAAGGATACCGAAAAGCATTACGGTTGATGAGGCTGGCTGAAAAATTCAATAAACCAATCATTACATTAATAGATACTCCCGGTGCTTATCCCGGATTAGAAGCAGAAGAAAGAGGACAGGGCGAAGCCATTGCCAGGAATATATATGAAATGATACGGCTGAAAGTTCCGGTTATCTGTGTTATTATAGGCGAAGGTGCCAGTGGTGGTGCTTTAGGAATCGGTGTAGGTGATAAAGTGTTTATGATGGAGAATACCTGGTACACCGTAATCAGCCCCGAGAGTTGCTCCTCCATTCTCTGGCGCAGTTGGGATAAAAAAGAAGTGGCAGCAGAGCAATTACGGTTAACAGCCGATAAAATGCTTGGCTTTGGCTTGATTGACGGCATTATTCCAGAACCTGTTGGCGGTGCACACTGGGATTATGATGGCGCAGCTCAAATTCTCAAAGACTTCCTTATCCCCGTACTCAGGGAACTGAAACAAATTCCGGCAGAACAAAGAGTAAACGACAGAATAGAGAAATTCGGCAAAATGGGATTTTGGGAGGAAGTGTAGAATGAGTCGGGAGTTATTAGTTGTGAGTCGGGAGATTGTGTAGCCAGCTTTAGTTTTTCATGGCATCTTAGTTGCGTCGCACTATTCATCGTTCTGTTCATTACTCACCTTTTATTAATACAAATACAGCAACAACTTATAATCGATCAGCAATTTTTAATTACTAATTATTAATTTTTAATTATCAACAAAAAATGTCACTGAGAGAAAAATTCACCGGAACAGGCATTGCCATCGTAACTCCTTTTCATGCAGATGGTAAAATTGATTGGGAAAGCTTTAGTAACCTGATTGAGTTCTGGATAAAAGGGCAGGTAGAGTACCTCGTCGTTCTTGGCACCACCGGTGAAAGTGCCACTATTCATGGCGCTGAAAAGCAGGAAGTATTTTCATTTGTTGCTAAAGAAGTTGCGGGACGGAAACCATTGGTGGCTGGTATCGGCGGTAGCGACACTAACCAGGTGCTTCACGACTATAAAAATTTTGATCTGACGGGCTTTGATGCCATTCTTACTGCAAGTCCTGCCTATAATAAACCCAACCAGGAAGGAATTTTTCAGCATTATAAAGTATTGGATGCAGCAGCACCATTGCCCATCATTATGTACAATGTTCCGGGTCGTACCGGGCAAAATGTTTCTGGCGAAACAACAGTTCGCATAGCGAAAGAATGCAAAAACGTATTTGCGACCAAAGAGGCTTGCGGCAATTTTGACCAAATCAATTATATCATTAAAAATAAACCGGCCAATTTTATGGTCATCAGTGGTGATGATCCAATCACATTGCAAATGATAGCTGCAGGTGCTGAAGGGCTGATTTCTGTTGTGGCAAATGCATATCCACTGGAATACTCCAACATGGTTCGTCTTTGCCTGCAAGGGAATTTTGAAATGGCGAAACCGCTGCACTATAAATACATTGATATTATCGCTTCGATGTTTGCCGAAGGCAGCCCGAGTGGGGTAAAGGCTTATTTAAGTGAAATGGGACTTTGCAAGAATACTTTCAGGATGCCTGTATGGCCTGTAAGCGAAAAGCATCACTCGAAAATCAGGGAGTTGATGAAAGGGATTGAATAAACAATTTCTGTTTACTTTCACTTATGAACCGATTCATTTTTGTTATAGCTGCATTATTCGCTGCATCATCTCTTCTGGCACAAAATACAGTACGATTTACAATAAAATCATTGCCAGCCAATCCTGCTGTTGGTAGTGCACTCTATGCAGCTGGCTCTTTCAACGGCTGGAATCCGAAGGATGAACAGTACAAATTCAAAAAGGATGAATCTGGAAATTACTTTCTTGAGTTCAAATTAAACCCCGGAAAGTATCAGTATAAAATAACCGGTGGTGGCTGGGATAAAGTTGAATGTAAAAAAGGGGGTGCTGGTGTTGACAATAGGGTACTCGTTCTAACAACAGATACCAGTGTTGAATTAACAATTGAAGAATGGCAGGATAAATTGCCTGCTAAACCCAAACTAAGTACAGCCAGTAAAAATGTTTGCATCATTGATACGGCGTTTTTTATTCCCCAGTTAAAAAGAACAAGAAGGATATGGATATACCTGCCGCCTTCATACTGCGATGGGAAAAATCAGAAATACCCGGTTTTATATATGCATGATGGACAAAATCTTTTTGAAGACTCCTCTTCTTTTTCCGGAGAATGGGGGGTGGATGAATATTTTGACACCGCGAAATTAAAAGAGTGTATTGTTATTGGTGTTGATCACGGCAGCAATAAACGATTGAATGAATACAATCCTTACGACAACGAACGGTTTGGAAAAGGCGAAGGAAATTTATATGCAGATTTTTTGGTTAAATCCCTGAAGCCGTTTATTGACAGACGATTTCGCACCATCAGGAATAAAGAAAATACATTTGTTGCAGGCAGTTCTATGGGTGGATTGATTTCTATGTATGCTGTTTTGAAATATCCTAAATTATTTGGTGGGGCAGGAGTTTTTTCACCTGCTTTTTGGGTTGGGCCAGCAATTTTCGATGATATAAAAACAAAGGGACCTAAGATTAATTCTGCTATATATTTCTATGCGGGCAAGCAGGAAAGTGAAAGCATGGTGCCGGATATGCTAAAGGCTTTTGAGGGGATGGCTATGGGTTCAAAAGCAAAGATGACAATAGTAATAAGAGATGACGGAAAGCATAATGAACCTACCTGGAGAAAGGAGTTTCCATTGTTTTATGAATGGCTTATGAAATAACTATACTTCATAACAAACACCTTCTAAGGCCAACTCAGTATCCGGAAAAACTTCTCTTGCTTCCGCTTCAAATTCTTCCAGAGTATCATACTTACTGCTAAAATGCCCGATGAGTAATTTTTTTACTCCTGCTTTTTGGGCTATAGCCGCTGCTTGTTTTGTAGTGGAATGAAATCTTGCTTCTGCTCTTTCTCTCAGGTTGTCGAGGTAAGTGGTTTCATGATAGATCATGTCAGCACCTTGTATATGTGGAATGAGAGATTCGTCATATTTGGTATCAGCGCAGAAAGCATATCTTTTACCCGGTTCTCCAGCGATAGTTACCAATTCATTTTTTATGATGGTCCCGTCTTTTTGGGTATAGTCTTCCCCATCTTTCAATCTTTCATAGAAAGCAGCGGGTATTTCATATGCTTTTGCTTTATCAGCATTTAGTTTTCTTAACCGCTTTTTTTCTGCAAATACAAAACCATAACATTCTATCCGGTGGTTGGTGCGGAAACATTTCACTGTCAACTTTTCATTATCTAACAAGGTGGCTGGTTCTGTAATGTGATGAATATGGAGCGGATAGCAAATTTTTGTATCGGCCACTTTTAATTGCAACTCAATAATTTCTTTCAACGGGGAAGGTCCGAATACATGCATTTCCTGCTGATGACTTAACAGGCTTAAAGAATTAAGAAGACCGATAAGACCAAAATAATGGTCGCCGTGCAAATGGGAAATAAAAATGTGGGAAATCTTACTTCGCCGGATTTTGTAGTTGATCAATTGTATTTGTGTGCCTTCGCCACAATCAACCAGATAATTGTTGCCATCCAGCGTCACTACCTGGCTGGTAGGATGACGGTCAAATGCCGGAACAGCTGAATTATTGCCAAGAATGGTAACAGCGAACATTAAAAAAATCTGCTATTTAGGTTTTTTAGTGATATGATTAGGACTGCAATTTAAGCGGTTTAGCTGCACCAGTTTATCCCTCATCTAAAAACTCCCTTTCAATTTCCTCCATTTGCACAATATCCCAGGCCTCACTTTGGGTAGGGGTTACATTCATTATCTCCAATAGCCCCTGTTGATCAAGGAACTCTTCTACCTGTTTTTGTAGTTCACAAATGACAAAAGAGGCGTTATTCTCATAGAATTTTTGTTGAATATTAGCCAGCTTTTCAGCCGCAGCAATGTCGATTGACTGTATTTCTTTTGCTATCAGCACCAGGTTTTTAACGTCATTTTGCAGGTATGGCAACAAACAATTATCTAATTCCTCTGTCATAGTAGCAGAAAGAGAAGGTTCCGAAACCGTGATGGCATGAAATTTCTCTTTGGTATCAGTTTTGACATTCATAATGTATTAGTTTGTCCCGATAGCTATCGGGATGTTTCCCGTCTAAAGTCCGGAAAGCTTATAAAATAACAAGCCCTGAACAACTTAAATTATCAACATTCCGTTTATAATTACGGCAGAACAGGAACCGAATTTATTCGTTAATATTGTATTACAACCAATTATCTAAAAATGGATAATAATTTTTCAACACAGGTTAAGGAGATTATCTCGTTCAGCAGGGAAGAAGCACTCAGGCTTGGTAACGATTTTATCGGCACCGAGCATTTGCTATTGGGACTGATAAGAGAAGGCGATAATACAGCGGTCCGTATCCTCAAAAGTTTTAATGTCGACCTTTATGAATTACGAAAGGAAATTGAACTGGCAGTAAAGGATAAGACGGGTAAAAATATTGCTAATATCAACAGTTTGCCGCTTACTAAGCAGGCAGAAAAAGTAATCAGGGTAACAGTACTTGAAGCCAAGGCATTAAAAAGTGCTACGGTAGAAACCGAGCACCTGATGCTTTCAATACTTAAGAACAAAGAAAATATTGCTACACAAATCTTAAATCAATTTGACGTGGATTACGATCTTTTCAGGCAAGAGTTGGGCATCGTAAAATCAAACGATCCCCGTGCCGAATTCCAGGATGAGAATGACGATGATTTTGACGAAGAGAAAAAATATTCTCAGTCGAAAGGCAGTAAGCAGCCGGGTAATGCAAAAAGCAAAACACCGGTCTTGGATAATTTCGGCCGTGATATTACAAAGATGGCTGAACTCGGCGCATTGGACCCAATTGTTGGCCGTGAGTCAGAAATTGAAAGGGTGTCTCAAATCCTTTCTAGAAGAAAAAAGAACAATCCGATTTTAATTGGTGAACCGGGTGTGGGTAAAACCGCCATCGTTGAAGGCCTTGCATTGCGTATTGTACAAAGAAAAGTTTCAAGGGTGCTCTTTGATAAAAGAGTTGTTTCTCTTGACCTTGCTGCGTTGGTGGCCGGAACAAAATACCGGGGTCAGTTTGAAGAAAGGATGAAAGCCATCATGAACGAACTGGAAAAAAACCGGGATGTGATTTTGTTTATTGATGAGTTGCACACTATTGTTGGTGCAGGCGGAGCAAGCGGCTCACTGGATGCAAGCAATATCTTTAAACCGGCATTAGCCAGGGGAGAACTCCAGTGCATCGGTGCTTCCACATTGGATGAATACAGAATGTATATTGAAAAAGACGGGGCGTTGGATCGTCGTTTTCAGAAGGTAATGGTTGATCCGCCAAGTGTGGATGATACTATCCTGATATTGAACAATATCAAATCAAAGTATGAAGAGTATCACAATGTGAATTATGACCAGGAGGCAATTGATGCTTGTGTGAAACTCAGCGATCGGTATGTTACGGATCGGTTGCTACCTGATAAAGCCATTGATGTAATGGATGAAGTAGGAGCAAGAGTGCATTTAAAGAATATTAATGTTCCTCAAAATATAGTAGACCTGGAAGGAAAGATAGAGGATGTTAAGAATGAGAAGAACAAAGTAGTGAAGAGCCAGAAGTTTGAAGAAGCTGCTTCACTAAGAGATACTGAAAAAAGACTACAGGAAGATCTGGAGAAAGCTAAGAATGAATGGGAGGAAGAAAGTAAACACAAACGTTACCCAATCGGTGAAGAAGATATAGCAGAAGTGGTAAGTATGATGACAGGTATTCCCGTGAAAAGAATGGTGCAGGCTGAAACAGATAAGCTCCGCAAGATGGCCGATGATATGCGGGGTATGGTGGTAGGACAGGATGAAGCCATCTCTAAAGTTGTGAAAGCCATTCAGCGTAACAGGGTAGGATTGAAAGATCCTAAAAAACCTATTGGCACATTTATTTTCCTCGGTCCTACGGGTGTTGGTAAAACAGAGTTGGCAAGGGCTTTATCCCGCCAGATGTTCGACTCAGAAGAGTCCCTGATCCGTATTGATATGAGTGAATACATGGAAAAATTCACCGTAAGCCGGTTAATTGGAGCACCTCCAGGCTATGTAGGATATGAAGAAGGTGGACAGCTGACCGAAAGGGTTCGCCGCAAACCTTACAGCGTCATCCTGCTAGATGAAATTGAAAAAGCTCACCCGGACATTTATAATATCTTATTACAGGTCTTAGATGATGGACAACTAACGGACGGATTAGGAAGAAAGATCGATTTTAAGAATACGCTGATCATCATGACATCAAACATTGGTGTTCGGCAGTTAAAAGATTTTGGAGCCGGTGTTGGTTTCGCCACTACATCAAGAGTAGAAAATGAAGACGAAGCTAATAAAGCGGTTATTGAAAAAGCTTTGAAGAAAACTTTTTCACCTGAATTTTTGAACCGTATTGACGACGTTGTCATCTTTAATAGCCTTACAAAAGATAATATCTATAATATTATTGACATCCTGATGAAAGGAGTAATGAAAAGACTGGCTACGCTTGGATTTAGCCTGGAGCTTACAGAAGCTGCTAAAGCTTTCCTGGCGGATAAAGGATATGATTCACAATTTGGTGCAAGGCCGCTACACAGGGCTATTCAAAAATACCTGGAAGATCCTTTGGCAGAAGAGATACTGAACCTCAGCGTAAAAGCCGGCGATGTGCTGATTGCAGATGCGGATGCTGAAAACACCAAGCTGTCTTTCACTTTTAAATCGAGAGCAGAGGAACCGTCGAAAGCATAAATTTTATAGACTAAAAGTTTAAGGGAGTACCATCAACTGGTGCTCTTTTTTTATTTAAATACTTTGCTGGATTTTTGTAGTTGCTAAGATTGACACAGAAACCTGTTTGAAATCAGTATTTTATATAACTACTATCATACATTCCGGCAATTTGCAGTATTACATTTGATATGGTCGGAATTCAGGAATTCTCCTAAACCGGCAGAGGTTTTCTTGCACTTCATCTGACTGAGTTCTTTCTGCTTTATTAATAACTCCGAAAACAATGTTTTAAGCGCAACAGTACATAATTGAAATCATCAACTATCAAATGTTGCAAAACTGCTTCCGGAATTGTGCTAAATGATTGTTCATTTTAAAACATGAGTTATGAAAAAGATTCTACTTCCTTTTTTAGTAGTGTTGCTCATTGGACTGACCAATACCACCACTGCTCAATGCACTTTCGCAAATCCTGCTATCAGATTAATGGCACCTCCATCTACCAACCAGGATGGTAAATGTGTGGTAACTTTTGAATTATCCTTTGATATTTTACATAACCCAGGAGGAAAGTTTTTTTGGGTTCACCTGTGGCCTACAAGTGCTTATCCAAATTATAGCTATCCTCAATCACATCCGCCTACAACATCTTTGGTTCCCGGGGAGAATTCAGCACTCGATGGTTCAATTGCCACTTTTGGTTTTTTCCACCAGAGTGGTGCTTTAGATATTCAAACAGCCTATCCACCCGACAATAATGTCCCAAACTTTCAATCCAGCTATACGATATCTGAAATTGACGGAGGTGGAATACTGGCTGGTTCTGACCGTTACACACTTAGTGGCCTTACTGTGATTCTTCCATTGGATTGTAGTATTCCCCAATCATTTACTGCTGATCTATGGCAAAGCCAGTCTGCAGCGGCACAAACAGTTGCCTGTGTTTCAAAAGGTGTTGTAATATATGCGAATGACCCAAAAGTAACCGGCTTCCTGATTTGCCAGGCACCCCGGACTTATAATTTCACAATTACTAGTATTAATACAACAGGCATAGTGGTGAATTACAATGTTTATATAGATGATGGAGACGGCATTTACAATAAATCAACTGATATTATTAATATTGCCAGCGCTACCAATATACAGCTTGATAATACTAATGATTATAGGTTTGTTTCCGGAGTAATGACTTATTTGCCATATTCTAACCAGAAGCCTTATGCTGACAGAGTGCTTTGGGTTGTGGTAACAAGTTCTTCTATTACAAACGAGGTTTATACCCGGATAGATAATACTTGCAGCCCGCTGCCCGTAGAGTTCAATTCATTTACCGCTGTCCGCAATCACAGCTATGTATTGTTGACCTGGGTTACTGCATCTGAACAAAATAATAAAGGGTTTGCTGTAGAACGAAATAGCAATGGCACATGGGAACAAATAGCTTTTGTGGTTTCTAATGCAAATGGCGGCAATAGTGATATTCTGCTCAATTATCAATATACTGATCTAAACACTGTAAAAGGAATAACACAATACCGCATTCGCCAGGAAGATCTCGACAGGCAATCTAAATACAGTAACATTATTGCAGTGCGGGGTGAAACTCAGCCGGACAAGGTTACCGTTTATCCGAATCCATCCGGTGGTAGTGTAAATGTGATATTTGAAACCGGTGATGTGGCAAGGGATGTTTCTTTAACAGATATGATGGGAAGAACCATTAAACAGTGGAGAAATGTTACTGCTAATAATCTCAGGATCGATAACCTGAACGCTGGTGTATACATTCTGCGAGTGATAAATGATGAAACAAGAGAGCAGGTGGTAGAAAAAATTATAGTCAATAAATGACCTGCATCGAAGCAGATGACCTGTACATAAATAATTCAGAATAAAATTGCAAGGAGTACCAATCTACGGTACTCCTTTTTTACTTTTGTATACACATGGCAAAAAAAATAATCATAACAATTGATGGATGGTCAAGTTGCGGCAAAAGCACTTTGGCCAAACAACTGGCAAAGGAGTTGGGGTATGTCTATGTGGATAGTGGGGCCATGTACCGGGCTATCACTCTTTACTTTCTTCGAAATAATATCGACTTTGCCGAAAAGAAAGAAATAAAGGAAGCTCTAAAGAGCATCAATCTTGAATTTGTTTTCAATGCCAAAAGTAACAGCAGCGAAATATATCTTAACGGAGAGAATGTAGAATACCTGATCCGGGATCTTATTATAGCAGAAAAAGTGAGTGATGTGGCCGCTATTAAAGAAGTACGGGAGTTTGCCGTAGCACAGCAGCAACTGATGGGGACGAAGAAAGGAATTGTAATGGATGGGCGGGATATCGGTACAGTTGTGTTTCCAAAGGCTGAGTTAAAGATATTTATGACCGCTGATAATGCAATTAGAGTGCAACGGCGCTTTAAAGAGTTATATGAAAAAAATCCTAATGTGACGATTGAAGAAGTAAAAGATAACCTGGAAATGAGGGATTACATTGATTCTCACCGGGAAGTAAGCCCTTTAAGAAAGGCAAAGGATGCCATTGAGCTTGATAATACCAATCTTACTGAAAAAGAGCAGTTTAGCAGGGCTCTTTTATTGGTCAAGGAAAAAATACCTCAAAATTAGTGTAACAATACTTGCATTTTTGAAAAACTGTTATTAGTTTTACCCTTCCAAAGCGCAATCTCCTGCCGAAGACCAACAAAAATCCCCTTACGATCAACTCGAATTCGCAAATGCGAAACTAATGACCTGCTTCCCTGAAGCATTAATTTAATAGTAATCCATCCTTCCTGTAGAATGCCTCCTACTATTCCTATGGATATTTATTATTCGTAACGTTGAAACATTTTTTTAATTAACCTAAACCTTGAGGCATGAAAAAGATTTTACTTAGTTTTTTGATTATGGCAGTAATGGGAATTACTGCTAAAGTGCAGGCACAAAACTGCTCAATTGCAAATGTTGTTATTACAGTGAATTCCGCTACAGTTAATGGCGGCAACTTAGATGTAGATTTCAATGCTAGTTTTGATTTAGATGCAAATGGAGGTAATAAATACCTCTTTATTCAAAGCTGGAAAACTGCCCAATGGCCTAATTACTGGCAATGTGCTAATGGTATAGCTACTTTAAATCCAAAGAAAGGACCTAAAGCTGCAGATTTGGTTAATTCTTTTTTAAGATTAGCCATTAACAATGATGTTACAGCACCAACTCAACCATCTTTTACAGTTTATGGATTTGATGGTTCAGTAATAATGTCTACTGCAGGATCGGTAACAAAAGTATATAATGCTGTTACTGTTGGGGGCATAACATACGACAGATTTACATTAACAAACGTACTGGTAACTATCCCTGGGATTACTGATGTTAACGACGCAATCGCTGTTACTACAGACGTTTTTTCAACGAATGGCCAGGTTACTGGTCCAAACTCACCAATTCACTGTGTTAATTGCGGTAATGTTCAGTTTTTTAATGATCCGGTTATAACAGGGTTTATTCCTTGTTCAAACCCAAGAAAAGTGAACTTTGGAATTCAAACTAGTGCAATTCCAGCCGGTTCAATTTTTACTTATAAAATTTACAAAAGTAATGGAGACCTTGTATTAGATGGTTTAGATGTTGATGTTACAATTGGTGCCCCTACGCTTACAACAGATGGCACCGGTGCAGCAGGTGGAAGTTTTGATTATGTTGGTAACAACGTAGCCGGAACTGGACTCAATGATTTTTGGGTAGTTGTTACTAAGGTCGGATCATCACAAGGTGTTGCCAAGTTAATAAAACCTATACCAGGTACAGCTTGCTTCACTTTACCAGTTTCTTTCAAATCATTCACGGCTACGAGAAACAGGTCAAATGTGCTGGTAAAATGGGAAACTGCATCTGAGCAAAACAATAGCGGCTTTGCAGTAGAGCGTAATATCAATGGTGTTTGGGAGCAGGTAGGGTTTGTACCATCCCAGGCTACAGGTGGTACAAGTTTCAGCGACCTTAGCTATCAGTTTATTGATTTAAACAATACAAAAGGCATCACACAATATCGCCTCAAGCAGATAGATATTGATTCAAAATCTAAATACAGTGAAATCCGTTCTGTTCGTGGCGACGGTCAGGCTGGTAAAACAATCGTTTATCCAAACCCTAGCAGTGATGGTAAGGTAAACATAGTATTTGAAGATGCTACTGTAAGCCGTGACATTTCTGTAACGGATATGAGTGGCCGGACCATAAAACAATTGAAAGGAATTACTTCTAACAATATTACTATAGATAATCTGACACCGGGTATGTACAGTCTGCGGATTGTAGTTCCTTCCACCGGTGACCAGTCAGTTGAGAAAATTGTAGTTAACAAGAGATAATAATGCTCAAGGTTTTTAACTAAACCTACGGGGATGGCTTTTTGGCCGTCCCCTTTTTTTATTTCCGTAATAAAAACGGGGCACTCAAATTCCTTGTTTATTTTTATGCAAATAAAAAATTTTGCGTAAGTCAACTCTGAGGCTGCTCCAGCCTTTTATTGTACTGCATGTCATCATTCTAACAGGGATAGTTGGCTATATGGTTATTGAAAATGCCTCCTTTGTGGATTCATTATTCATGACAACCATTTCCATTACTACTGTAGGATATGGAGAAGTAGTTCCCTTGAGTGAACCCGGAAAATGGTTCACCATTTTTTTGCTTATTACCAGTTGGGGCACCTTTGCCTTTGCCATTACCCGCATCACACAGTTTGTTGTTAGCGGAGAGATCAATAAATATTTTAAAACCCGTAAGCTCATGAAAGATATTACCCGCCTTGATAAGCATGTTATACTGTGCGGTTATGGCCGTAATGGACACCAGGCCGCTCAAATTTTAAAAGCACATGGCATCCCTTTTATCGTCATCGAAAAAAATGAGCAACTCATACTTAAAAAAATTGCAGAGGGTGAGGATATCCTGCATCTTGAAGGTGATGGAACCGATGATGATCTGCTGCGTTTGGCAGGGGTGGAGAGAGCAAGGGCATTGATCACTACATTACCGTTAGATGCTGAGAATGTTTTTATTGTACTTTCTGCCCGTTCCTTAAATCCCGATATTCAGATCATCAGCAGGGCCTCTGATGCAGCTTCTGTACCCAAGCTTAAAAAAGCAGGGGCTAATAATGTGATAATGCCCGATCGTATTGGAGGTTCGCATATGGCTACCCTGGTTTCAAAACCGGATGTAGTTGAGTTTATTGATTTTCTTTCAGGTGAACAGGGGCAATCGATTCATATGGAGTCGGTATCTTACGATGATCTGCCCGAAGATTTAAAAGGAAAAACCTTACGGGATATAATGAATTGGAACAAAACCGGCGTTAATTGTATCGGTATAAAAGATCCCGAAAGTAAATTCCTGATCAACCCTCCTGATGATACTCCTGTAATAAAAGGCATGAAAGTAATATTGTTGGGAACCCGCCATCAGATCATGCAGCTGAAAGGCAATTTGAAATAGCAGTTTCCCGCTATACCACATTAAAAAGCCATAAAGTTTTCTTTATGGCTTTTTTAATACTTATTCAGTTATCAATCATTTATTCTTGCTTCTTCTTCACATCCAATAGTTCTACTTCAAAGATCAATAATGCACCACCGGGTATCTGCCCTTGTCCCATAACGCCATAACCAAGATTATAAGGTATATAAAATTTGTATTTTGAACCAACAGGCATCAGTTGTAAACCTTCTGTCCATCCCGGAATTACCTGGCTTACTCCCAGTGTTAATGGCTGATTACGATTATACGAGGCATCAAACTCAGTACCATTCAATAATGTTCCGCGGTAGTGGGCCACGAAAGTATCAACCGCAGCAGGTTTGATACCCTGTCCTTCTGCTATTACTTCATATTGTAAGCCAGAAGCAGTAGTTTTTATACCAGGTTTCAGTTTGTTCTGGGCCAGGAATTTATTTCCTTCATCAATGGCTGGTTTACATTTTTCCTGTTGCAGTTTCACCATGTAATTATTCAGCAGCACATTGGCCGTTACATCATCAAGCAAGGTTTGTTTTTTACCGAGGATATCATTTAATGCCCTCATAAAAACAGTGTTGTTGATTTTGATTTCACCCAATCCCTGTTGTACAAGATTAAAGGCTGCTATTTCGCCTAATACATAACTGATAGAATCATTTGTTGTCTTTAAGACTTTTACCGGTTGGGTAACAGGCTTTACGACTGTCTTTGTAGTCGGCTTAGTGGTCTGGGCATTCAAAGCACTGAATCCTGCCAGCAGCAATACGGATAAGATTGTTTTTTGCATATTTTATAAAAGTTAAGTTGTCAAAAATACAGGTTGGAATCGTAATTCGGCTGCCTCTAATCATTTAATTTCGTTCTCTTACAAATCTCTATACCATGGAGTTATATTCACAACCGTTGCAAATGCGATGGTCGGACCTGGATCCAAATTTTCATCTTCGTCATTCTGTATATTACGATTGGGGGGCCATGTGCCGTATGGATTACTTTATACAACATGGATTGACCCCTGCCGTGATGCAAAAGTTGCATTTCGGCCCCATCATATTCCGGGAAGAAGCCGTTTTCAGGAAGGAAATTAAGTATGGAGATACAATTAGTATCAACCTTAAATTAATTAAAGGCCGCAGGGATTATTCCCGGTGGACCATTGCTCATGAAATTATCAAGAATGGTGATATAGTATGTGCGGTGGTTACAATTGATGGAGCCTGGTTGAATGTAATTGAACGAAAATTATTTCTACCTCCGGCAGAAGTAGCTGAAGTATTTAGTCAGATTCCATTAGGCGAAGACTTTCAATGGCTGGATTAATCCCTGCAAAAGTGGGGGATGGGTCAAAAAAGATAACTTTTGAAGGGAACCTTGCTGCGTATCCATTTACCAGATTGCGGATAAAACTATTTTCTTTATACGTTGTCAAGTAATCTTTCAACGAATCAGGATTTATTATTTGTGCGTCAGCCGGAATATATCCCATGCCATAAAAAGTGCCTTCCCAAACCAGTATGCAGGATTTGTCTTCACCATTTAATCCCTTATCGACAATTGCAAATGATGGTTGTGCCCGGAGTGAGTCACAGGCTTTTTTCACTCTTTCATTGTATAATTCAGGAGTTTCCTTTTGTTTACAAGCACCATAACAATATCCATCATTCATGCCTTCGCATGTTCCATTATCTTTTTGCAGGAAACAAAGTTTGGGGCATAGATTAAAATCCTTGATCAGTTTTCGAATAATAGCATGACCATCTACCAGGTAATGAAACGTATAAACAGGATGTAATCGTTTCCTGTTTTTATCAATGGCCAGTCGCTGGTAACCGTTCTGGTCTTCATACATAAAAATTCCATACACATCTTCCCATCTTTTTTGTGAAGAATTGAAAATGGGCCATCGTTTTTTTATTTCTGTTGATTCGAGGATGCAGGACATTAATTCCGTGCCACATGATTGATAACTGATGGCATGAACATGCTGCATGAAATTTTGTTTCTGCCTGCTTTCAGAGTTGTTGCTAAAATGACTGTTGACCCGGTAACGGATATTATTGGCTTTGCCGACATACACCACCTTGCCTTTTTCATTATGGAAATAATATACACCCGGTGTGTAAGGCAATTGGTTAAAATGTTCTTTTGGAACGTTGGGTGGAAGTATGGCCTCTTTTGAATTTCGCTGCAGGCTTTTTTGAATGTGCTGTTCTTTATCATGAAGTAAAAGCAATTCAAAAACCTTTACTGTTGCTTCTGTATCACCACCGGCCCGGTGGCGGTCATTTATTGTTATGCCTAAGGACTGGCAAAGTTTACCAAGGCTATAAGATGGAAAGCCCGGAAATATCTTTCGGCTTAATCTTACCGTACAAAGTTTCTTACTGTTCAGGTCAAACCCACATTCTTTCAAATGGGCATTGACGAAAGAAAAATCAAAATTCACATTATGAGCAATGAAGATCTTATCATGAAGGAGGGTAAAGATTTTTTCAGCAACTTCTTCAAATCTTGGCGCATTGGCTACCATCTTGTCATTGATGCCTGTCATAGCCTGGATATAGTAGGGGATCGGTTGTCCAGGATTGATCAGGGTTTCGAATTTCTCAACTACGGTTGTGCCATCATGCACATGAATAGAAATTTCAGTAATGCCGTTGGCGGCAGCATAACTTCCGGTAGTTTCAATATCAACGATGGCATACATAAAAGGAACAGCTAATTTCGTAAAAATTTACCGGATAGTGACAGATGAAAAATTGATAATGTTTCGCAACAGACTGACTAAGGTATATCGCCATGTAAGCAAGCATGCAAAACGACAGGGCATAAGCTGCTACCGGGTTTACGACCATGATTTGCCCGAATTCCCCTTCTGTATTGAGTTGTATGGTGAAAAACTCTATGTAGCAGAATATAAGCGGCAGCATGGAATGACAGATGCAGAACATGACGACTGGATGGAAAAAAGCCTGGAAGTTATTTCAGAAGTATTGACGGTAGGGAAAGAGAATATTTTTCTAAAACTGCGGCAGCGAAAGCCGGGACGGCTTGGCCAATACCAGAAATATGACGAAATACAACATGAATTTGAAGTGGAAGAAAACGGGTTAAAATTTATTGTCAACTTAAGCGACTATTTAGATACAGGCTTATTTCTCGATCATCGGATTACACGCCAAATGATAAAATCGCAAAGTGCAGGTAAAAAAGTATTGAACCTGTTTGCATACACAGGTTCATTTTCGGTGTATGCGGCAGCAGGTGGCGCCAGTGAAGTTGTTACAGTCGATTTGTCAAAAACTTATTTGAGCTGGGCCGAAAGAAATTTGCAGTTAAATGGTTTCTCCGACAGCACAACCTGCAAAACAGTACATGCAGATGTAAAACAATACCTGAAAACTATACCGGTTGATTATTTTGATATCATCATAATGGATCCACCCACTTTTAGTAATAGTAAAAGAATGGACGATATCTTGGATATTCAACGGGATCATGCTGAACTGATCAATGATTGCTTACTTGCTTTGAAAAAAGGAGGTGTCCTTTATTTTAGTACCAACTTTAGAAAGTTTGTGCTGGATAAAGAAAAGATACAGTCTTCTTCTATAAAAGATATTACCAAGGTTACAACTCCATTCGATTTTGAAGGTAAGCTATGGAGATGGTGTTGCTGCATTACAAAATAAAAACCGGTTACCTTTTGAGTAACCGGTTAAATTATTCCAGCAGGATTATTTTATAAAGTCTTCAGCACATCATTCATACTCCGTACAGCATCGGCACTTTTATTAAATGCAGCTTGTTCTGTTTCATTTAATTTAAAATCAAGGATCTTCTCCCAGCCATTTTTCCCAATGATAACAGGAACGCCGAGACAAATATCTTTTTGGCCATATTCACCATCTAATGCTACGCAGCAGGTAAAGAGTTTCTTTTCATCTCTTATAATGGCTTCTACCAATGCAGCTCCGGCAGCACCCGGTGCATACCATGCAGAAGTACCAATCAATGCAGTAAGTGTAGCACCGCCGACCATTGTGTCTTTTACAATTTTTTCTTGTTGTTCTACACTTAAGAAATCAGTAACAGGAGCACTGTTCCAGGTGGCCAAACGAATCAATGGGATCATCGTTGTATCGCCGTGACCACCAACTACCACTGCATTCAGATCAGCGGGACTGCATCCAAGGTGCTGGCTCAATTGGTATTTAAAACGGCTGCTGTCTAATGTGCCACCCATTCCAATGATACGGTGCTTAGGCAAACCCGTTGATTGTAATGCGAGGTATGTCATAGTATCCATCGGATTACTGATAACAATAATGATGGCATTGGGCGAATGTTTCAAAATATTTTCAACAACTCCTTTTACGATACCAGCATTTACCCCAATCAGTTCTTCACGGGTCATGCCGGGTTTGCGGGGCAGGCCGGACGTTATTACTACTACATCGCTGTTAGCTGTTTTTGAATAATCATTAGTGCTGCCAACAATTTTTGTATCAAAACCAAGCAGGGTTGCCGTTTGCATCATATCCTGGGCTTTGCCTTCGGCGATGCCTTCTTTAATATCCAGCAATACTAATTCATTACAAAGCTCTTTACGGGCAATATTATCGGCACAGGTAGCACCTACGGCACCAGCACCTACAACAGTTACTTTCATCAGAAATTTTTTTATAAAATGAGGAAATATCTGCCTGCCGGGAGGCAGGTTTGCGGGGCAAAGATAATGGTTTCAGGAATCAGGATTCCGGAGCCAGGTCAGAGACCTGGTTATTTCTCAAATTCCATCAGGATTTTATCCATTGACAGGCCGCCTTCAAAAACCGAGATCAGCTCTTTTTTCTTGTTATAAAAAGCAAGAAAGGGGAGGTTGCGTATCATAAAATAGGTAACGAGAAAGAAGTTTTCATCCTGCGCCACTACAATGTTTTTATAATCAGCCAGTTTATATTTTTCCCTGAATGTCAGCATCGAATCAAAAAGCATCGAAGTGGTCATTACGATCTGAATGTCTTTGAACTTATCTATGTTCTTGATGAGTTCTCCTGTTTCATGCTGGCAATGTTCGCACTGGGGATTGAAAAGCATCAGCATGACAGGTTTTTTCTTGTCAAGGTTAGCTTTGGTAAAATAAGTAGAACTGTCGGGAAGTAATAATTTTACTGGCGGAAAGGAAGGAAATCTTTTATAGGGAGGTTGAATAGAATCGTTTTGTGAGAAAGCAACCGAAACAAAAAATAACGTAAATAGAGACAGGAGTATTTTCTTCATTTGATTAAATTAATTTACCGGATGATGGTAACGACGCCTTTCCGGGTTACAAGGTTGCCCTTATAATCAATTCCTTCTGCCACCCAGGCATAAGTAGCTGTTCCTTGTTCAGTACCTTTTATTTTTCCATCCCATCCTCGTTTAGGATCCTGAGTAGAAAAAACCAATTCTCCCCAGCGGTTAAATACCCGGAAGAATTTAAAATCTGCTATACCAACTGGTACAGGTCTTAATAAATCGTTTAAGCCGTCATTATTGGGCGTAAAGCCGGAGGGAACATAAATGTCCGGGCCTTTGTACACTTTCACCAGGATATCATCTATTCCCTGGCAGCCTTCGGGTGTGGTACCTACTACCAGAAACCGTTGGTCTGCCATAAGAGTGGCAACAGGTGATGAACTGGTAGGGTCAGAAAGAAAAGTACCTGGTGTCCAATTGTAACTGGTTACACCGGCAATGCTCATTTCTCTTACGGATAATTGAACCGGCTGATTGATAGCAGCAATAGTATCATTACCTGCAAAAATGCGGACAGAAGGGGTTACATCTATTTTTACCATGTCAGGGGCTAATGACCGGCAATTGAAAATATCTGTTACCATCAGTGAGTATGTTATATCGTTTGTGGCTTTTACATCCGGGTTTTGTACAGTGGTGGGTGAAATAAAATGTGTTGAAGGTGACCATTGATAATTTACTCCGCCTGTTCCATTCAATTGGTAAATTTTTCCAT
>CALRVH010000048.1:0-25212 GCA_943371565.1 Chitinophaga pinensis | reverse complement strand
CATTCGGTACCGTTAACCATGGTGATGCTGCAGTCACACGGTACTGCCACTGGTAGGTCAACGCTGATCCTGTTGCTGCAACTGTAAAGCTGGCGTTGCCAGAACACTGGATACTTGTACTTGAAGGGTTCGTTGTAAATACTCCCTGTACGCATGGCTGGATGTTGATATTATAATCTTCAGCCTCACCAAAAGAACTGTTCGAAGCTCCGCATGATTGCGCTGCTGTTGGTGCTGCATCATCGCCGCCTCTTACCCGCATACGGGTTGTACCAAGGGTCGCTGTCGCAGGTATCGTCATATTGATAATCGCTGTACCATTTACTCCAACGTTTCCTGATACACCTACCGCTTCACCCGGATCATTAAAGTCTGCATCCTGGTTCCAGTCGGCCCATACTCTTACAAACTGGCCAAAAATATCGGGACCTACTGTTACACTTACAGGGTAAGTTCCTGTCTGTACTAATACAGGGGCAGGAACTGCACTATAATATGTGAACGGAGGAGTAGAACAAGCTGATGTATTACTCAATGTACCTACAGATACATTAGATATGAAATCACCAAACGTACAACCATTACCGTATGTCGGGGCACAATAACAGGCCGAAATAGGCGCCATATTTACCTGTAATGGTGTAGAAGTAGCTGAGTTAGCTCCGCAGGTAACTGTACACCTGTACCATGTTGTAGCAACCTGGTTAGTAGACAATGTAGCGTTAGTCCCTGCATTTGTCCACGGACCACCTACTGCAGGAGCTGATTGCCACTGATAGGTAAGGCCACTTGCTGAAGGAGTTTGAGTAGACAATGTAAAATTGATGCCGGGGCAAACTGGGTTTGCAGAACTCAACGTATTACCAACTGCCGGTGTACCAGCACAAGGTATTGTTGAAACAAGTGTAACAGTTCCACCAAAGAAAACCGGAGTGTTACCTGCCGGAGCTGTAGGTGCAACACCGCCAAAGCCAACATTTTGACCGGCAATTTGAAAATTACCTAACTGTAAATTGATTCCACCACTTGAAAATACATTTGGGGCAGGCATTGGATCGCCAGCAAGATTGGATGAAATTCTTAAGCCTTTAGATAATTCCAGAACGAAACGCAATTGAGCACCTGCAGGAATAATATAATTTATACCAGTAATAACCGGTACAAAAGTTAAAGCAGCAGGAACAACAGCATTTCCACTGGCGATCTGAGTCCATGCAGGAGTTGAATAATCATAAACTCCTGACAGTGAAGTTGAGCTTACAAATAGTTTTGTTACCGAGGCCTGGCCTGCAGTTGAAATAGCCCCAAAAGGAGCCATATGACAACTTACATCCGTAAGCGCTACAGCTGCACCAGTTGTATTCTGAATTACAAAAGATACATTTAATGGGTTGGTGTTATTAATGGAAAGATTACCCAGATAATTTGTACCGCCGGCGGTAGAAATTGTTTGTGCATTGAGGTTGCCTGCAAAGAGACAACATACAACAAAAAGCACTGGGGTAATCCGTAAAAAAGTCCCCATTTTTTTAAGCGTAAAGTTTGGTTGCATAATAGTAATGTTTAATAAATAAAAAAACCTTCCCCAGTATTCACTGGTATTTGGTTAAATCGATGTTTGAAAAATATATTTCAACGTACTAAAAAAAAATGCTACTCTATTGATCTTATAATTGCTACTACCACTTATCTACCTCTTCCGTACTCTTGTCAGTTGAAACGTTTGTTTCAGCCACAGGATAAACTTCTTCTTTTTTCTCTGTTATTTCCTCCGCAACAGTGGCCACTTCGTCAGTCACAACATTATCGCTGGCCTCAACAGTATGATTCATTTCATCAGGATTCTCATCATGATTGAAAGCATCGAAATCAAAATCAGGCATTAAATCTGTTTTCACATAATCAACAGCTTCACCCAATGCTTTAATGAATTTATTGAAGTCTTCCTTGTATAAAAAGATTTTGTGACGATCATAACCGTTATCATCAAAACGTTTACGGCTTTCTGTAATAGTGAGGTAATAATCATTGCCGCGGGTAGCTCTTACATCAAAGAAGTAGGTCCTTCTTTTTCCGGCACGGATGCGTTTACTGTAAATGCTCTCCATTTTCTTGTCGTTGTTCTCGTACGCCACAGTTGTAAGTTTTTAGCAGTTAAGGAATTGCTTTGGTTTTGGAAGTCACAAATATAGAGATGTTTTTGGAACAGCCAAACCGGTCCGAAAACTTATAATACACTAATTTTCAGCATCTGAACCACCCGATCCGGATTCTTGTTCCTGCTGGCGGGCATAGAGGCCGGCATAATAGCCGTTTCGGGCCAGTAATTCCGGGTGGGTGCCTTGTTCCACAATGGCCCCTTCCTCCAGCACAATAATCTTATCAAAGCTGAAAAGGGAGAATATTCTATGGGTAATAATGATGGCCGTTTTATCCTGCAGGTATTCATTCAGGCTCCCGATTATTTCGTTTTCTGTCCTGGCATCGACTGCACTCAGGCAATCATCAAAAATCACAAGATTCGGGTCTTTAATTAAGGCCCTAGCAATTGAGATGCGTTGCTTTTGCCCACCACTTAATGTGACTCCTCTTTCTCCGATCATGGTTTCGTATTGATGAGAAAAGCCTGCAATTTCCTTATCCACACTTGCTTGTTTTGCTGCTTTTTCCACCGCAGTTCTGCTGGACTCATCTAATCCAAACCCGATATTATTCTCAACTGTTTCACTAAATAAAAAAACATCCTGTGGTACATAACTTATTTGTTCCCGTAATGTTTTCAAATCAAATCGCCGGATGTCTACCTGGTCCAGTTCTATTGTTCCTTCAGAAGCATCATACATCCGAAGTAATAATTGGGCAATGGTTGATTTTCCACTGCCTGTTCTTCCAACTATAGCTACCTTCTCCCCTTTTTTAATTCTAAGATTAAAATTTTTCAATGCATGAATACCGGTATGCGGATAAGTAAAATTGACATGTTTAAATTCGATATCCCCTTGTAGCGATTGACTGACAGGATCAGCCGTGTTTTCTACAGAAGGTGTTGTTTCCAAAAATTCATTTATTCTTTTTTGTGAAGCCGCCGCTCGTTGAATCATACTGGCGGTTAAACCTATGGCACTAACAGGAAAGGTCAGCATGTTTATATACATGACAAATTCAACGATTGTAGCCAGGTTGGTTTTGTCCGGATTAGCAATATGGTGCAATCCACCGATCATAATCGTCAGCAAGGTGCTTAACCCGATTAAAAAAGTAATGGAGGGAAAATAAATTGCTTCCACCTTAGCCAGACCGACTGCATTTTTTTTATAAGCATCACTGTTTTCAGCAAAAAAACCAAGCATCGCTTTTTCCTGTACAAAAGATTTTATCACCCGGATACCAGAATAGGATTCCTGTGCATTGGTAGTAAGGTCGGATAAGGAAGCCTGTATCTGTTCACTTTTCTTATTGATCGTATTGTTGACAAAATAAATGGTAATAGCAAGAATGGGTAATGGTGCCAGTGCATATAAAGTAAGTTCCGCATCTCTTTTCACCATAAAAAATACACTGAGTGAGATGATAGCGATCAGGTTGGCCAGGTACATAATCGCAGGCCCAGTAAACATTCTGACACGGCTTACATCTTCTGCAATACGGTTCATCAGGTCTCCGGTACTATGTGTTTTGTAAAAAGCGGTATCTAATTTTTGATAATGCGTATAAATTTCATTTTTCTGATCATATTCAATGTAACGACTCATTACAATAACTGTTTGCCGCATCAGGAAAAGAAAAAAGCCTCTTAGCAAGGCCAATAGCAGAATAGTCATGCCGCAAAGTGCCACCACTTTTACCCAACCATATCCTGCATGAGTAATTCCTGAAGTAATTTCATTCACCAATGCGTCATATCGGGGTGGATTTGTTGGGGCTTTGTAACCGGGAAATAATTGTTGTACAAAATCAATTACAAAGCCTGTAACCTGCGGTGACAGTACGTTGAAGTAGTTGGACAGGAAAACAAATACTACTCCTGCGCCGAGGCGGATACGGTATTTCCAGAAATATTTATTGAGGCTTTTGAGGTGTTTCAACCAAAAAATTTGAGGCGAAGTTAAATGATGTGGCAGTAAAGTTTGGGTTGAAATCGTTGAGACCTTACATTTGCGCCGGAGAGATGGCAGAGCGGTCGAATGCGGCGGTCTTGAAAACCGTTGACTCACAAGGTCCGGGGGTTCGAATCCCTCTCTCTCCGCCCAAACCCGATGAAAGCATTTGCGTCATCGGGTTTTTACATTTCATCCCTCCTCTTTAATTTTCTTAGAATTTTTTGCTGCTTTGCAATAGTTTTCAACGGACAAAAGCATAAAAAAGCCGATCAATAAGACCGGCTTTAAAAAAATTATTAACAGTAGTACCAAGCTTTGTACCAGTAGCAATATCCCCAGCCATCACAATAGTAATACCAATAATAGCAAAGACCTGCCCTGGATGCATCGGGAGCTTTGTAAGATTTTGACCATGTCTTAATGGCCTTGCTGATCGATTTTGCTTCTGCGGCAGTCAACTTGTGGCCCACGGTATAGGTTACACCTCCAATAGTAGCTGATGGTGCACCCCGATTGCCAGCTTCGAGATTGGCGTTAGACACCATGCTTAAAAAGCCGATGTCAGCATCCGTTAATACAGTACCGGCTACCATAGTCGAAACTGTTTTTTCTGCCTGTCCAAAAACTACTGAGGCCATCAGGAGCATGGAAAAAGACAACAAGAGTTTGACCTTTTTCATAATTTTTTTTGTTTGAGGTTATTAAAATTGATTAGAAATTAAATATAAGTTTTTCCTGAATTAATTAAATTGACTTGCTTCTAACTCGAGGTAATTAATTATTTAATAAAAATAAACAACGATATTCCGTATTCCTATACCCGATTTAAGGTATATTCTGCTTCTATTCTTTAGTAACTGGCTTCCCAACCGGGATAAAAATAAATTCGCTAAATGCATCTACTTTACCAAAATCTGCCATGTGAGGAGAAATTTTCAAGGCGGCCGTTTCATTCATACTGGCAGTTTGCAACACAGCATTGATGTCGCTTAATGTTACGATGCCATTTGAACCACTCCCCTTTTCCCGCAGCACTTGCAGCAACAAATTGGCAAATGGAGAATGGCGGCCTGCTTTTCCATCAAATGCCGGCTCGCTTCCTACCGATGATAAGAACTTTCTTGTTTGCAACGGCAACTTATCCTTGAGAAATTGCAATACATTCCTGTTAGAAATACTATTGAACTCCCCTTCTCTTTTTTCTGTATCAAAAGCCTTTGCATCAAAAGTGCCTCCGTGACAAACATCTAATAATACCAGCACTTGTTTCGCCGGAATATTATTCAGCATTTTTTGCAGCTTATTGTATGGTATGTACGTATTCCTTACCGGATCATCCTCTAATGATTTTGAATCATTGCAAACAATAAAGCCATCATCCAGTAATTCATCATCCACATCACCATGCCCTGCAAAGTAAACTACCAATTGGTCGTTGGGTTGTGCAATGCGGTAATATTCACGGATAGCTTTGTAAATAGTATCCATGGATTTATCTTCCATTAACTGAACATCAAACCCGTAAGAATTAGTAAGTTCGTCAGCGACTGCACGGGCATCTTTAATCGGGTTACTTAATTTTTTCCAGCCTTTGCCTTTGTAGTTGTCGGTACCAACTACCAATGCATAATGTTTGCCGGTGAGGTTAGCTATTGTTTCCTGTAATTCTTTGGGCTTTACTTTCATGCCTCTTGTTTGCCCGTTATCGTTCTCAAAAATCTCTTTATACTCCTGTAAGAATTGCTTTTCAAAGAAAATATCAAAATAATCAAATGGGAATGACTTACAGGAAAATTCTTTCGCCTTTATACTGAATGCCGTTTTAACAGCAGTACTTCGTTCACCGAAGAGCCCAAACAAATTGTAGGCAGAATCCAGAGAAGTGATATAATAGTTTATCGGCCCTTTGCTGATCGATTTACCTCCGCAATACACACCATCCTGTCCAATACCATTCGGCACAATGACAACCCTGTTAATATTAAGAATACTGGCAACAGTGGATGAGTTTTGCATAAGTGTTTTTACAAACTCCGTTTTAAACTTATCCGAAGGACCAGCCTCACAAATGAATAATTGGTTATTGGCCTGAATCATCTGAATATATTCCTGCAACGTTTTAAGCGAAATAAGCTGTGCATTGGTTTCAATACCGTTTGGCATTCTTTCTTTTAGTTGCATTTCCGTATAACCTGCTTCCCGGTATGGGTAAAAATAAGTTGCAGGGCGGGCAGAATCAATGCTGAGTAAATTAGAGAACCCGCTAAAATTGAAAATAAAATAATCATTGTGGGAGGATTTTGCAGCAATATCTTTTAATGCATTAGTTATGGCCTCCTTTGTTGCGGCTTTTCCCAGCAACAGGTATTCATGAAACAGCGTTTCGTCTAAATCACTTCCTATTTTCTTCCTGTATTGCTCTCGAAAAAAACTATTATATGAAATGGCATCTGACTCACAACTTTGAAAAAAATTAATCCCTCCGCCAGGATATTTATCTATGCCGATTGAAAGAACCCAAACGGCTCCTGAAGTAAATCTATACCTGTCTGATATTTCATAAACTGTATATTGCCTGAGCAGGGCTGCCAGTGTTGGCACTGGTTCTTTATCTTCCCTATATTTTTCTCCATAATTATAAATGAACTGGTCAATAAGGTTTGAGACTGAGTCATAGGCCAATACTCTTAACCTGTCTTTTTCTAAATTATAAGCTTTATCGGTTAGCCTGAATTTATTATCAACCTGCCATACACTGTCAATGCCGTTATTGTTTTCATAAATTAACCTGAAGCCTTTTATGCTTGTGGAGTATGCCTCTGTAAATTTTTTCAGATCCAGAATGGTATCATTACGAATAATTTGAGCGTTGGCCCATGATACTGTACCTCCTGAATACAATAAATAAAAAAATGATGCTTTATATTTTTTTAGTTGCACGGGAATCTGGCTTCCATGCAATACAAAAGTTTTTTTAATCCCTAGACCGGTATTTCCGAAAGAAATATTACTATAAAAAAGTCCGCCAACAAGTAATAAGGCAATAGCCTGTTTTTTAAAAAAAGAAGGTTTCATGTTGGGCTATTTTTTTTAAAAGGTATTTCTATAAATGCAATCTGTCAATACCGTGCAACGGGTAATTTCAATTTAAATAATTTACAGCAGTTTGTTCCAGAATTATTGTCCTAAAATTCGTTTAGCCCCATTACCCAGCATATCAATGATCTGGCTGCTGTTATCAGATATTACTTTTGTTACAAATCTGTCATTGGCACTTTCGGTAACTTTTACAGAAATTGAATAAGCTCCCTGGCTAAAGGATTTGTTCACATTACCACTTTCATCTTTGTAGTAACCAAAAGACCTGGGTACTATGAAACTTCTTCCATCTACCCGGGTTCCTTTCAGGCTGTCATAATAGTGTGTATAAGCGGGGCTATTTTTATCCATCGGCGCTTCCCGTAGTAATAAATAAAATTTGCCCAGTTCTACATTATCAAACAATTGCCCCATCTCATTTACATACGACGTGTTGAAGGTTATCTCCACATCCATATTAATGTTATCTTTTTGGGCTTTTGTCATTTTTATTTTTGAATACCGGAGCTGAAGGTCGGTTAGCCGGAGCCTAAAAACGGAGTTATTAATGATCTCATTTGCTGAAGTCATATCCAGTTCAAACCGGGCAATAAAAGCTGTATCATTTCTTCCTTCACTATTAGTAAATGTCCTTACAAGGGTAAATCCGCTGAACTGCATACCCACAGGATCAAAGACACTACCGGTAGATAACTGGTCATAAAAATACAGATCAGTGAGGCCAAATGTATAGTTGGCCACATACCTTGCCCTGTCTTTTGCAATCATCTTTTTTACGGCATTGGTGGCTAGTGATACAGCACCACCAATTATTGGCCCAAACAACCCCCGGGATTGTGACCCACGATCGGCAAAAGTAGGAATCTGCTGGCTGGATAAAGTTGCATAACCTATTGCATCGGATTTTTCTTTGATGTTAATGTCAGTGATTTCATTTTTCAGCGTATGACTGTAGCCTGCAGATTTACAACCCGCAACCACCATTGTAATTAGTGCGAAAAAAGATACAACAGAAAGTGGGCTTTGTTTCATATTAATTTGTTTGTTTGATTACGAATACTTTTCATAAATCGCCGAAAATTACTATTATAAATCTATTCCTTTAATACCCTGCATTGGGTAAAATAGTCAATAAATTGATTTTTATCCAACTTATTGACATTATACTCCGTCCATCAATGGCCTGTAATTTAATATACCCTGCACCCCTGATTGGCTGCAGACGGGGAATGCAGTAACTTGTAGCCTAATAGTATAATTTGTAATACCACCATGAACCGTCGTTCATTTTATCTTCTCCCCCTTTGTTTTTTCCTGTTAGGAAAGATTTTTGCGCAACCTGGCGAAAGGGGCCTCATCGTTAAAAAAGATAGTGCCGGAACAACTGGTAACACCTACGCCATCATTGTTGGTATCAGCGATTATAAAGTGGTACCTGATCTGCAATATGCTCATAAAGATGCACAGGCTTTCGAAGACTTTTTACTTACTGAAGCAGGAGGCAAAGTCCCAAAAACCAATATTGAAACCTTTCTCAATGATAATGCTACCAGGAATAATGTTGGCGATGCTATTTCGGTAATAGCCCGCAAAGCAAAACCCGGCGACAGGGTCTGGTTCTTTTTCGCTGGCCATGGTGATATGGAAGATCTTACACAAATTGAAAATGGATTGTTGTTATTGTACAATAGTCCCAATGGAAATTATTTCGGCATGAACGATGATGTGCTGGAGATACTCGACCTGAAACGTTACCTCTCACCACTTTCACAGAAAGGAATAGAAATGATCTTCATTGTAGATGCCTGTCATTCCGGTAATCTTACCGGTGGTGTGGAAGGGGTAAAACAAACCGGTTCTGCATTGATGTCATCCTGGGGCAAAGAATATAAAATACTATCCTGCCAGCCCGACCAGCTTTCATTAGAAAGTTCAGAATACGGTGGAGGAAGGGGTCTTTTTTCATTGCAATTAGAAGAAGGAATGAAAGGTCTTGCAGACTCAGACGGCAATGGAAAAATTACCATGTTCGAATTGCAAAGCTTTATACAGGCTAATGTGGCGAAGTACAGTGAGTATAAACAGATACCAATGGTGAGCGGCGATCTCAGTAAATCATTTTTCAAAGTTGATCCCATTATTCTGGCGGCATTAAAAAAACAAAAAGCAGAAAACTATCCAATGCTGGCCAAGGCCAATACGAAGGGAAATGAAGACAAGTATGTTGACTCGCTGGACCCTGCCGGTAAAAAAATGTACTTCTCTTTCAAACAGAACCTTGACGACAAAAAATTAATCTGGCCAAAAGACACGAATGCCCTGCGGGATTACCGGGCTTTTGTAAAAAAGTACAAGGACAGTCCGCTTATAACAACAATGCGCCGCACCCTTGCTGCTTCTCTTAACGAACGTTTCAATGGAATTGTAGGGCCCTTACTGAAAGGACAGACCAGCTATTCCACCCGTGGTGAGTGTTACTATGCAGCAATGGAACTTGATAGCTGTCTCAACCTGTTAGGGGATCAGCATTATATGTACACCAACCTGAAGGCCCGGAAATTATATATGGAAGCCATGTCACTTACCTGGGCCTTGAGTGATAATGAATATAATTTCGGCTGGAAAGAAACAGTGCTGAAATCAATTACATTGCTGGAGGAATCTGCTACACTGGAATCTAATGCAGCCTATACCTTATCCGCTCTCGGCATCAGCTATTTATTTCTGTTTGAATTTGAAAAAGCCAACCAGGTTTTTCAAAAATATATAGACTTGCGGCCAAACGATTACTATGCAAAATTTTCTCTTGCTATTATCTATAGTAAGCTAAAGCAGTATGAGAAAGCTGAAGATATTTTTGAAAAAATACTAAGCACCGACCCTACTAACCTGAATGTCAAATTGCAGCTATGCGATATATATGAAAAAAACAACAAGACAGAAAAATCCCTTGAAATCGTTGACCGGATGATTGCTTCTGACAGCGAAAGAACATACGGGTATTTTATTAAAGGAACGATCTATTCCAGGCAAAACCGTCTTGACAGTGCTGTTTATTATTACAACCAGAGCAAGAAATATTATCAAGGCTACTGTACAGTTTGTGATAATAATATTGGTCATATTTATTTTGTTAATAACGAGCTTGATTCTGCAAAAAAATATTTTCGGCTGGTACTGGCCCAGGATAGCACCTATCCCTTTGCCAATTTCAACTTAGGCACCATTGAACTGATAGAAGACAGCATAAAACAGGGAATGAATCACCTTTATTTGTGCTGGGAAAAATCTACCGCCGTACTGGAAGGATTTGTAACAAATCTTCAATTGTATTTTGGCAAAACTTATCCCCGGGCCGATAAAAATTCGCTTAAAGAATTCAGCAGGAAATCATACACTTTCAATATGAAGTACATGTCGCTGATGTCAATGCTGTACGCCTATTTCAGGACACCGAATCTTATTAATAATACGGAGAATATTAATTTAATTTTTGATCAGCTACTGAACTTCAAAGAATATGATATGCTCACCTGGTACCATCATGCCTGTTACAGCGCATTAAAGCAGGATTCGAAAACCGCCCTGGAAAGCCTTGGTAAATCGCTTAGCCTTGGTTTTGGCAGTTATTTTCAATTAGCATACGATGCTGACCTGGACTTTATCCGGAATACCCCGGAGTTCAAAACACTACTACAAAAATATTTCCCGGAAGAATCGAGGAAATAGCAAAAAGGGTAAATTCTGCGCATTTCACCCTGTTTTCCCGTTTAAATTGTCATTATGCTTTCTTTAACGGATCGTTTAATGTAATCGGTTAGTCATTAGTATCTCTGTTTCTAAACATGAAACCAAACACAAAAAAAAAATTATGAAACAACTTACCACTCTGCTAGCCGTTTTTATTTCTTGCAGTGCTATCGCCGCCGAAGGAATCAATTTTCAACAAGACATGACCTGGGCACAGATAAAGGCCAAAGCCCAGAAAGAAAAAAAGATGATATTTTTTGATGCCTATACTACCTGGTGTGGTCCTTGCAAATACCTGGAAACATCTGTTTATACAGACGAAAGTGTAGCCAGCTATTATAATGACAACTTCATCAATGCAAAATTTGATATGGAAGCCGGAGAAGGAATAAAACTGGCTGAAGAATTTGGCATTACTGCTTACCCAACCCTTCTCTTCTTTACGGCTGAAGGAAAATTGATCCATAAAAATGTTGGCGCCCTGAAAGCCCCTGAGTTTATTGATTTGGGAAAAGATGCTTCAAACCCCGACAAACAATATTTTACACTGAAACAAAAAGTAATTGATAAGCAAGCCTCCAATGATGACTTTCTGAAATGGACAAAACTGGCTGAAGACCTGGAGGATAATAACAGGGGTGGCGTTGCTTCCGATTGGCTTTCAAGTCAAAAAGATATACTGGCAACTGCAGAACTGGCAAAAGCAACAATGCTTTATACAGATGTAAATGAAACACAACTGGCCTACTTATATAAAGAGAAAAAGAAAATTCAACAACTGCTTGGCTGGGATGCCGACAAAGTAAACCTTAAGCTTTACTATAAATTGTTTACACTGGCACTGAGCAAATATGATGATGCGAAAGGAACAACTATTGGTTTTACGACTATGATAAAAAAGTTCGAACCAGCCAGGGTAAATTATGCGCTAAAAAGTCTTCAGGTATTGAACGTCTTGAATGCTGATAACGACCAGGTGAAAGCAATGAACATTATAACAAACAGTTTAAAAGGAAAAGACAGGCTTACGTTAAAAGAAACTGCCGATCTATTGTTTGATTTCATTCCAAGATTTGATGAAGATGCATTAGCAAAATTGAAAACAAACCTGGCTGTTTACACATTTACTCCGGCAGATAAAGGAAATGAATGCTGGCTTTACCTGATGCAGGTAGTATGCTACTCAAGGTTAGGAGAAAGTACCAAAGCGAAAACATTTGCGGAAAAGGCATACAAACAAGGCCGCCTTCCACTTGAATATAAAAATTTCCTTAAAGAATCGTTTGGACTTGCTGATTAAAACTATTTTATCGGCCAGTTAAGCTCGGGATTGCTGATGCGGAGATTGGGACTTTGTTTACCACCAGACATTTTAGTAGCTCTTTGACGAAGGAATTTAAACAGTTGATTAAGCCATAGTATTTTGTCAGTGTCATCCTAAGCTCTGCCATTTGCTATGGCTTTTTCAATGTATAAGTAAAATATCTAATTTGGTATTTAGTGGCTTCAAAAGCTAGCTATGTGCCACGAGGTGAAAAACAATCAATAATAATTTATGGCGGCCTGGTAACAATTGATTTTCTCTTGCACTATTTTTAAAAAGATGGAATTCATTAGCGATGTGCCGCTATCTAAAAAGTCAAAGGAAGTCTCAGAAGGAGGTTGCTAATATGAATTTTATAGTAGAAATATTTGTATCGTATGTCAATAAAATTTGTGGCTATTGGGTATTTTTTTGTAATAACAGATGTAATAAATTTGGATTATTGAAAGAGTGAGATAAAATATGTATTATACAACCATTTTTTGTTTAATGCGTCATGGAAGAATAAAAAAAGGGTTATTTCACCTTTCTAAATAAAATCAACATAATTTACACCAGTGGATTATTTTGAATACGGGGGATGAAAAGAGGAGATACTGGTTAGGAAAAAAGGCCACATTAAACCAACATATAAACCTTGTAGTTATGTCTAAAAAGCTATTCACCCTCTTTTTTTCACTATCCGCTTTTCTGTTTTGTTTTGCCCAGGAAAAAAGGGCCTTGATAATTGCCATTGATAAATATACACCACCGGCAGGGACCAAAATACCTGGTACGGCAAGATCTGTCTTCAACGATCTTGAGGGTTGTATCAATGATGCGAGATCTATTCATTCTATTATCACTACCCGGTTCCAATTTAAACCGGAAAAAGTGGATACCCTATTTAATGAGGCCGCAACAAGAGATGGCATTGAAAAAGAAATGCTGGCTTTACTGGATAAGTCTAATCCGAACGATATTGCATTTATATACTACGCCGGACATGGAAGCCGTGTACCCAACAGCCTGTCTGCTGAAGTAGATAAAATAGATGAATCAATGGTGCCTAGTAATACCTGGCAGCCGGGTGTGCAAGATTTGAGGGATAAACAATTAGCCAGCATTTATAATAAATTCATTGATAAAGGGGTTAAGCTAACTGTAATAATGGACTGCTGTCATAGTGGTTCTCTTTCCCGTGGACCTAACGATCCCGGTAAATTCCGTTTTATAGCGGATGCTAATTATGATGCGAAGGATGCCACTAAACCAGTTGTACCCGAAACAAGGCCGGAAGGAACATTCCTCATTCTTTCAGCAGCACAAGACAATGAATATGCACAAGAACAAAGAGATGAACACAATACGCCGCATGGTGCATTTACTATTGCCTTCATACAAGCTTTGCAGCAACAATCAGTAAATGCTTCTGTTTTAAACCTTTTTACGAGTATACGGGCCATTTTAAAAAGTAATGGTAAAAAGCAAGAGCCTGTATTAGGTGGCAGTATTCTCCGCCAGCAACAAACATTATTTGGCATTGAAAAAGGTACGATACCGGATAAATCTCTCGTAGCTGTTTCTGGTATTGACAGAAACAAGGTGACATTGCAGGGTGGCTTTGCCCTTGGTTTATATAAGGAAAATGAGTTAGTAAAATTCAACGGAAAAGATACATTAGTAAAGCTGGTAATTGATTCTGTTATCAGTGTCAATAAATCTACAGCAACTGTCATTAGAGGAAATATCAAAGACTTAAAACCTGGAGAACTGGTAGAAGTTACTAACTGGGTTTCCTCAAAAGCACCATTACTGAAAGTTTATATTGCTGAAAGTAATATGACCTATGACGAAGTAGTAAAACTGGCTGCAGTTAATAATGAGCTGAAAGCTTCTAAAAAAGTAAAATGGATCAACGATCTTGAAAAAGCCGACCCTTATACAACTGTTTTTTATGACGGCAGCAAGTACCGTATCAACGTAGATGGGAAGAACCAGACGCCACCCGCTACTATAACTTCTGCCAGTATTTTGCAACTGAGCAAACAGGATTCTACTTTATATTTCGAATTACCTCCTTCCAAAGATTTAGCTGCTGCTGTAAAAGATAAAATCAGCCAGAATAAAAGCATGGTAATTGTAAATAATATCAGCGATGCTAATTATGTACTCTTTGGTACTGTAAATGAAGATGGTAAACCTAGCTATGGTTTGCGCAGAGCCCAGACATCTTCAAGAGATAGTCTTGAATCGATGCCAATGCAAACAAAAATATTCCCGCTGGAGAATAAAATGGATCTATCCAATAAATCAATTGCCGATAGCCTTTATGAATATGCCATGCGCCTTTCGAAAATAAGAGGCTGGCTGCAACTAACACCTCCTAAAGAAGGCACAAACAGTTTCCCTTACAAGCTCGAATTGATCAATAAAGAAACTAATACTGCAATCACCAACCAGGAATATAAAATAGGAGATAAAATTGCTTTCCGTCTTGTTGCTGATGCTGCTTATGTTGGTGCCAATACCCCGAAAAGATATATCTATCTTTTCCTGATAGACAAAAATGGCAATATGATACTTGGCTACCCGGGTGCAGAAGATGGAAATGTTGGCAACCAGTTCCCGAAATTAGATAGCAAAAAAGAGCTGGTAAAAGATGTATTCCTGTTTGAAGGTGAAGTTTCCGAACCAGTTGGAACGGACAACTATTTCCTCCTGGCGTCCGATGAACAGATCCCTAATTATGATGCTGTATTTAACCAGGAAGGAGTAAGAGGCACTCCAAAAGGCAATAATCCACTGGGCAATTTATTGAACCTCGGAAACGAAGGCGGAACGAGAGGCTTCACCAAATCGGTCGCAAACTGGAATCTTATCAAACTACCGGTTAAATCAAAACGATAATTACATTACGGCTCTGTAATAAATACCCTGCCGGCGGTATAGTAAACACAAAAAAAATATGTAACATTGTTTAGAAATTAAAAAAGTATTACCAACCACTTTCAATAAAAACTAAAAACAAACAAAATGAAAAAATCGCTTCTTGGAATTTTTGCAGCAGGGTGCATGCTGTTAGCATTTTCCTCAACAACTTATGCTCAAAAAAAAGTAACAAGAACTGTAAAGGCTGCAACAGTTGATGCAACCCGTGGTTCTAACCCCAACATTAAATCTGATGCTCCTAGTACTGATGTTGCTGAAGGCAAATCAAGAGGTAGCTGCAGTATTTATTTTTCTAACTATACAGGCTATTATGTAAACATCTATGTAGATGGTTATTACAGAGGCCAGGTATCTCCATGGGGTGGCGGTACAGTTGTAGTTGGTGATGGTTACACTTCTATCTACTGTATTACTGCAGGAAGAACACTGGAGTGGTCTGATGCCGGTAACTGTTATGGTTCATATACATTCCGACTTTACCCGTAACGTTTACGACACTACTATAACATAAAAAAGCAGGCCTGCACCGCCTGCTTTTTTTTATTCAGGTTACTCTTGTTATCAGTCTCCTTTGTTCACCATCACCTTACTCTCCAGCACTACTTTATGAGGAATGGTTTCATCTGCGCCTTTCGATTGAATGAGTTGTAATAAAATAGCTGTTGCTTTTTCAGCCTGCTGATAAGGAAACTGCTCTACTGATGCTAACGGGGGATCATCCATGTAACTGGTTATTGGCAGATTAGCGTAGCTAACAAAAGAAACGTCTTTGTTGATCTTCAGGCCCTGGCTACGGGTATATTTCGTTGCATCCAATGCCACGTAATCATTGAATGCAATAACTGCTGTCGGCCTGCTTTTTAATGCCAGCAATTTATGCATAGCATCCTGTGTCTTTTTTTTACTCAAATCAGTCGAAACCACGAAAGCTGTATCTGCTTTTAGCTTATGTTTTTTCAACCCCTCATAATAGCCATTTAACCGTTGCTTTGAATGAATCAACGTATCAGGGCCCTTTATGAAGCCAATTTGTTTATGACCCTTGCTGACCAACCAATCCACCAACTCAACAGAACTATTCTCCAGGTTACAAGAAACGGTATAAGCATCCGGGGCCTCGGGCACCCGGTCAAAAAACACAACAGGGATATTGTACTTTTTCAATATTTCGAAATGTTCAAATGATTTTGTTGTTTTAGAAAGCGATACAATCAAGCCATCTACTCTTTGCCGTCGCATGGTGTCTGCAATCTGCTGTTCCCTTTCCACCTCATCATGCGATTGGCCAATGAGAACAGTATATTTATTTTTTGTCGCCACATCCTCAATGCCATTGATCGCCATCGAAAAATATTCTTCACCCAGGTTAGGCAGGATAACTCCTATTGTCATCGTTTTCCCCTGTTTGAATGAAATAGCAGCCTGGTTAGGCTCATAGTTTAATTCCTGGGCCAATTTCTGAACCTGTGTTTTGGTTCGCAAACCAATACTGGGATGATTATGGAGAGCCCTTGAAACCGTAGATACAGAAACATTCAGCCGGGTGGCAATTTCCTTTATGGTAGCAGGTTTTTGGTCCATTGGGGTTCGGTTCGCCTGAAATCCCATACAAGGTATAAAAAGGAAATGATTTTATCCACTATGTTTTATATCTTAAATATGTGAAACGTAATAATGACAGAAGATGGATAGCTATAATGGTGCTGGTTGCTTCTCTTATATTCTTTATTCTCGGCTTCATGTATCCCTTACTTCAATCAGGGTTTGGTATAGGACCATTCACTATCAAAACTGATTATGTGTATATAAGCACCTCTTTCCGGTATTTCTTTGACCAGGGAGAAGTATTTATCGGTTTATTGCTGATGTTCTTTACCATTATCTTTCCCATTATTAAATACATTTTTCTTTTTATAACACTGCTGGGGCAAAAGATACCCCGTCATCGATTCGTCAGTACTGCATTGGAAATCATTAACAAGTGGGCTATGCTGGATGTTTTTGTAGTTGCGGTACTGATACTAAATATGAAATTTGACTCAACGATCATCGTATCCAAACTGGAAAGTGGCACTACCCTTTTTGCAATATCAGTGGTCTTACTAATGACCTCTTCGCTAATTGCCGGCAAATTAATTAGCCAGCGACCGGATGCGACCAAATAGTTTTTGAATTAGTTACTTCTTTTCGTACTTTTCAAGTAGAAAAATTGCCACATGAATACCGTGTTATCAGCATTAAAACGTAAAGGAGTGTTGCCAATCACTATATCCCCTGATGCAACTGTAATGGAAGCGTTGAAAATAATGGAAGAAAAAAATATTGGGTCTGTTGTTGTAATGCAACAGGAGGAATATCTTGGGATCATGACAGAAAGAGATTATTCCCGGAAAGTAATTTTAAAAAGCAAAGATTCTGCCCACACTAAAGTATCAGAAATCATGTCCACAGGGTTACCTTCAGTTGCCCCATCTGATACCATTGACCATTGCATGCAACTGATGAGTGAAAAAAATATCAGGTATATGCCGGTATTTGAAAATAATAAATTATCTGGCATCATTTCAATGAGCGATGTAGTGAAAGAAACGATTCAAGCCCAAAAAGAGACGATCAACCAACTCCACAATTATATCAACAGTTGACTTACACACTCGTTAAATACACAGCGAAGCCCCGTAAGGCTTCGCTTTTTTATATCAAAGAGAATAATAGTAATTCCCTTTAATTACACACCACAATTTCGTTGACACAGTATTTTTCTCCTTTGGCTTCATTACTCTTCAGATATCTTTTCCGCCACGACAACAAGATCCTTTATCTCCACCTGCATGGGCAATAAGCCTATTTTAACCACAGCCCTCTTACCTCTTAGCTCCATCACCAACCCCACCTGGTGATTCTTTTTCATTTTCACTTTGTCGCCCACCCTTATTTCACCGCCCACCTCGTTAAATTTTGAATCAATCTTCTTCTGCATCTTACTCACAACTTTTTTCTCATCTTTCTTAAACAACAAAGCCTCCATTTGTTTGATCACTTTATTCTTATTTTCTTCCTTACGCCATTCTACAAGCATTTGTTTCAGCTTTCTTTCCATGTCCTTTAAATAAGCAATTCTGTCTTCGGCTACCCTGTTCTGCTCTTTTAACAACTCCACCTGTTGAAGATGTTTTTCCTTGTCAAGTGTTTGTAACATTTCCTTCTTTATCCGTTCATTCTCTTTTAATAACTGGTGTACGTCTTTTTCTTTCTTCTGAAGATCCTGCAAATCCTGTTCCGTACGATTCAATAATTTATCCAGGCGGAACTGGTCTTCATCCACCAATTGTCTTGCCCGGTTGATGAGACCCTTATCAAGGCCAATTCTTTCCGCAATAGAAAATGTATACGAACTACCCGGTTTGCCAATCAATAGTTTATAGAGGGGTTGTAAATTTTTCTCATCAAAAGCCATTGCCCCATTAATAATGCCTGCTGTCTTACCTGCCATTACTTTCAGGTTGAGATAATGGGTTGTTACGATTCCAAAAGCATGCTTCTTAGCCAGCTCCTGTAAAATTACTTCTGCAAATGCTCCCCCAAGGTTGGGGTCACTGCCACTTCCCAACTCATCTATGAAAAACAAAGTACGGCCATTGGCTTCTTCCATGAATTGCTTCATGTGTAAAAGATGACTGCTGTAAGTGCTCAATTCAAATTCGATACTTTGCGTATCACCGATATGAATCATCAGCTGTTTGAAAATGCCAAACTGCGAGGATGGATGTACCGGCACCAGCAAGCCACTCTGTACCATCATTTGCAACAGGCCAACAGTTTTCATCGTAACTGTTTTACCTCCGGCATTAGGGCCGCTGATAACCAATATCCTTTTAGTGTCGTCCAGCGTAATAGTGACAGGAATAGTCGGCTTTCCGGTTCTTTGATTATACAAATACAATAAAGGATGATACGCTTCTACCAGGTGCACATGGGCTTTGTCTGTAATTGCCGGGTACTCCCCTTTAATTTCAGCCGCCAGTTTAGCTTTTGCCCTTATAAAATCAAATTCTCCAACTACAACATGCCACGCCGTAAGCAAAGTTGAATAAACTGACAGTTTAGCCGTGAGGTCCCTCAAAATTCGATAGACCTCCTTTTTTTCATCCCCCTCGAGTTCATAAATGGTATTGTTCAACTCGATCGTCTCCTCCGGTTCTACAAATGCTGTTTTACGGCTATCACTCTCCCCATGTAAAATTCCCTTTACTGTCCTTTTTTGTTCGGCAAATACAGCCAATACCCTTCGGCCATTCATAAAGCTTTCTTCAATATCTGCCAGGTGGCCCTGCTTGTTCATCTTTGCAACAATCTTATCAAAAAGTCTTCTCAGTTCATTTCTTTTACGATACAGGCTCATCCGTATATTCTTCAACTCATCTGACGCATTATCTTTCACCTGTCCATACTCATCCAGCACATCATTTATCATTTCCGGGATCACCTTTTCATAGTATGTATTGCTGATGATCTTTGCCAAACCCCCATAAGCCTGTTTTCTCTCATTATCAAACCAGCGAAATATCTTTTCAATACTCTCTGCTAATTTTCTTATTTGCTGCAACTCCTCCCCGCTTAACACAGCACCGGGTATAGAAAGCAGTTTTAATTCTTTAGAAAGATTCAGTATATAATCGTTGGGGAAATAAATGCTGTTAACAACCAGTTGCCTGTATTCATGACTTTGTCTGAGGTCTGTTTCCACAAACTCCTTCCGGGTATGAATGCGGAGTTCCATTGCCTTTATATGGGCATGCTCTGTCTGACAATAATTCGCCAGCAGGTCTTTTACCTTGTTAAATTCAAGTTGCAGGTATGCTGATTCGGGAAAAAGTTTCATGCTTCTATCTGGTCCTGGTTTTAACTGAGATGCGAAATTAACAAGTCTGTCGTAAGCAAGATATATTTCTCTGCCTGTTCGGAAGACAAGTCTTTTTACAGGAAAGTGAATTATCATTCTACTTTGAAATAACCTGTAATTCCTCCCATGGAGTACTGCCATCCTTCTGACGCTTAAACTCGTATTTATCGGTTGCCTGCAACACAATCTCGGCAGTTGTATAGACTTTACACCCCTGCATTAAATGCCCCCCAATCATTTTACCTGTGCTGTCGCTGATACCGATATGCAAATGCGGGCCATTAATACTAATAGTCCCGGAAAGGCTCACAATTTCAAAATGGCCATTCCCTGTACTGCCGCCTGGCTGATTGGCAAACCGGATTGTATAATCAGTCAGGCTGCCTGCACAAGTTGCTATCCATCCTGCACTAATGTTGTTTTCCTTAACGACCTTTTCAATACCTTCTTTCAGGTCTTCGCCGGGTTTTAGGCGAAAGGCATATGTAGAAATAAGGGGCTGTTTCATATTCTTTGTTTGACATGCTGACAAAATCAAGACTGTTAAAATAATACCAATGCATCTCATACCAAATCTTTTTAATTGAACCGATCGTAAATAAGTTTGTTATTAACTATTGTGTTAACGAATACGCAAAAACCGGTCTTTGTCGTGCAACCTACAAAACAAGCTCTTGGCATGACGCTAAATTGCACGAAATTTACCATGAAGAAATTAAAACCTCATACAATGAAAACAACATTGACAGCAGCTATTGTTGGATTGACAACTCTGCTTTCCTGTGCACAAAAATCACCCACATCTGTTAACATAACCAAGGATAATAATATGGAACCAAAGAATCAGAATCCCCTGCCCGCCGTAGAAACCGCCACTTTTGCCAACGGATGCTTCTGGTGTACCGAAGCAATATTTGAAGAGTTGGATGGCGTTATCAGCGCAACTTCCGGCTACACAGGTGGCGAATTAGAAAACCCTACCTACAAACAAATCTGTACCGGCGAAACCGGCCATGCAGAATGCCTGCAGATAGTCTATGACCCTTTAAAAATTACATTTGATGAGCTGTTGGAAGTGTTCTGGGAAACCCACGACCCTACAACTTTAAATCGCCAGGGTGCTGATGTGGGAACACAATACCGCAGTGGCATTTTCTATCACACCACAGAACAAAAAGAAAAAGCAGAAAAATATAAAACTGAGCTGAACAAAAGCGGGGCTTTCGATAATCCTGTTGTTACTGAAATAACTGCCTTTACTAAATTCTATCCGGCAGAAGATTATCACCAGCAGTACTTTGAGAATAATGAAAATGCAAATCCTTATTGTAAGATCGTAATACGGCCCAAACTTGATAAATTCAGGAAAGTGTTTAAGGATAAATTAAAACAGAATTAATGATAAAAGCCGGGAGATATTCTTCCGGTTTTTTATTTCAGTCTTACCCTTCTTAGCTCCAGCAAATTCAAAGCGTTAGGCGTAAACCCTTTTACTTTTGGTTGTACCAGCCAAACAACCTTATCATACCATAACGGCACAACGGGAGCATCTTCTATCATTATCTTATCGGCTTGCTGGTAAAGCGTATAGCGGATTGAATCGTTATCCTCCCGGATAGCTTTTTCAAAAGCCACATCAAAAGCAGCACTTTTATATCGTGTATAATTAGGCGGTGCCGGATTTTTTGAATAAAAAACAGATAAATAATTTTCTGCGTCCGGGTAATCTGCGATCCAGCTTCCGCGGAAAAAGGCGGCCGTTGAACTTGATGTCATAGTCAGTAGCAGGGCTTTCTGCATAACTTCAACCTGCACTGGTATGCCCGATTCTTCTAATTGCTTGGCAATAAAGTTTGCCATATCCGCATAAATGGCAACGGTTAACAATTTAATTGTTGGAAGCCCTTTACCATCCGGGAAACCGGCTTCAGCCAATAGTTGTTTTGTTTTTGCAGGATTGTAATGATAGCCTTTGACTGCTGATGAATCAAATGAGGGTAATCCCATGGGTACAAATCCGGATTCAGCAGGTGTGCCAAGAGAATTACGGAGATATAAAATCATTTTCCTTCGGTCAAACCCATAGTTAATGGCCTGCCGGATCTTTTTAAACCGCATTGGGGAGTTCTTTACCAGTTCATTCGTTGAATCTACCAATATCCCTAAGTATTCAATATTCAGATATGGGTTTGTCCTCAATATGATCTTGCCTTCCCACTCTTTACTAAGTGTTCCTTTTTTTGTCAGCACCTCATCCTTAAATGAAGCTTCGATATCATTGATAAATTCCAGTTGTTTTTGCCGGAATAATAAAAACTCAGTGGCCTTACTGTCATAAAAGGAAACTTTTATTCCGTCGAGGTATGGCAAGCTGTTGCCCGATTCATCCTTTTCAAAGTAAGCAGGATTCTTTTTTAAAACTAATGCCTGCCCTTCCTCCCAGGCAATAAAACGGAATGGGCCGGTACCTACAGGATGACGGCGAAAATCAGTTCCGTATTTCTCTACTGCTTCCTTTGCAACAACAGAGCAATACTGCATTGAAATAATCCCGAGCATCGGAATATAAGGACGCAGCAGCTTCAACTGAAATGTTGTATCATCAATCGCCTTAAAGGGTTGAATGGTGTCAACCTTACGGTTAAATATCCACGAACCCGGACTGGCAGTTTGTTTGTCGATGATCCGGTTAAAACTATACTCCACATCTTTTGCTGTCAGCTTCCTGCCTTTTCCACCGGGAAATACCGGATCATCATGAAAAAATACATCGCTCCGGAGATGAAAAATAAATGTCATTCTATCGGCGGATATATCCCAGCTCCTGGCGATTGATGGCACTAAATGAAGGCTGTCATCCATTTCTACCAATGTGTTATACAATTGATGTGCTGCCCACATGGTTGACTGACTTTTCGCAAATGCAGGATCAAGAGATGCTATACCATTGAATTCGTTATAATGGAATATATTGCTTTCACTGTTCTTCTTGTTGTAACAAGAGGACAATTGCAATACAAACAGCAGCAGCCCCAGTAACTTTATGTAATTACTTTTAACGTTCATCTTACTTATCAAAGCTTAAATTTACAGTAACAAAACATATCACCGTGAAATACATATCCCGGTCAGTCTATATTCTCTTCTTTTTATGTTGCTTTACCTATTCAGCATGTGGCCAGCCGTTAAATCAGAAAAATAAATTCACCCGGCAAGATACACTCCGGGGCAGCATCACTCCGGAAAGGGCCTGGTGGAATGTTGTTTCCTATAATATTCATGTGGTGCCGGATTACAAAACAGAAACTATCAAAGGCTGGAATCAAATCGGTTTTGATATTAACAGCGACGGCAAGAACAAGAAAATGCAGATTGATCTGCAACAGCCGATGATGATCGACAGTATTATTTTCAACAAAAAAAATAAAAAACTTTAAACGAAACGGGAATGTTTATATAATTGATTTTGGAAATTTCAATTTTATTGCTGCAAAAACAGCCTTACAAAAAAAACACCCGGTTACACTCCATAGTATCAAAATATATTTTCGGGGCAAACCCCGTGAAGCCGTCAATCCACCATGGGATGGTGGCTGGATATGGGGCAAAGATGCAAAAGGTCGTCCATGGATGACAGTTGCCTGCCAGGGATTAGGTGCCAGTGTCTGGTATCCCTGCAAAGACCACCAGAGTGATGAGCCAGACCAGGGAGCATTGATACAAGTAAAAGTTCCCGATACATTGGTGGCTGTTGCCAATGGAAGACTCTATTCAAAAGATGATCAGAAAGATGGCACCATGCTTTATACATGGCAGGTAAAAAACCCAATCAATAACTACAATATTGTTCCATATATCGGCAAGTATGTTCATTTCGCAGACAATTATATTGGTGAAACAGAAAAAAATCTTTCACTTGATTATTGGGTGCTTGACTATAATTTAGAAAAAGCAAAAAAACATTTTGGCCGGGATGTAAAGCCGATGTTAAAAGCTTTTGAATACTGGTTTGGTCCCTACCCATTTTATGAAGATGGTTTTAAACTGGTAGAATCCTCACATCTTGGCATGGAACACCAAAGTGCAACTGCCTACGGTAATCATTATCAAAACGGGTATCTCGGAGGTGACCTTTCAGGGACAGGCTGGGGCTTGAAATGGGATTATATCATCATCCATGAAAGTGGGCATGAATGGTTTGCGAATAACATTACCACCAATGATATTGCGGATATGTGGGTGCATGAAGGATTTACCATGTATTCCGAAGCCTTATTTGTTGAATATCATTATGGGAAAAAAGCAGCAGACGAATATGTACAGGGCATCCGGAACAATATCAGTAATGACAAGCCACTGATTGGCTATTATGGAGTAAACCAGGAAGGAAGCGGCGACATGTATAATAAAGGAGCTAATCTGCTGCATACCATCCGTCAGATTATTGATGATGATTCCGTATTTAGAAAAATAATGAGGGGGCTTAATAAAGACTTTTATCACCGGACCGTTGACTCAAAAGAAGTGGAAGGCTATTTTTCCAAACAGTCAGGAAAAGATCTATCCAAAATTTTTGACCAGTACCTACGAACCATAAAAATTCCTGTTCTGGAATACAAAACCCAGGGTGATAAGCTTTCCTATCGCTGGGCAAACTGTATTGCTGGTTTTGAAATGCCCGTACGGCTTGAAGATACCGGGGACTGGTTAAGACCAACTGCTGAATGGAAAAACACTTCGATGACTTCGGTGTTGAAAAGCAAGGGGCTCCAGATTGATGATAACTTTTATATCAAAGTAAAAAAGATTGACTAGGCACCTTTCACCATTGGCTCTTCTCCATTCATTATCTTTACCGCATGAGTAGTATTCGACGGCAAAGTATTATTTCATCTTTAGTTATTTATATCGGCTTTGCTGTCGGCTTACTGAATACCTATTTTTTCACCCGCCAGGGCACTGCCAATGATTTCACAGCAGCAGAATATGGACTTACTACTATTTTTATTGCCATCGCAACGATGATGTCGGCGTTTGCTACGATGGCTATGCCATCCTATATCTTCAAATTCTATCCTTATTACAATGACAATCTTCCACCCAGG
>CALRVH010000047.1:0-25637 GCA_943371565.1 Chitinophaga pinensis | reverse complement strand
AATTTGAAATTTGAAGCAGTAAAAAATCTGTTTAATAAAAAGCAAAAATTATATGTTCATGCTAATACAGTAAAGCAAATGCTGGTAGCACTGGATTTTGTAAAAGAGTTTGGATTTGACATGGTTATTGTTGGGGCAAGTGAGGGATGGCAAATTGCAAACTTATTGAAACAGAATAATGTGTCAGTCATCTTAAATCAATTACATAGCCTTCCTACGACTGCAGATGATGATGTGGATCAGCCTTATAAAACGGCAGCGGCTTTGCAAAAGGCCGGAGTAGTATTTGCCTTGTCAGACGATGATTCTCAAAACCGGGGACGTAATCTGGCATTTAATGCAGGTACGGCTGCTGCTTATGGACTTACAAAAGAAGAGGCATTGGCCGCTATTACTTCAAGTGCCGCAAAGATCATGGGAGTATCTGACAAAATCGGAAGTATAGCCGTAGGAAAAGATGCTAATATTATCATTAGCTCAGGTGATATTTTGGATATGAGAACAAACAATGTTACCGATGCCTTTATACAAGGCCGTAAAATAAACTTAGATGATAAGCAGAAGCAATTGAATGATCGTTATGAAGAAAAATATAACATCAAGCCGAAGAAGGGATTCTAAAAATTATATTCTCAATCTGGGATAGCAGGTGTTATCACCTGCTATTTTTTTTGCTGGTTGGCAGTATGATTATGATTGGTATCATCCAATTCAATCGGCTCTCCGCAATGAGGGCATTTGTGTGTTTTCATGATTTTATTTTTCCGGAATTCTTCCTGGAAACCGGCCGAAAGAATACCAGCAGGGATAGCAAAAAAAGCGACACCCGTTAGCATAATTACACTTGCCATAGCCTTGCCCAGGTTGGTAAGCGGATACATATCGCCGTAACCTGTTGTGGTAAGTGTAACCACCGACCACCAGATAGTATGAGGGATACTTTTAAACAGGCTTGTTTTTTCATCCGGAGTCAGGTGCTCTGCAAAATACATAACACAGGATGCAATAATAATAAGGAATATGGCCAAAATAAAACTTAAGCCCAGTTCATTCTTACGCCTTTTAAACACATTGGCAATCATATGAGCCGATTCTGTATAGGCCGTTAACCGGAAAAGTCTGAAAATCCGCAGTAGCCGCAGCATACGAAGTATTCTTAAGTCGAGCCCAATAACAGCATGTAAATAGGAAGGGATAATTGCAATAAGATCTATCAAAGCTCCCAGCGAAAACATATATCTAAGTCTTCCCCAAAAATGATGTTTATATTTTTCTTCATGATTGCTGCTCCATACTCTCAAAATATACTCAATGGTAAATATGATAACAGATACTAAATCGAAATAATAAAAGAAGTTCTTGTATTTAGCATGAATAGGCCCTACGGTTTCTAATATTACGGCCACCACGTTTAGTATTATCAAAACGATGATAAATACGTTGATGATCTTATCCCAGCGTTTATCGCCTACTATTTCCGGGTGAAGCAGACCGTGAACCTTTTGTTTGGTTAAATGATACATGGATGAGGAAAGTTTTGGTAAGCTATTGACAGCTGAGCAGGCTAAAGTTAATAAAATAAAAATCCCCCCCGCTTATACTGCGGGGGGGGGGGATTTTTATCAAAAAAATTAAACTGAATTATTGTCCAGTCAATTTTTTAGACAATTCCATAATTTCTGCTCCTTTTGCAGTCATATAATCAGCTAACTTCTTAGCATCTTCAGGGTTAGCGGCTAATTTTTGAGTTGCAGCAGTTGCTTTTGCAGCAAGGTCCTGGCCCATTTTCGCTAAGTCTGCCATTTTAGTCATGTCTTTGCTTTCAACAGCTTTTTTGTAGGCAGCAATGTAATCTTCATATGACTTTACATACGCTGTTACATCAGCATCGTTAAAAGTAGGAACACCTGTACCGGGATCAGTAGTAGGAGTAGTGTTGGCGTCTGTCGGAGTAGTTGCGTCAGTTGGGGTAGTAGTTGTTGTCTCTTCTGGTTTTTTCTCATCTTTTTTGTCTTTGCAAGATGTCATTACACCAACAAGAGCTAATACGGCGAACAATTTTTTCATGTTTTTTGGTTTTAGGTTTTAATTAAATGGTGTGCAAACCTATTATTTATTTTCAAAAAAAATAGGGTTTTTACGAAAATGGTTACTCACAACTCTTAAACAGGCACAAAAAAAGGGGCATTTACAAAGTAAATACCCCTTTGAAAAATCATAACCCCTTTATTTTAAGCGTCTTTGCCGTGACACTGCTTGTATTTTTTACCACTACCACAAGGGCAGGGATCATTTCGCCCGATCTTCGGACCCACTTTTACCGGCTCATGTTTTACCACCGGTTCGCCACCACCTCCGGGTTCAAATTTGTCTCTTTCATTGGCTGCATAATCCTGGCCTGCATTATCCACTTCTTCTTTGTTAGCTACCATTCGGCTCATATCCGTTTTTTGCTGACGGCCTTCTTTCAAGGCGGCATTTTCCTGCTGAATAGGAATAGACGAGTGGCAGAGGAATGAAACAATATCCTTGTTTACATCATTGTTCATATTACTGAACTGGTTGTAAGCTTCCATTTTATAAATAACCAATGGATCTTTCTGTTCCAGGTAAGCTGTTTGTACACTTTGTTTCAAATCATCCATTGCTCGCAGGTGTTCTTTCCATGCATCATCAATAACGGCAAGGGTAATTGTTTTTTCCAGGGAGTTGGTCAATTCCGATCCGCTTGTACTGAGTGTTTTATCAAGATTGGTCAAAACATTCAGCCCTCTTTTACCATCTGTAAAAGGAACCACTACGTTTTCTATATGACTGCCTTGTGTAAGTCGTATGTTTTTAAAGACAGGAATGGCCTGCTTTTGCAACTCTCCTTTGTGGCTATTATATCTTTCTGATGCTTCTACATATAGGCGATCAATAATTGTATTGACATCTCCTTTTTTAAATTCTTCTTCTTCAATTTTTGTATCCAGGCCAAAGTTGACGATACAAGCCATTTTGAAACCTTCAAAGTCTTCCTGCTCACGGAATGAATCAATCAGGCTGCCGGCAACAGAAGAAAATGAAGTGTCAATATCCAATGCTAACCTTTCACCAAACAAGGCGTGGTTACGTTTTTCATACACTGCATTACGCTGCTTGTTCATTACATCATCATACTCCAGCAAACGTTTACGGATACCGAAGTTGTTTTCTTCCACTTTCTTTTGTGCCCGTTGAATACTATTGCTGATCATGCTGTGCTGAATCACATCACCTTCTTTATAACCAAGCTTATCCATTAATGAAGCGATACGTTCGCTACCAAACATTCTCATCAAATCATCTTCCAGTGAAACATAGAATTGAGAAGACCCCGGATCTCCCTGTCTTCCTGCACGGCCCCGCAGCTGCCTGTCTACCCGGCGGCTTTCATGTCTTTCTGTACCAATAATAGCAAGACCACCTGCATCTTTTACTCCCGGCCCGAGTTTGATATCTGTACCACGACCGGCCATATTGGTGGCGATGGTAACCGCACCTGCTAAACCAGCTTCTGCTACTACCTGTGCTTCCCGGGCATGTTGTTTTGCGTTCAATACATTATGGGGAATTTTTTTCTGTTGTAACATTCTTCCCAACAACTCACTTACTTCAACTGAAGTGGTACCAACAAGACAAGGACGGCCTGCATTACGCAGTGCTTCTATCTCATCAATAACAGCTTTATATTTTTCCCTTTTTGTTTTGTAAACAAGGTCTTGTTTGTCCTTTCGTATCATGCCGATATTTGTAGGAACGTTTACCACATCCAATTTGTAGATACTCCACAACTCGGCAGCTTCCGTTTCCGCAGTACCCGTCATACCAGCCAGCTTATGATACATACGGAAGTAGTTCTGCAATGTAATAGTAGCGTAAGTCTGTGTTGCAGCTTCAATCTTTACATTTTCTTTTGCCTCAAGAGCCTGGTGCAACCCATCACTGTAGCGGCGACCTTCCATAATACGGCCGGTTTGCTCATCTACAATTTTAATAGCACCGTCTATTATTACATACTCAACATCTTTATCAAATAAGGTGTAAGCTTTTAATAATTGCTGTACCGTAAGGATACGGTCAGCTTTTTGTGCATAGTCATTGAGAATGGCTTCTTTCTCATGTAATTTTTCATCAGCTGATGCAGTATTTTTTTCTACTTCCGCCAGTTTTACCCCTATATCAGGCAGAATAAAAAATTCAGGGTCTTCACCAGAACGGGTGATCATAGTAAGCCCTTTTTCAGTCAAGTCAACCGAATTATTTTTCTCGTCTATCTGGAATAACAGTTCTTCATCTACAATGTGCATGTGACGTTGCTGATCCTGCAGGTAATAGTTTTCAGCTTTCTGCATTTTCACTTTTATACCAGGCTCACTCAGGAATTTAATGACCGGGCCATACTTTGGTAAGCCACGATGTGCCCTGAAAAGATACAGTCCGCCGCCCTTTGGATCATCATCACCTTCAGCGATACGTTTTTTTGCTTCATTCAAACAGGTGCGGACAATTTTTTCCTGCTCCTGCATTAATTGCTGCACCCTTGGTTTAAGGATATGGAATTGCTGGTCATCACCTTTTGGCACGGGGCCAGAAATGATCAACGGTGTTCTGGCATCATCAATCAATACAGAGTCTACCTCATCCACCATTGCATAGTGGTGTTTACGTTGCACCATTTCTTCTGGTGTGTGCACCATATTATCACGGAGGTAATCGAAACCAAATTCATTATTGGTGCCATATGTAATATCGGCGAGGTAGGCTTTTCTTCTTTCTTCACTATTAGGCTGGTGCTTGTCAATACAATCTACTGTTATACCAAGCCATTCGAATATCGTTCCGTTCCATTCCTGGTCACGACGGGCCAGGTAATCGTTTACGGTTACAATATGCACTCCTTCTCCGGGCAATGCATTCAGGTAAGAAGGGAGGGTAGACACCAATGTTTTACCTTCACCCGTTGCCATCTCTGCAATTTTTCCCTGGTGCAGAACAGCACCACCAATCAACTGCACATCATAATGCACCATGTTCCAGGTTACTTCTCCGCCGGCAGCGGTCCAGGTATTTTTGAAAATGGATTTTTCGCCATCAATAGTGATGTAACTCTTTTTTACGCTCAGGTCACGGTCAAGCTCTGTGGCGGTAGATACCAGCTCAATATTTTCTTTAAACCTCCTGGAGGTTTCTTTTACAACTGCAAATGCTTCCGGAAGAATTTGTTCCAGTACTTCTTCAATTTTTTTGTCCCTGTCTTTTTTCAGCTTATCTACTTCCTGGTAGATAGTATCCTTACCCATCAGGTCAGTGAAAGGAAGTTCTTCAGCGGCTGTATTTTTTTCGGCAATAACGGCATCAATTTCAGAAAGATGTTCTTTGATACGCCGACGAAACTCTTGTGTTTTGTTACGCAGTTCATCATTACTGAGCGACTGGTATGAAGTAAAGAATTGGTTGATTTTGCCTACATAAGGTTCAATCTTTTTTACATCCTTTTCCGATTTGCTGCCGCCAAAAATTTTAGAGATAAAACCAAGCATATTGTGGTTATTAGTATTAAGGAATTAGGTATTTGGTTGTCAAAAAGGGTGCTATATAATAGTTAAGAGCCAATTTGGCAGAACCTACCCCCTGTTTTATCGGAACATTGTCCGTTATTTTCAGGGTCGGCAAAGATAAGCCATAGTTGGGAGTTTAGTGGCATGGTTTTCAGGCCAAAACCGGTAAATCTTATGCCGGTGAGGTTGGCAACTACTCATATGATTTGCGAACTGATAATGTATCTTTCCGGCTTTTCCGGTAGTAGTAATAAACGAGTAATATGAACAGGCGTTTCTCATTTCTTTTTTTTCTTTTCTCCGTTTCATTTTTAGGCTGCAACAATAAAAAAGATAAAAATTATGAAGCAGACCCTGAAACTATCTGGTTTGATTACCAGGTTACAGGTGGAGAAGGCGACGACAACCTTACCATATTGCTGCAATACCGGGGGGGCGGAGAGGAGGAAAATGGAATTGCTGCGGGTGAAGTAAAGTTAGATGGTGAAACAATCGCTGCGGATAGTACGAAAATGACAGGTGTTTTTTACGAACTGCATAAGCCTTTAACAGCATTTACGGGAAAGCACAGTATTGTTTTTACGGATATTAACAAGAGAGAGTATAAAGAGGAATTCGATTTTAAACCAATTGTATTGCTTACCCCTGTAAATGATACAGTAAAACGAGACGAACTTGTTTTTGAATTTGACGGGCTTGATCCGGAAGATCATGTCAGAGTCTTGCTAACGGATACCTCGTATATCAACGATGGCATAAACCGGGTAGATAAGGTATTGAATGGCCGCCTGGTAATCACAAAAAGCGATTTGGAAAATCTTGCTAATGGGCCAGTGCAACTGGAGTTTATCCGGGAGTATGAAAGACCGGTAAAAAATGGTACAAAAGAAGGGGGGCGGTTGTTGATTACTTATAGTTTAAAGAGAGAGTTTATTTTGAAGGATTAGTAGTAAGAGTAACTAAAGCGAAGCTTCTTTTAATTTCAAAGAAATGAAAGAGAGTTGTTGCTTAAAATTTATAAACAATAACTCTCTTTTAGGCTATTTATTGAAGAACAGAAATATAAAATATTTTGTATTCCATCCTGGTATTAAATTATACCAAAACTCAGAACGTTTGATTTTTCCTGATTGTATTAGTCTTAATCCTGAAATAATTGGGTTAAATACTAAAACAAACAGAATAAGAATGATTGCAAAAATTTTACTATCAATATATTCTCCTTTCTTTAATACAAAAAGTACAATTGCCGGAGCAGTGAGTATAAGATAGAAAATTTTAATGTTTTTGAAATCCATAAATGAAAATGGGAGCTTATTTGTTTATGTAATATATAAAATTAATTGAGACAGGATGCCGCAGGTAGATATGAAATGATTACTTGATCAATTCTAATTTATATAGCAGAAAAATCAAGGATGAAAAGATGGTTATCACATAATATCCCAAAATGTGATACTTTGTAGTTGGAAAATGAAAAATTTTATACTCCAGAAATCTTGGTTTCCAAAACAAATATATTATTCGTAGAATATGAATCAGTATTAAATATATAAATATTGCAATTAGTCCGTATTGCATTAGATTAATATTATAATTTATAAAAATTAGTTGCTTCAATCTATCAGACTCGCCCTGACAGATTGAAGCAATTTTTTATGCATTAAAAGCAAGTTGTTACTATGTCATATATACACACAGCGGCACTCCACCAACCCAGATATCTCCTAACAAGTTTTTTGACTAAACTCCATGCACCATTAAATGATAAGTTTTGTGCTTGATGAATAATGTCATAAACTCCAATTGCACCAAAAACCACGCCTCCCACACATTCGAGCCATGGTGCCATTTTTCCAGCTTCACCCTCGTTAATCTGGTTGGATTCAACCATTGCCATAAATAAGCCAAAGTATATACACATCGGGTCATTTACATCAATAGAATCCATCGGTAGCTTTTGGGGATATTTATTTATAAGATACTTTACAATTTCATTGTTTTTTCCAATTAGATATTCAGAAATCAATTTTTCATCACTGGATTTTAAAATTGATTTATCCATTGATTTGAAAATGTCAATAAGCTGCCCCTCGTGATTCTGAATTGATGATTGTGTGGAACTCTTTTTTGATGCAATAACCAAAGGACTGGAAAAACTAATTATACTTACAAAAATAAATAATGCTGAAAATATTACTTTTTTCATTTTTTTGTTTTTACTTCTCACCTACTCTCTTTAACCGGTTTTCGGCATTTTCCGTAGCAATTGGCCAATTGATGCACCAAAACTACCGACTGCCAATAACCGAACTATTTAAACCAACGGGATTTTTCCCAACAAATGCCGCTATTTTCCCCGTTTTATTATGGGTTTTCCCCCACTGTTTTCAGCATCTTTTTTTATGGTTTTGCTTTTATCAAATATAGAAACCCACTGAAATCAACCCTTTCAAAAAACCCAATAAATGAAATTCGGCTAATAACGGGGAAATAAAAACGGGTTTTTCCCGTTTTTGTATGCTTTTTTTTCACAATAAGTTTGGGGCAATTCTCGTAGCTTTAATTTGAAAACTTTGCAACCCCCTATTTATGCTCCGTATCTTTTACATACATACATACATACATACATACATACATACATACCTTAAAGCCTTTCCGTTTTTTTATTACCTATTAAAAAACAGGTTTTATGAGTGACGTACATACAAATAGTCCGATCCGCATAGCTGTGGTGGATGATGATATTTCTGTCAGAGAATTAGTTAGTAACTATATCAACACCCTGGATAATTGTAAGGTGATGATTCAGGCCGGTGATGGGAAGGAGTTATTGGATAAACTATTTGTCAAGCCCGAGATCAACTTACTTATTCTTGATATTAGAATGGATGGTATGAATGGGTACGAAACGGCTCATAATATCAGGAAAGATTACCCGGCCATCCGGATACTATTTTACACCATGTGTAATACCGAACTTGCTTTGAGTCAAATGGCTGCCTCCGGAGGGCATGGCTTAATAAAGAAGGGAAAGAGCATAGACCAGTTTGTTACAGCCATCAAAACAGTAATGTCCGGGTATTATTTTTTTCCTGAAATGACCTCAAAAATGACAATTCAAGGGGCTGGCTATTCTGTAAAAAAAAATCAACCCTGCAAATCAATTGTCAATTGAAGAAATTGACTTTTTGAAATGGGTAGGTACTAATATGCCCTATAAAGAAATTGCAGCAACACTAAAAATAAGTCCCCGTCAGTTGGATTATATCCGGGAAGCCCTCTTTAGGCAATTAAACGTAAAAAGCAGGGTAGAACTGGCAATTATAGCCTATAACAGTGGTTTTGGTCATACTTTTCCCATGTCGCAGGCCACTCTGTAAACCTGTTAAAATCTTTCTATAAAGACTACTGGAATTTTAGCTTCAACGCCGTACTTTTGCGCCTTCTTGCCGGTAGGCAGGGCCAATTAAAATATCATATGGCAGGACAATTAAAAGAGGTTCGTAACCGCATCAAATCAGTACAAAGTACACAGCAGATCACCAAGGCTATGAAGATGGTAAGTGCTGCCAAACTTCGCCGGGCACAGGATGCCATTGTTCAAATGCGTCCTTATGCACAAAAGCTGCAGGAAATGCTCAGCAATATTGTGAGCAACAGTGAGGGTGGGGATGCTGGTATGCCATTGGCTATTGACCGCCCGGTGGAAAAAGTACTCTTTATTGTAATTACCAGTGACCGTGGTTTGGCAGGTGCCTTCAATGCAAATACTATCAAGCTTACCAAATTAACGATCGCAGAAAAATACCCGGAACAGGCTAAGAAGGGTAATATAACTATCTGGAATATTGGTAAAAAGGGATATGAGCATTTTGTAAAGAACAATTATAAAGCAGATGCTACTTTTAAAGATATTTTTCTGAACCTTACTTTTGAGAATGTACAGGCCGCTTCTAAAGCAGCTATGAAAGCTTTCCAGGAAAGACAGTTTGATGTAGTAGAACTGGTGTACAGTCAGTTTAAAAATGCAGCTACTCAGAAGTTTGAAGTAGAAAGATTTTTACCCATTCCTAAAATAGAGAAGAAGGCCGGCGCCACTAAAGCAGATTTTATTTATGATCCTTCAAAAGAACTGCTGATCGCTGAACTGATGCCTAAAATCCTCAATACACAATTATTCAAAGCGGTACTTGATTCAAATGCCTCTGAGCATGGAGCAAGGATGACAGCGATGGATAAAGCCAGTGAAAATGCTAATGAAATGCTTCGTTCACTGAAAATCTCTTACAACCGTGCAAGACAGGCAGCTATTACTACTGAATTGACGGAAATTGTAAGCGGTGCAGCGGCGCTGGAAGGTTAAAGCTGGGCTTACACAACTCATTTTCCTGAATTCTTACTTAAGAATGTTAATAAGTGTGTTTTCGTGTTCCTGTCAGTAATATTAATTTCGTTCAAATCGTTTTGACATAACCAAATGGAAATAACTAATCTCATACCTCACATTGAAGCATTGATTTTTGCCAGTGACAAGCCATTGACCACTTTGGAGTTAACTGAACTGGTGAACAATGCCCTTGGTTTTATGGATGACAAAATATCCTTAGACCAGGTAGAAGCTGCTTTGGAAGGGATTACTGAAAAATACAGCGCCGACTTTTATCCCTTTGAAGTGAGACAAAGCGGCGGTGGCTGGCAGTTCCTGACCAGAAAGGAATTTCATAAAACTGTTGCACAATTAAATGGAGAAAAATTCCTGAAACGTCTTTCGGCAGCTGCTTTGGAAACTTTAGCCATTATTGCATATAAACAACCCGTTACAAAAGGCGAGATCGAATCTATCCGTGGTGTAAGTTCTGATTATGCTGTACAGAAATTACTGGAAAAGGAACTTATCATTATCAGTGGAAGAAACGAAAAAGCACCGGGGCAGCCATTGATTTATTCTACCTCTAAAAATTTCATGGATTATTTCGGTATCAATTCTGCAGATGAACTGCCAAAAATTAAAGAAGTGCTGGCAGAGCAATTAGTAGAACCTACTATCATGAAAGATGCGTTGCAGGGCGGTGAAGAAAAAACAGATGCTACTGACGAGACCGTGGCATTGGTGGTAACTGATGGCGGGGAGTTGATTGTGAACCAGCCAGCCGGACAGGCAAGTAACGATGCTGCGGAAGGAGAAGAAAGCTAAACCAGTCATTAAAATTTATAATTACTATGCCATTCCACACCGGGATGGCATTTGTATTTAGGGGTACGGTTTTAACCTGTGTCACCCCTAACTTCGCAGATATGCCAGATCAACTATCAAAAGAATTGTTAGTGAATATTGCCAGGGAGTTTGGAACACCCTTGTATGTTTATCATGCAGCGAAAATAAAAGAACAGTACCAGAAACTCACTGCCGCTTTTTCAATATTGGATACTAAGTTTTTTTATGCCAGTAAGGCACTTACGAATATTAATATTCTTCGTTACGTAAAAGAGATCAACTGTAATGTTGATTGCAGTTCCATCAACGAAGTAAAACTGGCATTGCATGCGGGATTTGAACCACAACGTATTCTTTATACATCGAACGGTATTGCCTTTAGTGAAATTGAAGAAGCGGTGGCGGCCGGTGTGCATATAAATATTGACAGTTTATCTAACCTGGAGAAATTCGGAAAAAAATATGGACACAGTTATCCTGTCGGAATCAGGATACGACCCAATATCATGGCGGGCGGTAATTTAAAGATCTCTACCGGGCATGATACCAGCAAGTTTGGTATTCCTGTTGACCAGTTAGGCAAGATTGAAGAATTGGTAAAGGCAACTGATTTATTTATCCGCACTTTACATATTCACACCGGGAGTGATATTAAGGATGTTGATGTGTTTGTAAAAGGGATGGAAGTGTTATTTGAATTGATCCCGCATTTTCCGGAACTGGAAGTAATAGACCTGGGTGGAGGATTTAAAGTGCCTTATATACCCGGCGAAACGGAAACCGATGTTATTCTGTTAGCACAAAAGATAAAGGAAGCATTTGATAACCACCCGGTAGCTAATAACCAAAAGTTCCAGTTGTGGTTTGAGCCGGGAAAATTTTTGGTAAGTGAATGTGGTTATATGCTGGCACAAGTCACTGTGCTAAAGGATACCGGTTCAATTGTATTTGCTGCAGTGGACAGTGGCCTTAACCATTTGATAAGGCCGATGATGTATGATGCATATCATTACATTGAAAACATATCTAACCCAACCGGGGAACAGAAAGTTTACACTATTACCGGGAATATTTGTGAAACAGATACGTTTGCTGCTGACAGGCAGCTGAATGAGATCCGTGAAGGAGATTATCTTGCTTTTCACAATGCCGGTGCTTATGGTTTTGAAATGGCGTCCAATTATAATTCAAGATACAAACCCGCAGAAGTGATGATCAAAGATGGTAAAACACATTTAATCCGCAGGCGGGATGAATGGAGTGATTTGCTGAATAACCAGGTTGAAATTCTGTAGTCTTTTTATAGTACCGGTTTTACCGTAATAACAGTTGTTGTTTTTGAAGTAACAGGTAATGTACCAAACGAGGCTTCGGTGTTTCCGTTTGATTCCATATTAATTGTTTTTTCCCGCATAATACCAGTAACACGGTCCAGAATAATTTTACCGGTAGATTTATTGTTCATGGTAGTGATTGTTTCACTTCCCATCATTTCAGCCTTTGTTACCGTAACTGAGTTTTCAGCAAAATCTACGACAATGGTAGAGTCATTGATATCCGAAATCGCATAAGCGGCATCTGTTTTTCCTCCATTAGCAATATAAGAAGTGGTCCAGGTATCACCTTTACCTGCTGCACTGTCGGGAAGCATTTTAAAAAAACTGGCTTTTCCTTTTTGTGGAGGCTGCACCATATCAACTACATCTTTCATCATACTGGAAATGATGGCCATCCTGCTATCAGAGACAGACGAAGCAAAGGTTTCTGGCATGGCCATTAACACTGTTCCGTTAGGGTCAATGATGATGTCATATTTTTTCTCTAGTAATTCTTTAATGGGTTTACCAAACTGGCCGTTGAGGTCTTTCGGTTTGTCAGAATCAAAGGATTGTTTTTGTCCCATGCCATCAAATGAAAAAGTGATCCTCTTTACAGTATGATTGAGTGTGTGGTTATCGTCTGTTGTATTGGTAACTCTATATGCATGTGCGCCGCTTGCATCCATCGTAAAATCAATGGCCTGTCCCATCGCTTGCTGGGAAATGGTTGTTTTTGATTGCAGGAGAATTTCAAGTGTCTGCCCCTGTTCAAATTTTAATTTGCCTGTCGTTTTCTGTGCAAAAGATATAACGGAGATTAAAAAGAGAGAAAAGACGGTCGTTAAAATATGTTTCATGAAGATAATTAATGGTAATGCTCAAAATTGACGATTCTTCGCCACAATCGTTGCAAAAGGGGGAAAAATAATTGTTATAGTATGCCACTGTTGCCGTTCTAAAGTCATCTGAACTTCTTACTTTTAATAACCTTACCGAGAAGCCATTTTTAACAGTAAAATTTTTTAGTATGCCAATTAGAATGACTGATGATCCTGTAGACCCTAACCAACAAGATGATGATGGTGGTGGCGGTGGACGGGGACCTAATCTTCCGGGTGGTGGCGGTGGCTTAATGTCACTACTTCCTATGTTGCTGGGGCTTTTTAAGGGAAAGGGAATTATCCTGCTACTGGTTATCGGAGCCGGAGCCTTTTTTTTATTAAACAAAAGTGGCGGTTGTAATCCTGGTGAAGTGATCAAGAAATTTTCAAACAGTGGTTATAATTTTAATCCAGCTGAATTCAATAAAGCTTCCGTTTACGAAGGTCTGGAGGATGATGCTGGTAAAAATCCATTGCCGGAAGCCGTTTCCTTATTAAAGTTTGCGCCAAACCGCGGTAACCAGGGACAACAGGGTAGTTGTGTGGCATGGAGCTGTGCTTATGCCTCTCAAACAATTTTAACTGCTGCCGCAACTGGCAACGACCCTGATCAAATAGTTTTCAGTCCTTCCTATTTATACAACCAGATACGGTTGGAAGGTTGCCAGGGTTCTTATTTACAAAGGGCCATGGAAGCAATGAAAGCTAATGGCGGAATGCCATTGAGCCAGTATCCTTATAATGACCAGGATTGTGAAAAGGAACCATCTTCTTCAGAAGTGCAGCGGGGAAGGGAGAATGTGATCCATGGATTTACAAGAATTACCAACGGTGATAATATTAATGAGATCAGTGTAAGAGGTATAAAAGAACATTTAGCAAAGAACGCACCGGTTGCGATTGGCATGATGGTGGGTCAGAGTTTTATGCAGGATATGATGGGCAAGGAGTTGTGGACACCACAGGGAATGGATCAATCACAAATGGGAATGGGTGGACATGCAATGAGTGTGATTGGTTATGATGACAGAAAATTTGGCGGTGCCTTTCAGATAATGAATAGCTGGGGGCCGGAGTGGGGTAAGGATGGAGTGGCCTGGGTACGGTATAGCGATTTTAAAACGTATGTAAGAGAAGCATATGGAATTGACCCGCTGCCTAAAAGAAGCAATGTGGCTAATATTCCATTAGAGTGTAAGATTGGATTGGTCAATAATGACGGAGGGAAAAATATTCCGCTCCGGGTAACGGCTGGAAATATGTTTCAAACCACTTCGCCAATAAAGATCGGCACCCGTTTCAAAATGTCAATTGAAAATGCGACAGAGTGCTATATCTATGTATTTGGCAGGGATACAAATAGTACGAGTTATGTATTGTTCCCATACTTGAAATCGGGTGAAACCGTTTCAAAACACTCACCTTACTGTGGCATCACGGGGTACAGGCTTTTCCCCAAGGCACAATCATTCGAAGCGGATAATCTCGGTAACAGCGATCAGATTGCTATTGTTGTGAGTAAAGATGAATTAGATTACAATGCATTGAACCAGGCCATCAGCCGCAGCAATCGTTCCGACTATCTTAGTAAAGTGAACGAAGCATTGCAGAGTATCTTGATTCGTACTGCAAGATTTAACAATACGAATGATGGCACCATTTACTTCAAAGTAGATGCAAACAGTAATAAAGCAGTAGCTTGTGTAGTTACAATTGATAAACAATAGAAGTAAAATATTTCAAGATCAAAATGATTAATAGAATATGAAGAAATTAGTATTGGCGGCAATGGTGTTGATGGGGGGATTAGCGGCTTCATCACAGGACATGACAAAATTTAATCTCTACAGGCCGGAGGATAATGCCAAAAAGGAGATTGAATCAAGAGTAAAGCAGGCGAAGGAAGCCGGAAAACATGTGCTGATACAAATTGGTGGTAACTGGTGTATCTGGTGTGCAAGGTTCAATGCTTTTATTACCAGTGACAAGTCGATAGACTCATTGGTGAATGCTAACTATGTTGTTTATCACCTGAACTACAGCAAGGAAAATAAAAACACTGAGATATTAGCAAAGTACCAATTCCCACAGAGGTTTGGTTTTCCTGTTTTTTTGATTTTAAATGGGAAAGGCGATTTGCTTCACACCCAGACATCATGGTACCTGGAATCAGGAAAGACGTATGACAAAGAAAAGGTGACAGCTTTCTTCACCGACTGGGGGCCGAAAGCATTTGATCCTGCACAATACAAAGAAGAATAAATGAATCCTAACGTTTCTGCCTTTATTAAAATGCTGAAGCATCCGGTTAAGTTCCGGATGTTCCTGTTCACAAAATTACCGGCCGCTTATTTCGCCGGTGTAAGGGTAAGGGAAATGGATGAAATACGGTGTAAGGTCTCCGTGCCTTACAAATGGATGTCGCAAAATCCATTTCGTTCTACCTATTTTGCCTGCCTTAGTATGGCCGCCGAAATGAGTACCGGCGCATTAGCCATGGCCTATTTGTATAAGATCGATCCACCTGTTTCGATGCTGGTGGTAAAAGTTGAATCTGAATATTTTAAAAAAGCAACCGGCCGTACCAATTTTGTTTGTGGGGATGGAGAATTATTCAGGAAAACAATAGAAGAAACAATTGCTACCGGCGAAGCAAAAATATTAAAAGCAAAATCGGTCGGGAGAAACAAAGAAGGAGAAGTAGTAGCAGAATTTTATATTACCTGGTCTTTTAAAGCAAAGAGTAAAAAATAATTTTCAAACAATTTTTAAAAAAACTCCCGGGTGGAACAACTGAGTTCCCCTGTCGCAGACAGGCAGGCTCCAGGGAGAGGAGGATTTATATGAAAATTGCATTTCATGGCGCAGCCAGAACAGTTACCGGATCAAAACATTTACTGACATTAAAAAATGGTAAAAAGATCCTGTTGGACTGTGGTATGTTCCAGGGCTTGGGAAGAGAAACAGATATGCTCAACCGCAATTTTGGATTTGAGCCAAAGGATGTAGATGTGATGATCCTTTCACATGCACATATTGATCATAGCGGACTTATTCCAAGACTGGTGTCAGGTGGATTTACCGGACGGATATTTTGTACGCCTGCTACCAAGGATCTTACCACCGTATTGCTGGAAGATTCAGCGGAAATTCAGGAAGATGATATCCGCTATACCAATAAACGCCGGGCCGCCGAGGGGCTTCCTTACCTGCAACCGTTATACACGATAGAGGAAGCAAAAAAGGCGACCACTCATTTAACAGAGAGAAACTATAATGAATGGTTTGAAGTTATGGATGGCGTGAAAGCTATGTACACCGATGCCGGCCATATCATTGGCAGCGCCTGTGTACATGTAGTAGTCAATGAGAATGGAAAAGAAACCCGCCTCACATTTAGCGGCGATGTAGGCCGCTACCGGGATGCCATCCTGAAATCACCAGAAACATTCCCCCAGGCAGATTATATTTTGTTAGAATCAACGTATGGTAACAGCCTGCATGATAATAATACAACCACACCCGACATGCTACTGCGCTGGATAGAAAAAGCATGCTTGCAAAAAAGGGGAAAACTAATCGTACCTGCATTCAGTGTTGGCCGAACACAGGAGCTTTTGTATTCACTCAATCAATTGGAAATAGAGAACCGTCTGCCCGATCTTGATTACTATGTGGACAGTCCGTTAAGCATTGAAGCGACAACCATCATCAAAAGGTATCCATCGTACTTCAATAAAACTATTCAGAAGATCATGAAATCAGATGATGACCCGTTTGGTTTTAAGGGACTGAAGTTTGTTAAAACAGTTGACCAGTCCAAACAATTAAACTTTACGGATGGTCCGATGGTAATTATTTCAGCGAGTGGTATGGCAGATGGTGGAAGAATAAAACATCATATCAGTAATAATATTGAGAACAGCCGTAATACGATCCTGTTTACCGGTTATTGCGAACCCCGTTCATTGGGCGGCCGGCTGATGGCTGGTGAAAAAGAAGTGGGCATTTTTGGTGTAAAACATGAAGTGCATGCTGAAATCGGTGCCGTACGCAGTATGAGTGCACATGGTGATTATGAAGACCTCACTCAATGGCTGGCTTGCCAGGATATGAAACAAGTGAGGAAATTATTCCTCGTTCATGGAGAGTATGATGTGCAGCAGGATTTTAAACGTCGCCTTGTTAAAAAAGGGTTTGCAGAAGTAGAAATCCCCGAGCAGCATTACGAGATCGGCCTGTCGTGACAATTACACGACATAGCCGCCAGACTTTCACATCTCGTTAGTAATCCCCGCATCATTATTGCCGTTTAAAGTGTGGTACAAAATTTATCACACTTTAAACGACATAAATTATGAAGAATCTGAATTCCGATAGCTATCGGAAGTGGGGTGGATTTCTAGCATTCATCCTCGTACTGGCAAGTTGCGGTACCACAGCGCATATTGAAAAAGACGATACGGTTGACCTGAGCCGTTACAGAACTTTTGCATGGGTTGATAGAGATGGCGAAGGAAGGAATGACCGGAATAAAAATAATGACCTTACTGAACAGCGGATGCGGGAAGCCGTAAACAAAGAGCTGGAAAAAACAGCCGGCTGGAGAGAAGTAAGGAACAGGCCGGATGTATTATTGAGTTATGATGTGCTGGTGGAAAGAGGAACAAAAGAAACCACGAATCCTGTTTACACAAGACCTAGTTCCCGGTTAGTGTATAATCCTTATACCCGCCGTTACGCCACCATTTTTTACCCATCGCAGTTTGCCGGTTATGAAAGAGATGAACGGACGATCCGGGAAGGAACCGTTACTATTTCTATGATCGATGCCAAGACGGATAAAACAGTTTGGCAGGGCTGGACTACCGATGAAGTGAACAGCAGAAATCTAACCACCAAAGAAATACAGAACAGTGTGAAATCAATTTTTAGAAAATTTGATGTAGCAAAAAAATAATTGTTCCATAGGACGGTTTCGGACATGACCTCCCTGCTGATTGCGGGGAGGTTTTTTTATTTTAGTAATACCAGAAAAAATGTGACATTAGTTAGGGATTCATCAAATATGGTACCCCGCTTTGCACCGTTAGACTAATCAGTAATGTGATTTTATATTTATTAAAAAATAAATACGATGAAAAAAATAGTTTTAATGATGTTCGCCGTTGCATTTATGTTGCTTGCATTCACAACCATCTCTTCTGCGCAGAAAAAAATGGTAGTAAAAGTTGAATCAAAAGCGGTGGATGCCAACCGTGGCGCAAACCCCCACATTAAAAGCGAAGCACCTACCACGGATAAAGTGGAAGAAAAAATAAGAGGTGGTTGTAAGATTAATGTAAAAAACTATACTGGCTACTTCATAAAAATGTATATAGATGGTAAATATCAATCTACACTATCTCCTTGGGCAGATTGCACGGTAACGATGGGTGGTGGTAGCACTACGCTGTATTGTATTTCAGCCGGCGGTACCCTTGAATGGGAAACCAACTGTAGTTGCGATTGGCAATTTAATTTTCGCTTGTACCCTTGAAGTAATTTTTGATTAGGAGGTATTTGCTAAACCGACGATTTACTTAAACCTAAGAAGTAAAGGGAGTAAAAATTATATAATGGAAGTGGCTTTAAAACTCCCGCTAATGTGAATTGAGATTCTATATTTATAAAAAATAATATGATGGGGTTGTATATCTGCCTTCCTTGTAAGAGGAGGCTTTTTCATAAGCCCAACTGCATTATATTGAAAGATAAAGTTAGTTGACCGAAACAAAACCAACCACCATGAGACTTTTCCTTATTGCCCTGTTAATAGCAACATTGCCACTTTTTATTACTGCCCAAGGGAGGACCTCAGAAAGAGACGATAAAACTGCCCAAAGACGGACCTTAGAAAGTGACGATAAAAAGGTAGCGGAAGCGATTAAAATTGGCAAACAGGCAGAGCGGCTATGGAAAGATGATCAGTATGCAGAAGCGGAAAAATTGTACTATAAATCAATTGAAGTGTTTCCTGTTTTTGCCGTGATTGATGAATTCGCAAGAAGGAAAATAAAAATGGGTGATATTAAAGGGGCAAACAAAGTATGGAATGATCTGGCGACAGCTTTTATTAAAGTTGGCCCTGAATATTATAAGGCTTCCGAGTTGAGAGATAATCTTAGCTATGTTTATTATAGCATGGCCGGTAACAATTTTGAATCCGGTTATTCCAATGATGCAGTAACCGCTACGGTAAAATATCTTGAGCTTTTTAAAGAAATGAAGCCCGCATCTGGTACTCATGCTTTATTGGAAAATGCCTGTAATGTTGCTTTTTTCAATGGAGATAAGCAAACACTTCAACAAATAAGTGCTATTGTAAATACCTATGATAAAAGTATGACAGGTGATGCCAAATTTGGCCAATTCGTTTCCGATGTGTTCTTAAAAATCCTTAATGAAGAATATGACGCAGCCGAAATAAAATTGAATGATGTAATAAAGAACAAGGGTGGGTTCACTGGTTCGAGAGATTGGGCTGAATTTATATTGCCGTACGTTTATTTTGCGAAGGGAGATTTTGTTAAGGCAAAAGAAAGTGTTGCTCAAGCCCGTGAAGGAGCTCCTGACATTATTTCTAAAAAAATTATTGACCAAGTTCTGAGCAATTTTTATGGATTTTTGTCATTGCACGATAAAGAATATCAAAAAGCTGTAGATTTTTTTACTACCTATCTGAATAAAAAAGGATTGTTTGGAGCTAAATTAGGGGAACCTGCAAAATTCAAATACTATACCCAAAGGGCAGAATCCTACGAAGGCTTAAAAGACTATGCAAAGGCCAGAAAGGATTATGAAGCTGCTTTAGTTTATAATGCAGATTACGAACCAGCAATAAATGGCCTTGCCCGTCTCGAAGGCCGTATCATCACTGAAAGAAAAACAGACAAGGCCCCACCGCAAATAACAATTACTGAACCTGCAGTAACAAGAGGTTTAATTGTAAAAGCTGTTGGGAACGATGTAATGATAAAAGGAAATGCAGCAGATCCCGGCGGTTTGAAATCTGTAACTATCAATGGCGAAAAAGTGTATTCACAGGAGGGAGGTATTTTTTGGGGCAGCATTGCACTCAAAGAAGGAGTTAACAAAGTAACCGTGGCGGCTACTGATTTTTCCGGCAATACCGGCGAACAGGTTTTTGATATTGAACGACCTGCATCTGCGGTAACACTAAAGGCAGAACCTGTAAAAGAAGGAAGAAATTTTGCTTTGTTGATCGGTTGTCAGAATTATGATGACAATACGATTCCATCATTGGATAATCCTATAGCCGATGCAATAAAACTAAAGCTGATTCTCAAGAACAATTACAACTTTAGTGAAACAAATATTATCACTCTCTTTAATCCAGAACAATCCGATTTTAAAAAGCAGTTCCTGGAATTGAATGAAGAGATTTTACCCGAAGACAATCTTGTTATATTTTATGCCGGTCATGGTATTTGGGTGGAAAAAGAAAAAAAGGGTTATTGGATGCTTACCGATGCCAAACTGAATGATGTAAATACCTGGCTCCCTAACAAAGAAGTGTTGAATATGATAGCACGGTTACCGGCTCGTCACACCTTATTGATTACCGATGCCTGTTTCTCAGGTTCCGTTTTTAAAACAAGAGGTCTCAGTACCGATATACCACTTGCAGTGCAGCAAATGAATCAGAAAATTAGCCGGGTTGCTATCACCTCCGGAAACGATACTGAAGTGCCGGACAAAAGTGTATTCATGAAATACCTGGTCAAAGCCTTAAGCGAAAACAAAGAGAAATACCTGACGGCGCAAAAAATGTTTATTACCCAGATAATAGAAGCGGTGATGACGGAGACAAAGACCGAGCCCCGGTATGGTACTTTAGAGTTAGCCGGACATGTCGGCGGCGACTTTATTTTTTATAAAAATTAATAGGGGAAGTGTTTTAAACGAAAAAAGCTCCTGAAAAGGAGCTTTTTGGAGTACGGGAGAGCAGACTTGAACTGCCGACCTTCGGGTTATGAATCCGATGCTCTAACCAGCTGAGCTACCCCCGCAATCGGGCGGCAAAAATAGCCATTTCAGCCTAAAGAGTGAAATGAAATTTGCCCTTAATTTAGCAGTATCTATGACTGTTTTACGCCTCGCTACCCCTGCAGATGCCAAAGGCATTTTGGATATCTATGCCCCCTATATCCAAGATACCTCTTTCACTTTTGAAACAGAAGTACCTTCTGTTGTGGATTTTGCAGAAAGAATAAAAATGTACCTCATCAACTGGCCCTGGCTGGTTTGCGAAATCGATGGAAAAATTGCCGGTTATGCTTATGGGGCACGGTACCGGGAAAGAGTGGCTTATCAATGGTGTACCGAAAGTTCCATTTACATGCATGATGATTTTCAAAAGGCCGGTATCGGGAGGTTGTTATATTCCACCCTGTTTGATATTTTAAAACGGCAAGGCTTCCGGAATGTGTATGCTGTGATCAACCTGCCCAATGAAAAGAGTGTAGCTTTTCATGAGAACCTTGGCTTTACTTATTTTGCTACCTATGAACAAGTCGGCTACAAGTTAGGTAAGTGGAAAAATGTTGGTTGGTGGAGACTGATCTTGAATGAATTTGGCGATGAACCGGCCGCACCAATAAAATTCAGTGACCTGGATAAAAATTTTCTGCCCGGTCTTTTTGAAGAAAAAATCAGACAGATCAGGAAATAAAAAAGTCCCGCCTTAGACGGGACTTTTTTATAGAATTATAATTCTGCTGATCAGAAACTAAATGCAATTCTTGCAAACAATCTTCTTCCGTTGCTGCCCATTTGCACAGCATCCCAGGCACCCCCGGTTTCTGTGTTATAAGCCCAGTCTTTAGCGCCTTTTACCACGCCAAAATCAGGATGGGCATTGAAGAAGTTGTCAACACCGGCATAAGCTGTAAAATGTTTGCAGAGTTTATAACTGAAATACAGATCAGAAACCAGTTTACCCGAATAATCATACTGGTCAGGTACATCGCCACTGCCATTATCCAATGGAACAGTAGGGCTGATGCCTAATCCGTCCTGTCCATAACCAAGCAGGGTCACTTTCCCAAAATAAGTAAACCTTGTTCCGACAGTGAGTTTCTTCATTCCATACTCAAAGTTGAAAGCAAATTTCATTTTTGGCGCTGAAGCAAGAATGTATTTCTGCTCCCTGTCACTCAGGAAAGTTTGTTGTAAAAAAGTAGAGCCACTTAATTTGGATGGAATATTGATCTTATCAATTTTCATACTCTGGAAATTACCGGCGAATAATCCTTTGAAACTATTGTCTCCAAATTTTTTATTGTATTCAAGAACAATATCAACTCCGCCGTTAGTAGTATTAACAGCGTTGGCAAAGAATTGCGCAAGGCTTACATTCAATGCAGCCATCTGGTTTGTCAGTCCCGGATCAAGATTCGGGTCGCTGCCATCAAACTGGCCGCTTAGTACAACACGGTCTTTAATTTTAGTCATGTAACCATCGATAGTTACATTCAGGTTAGGTGTTGCCTTCCAGGTAAAACCGATACTGGCATTCACACTTTTTTCCTGTGTCAGATCAGGTATACCCGCAGCTTTCGCCAGTGAACTGTAGTTAGGTGCAATTTTTACTTCAGCAATATTTCCAGCTTGTACAGTAGTAAATGTAGAACTGAAATTAATTTGCTGTAAGGATGGTGCCCGGAATCCGGTGCTTACAGAGGCCCTGATATTAATGTCTTTGGATGCTTTGTAGCGTGTCGCCAATTTATAATTGTGGGTAAAACCAAAGTCGCTGTAATTTTCAACCCTTGCAGCAAGATTTACCAACCAGTCAGTTGTTACATCTATTTCAGCATCCGCATAAGCACCCAATACCCTCCGTTGTGCATTGACCACATCATTTGGCTGATAACCAGGAAAGCCCTGTGAACCGGTTGCTTTGTCTTTATCATAATTAGTATAAGAACCAGGTTCGCCTGCAAATATTTTATAATCTTCATACCTGAATTCTGCCCCTACACCAAGGTTGAATTTTTTTGTAAATTCTTTACTCAGGTTCAGGTTAGTTGTATTTTGGAAAAAAGAAAATCCGCCATCATCAAAATGAGTTTGTGCAGGACCCATGGAGGCATTAAATGTTTTATCACCGAAGAAATGAAAATTATTCTTTCCGGCTGTATTACTAAAGTCCCAGTTCCAGTTGCTCTTGCATTTTCCTTTAAAGCCTCCTGTTACAGAGTAGTCCTGGATCTTTGTCTGGATATGCGGGCTGTACCATATTTCGCCATCATTACTTTCTCTCATGATAGACGGAACAAAGATCAGGTCACCAAATGCATCTGTAGGAAAGCGGTCCGGTCTTGCCGACCAGTTACGGGTAAAGGCATAGGCGTCTGAAAATTTATGGTTGTATCCACCAAAAGAATAGAAAGTACTGGTTTTGCCTATCGGAATTTCCATGTTGTAAAAAGTGCCGAACATTTCCAGGCCGGCATCTCCATGACCACGGCGATAGATGTCAATATACATCGCATCATCGTTTGTATAATAATTGGAAGTGTCTAATGCTTGGCGAAAGGTCTTGTTGGAATTAAGCCCTTCAAACGTAAGATTGATAAAACCGCCTTTGGAACCAATCGGCACACCAAAATTTATATTAGCCGCTACCGAGGCACCGTCAATTTTTCCACTATGTTCATACTGGGTCAACAGGTCTTCGGCGTATGCGGTATTGAATTTTGGATCATGATAACCGGCAATACCAATTGTTCCGGTTACTTTATTAATATTCTTTTTGGTGATAAGATTAATAACACCGGCAATCGCATCAGAACCATATTGTGCAGAAGCGCCGTCTCTCAATATTTCAACCCTGTCAATGGCACTGGCAGGCAATGCATTCAGATCTGTACCCGCATTACCACGGCCTCTAGTTCCAAACACCGCTACAAATGCTGTCTGGTGACGGCGTTTACCATTGACTAATACCAATGTCTGATCGGGGCCAAGACCTCTCAATGTCGCAAGGTCCACATGGTCGGCACCATCACTACCACTTTGTTTATTATAGTTAAAAGAAGGCGCTGCATAATTGAGCACAGAAGATAGATCCATTCTGCCGGTAGGTGCAGTGGCCTGACCTACATTAATCACATCAACCGGCGCTGTTGTTTCTGTTTTTACACGGCCCGCACGGCGGGTACCTACTAATACTACCTGGCTAAGTTCTTCTATCGATAGCTCCAGTGTAAGATTAACCACAGGGTTTGCAGCACTTACCTTTTGTGTTTTATAGCCTACGGAACTTATTTCCAGTTCATCGTCGGCACTTACGGTCATACGAAATGAACCATCCGCAGCAGTGTTGGTTATTTGACCGGTTTTTTTCGACTTCACCGATACACCGGCTAAGGGTATTCCATTGGGGTCGATGATTTTCCCGGAAACAGTTTGTTGCGCCATAGTTACGACGCCGATAAATAAAAAGGAGATGAAAAGAAAGAGAGCCTTTCTCATATTGTCAGTTTTAATTAAAAGATGACTTAAAAGTAAAGGAAAATTAACGGGTTGCAAATGCAAGAGGTGGTAAAGAATGCCCTTGTGCGGAAATGGTGGAAAAGAAAATGCATCATCAATAATAGAGAAGGTTGGCCACAGATGAACACAGATTAACACGGATGAATACAAGTGGCCACGAATTCACACAAAATAAAAAAGCTGGATTACCAGCTTACTAATCTGTGTTCATCTGTGGCCTGTATTCAGGTAGCTGCGGTAGCAGCCTGTTGTGGCAAAGCCACTTTCCCCGGATACACTTCCAATGCTTTCTCCAGGCAATCCATCGCTGCATTCAGGGCATCGAGATTCAGCACATATGCCAACCGAACTTCATTTTTTCCTAACCCTGGTGTACCATAAAATCCTGTGGCAGGTGCTAGCATTACCGTGGCATTGTTGTAAGAAAAATCTTCCAGCAACCATTGGCAGAATTTATCCGAATTATCAATTGGCAGTTTTGCAATAGCATAAAAAGCACCACCGGGATTCGGGCAAAAAACTCCCGGCATCGCATTCAACCGGCTCACTAGAACATTTCTCCTTGATAAATATTCTGCTTTTGGTGCATCAAAATAACTGTCGGGCAAATCTACCGCCGCTTCACCCATTATCTGGGCCAATCCCGGCGGACTTAATCTTGCCTGTGCAAATTTCATTGCTGCATCATACACTTTTTTATTCTTCGTCACCAAAGCGCCGATCCTTGCGCCGCAGGCACTGTATCTCTTTGAAATGGTGTCCATCAGTACTACATGTTCATCCAGGCCGCTAAGGTGCATGGCACTTACGTAGTCTCCATCATAACAGAACTCTCTGTATGCCTCATCACTGAACAGGTACAAATTATGTTTGATACAGATTTCCTTTACCGCTTCCATTTCTTCCCGGCTGTAGAGATAACCTGTCGGGTTATTCGGGCTGCAGATAATGATAGCTTTTGTTTTATCCGTAATTACTTTTTCAAAATCAGCAATAGGGGGCAGGGCAAACCCCGTTTCAATACGAGATGTGATGGGTACCACCTGTACGCCGGCTGCGCAGGCAAATCCGTTAT
>CALRVH010000046.1:0-25754 GCA_943371565.1 Chitinophaga pinensis | reverse complement strand
TAATTCAACTAGCTTTATCACAGTGGTTGATGAAAATACAAACACCAACCACGGCGTAAAAAGAAGTAGAGCAATTAATTTTGAACAAGCTAAAAGAGAATGAGAATGGCTAAAGCAAAGAAAGAAGTTAGTGTTAGAAAATCAGGATATGACACGGGAACGGCAAGTGAATTTTTAGTACTGAGTAATCTTTACAGGTTAGGCGTAAATGCTTTTATTAGTTTGGGCAATAAAAAAAGTATTGACCTTATTGTCAAAGCCAAAAATGGTTCATCTATTTCAGTTGATGTAAAGTCAGTGCAGGGATATAGTTCCATTGTGGTTAATAATGTGAGGGCTGCAGCTAATCATTTTATTGTGGTGGTAGTGTACAAAAATAAGTTTGCTGACCCAACTGTATTACCTGATTTCTACATTATTCCTTCTGATGAGGTTGCTGGCCTGTTGAAGAACTATAAAGGTCAGTTGAGGCTTTTAAAGGGCAGTATTGTTGGCTATCAAGACAAATGGAAGCCCTTACAGGTATAATTAAGATTGTAAATAAATGAGTGCAACCATAGCAATAGCGAGGGATATTTTAACTGGCAGAATCTTTCATATAGATAATGTTGATAAAACTATAAAGGCAGAATTTGAATGTTGTGAATGCAAGCAAAAGTTATCGCCGGTTAAAACAGAAGCAAGGGGCAAAGATTGGCATTTCAGGCATCTGCAAACTACTGATATTGCAAAATGCAGAAGTACAGCCTTACACGATTTTGCAGTGCAGGTAGTAATGGATAATACTGGCATCACAATTTTAAAGAAATTACAGATTGTTTATAGTGAACCAAGAAAAGAAGTCACTTTTTTGGGCAAGCGGTCGGATGTAACAGTTAAATATGAAAATGAAGATGTACACTTTGAGATTTTTGTAACCCATGATTTGGACAATGAGAAGATTGATATTTACAAAGCTAACAAAGTAAAATGTGTGAGAATTGATTTGAGTGAACCGGTGTTGTTAACGGCATCCCCGGAGAAAATTAAAGAGGCGGTTCTAAATCAGTATAAAAACAAAACGATTGTTTATTGGCAGGATGAAGTGTTGAAATCTTATGCAGTAAAAGAATGGGATTTTAGTTGGAAGCATGTCCTGATAGTAATAGGTGCATTTATCGGGTTAAGGTTTCTTTACAATCGTTTCTTTAAGCCAAAAAGACGAAATTTGCGGTAGTTCGTCCTTTGTTGGCTTCACGCCGTGGTTGGTGTTTGTCCTCTACCAGGCACGGTGAAACTAAAATAGTTCCTGCGGATAAATATTTTCAAAATCCTTTTTCATTAAATACTCTAATTGGCTAAAAATATCTACCAGTAACCTGGTAGAATCGCTGTCAGCTACACTTAAAGCACCTTCCCTTATTTTCCATTTTACTCCTTTTTTTGAATTAGTAAACCGTATGGCAGGGTAATCGTTCTGTAAGAGCAAACTGCTTTTTTTACCTTCTACCCTTATTCTGATTACCTGCCTGCTGCTATACTCCACAGTGGCTTTTTGCTTAAAAGCTTTGCCCTTATAACTTAATATTAATTGCCACTCTATCACAACGCTAAATCTAATGCTGGTAAATCCTCATACTCAAAAGGCTCTAAGGGGTTCATCTTTGTTTTAAAATCTTTTGCTATTGTATAAGCATGCATACTCTCTGATGGTAATTGATGGGCGGCTATTTGTTTTATTTCGGGTTCGGTAAGGTCTTCCATAATCCAACGCCAGGCCAGATCATCCGGCAAAATTGTGGGCATCCGCTTTTTACTGTTATGTACTTCTGCCATTAATTCGTTGGCCGCTGTTGTAACTATTGCAAAACTATTTAAAACCACCCCTGTTTCTTCGTTTTGATAGGTGTTGTAAATACCAGCCATGTAGAAATAATCGGCATCTGCCACTTCAATGGCATAGGGGTACTTAATTTCCTTTTTGGCTCCTGCTGGTTTATATCCTCTCCATTCGTAAAAATGGGAAGCCAACACCAAACATCTTCTTTTTAAAACAGCATCTCTGAACATCTTACTTTCTAAAATGGTTTCGCTTCTTGCATTGAGCCAGGGGATGCCTTGTTTTCTTGCAGCTTCTAACTGTTCTACCGATCTGATCCAGGAGGGTATAAACTCCCAATGCATGGAGACAACTTCAAAATCGTTGGGGGCAGATTTGCGAAGTACAGGGGCATTCCCATATTCAAAGCCGCTACGCATTATCTGCAGTTCGTTTAAGGCAGCGATTGTTCCTAATTCCTTTTCGATTTGCTTTAACCTGATGAACTCTATCCTGCTCACCTTGTGTCCATAAAAATTACACATAGCCAGTATTTATCAATTTGTTTCTTGGATACTTAAAAGTAGAGAATTTGCAGGGGGTATAAAAATGGCAGTGTACTTTCCACCAACCACATTAACAAAGCAACGTCTAAGCCCTTGCCCCAATCATCAACTAACTCAAAATAATAGAACGTGGCCTCAAAGGAAAAGGGTGCGTTGGCAAGGCAAAACGGGCGGCTCGCCCCAAATCGTTCGGGCAATAAGAGAACTGATTGGGGGAGCCATCGTGTTTGCCTAGACTTTTTTGTTACTTTTTGGGGCAATGCCAAAAAGTAAATAAAGAAAATAAACGACTTACCCATTTCAATCAGCCATTCCCTCCTAAAAAACCATAAAAACACCTCAACCCCCACATAATCACCCACTTCAAAAGCATCTGTCTGCTCAGAAATCAATACTGTCTGTAAGTTAATCAATGCAGTGCCTGCCGCAATTGCAGCTGTACCTGCCGCAATTACAGCTGTCGGAAAAGAAATCAATACTGTCTGTAAGTAAATCGCAACTGTCGGCGAGTTAATCCAATCTGCACCTGCCGCAATTGCATTTACTCCTGCTGCAATTACAGCTGTCGGCAAGTTTATCGATAACAATCGTGTAGAAATTGAATAGAGCACATGATAAATATGAATCACTTCAATGTCGGGCTACACTAAAAATAGGGTATCCAACGCCGTTAATAATTACCACTTTGTGTTATTGCCAGATTTCATATAACCCGATAATTTCAAAAATGAAAATTGATTTCTATAATCTTTAAAAATTAAATTTTATGACAAGTAAACAAGAAGCAAAAATGAGTATGTATGATGCAGTGCTGAAGCACTGCAATACAAACCCTGCTATCGTTGCTACTATCCCCGCTTTTCAAACAGCGGCAGCAGCCTTAGCCTCCGTTTATTCATCGCTGGTGGCTACAGCCCAAATGGAAATGAATGAAATTTCCGGTGTGGCAATTGATAAGTCGGTAGCTAAAATTAATCTTGCTCAGCAGGGCGCAGATATTTCCGGTGCCATCTTTGCATTTGCCGCCGCTGCTAATAACAATGAACTGAAAGAACAGGCAAGAAACCCTGTTAGTAAACTCATTAAACTAAAAGATGAATTATTAGCTCCCGCCTGCCAGAATATTCATGACATAGCCAATACCAATATTGCAGCATTGGCAACCTACGGTATCACTGCCGCCATACTCACTTCCTTTCAGGCCGCCATTGATGAATATGCAGATGTAATTCCATCACCACGCAATGCCGTAAGTGCAAGAGCCTCACATGCAGCCACGATTAAACTATTATTCAAGCAGGCAGATAAAATAGTAAAAGACCAGATGGATAAAATTGTCTTGCAGTTTAAAACGCCAAATCAATCTTTCTATAATGCTTTTAAAAATAACCGGGTTATAGTAGATGCAGCAGTTTCTCCTACACAAGTAATTGGAATTGTCACCGGCAGTATTGACAAAAAACCTATTCCCGGCGCAGAAATAACCTTTCTTGGACTCCCCATAAGTTCCAATGCCGGAATAGATGGTGCTTATACTGCAAAGAATCCTAACTCCGGTATTCATTCCATGCGTTTCAAAGCAGATGGCTTTGAAGAATTGATAGTCCCCAACATTGAATTGAAACTCGGCCAGGCCACCACACTAAACGTAGAACTGGTTCCGTCTCCATGATAGCAGGTAAACAAAAGAGCCGCCCATTCGGGCGGCTCTTTTGTTTGCTTCCACCAACCGAATAAACTAAATACACCAATATATCAAAGCTCATTTCCGCCGTTGCAGGTGTTTTCGCTACTCCTAAACAATGTATATTTGGTTACACCTAAAGACCTATATAATGAACCTTACCTTAAACGATTCCATCAGCTTCGAAACAATGATGAAAGTATTAACCGAAAAATTTCCAGGTTATACAATTACATTAAAAAAAAATCCGGTGGCCCGGTTTCAATATATCCAGGTCAGAAAGTCAGCTTATGTAGGATTATGGATCAGAATCTTCCCCGATAAAAACAGGCTGATGCTCATCAAGACCATTCCTTCCACATTGGCAAGGGCACTTTTGGGCGGTATTATCGCCGCAATCATCGCTTCAAGTGCACAGGGCAAACTACAGACAGAAGTGGCAGAAGTGTTGAAGAAAGAATTTAACACGGATGTACAATCCTAAGGTCTTGATTGCCGCATACCAGCAAGTCCAGAATTTCCGCCTTGGCATGTGTTCAACAAAAAGCAGCACGCCTCGGTTGGTGTTTTTCTTTCACCAACCGAATGAATGGAGAAGAGGTCTTTACAACTTTTTAAAAACTTACTATAGACCAAAATTTTAACTTATGCAATGGGAAATTAAAAAAGGGGTTGTTACAGATGAACATGGTGAAATAGTTTGTTTGCTTTCTGATACTGCAAGTGATTATCATATTGCTTTAATCAGAAACGCCTCAGTCATGTTTGATGCCATTACGAATTACACCCGAAGTGTAGAAAATACAAGACTCCCCAGAGACCCTAAAAAACAGTATGAAGAATTTAAGAAGTTAGAAGAAACGATTAAGGAGGAAATGCGATAAAAAGTAAAAATACACCAGTGAGGTTGTACGCCCCGGTTGGTATTTTTTCACCAACCGAATAAGTACTGCATAAAAAATATTTTAATACTTCTATGTACTATGATTGGTGAAAATACAAACACCAACCAAGACGTAATTACTTCTATTGTGTTTTCAATTTAGAAATTAACCAGTTACTTAATTTTTCTCCCTGCTCCGGGTAGGTCCAATGCCCTGTTTCGGGTGCAGTAAATAATTCTTTGGGGGCCGTTATTACATTATACGCTGCATACATGGATGTAGGCGGACAGGTTTCATCATTGAATCCCCAACTATACATGCCCGGTACTTTCAGCAGCCTTGCAAAATTGACTACATCATAATAACCGGCGGTTTCAATTTTATCTTTTTTGTTATTGAAAGCAAGATTGTTTTTATCAAACAAATGCGGCCAGCCACCTGCACGGCCTTTTAAATAACCGGTGAGATCGGAGAGTGCAGGATAAAAAGCAGCTAAAAATTTTACCCGGTTATCGAGTGCTGCTGTAATGATCGATAAAGCTCCACCCTGGCTGCCTCCCATTACACCAAGATGGCTTCCATCATACTGTGGCAACTGCACTAAAAAATCATTGGCCCTAACACAACCCATATACACCCGTTTGTAATAAAAACGGTCCTTATCATCCAGGTTATTATTCCAGTAACCTGATAAGGCACCAGCCATCAGGTTGTTGTACACCGACGGATCCATGGTAACCGGTACGCCATGTATCCCGATCTCTAAAGTGATGAATCCTTTTTCTGCTGTGGCTATATCACCTGCATAAGCCCTTACACCGGCACCGGGTACTTTTAAAATGGCCGGGTATTTTCCTTCTTTTTTCGGCATACATAAGATGCCATATAACCGGGTTCCCGGTCTGTAATTTTGCAGGTTTACCTGGTAAACATTTGTATTCTCTGTACAACGATCAGGCAATAAAGTCATTCTTGCATCCAATGGAATTTTCGCCAGCTCTGCTTTTGCTTTTTCCCAGAAAGCCACAAAATCAGCGGGGTTGCTGATGGCAGGTTGTATCAGTTGCGGATCAAATGCAGCAGTACCTAATCCACGATATGTTTTATTATCAATGGTAGTGGTGGCTATACAACGAAGAAATCCCGGTTCTTTCATCGTACCACCATCTGTTGTAAGCGTTCCATTGACAAGCAGCAATGAATCTTTTTTGGTTGGGTCCATTTTTTCAGGGCCTATCTCATATTTAACGGTCACATTCTTTAGGACATTACCGTTTTGTAATACGGTAATGTGGAAGGTTGCTTTTTCTCCGGTTGTATATTTCCAGTCGCTATGATCAGGCGCTACGATTACTTTAATGAATTGTTCTGCCGGTTGTGCAAAGCTGTAAGTAGTAAAACCAATAAAAAGATAGGCAAGAAAAAAATGAATTCTTTTTGTAACAGGAAGGTTGGTCATAAAAGAGAATTTATGGGAATGTACGAAAACAAATTTGTAATTGCTTTTGCTGAAAGCATCTCTACCCCTTTTTTCAGGGTTTCAATAAACGGCCTTCTTCTTTCCGCCCTGGCCGGTGTTCAGTAAAAGTAACACGCCTCGGTTGGTGAAAATACAAACACTAACCACGACGTAAAACATCCATACTGCAACCATAAAGCAGATAAAAAGAACACTGCAACGCAGTGGATCATCATACAATCTATCTTTATCCTTCGCATCAATTCATCCATCAGCATATGAAATACAATCAACTCATTAAAGAATCACCCGCCGTTTCAGAAATTGGTTTGGGAGCCTGGCAATTAGGTATACAATCAGGCTGGAAAGAAATGACCGAAGATGAAGCCATCACACTCGTTCAAACGGCGTATGAAATGGGTGTGAATTTTTTTGATACCGCTCCCAACTACGGACGTGGCAGCAGTGAGCTACGATTGGGTAAAGCATTAAAAGGATATAACAGAAGTAAACTGGTGATCAATACCAAATTCGGTCATACAGATATGGGAGTTACCAATTATGATGCCGCCAGCATCCGAACATCACTGGAAGGAAGTTTAAAACGGCTACAGATGGATTATGTGGATTCGTTGATCATTCATAGTCCGCCTTTTGATTATTTAGATGGAAATAAAAATGCCCATTACGAAATCCTGGAGCAATTAAAAACAGAAGGAAAAATAAAAGCCTATGGTGCCTCGCTGGATAACTTCAAAGAAATAGAAACTTTATTGAACACCACCAACAGCAAAGTAATTGAAGTATTCTTCAACATCCTGCACCAGGATGCAGCAAGGGCGTTTAAGCTGACCAAAGAAAAAGAGGTGGGCATTATTGTAAAAATTCCGTTAGACTCCGGTTGGCTCACGGGCAAGTATCATGCAAACAGTGTGTTTCAGGATATCAGAAAACGATGGTCAACAAGTGACATACAGACAAGGGCTGATTTAGTTAACAAGGTTAAAACAATCATTGGCGCTGAAGCGAATTTGACACATACGGCTCTTTCCTTTTGTTTAGCGTATGATGCGGTGGCTACCATTATTCCGGGCAACACCAGTATGCAACAATTAAATGAGAATCTGTCTGCCATTTCAAAGCCCATCTCCAAAGAGTTGGTTGAACAATTAGAAACATTTTATCAGGAAGAAGTAAGGAGCCTGAACATACCCTGGTAATTATGAAATACAGCAACCATGCATTTCATCTTAAGCTTGCACGGAAGATGCACAATAGTATTACATGTAATTCACTACATTAGTAAATAGTTTCATCAGTGCTTTTTCCGAATAACAGGATATATATTGATATTCCGCCCCGCTTGGTGTTTTCTTTCACCAGCCGGATAATAATAATTTCCCTGTTATGCTTAGTTTCCACAAAGCACACAGAATTAATAAAAAAGAAAAAGATACCGGGTCAGGCCCGGCATGAAATCGCTCCGGAGTAGATATCCACCACGGCAAAGAAATAATTATTGAACTTTCTCCCTTACTTTTAACACATGTCGGATCAACATAAGATTGAAATACTCAGGATACTCAGTGAAGATGCTGTGGCTGGTCAGGCAGTGCGATATAGTTTTAATACCCTCTCCAAAAATATCGGTCTTACCAAAAATGAAATTGATGGTTGCCTGGCAGAGCTTTCGAAAGCCCGATTTGTGGCGCAATATGCTAAGAAAGGAGTGGATAGCTTTACGGTTGAAATTAAGCCTGCCGGGTTGGATGCCGTTTTAGACGGATCATTTAACTAAAAGGGAGAATTGTTGATTTCCACCCAACTACTGACAAGTATACCCGCCATCCACTGCAAAAAGACTACCCGTAGTAAAAGAGCTATCATCCGACAACAAAAACCGCACAGCCTTCGCAATTTCTTCCGGCTGTCCTATTCTGCCCATGGGTTGCACTTTATCAAGCGATGTATAAACAGCGGCGGCTTCTTCACCGGTCCTGGCCACAAACTGCTGCACGGCTTTATCCAGCAACGGAGATTGAATGGTGCCCGGGCAAATACAATTGACCCGGATATTAAAAGGAGCATAATCAATCGCAGTACTTTTAGTCAATTGCCCGATAGCACCTTTCGTCATGCCATATACGGAGCTGCTGCCCTTGCCCACCAATGCCTGGTCCGATCCCATCAGCACTATACTTCCTTTTTGTTGTTCCTTCATGATCGGTATCACCGCTTTCAGCAAATAAAAAGTGCCGAGCAGGTTGGTTGATACCAGCCTTTCCAATTGTTCATAGCTGGTTTCCTCGAGGGTGGCAAATAAGTGCATGCCGGCATTGGCAAAAAGAAAATCGATCCGCTTTTCTTTTTCATGAATGGAACGTATCGCATTCGCTACTTCCGTTTTATTACCTACATCACAGGGTATAAAGAATGGATCGGGTATAGCTGGCGGCTGACAATCGAGGTTGTAAACAATACTTCCTTCGGCTCTTAATAATTCAAGCGTAGCTTTTCCGATACCTGAACTGGCACCGGTAATAATAGTGATTGTTTTTTCCCACTGCATAGATGGTTGGTTTAATGCTTTAAGATAAGCACAAAATCAGCCGGGTGGTAATCCTGAATTTTCGGGTATATAAATTTTACTGCGTAGCTATTTCAACAGCTTAAAGGCTATTTCATCCAGCTTGGCTTTTGCATCTTTCCAAGCGGGTATATCTTCTGCTTCCCACACCAATGTTTTATACTGCTTTGATAAGTTGGCAATTTGCTGCATGGCTTCTTTGTGCGGGCCGGTATTGCGGTAGTGCTGCATCGCAGCTTTATCCTTCCATGCCGTAAGAGTGTAGCCGATGCGCCAACCTTTATTTCCTACCCATGCTTGCAGACAGCCTTCCGCTTCTTTAGCCTGCTTGGTGGAGCGGATCGAATGCCGCACAAAAGGAATGAATTTCCAAAAATTTCTGACATGTAATTCTGTGGCAACAATGAGCATAGAAAAGAATTAGGAGATGAAATTTACAAAAATTTTGTCTGCCCGGTCTTTTACAGCAGTAATATGGTAATACCCGGTACGGTGATTTTGTCCCTTCCGCCGGTAAAAATTTTCGGGGTACGGTTGTTGATTCTTGTAGTGGTACATTAAAACAACATAATATGATTCAACAAAAACAGTTCGGAGTATGGATGGATACACAGCAGGCCACAGTTGTAGGAAAAGAAAATACCGAAACCGGGGAATTGGTAATACTGGCCCACACAAAGGGGGAAGATCTTACCCAGAATAGCAGCGAAAAGAATGAGAACAATGACAAACGAACCTTGCAGACCAAGTATTTCAAAGAAATAGCGAAACACCTGCAAAACGCCACTCACCTGCATGTAACCGGTACCGGGCAGGTGCAGGAACAGTTTATGCATTACCTGGCAGCAACTCCACAGTTTAAGAACGTAAAATCAGAAGAATCCACTTCTAATAAAATGAGTGACGAAAAACTGCTGGCTTTTTTTACTGAGAAATTAAATTAGAGAACGAAGAGGTACTATCTCCTTCCGGCCGCATAGTACAGAGCAAATACAAACCTGTTTTAGTCATATCACCTGTCAGCCGGCAGGTGATATTTTTTTTTCAAGAAATGAAACGCATGGCCCTCTGAAAGATAAATGCTTATCCGTAGTTTGCATCGCTGAACAGAACCAAAGAATAGCCAGCACACATGTCATTATCTCCCTACCGCTATTTCATCCTGAACAAACCTTACAATATGGTCTCCCAGTTTGTAAGTACCCATGCGGTGAACTTACTTGGTGATATCGGTTTCCATTTTCCCGAAGGCATTCATGCCATTGGCCGGTTAGATAATTTATCCGAAGGCTTATTGATCTTAACTACCAATAAAAAAATAACCCGGTTGTTATTTGAAGCAGCCACACCACATAAAAGAACCTATCTCGTTCTTGTCAATCATGCTGTAACAGAAGAACGATTACAACAGTTACGAGAAGGCGTGAAATTCAGAATACGGGGTGGCGAGTTTTATACCTCTACTCCCTGCGAAGCAGATATAGTATTGGAACCCGAAATATCTTTTCCTTCACCGTATGTGATGACGAAAAACATTCCTTACACCTGGCTCCGAATCACCCTTACCGAGGGTAAATTTCACCAGGTACGAAAAATGATGGCGGCTATTCACCATCGTTGCAAAAGACTGATCCGGGTGAGTATTGAGGACCTTGTATTGGGTGACTTAGAACCGGGCGGCATCAAAGAAATAGCCGAGCAAGATTTTTTTACCCTGCTTAGAATAAAGAATTATTAACTGGTAGTTCTGCCCTATACGGATGGACGATAAATCAATAGCCGGTGCAAAACAAAGCCGGTCAAATTATTTATTTAAAATATTCAATTTATCATTAATATTATTTAACTTCCTATTGGTTAAGTCCTCCCTTTGTTACTACTTCCCGGTAATCCCCTTCCGATTTGTGTTGTGATAGTTATTAATTAACAGCGTAAACGCAGTTTCGTTTGCAACTGCATAGTCGATAATTATTTTTTTAACCAAAACCACCAAACATGAAGAAGATTATTTTTTTACTGTTCACGGTATCCACCCTGGCAGCCTATTCGCAAAAGACAGACCTGGTAACCGTTAATACGGTAAAACCCAAAAAGGGACAGAAGATGGCATTTGAAGCAGCTTACAAAGTGCATATTGCCAAATTTCACAAGGCAGATGAAAAAATGAATGTGTATGAAATTATCAGCGGCCCTAATGCCGGCTCTTATCATTTGGTAAACGGAGGCAGGTCGTATGCAGATTTTGATAAAGAAAGAGCTGATGCAGCGGCTCATAGTCAGGACCTGGATAAAACTTTCTTTCCCATGCTAGACGAAACGATGAATGGTACTTACCGTATGATTGATAGCCTGGGTATCCGACCTAGTACTAATAGCGGAGCTGAAGCCTTTGTGGTAACAGTAAGACATTTAAAAGAGACACTTAACATGGGCGATTACAGACGGGAATTGGCAAGGGGAGCAAAAATAAGCAGTGGATTAAAGGATGCTTTCTTTGCGAACTTAAGCGTTAATTTCTATGACCAACTATGGGATGGTTCAGACCAGGTAACCGTTTCTGTCCGCAATCTTAAAGATGGCTTTAAATCATTAGAGTCAGGCTACTATGCAGCTGCTCCGGCCGGCTCACCCTCATGGAGAGATGAATATGTAAAAGCTTACGGACACACAGCATGGGATGAAAGAATAAAAGTGATGGAAGGTGCTGTTGAAAAAACCGAACAATACCTTATGAAATGGAGAAAAGACCTTAGCTCACCAGGGCAATAGTAATAAAGAAAATCCCGTCTCGTTTTAAACGAGACGGGATTTTTCTTTGGTTCTTTAGCCGATACTGGAATAGTCCGGCAAGATTTTTTTACCCTGTTTAAAATCAACTATTGACAATCCCTATAGCCGGAAAATTAAATTTGACAATTTCCATTTCTCTTTTTTATATTTGATTACTGCCTCAGGCCATTTACCGGTCATCTATTATTGCTCATTTATTGTCATTGCCTCAGCCTCTTAAGTTCATTGATTTTCGTTAGCACCAGGGCTTTGTCTCTGCCAGCTACGGGTTTAGTATTTGCCTTTTTAATTCACCGTATTAAAACCAGCATTTATGAAACTATCAGAATTTATTGTGTTGACCCAGGAAGAAAAAAGATTTACAGTTTTACACGAAGGAGTACCGGTTGCTCAACGCCCCTTTTTAGAGTACATGATATTCCTTTTCCAGTTGCCCGGTTTTTATGTAGAAACTTTTTGTTGTACTACCACCAAAGAGGTAAAAGAATACCGGGTCTATCATGATGCGGCACATTTGATCCCCTATTTCAACTCCATACAAATAGACGACTTATTGAAGGAGTGAATCTGTTATTCATAGGCTTACCATTACTGTATAATGACTCTTTTTTTCATCATTTACCCCAATAAATGATGCAGAAATAGCTATGCCCTTTCAATTCCTGCCCTTCTGAATTGTGCAAATTGTTAAAGAAGTAAGGAATGATGTCCCTTATAAACAATCAGTTACCCAAAGCTCCCCGGGTGTTTTAACAAGTTCTGGCATCGTGGCACCGTTTATGAAAATATAGGGTGTGGTTAACTTGATTACCCACTTAAAAATTACTGTTATGAAAAAATCTACATTATTCGTTACTACAGTTATTGCTTCTTTATTCATATTAGCGGCTTGTAAAAATAACCAGTCACAAGTTCCTGCTGCTGGTACAGACACTACTGGTTTTGCACAGTTCCAGCAATGGAAAAATAGTATGGCCGCAGAGCAAACTAATCAGGCCATGGCTCGCAAACAAAGTACCGCTGGTAAAACAACAACCGGAACGATGAATTCTTCTACCACCAATGAAGCGAAAGTGGTAAAGAAGAAAGGTTGGAGTAAAGCAGCCAAGTATGCGGTAATAGGAACAGCAGCCGGCGCAGTAACAGGTGCTATTATTAACAAGAAAAGCCCTGTAAAAGGCGCAGTTATTGGTGGCATAATCTTAGGTGGCGGCGGATATATTTTTGGCCGTTCAAAAGATAAGAAAGAAGGCCGCTATTAATAAAAGCAGAAAGAAATATATAAAGGAGTAAAGCCGATTATCTATACCGGCGGGTAAATAACCCGCCGGTATTTTATTACCAATACTACTGGCCCTGACTTCTAATACTTTTTCCTAACTTACAAAAGAGAGTTTGCCTAACCAACACAACTGGACTATGCCTGCCTACGAAATTGAAATCATCCTGAACCGGCAATTGGCCGATTGTTTATCCATTCCCGTTTTTATAACGGATACTGCCGGGAATCTTATTTTTTATAATGAGCCTGCTGAAGAGATATTGGGAAAACGCTACGACGAGACCGGTGAAATGCCGGTGGAAATGTGGGCCACTATTTTTAAACCAGTGGATGAATCAGGTAACCAGCTGGCTCCAGATGATCTGCCACTTGTAAAAACACTCCGGAACTGCCGGCCATATCATAAAACATTTTTGATTGAAAGTTTAAAAGGCGCAATTGAAAAAATTTCCGTTACCTCATACCCGATCCTTGGCCGGGCGGGAAATTTTTTAGGCGCTGTAGCTATTTTCTGGGAATTAAAAGACGAATGAAAATAAAGATCCTGGGAGTTCGTGGTTCCATACCCACGGCCGACCCCGATACTACATATTATGGAGGTAATACATCCTGCGTCGAAATTTCCGAAAACGGATGGCGGCTGGTACTGGATGCCGGCTCTGGTATGCGTTATTCAAATACAAAGGAGAGGCCGGATAATAATCGAATTGATATTTTACTGACACACCTGCATCTCGATCATATTATCGGGCTTGGTTTTTTCAGCCCCCTTTTTGATCCGGCGATGGAAATCCATATCTGGGGTCCAGCCAGTAGTAAACAAAGTTTACATTCAAGACTTACCAGGTACCTGTCACCACCATTATTTCCTGTGCTTATCCGCAACCTGCCATGTAAACTGATCTTGCATGAAATTGACAATACTGAATTTCAGATCGGACCATTTACTGTTCGTTCAGGATATGTGATACATCCCGGACCAACAGTTGGATTCCGGATCACCGGTCAGCATTCTACTTTTACTTATTTACCTGACCATGAACCGGCGCTGGGGCGTAACGGTATGTTGACAGACCCCAAATGGGTCTCCGGAATAAACCTGGCCACCGGTGCCGATCTTTTGCTTCATGATGCACAATACAGCCAGGAAGAATATCCTTTCAGAAATGGTTGGGGACATTCTTCTATGGATGATGTATTACGCTTTGCTTCTATGGCTAATGTAAAACATCTTTTATTGGCACATCATGATCCTGCCCACTCTGATGCTACGTTGAATGAAATGTTCAGCGAATTACAAAAAAGAAATACCTACCCGTTCATTTATGAAATGGCTGCCGAGGGTAAAGTATTTGACTTGCCCTGAGCAGGTAAGATAGCTGTGAAATTATTTCCTCTTGCGCAGCATATATAAATAAAGGCTTTCTACTTTCTTCCGGGCCCAATCAGTTTTACGCAGAAAGGTCAGGCTGGATTTTATACTGGGGTTACTTTTAAAACAATTGATATTGATCTTTTGCGACAACTCTTCCCAACCGTAATAAGCTTGTAGTTCTGTAACGATCGCTTCTAATGTTTTGCCGTGCAGGGGGTCTTTGGAAGGCAGCATAGGTATTATTTTTTCTTTTTAGCACTTCTCCGGATCGGCTTGCCATATTTTTTCATCATCCTCTCTTTATGCGGAACAATAAAATTTACTTTACTGTTCTTCGCCGATTTTTCGTGGAAAGCAGGTCCTGCTTCTTCTTTCTTTTTTGGTTTTATCGCATCGGTCTTCATAAATACTTTCGGCTTCTCTTCATCGGTCAGCTCCTCCGAGATGGTAAGATGAGCCGGTAAGGGAGCAAGCGGCACTTTATATTTCATCAGTGTTTCGATCGCTGTAAGCAACGGCTTTTCTTTTTCTGTAATAAAAGTAATAGCAATTCCTTTTTTATCGGCCCGGCCCGTTCTGCCAATACGGTGTATATAATTCTCCGGTACATCGGGCACATCAAAGTTGATCACATGTGATACTTCTGCTACATCAATGCCTCTTGCTACAATATCCGTAGCAATGATAAAACGGTACGTACCGTCTTTAAACTGCCGCACGGTATTGAACCGGTGGTTCTGTTCTTTGTTAGAATGTATCACCCCAACAGTTCCCGGAAATTTTGTTTCCAGTTGCTCATACAACTGGTCGGCTAATTGTTTGGTGGCGGCAAACACCAGCACTTTGATCATCGTTTCATCTTCCGTTAATAATAATTCCAGCAGGTTTACTTTGGTATAAAAATTAGGCACTTCATAACCGGTCTGCAGAATATTTTCCAGCGGGGTACCGGTGGGTGCCGCTTCTACCCGTACCGGGTTATTAAAATAAGTTTCGATCAACGCTTCCACATCTTCGGTAATGGTAGCGGAGAACATCAGGTTCTGCCGTTGCGGGGGCAACAATTCAAGTATGTTTTTGATCTGGGTACGAAAGCCGAGATTCAGCATTTCATCTACTTCATCAATGATTACTTTTTTTATTGTTTTTGTTTTAAAGGCACCGTTCATCGCAAGATCATAAAACCGTCCCGGTGTGGCCACCAGCACATCTGCTCCTTTCATTAATTCAAGATGCTGGGTATTGATATTTACACCGCCATACACGGCCTGGACTACCAGGCTCATATAAGGAGTTAAGGATTTTATATTCTCTGCGACCTGCATCGCCAGTTCCCGGGTAGGAACCAAAATGAGTATTTGCGGGGATTTGTCTTTTGTAAACTTCCATTGTCGCAGGCAGGGTAATAAATAGGCAAATGTTTTACCGGTGCCTGTTTGTGCTATCCCACACACATCTCTTCCGGACATTGCTACGGAAAAAACATTACGCTGAATAGTAGTCGGAGTGATAAATCCCAATTCATCTAAAGCCCGGAGCAAAGGAGTGTTTAAATTCAGATCGGCAAATGTCATAGTGGTAACAATAAAGCGTAAAAGTAGCGGTTAATTAACTGGCATCGTTTTACTCAGCCGGATGGCTGTAAAATAATACCTGTTGCTGCTTTACGCAATACGGTCGTCAATTGATCCTGCCTGCTTCGTTTGCCGGTCTGTTTGTTACACTGGTCTGTAATATGCTGAACATATACCGGCCATCTTCCTTTTTGAAAAATTTGTCTTCATATCGCTGATCTACTTTATCGGGATCTGAATTTGGCGGTATCGTCACTTTCACTAGTTGTCCTCCTTGTGCTACATAGATTGAAGTAGCTACCTGGGTAACTGTCCCCACAGAAGTTTCCAGTACTAAAAATCCTCTTACGGCATTGCCGGCGGGTGATAGCCCTACATTTTCAAAAGAGACTTTAAAAGCATTATTGTGCGGAATAAAACTCACCAGTGTCTTGCCCTGGTATTGCAGGTTGTATGTCTGGTCGGCATTGGGATATTCAATAACGTTGTAGTGTTCGACATTCGACACTTCAAATTTTTTGGTCACCTGTCCGAAAGCACTGATCTGATCAAGCGGTACTTCAAAAGCGATGGCAAATAATCCTTTGATGGGCGGAGCGGCCCAGGGTCTTAGTTTGGTACCGTCATCCATTTGTTTTCTCCACCAGAACCGGCGGGAAGCATCACAAAAAACATTGAGGTTGTATTTAACCCCGTTACTCTGTGGTTCACTCCACCATACCTGTTCTGCCGGATGAATTTCCGGGTGACAACAATGGCCCATATCATAGATCCACGGACCATATACACAAATATTTTTCCCGGTACGTATCAGACACATATCTGCAAAAGCAGACCTGCCAAACGTATGATTGCCCTGCGGCCAGTATTCGGGAGCAATTTCTGCTTCAATATGTTTGAAACCTACTTCATCGCCGCAATCAGCTTGCCCGCTGCTGCTTTCCCATTGCCATATCGGTTTGGTCAATATGTTCCCTATACTTACTTTACTCGCTTCATATTGTAATCTCATAATGGTGGTATACTCTCTTGGGTGAGCTCTTGTCAGCAGGTCCATGTATTCGGGTAATGGTTCTATATCGATATTGATATCGTAATCGGCAAATGTCCCGGCAATATTTACCTGCCGGGCAACAGCTACTTTACCGCTTAATGTTCTTTTAAAAAAACCACGGTGGTCACGGGAATCTTTTTGCAGGTACCAGAAATTAATATTGTCAGGAATGGCTGCATTATTAGAGGCCCGCTGAAAACAAGCTGATCCTAATTCTTCCCGGCCACGAAAATCATTTCCATAAATACCTGACTGAAGATTATAGGCTTTGTCCCATAAAACTTTATCTCCCTGTTGCATATTCCCGAGAGTGGTGATCGTTGTTGTTGGTCCATTGACCTGCATAGCAGTTGCAACAGCTGTTGTTGTAACATTCGGTGGCCGTGATGGTGATACTACTGCTACTGTATTGGGAGGCAGTGGCCTGGCCCGTTCTCTTTCCCAATGGCCGGCAATGAATTGCCCGTTCACTATTGCATTTCTTACCCATGTGTAACCGGGCCTTATTGTGCTAAAAACAATAACATAAGAAGCCTTATCATTAAAATTAAATGCAGAAAGATCATGCCGGTCTTCCATCAGGTCAACCGATATGCCATACCCTCCGCCTGCGTCAGCATGTTCATAAATAACTGCACAGAAACCAGCTGCTACTTTAATGGAAGAAGCAAGATCATTAAAATCACTAAGGAGAAATTGCCCGATCCCCATCGATTTGGTTTGCCCTGCAAAATTGCCATGTTCATACAATGTAACTGGCTGCGCTTTCGTATATAACCGGGCACGGTCAGGGTCTTTCTGACTGTAACTTGTTGCAAAAGCAAACGATAACAATACCAGAAATGAAATTGCTTTCATTTTAATTTTTTTTAGAGGATGAATAAGATACGAGAGGTATGAGTTGCCGCTAATCAGAGAGATTGACTGAAGTATAATTAAATATAAGCATTATTGCGGCGGTATAACTAATTGTGAATAAGATAAAGAACACTGCCTCTTGCAGCTTTTTGCCATGTAAAAGACCCTGCAGATAATTGCAGCGGTTATAATGTTGAACTTTTAGTTATAGATTTAACAGCGGTTAAGGCCACGCAGATAATAGCTATCATAAAATAGAAAGTATTATGAAATATCCAATAGTACTGATTGCTTTTTTCTTTTTTTCTTCTCCTTCATTTGCGCAACAAGATAAACCGGCGGAAAAAATTCCTCTACTCTTCCGCCTGGATGATATCGGCATGTGCCATGCAGTGAACACTGCGGCCAAAGAAGTATTAGAAACCGGTATGACAGTTTCGATGTCCGTGATGGTTCCATGTCCCTGGTTTAATGAAGCGGTAGAGTTATTGAAAAAATATCCCAACGTTTCAGTGGGCATTCATCTTACACTCAATTCCGAATGGAAGCAATACCGCTGGGGTCCGGTAGCCGGTGTAAAGCAAGTACCATCGTTGGTAGATTCACTGGGTTATTTTTTCCCTTCCCGCAGCAAACTTTTTGGAAACAATCCCCGGCTCAATGAAATAGAAACAGAACTCCGGGCACAAATAGAAAAAGCATTGAGGGCGGGATTAAAGATCGATTACTTAGACTATCACATGGGTGCTGCTGTTCAAACACCGGAAACAAGAGCTATTGTAGAAAAACTGGCTGCCGAATACAAGGTGGCTATATCAAGATATTATGATGAAGTGGATGTGGAAGGTGGTTATGCCGCCCCCGTTGCCAATAAACTGGATACCTTAACAGCAAAGTTGAAAGCAGTACAACCCGGCGGCACCAAATTATTTGTGGTGCATATCGGGCTCGATACACCTGAAATGAATGTGATGGAAGACCTCAATACTTTCGGACCAAAAGACATGAGCAAACACCGGCAGGCAGAATTAAGAGCATTGCTCTCACCGGCATTTCAACAACTGATTCATGATGCGAAATACCGGTTGGTGAATTACAGGATGTTGAATGAAGAAAAAGGATTGAACAGTATGAAAAGACCTGCAGGAAATTGATCCTGCTATTACATAATTTCTCTTCGTAAAAAATTTCGTTATGCCACGCCAAGTAACCACCAGCATTTTATCAGTTTGCAGTTTGATGCTATTATATTCCTGCACCAGTACCAAACCAACTACGACAGCTACAACTGCAACAGTATTGCCAAAAGCACAACAAGAATTCCGTGCTGCATGGATCGCCACCGTGGCCAATATTAACTGGCCGAGCAAACCGGGTTTGTCTACCGCTGCACAACAACAGGAAGCTATAGCCCTGTTAGACTTTTTACAGTCACATCATTTCAACACAGCTATATTGCAGGTGAGGCCACAGGCCGATGCCTTGTATAAAAGTGATATAGAGCCGTGGTCTTATTATCTCACCGGTACACAAGGAAAAGCTCCTGATCCTTATTATGATCCCCTGGAGTTTTGGGTAAAAGAAGCTCATGACCGCGGCATCGAATTACATGTATGGCTGAATCCGTACAGGGCACATCATAAAGATGGAAAAGCTATCAGCGATCAATCCATTGTGAAAAAACACCCGGAGTTAGTAATGTACCTGAAAGAAGGGTATTGGTGGATGGACCCTGCTCAACAGCAAGTGCAGGATATTACCAATGCGGTTGTAATGGATCTTATAAAGCGATATGATATTGACGGCGTTCACATGGATGATTATTTTTATCCTTACCCCTCCTATAATGGCACTGCTGATTTTCCTGATTCAATCAGTTGGACCGCTTATCAAAACAATGGCGGTAAACTATCCCGTCCCGATTGGCGGCGTGATGCAGTTAATAAATTAGTGGAGCGACTCTATAAAAATATTAAGGCTGAAAAACCCTGGATAAAATTTGGGCTGAGTCCATTTGGGATCTGGCGGCCCGGTTACCCGGAATCAATAGAAGGATTTGACCAGTATGATCAATTGTATGCAGATGCCCGTCTCTGGCTCAATAAAGGATGGGTAGATTATTTTACTCCTCAATTATACTGGCCGGTGAACAGGTATTCACAAAGCTTTCCTGTGCTGCTGGGCTGGTGGGCAGGAGAAAATACAATGAACCGTCACCTGTGGCCGGGTATCAGTGTTGGTCGGGACAGCACAGATAAAAATCTTGATGAGACGATCAACCAGATCATGATTGACAGAGGCATGCAGCCACAAAGTAAAGGCGTAGTGCATTGGAGTATTTCTTCCCTTACCAAAAACCCGAGAATGGCGGATACACTTTTGAAGAGTGTTTATAAAAAGCAGGCATTGGTTCCTGCCAGTCCCTGGTTAGATAACCAACCACCTGCAATGCCGGTTACAACTACTGCTCTGCAGGAGGGTAAATGGAAAATAAGCTGGTCACATCCGGATGAAAAAGATGTTTTTCACTGGGTTGTTTATTACCAGTATGGTACTACCTGGAATTACCAGGTGCTTAATCGGAATGATCGCTGGCTAACACTCAGCCGGATAAAAGAATCAGGCACTACCCAACAAACGCTGAAAGCAATCATCGTTTCAGCGGTGGACAGAACCGGTAATGAGAGTGAACGGAAAGCACTGGAACTAAAGTGATTTTTTGATTCGAAAAATAATTCATCTTTGCAGCGGCATTCTTACTTACCGGCGTTTTCGTAATCATTTCTCAGAAAGACTTACTCTCTCTTTCCGTACAGTTGAGCAACTTTATTACCCGTGCCGATGAAAGTCATGTTTTTGGAGGACAAACCATCTTACCTTTTCTAAAATCATTTTGTTATGAAACACTATCATATCGTCTCCCGGATTGCCATTTATATGTTGTCGGTTGTACTCATAGCATTTGGCGTTTTTCATTTTATGTATCCCCGGGATTTATTTGTGTATGTACCACTTTCCCTCGTAGGCGGAATAAAATGGGTTTATATTATTGGTACTGCATTTATCCTTGTCGGGTTATCATTTCTCACCAACCAGTATGTAAAATTTACCGGGTACCTGTTGGCGGCCCTGTTGATTTTTTTCATCTTATCTATTCATGTACCCAATTACCTGCACGCAGGGGCTAAGGATATGCGACAGCTTGCATTGGTCAACATTCTGAAGGATACTGCTATTACCGGTTTTTCTCTGCATATAGCAGCAGGGGCGCATCACCAGCATTTTCACCTGGAAGAAAGTGATTAATAGAATAATGCTGCCGGATTGATTTTTTTAACTTGTTTGTATTTCAAGCAATCCTATTCAGCATTCGTTATTGCAGGTAATCCTGTAACCATACCGGTAATTTTAATTATCGTAATGACTTAACTTTAAGATGTAAACCAACTACATACTTAAACGCTGTTTTATGAAAATTATAAAACCATTCCTGCTGGCTTTTATCGGGTTATTCATTACTACCCTTACTTATTCTGCTGCTGTTAACCGGTCTTCGACATCACCCCCGGAAGACATATGGCAGTTTATGAAAGCCAGTGAATTCATTACATTTTCCGCAAAGGATTACACAAGGCTCACCGGGGAAAAGATGAATATGAAAGAAAGAATTTCTTTTAACCTGTTGAAGTTGCAACTGAAAAAGGAATTAAAAACAAATCCCTCTCTTACTGTAGGAGAATTCATGGCCTCTTCAAAGAAAATGAAAAAGTGGTTGAAGATAGTGCTGATAATAGTGGGGGTCTTTCTGCTTGCTTTTATAATTTTTGCGATCGCTTATGGCGGTGGCTTTTAGCCATTCCTGGTATTTCATTATGAGTATACACAATAAAAAAGGGCATCAACCGATGCCCTTTCAATTCAGTAAACGCCTTTATTACTTCAGGTGTTTTGACAAGTGTTTCGCCATATCAAACATAGACACCTGGCCTTTGCCACCGAAAACAACTTTCAGGTTTGCATCAGCATTGATCATACGTCTGTTGACTTTGTCCTGCAGTTTATTGGCTTTAATATAAACCCAGATTTTTTTAACAGCCTCAGTGCGGGGCAATGCTTTGCTACCTACTACTGCTGCTAATGCTGCACTTGGTGTAAGAGCCTTCATGAAGGCAGCATTTGGTTTACGGGCTGATTTCTTTTTTGCAGCTTTCTTAGCTGGTTTTTTTACTGCCTTTTTTACAGCTTTCTTAGCTGCAGGTTTTTTTGCTGCTTTTTTAGCGGCTTTCTTTTTTGTTGCCATGTTGTTTTTAATTTAGAATGTTAACGGGTGTTCAAATTTTAACCGTACCAAAGATATAGCATTTCTCATTGGGAAAACAGCAGTTTAGCACTTGTTGTCCCCAATTTTTTTTCAGGGATCCCCGGATGAAAGACTGTCTTTTACCTATATAATCTCCCCGGGTTAGATTTTTAATGACTTGCTTTTCCAGGGGATATTTTTTTATACCTTTCATTTATAAACTAAAAACCATGCGAACCTCTCTACTTGCTGCAGTCATTGTATTGATTCTTACCGGGTGCAATGCTAAAAAATCAGCCAACGAAACTAAGCCGGTAACTACGAATGATACTACTGCTGTAACAGCAACTGATACAAGCAATCAGAACGCAGATAAGAGTAATTCTGCTATGACAGAACAAGATTTTGGAGGTGTCGGGGAACTTACATTGGGGATGAGTCATGCAAAAGTTCTGGAGCTATTGGGAGAGCCGGGTTCGAAATCAACAAACGAAGAATGGGGAGCGGATGGATTAATGCACCAGGACTGGTTATATAAAAGCAAAGGCGTTGCGCTGAATATGAGCGGTGAAAAAGGGCAGGCCAACCAGGAAATTTTTTCCATTACTATCAGCAGCCCCTGTGCATATAAAACAAAGAAGAATGTGGGTATTGGCAGCAGCTACAAAGAAGTAATGGCGGCTTATGAAAAAGATATTGATAAGGCCAATAGCGATAATAAGACCATTACAGTGGGCTCCATCTACGGCGGTATCATTTTCACTTTTAGCAAAGATGGTACCGCCGATACTATTTTTGTAGGAGCAGCTGCTGAATAATTTTCAATCCTGTAAACAGGTTAGTACAGTTATTTATTCTTGATAAATTCCAGTAAACTTGTTTTGGTGCTTTGGTAAGTGAAAACGTCTAGAATAGTAATATAAAAGCCTTTATCGGCACAGGATTCGTAAGCCAACTTTGCAAACTCCAGCCTTTGGTCATCATAGGTAAACAGCCGGCATAATTCTTTTATCTGAGCCGACGTAAATAAATTATTCTTTAATACCACTTTACCGGTAATCAGTTTATCCGAATCATATGTGGCGTCTTTTACAGATTTTTTTAAGAGAGCAAACTGTTCATCAGATACAGTTCCAGAGTTGTTAGATGTTCCTACAGGTTGCCCGGGAATTGGCTGGTAGCCGGTGTTAGCCCAGTCGTCGGGCTCAATATTCCCTTCATCCCAGGCTATTTTACCAAAACGAAGTACCGACAGTTCAAGATGCTTTTTTGCATTCACTGTAATATTGTTGTTGAATACTTCTGTGTAGGCTGTGCCACCAGTGGGTTTTTGTTGCAACTGGTAAATAATAAGACTGTAGTTGCCCGGTTCGAGACTTTGAAAGGTTACACTTCTGTCCTGCAGGCTGTATTGTTTGCCACCAAATTTTATTTTGAGATTGCTGATGCCGGTTGTGCTGATAGTTACATTCCCCTTGATTTGCGCCAGGCTGAAAAGGGTTGTTATTAATAAACCGCAACTGAGTATAATTTTTTTCATAACCTTTATTTGCACTAAATATAAAGCGAAAAAATGCAGGAACACTACCCAGTGGCACGGATATAAAAAACGGGCACCTTTCGATGCCCGTTTGCAAAAGGATAACAATGTTTAGTTAATCACTATTTCCTTCTTCACATGCTCTTTACCGGCAATGACAGGCAGGCTGACCTGCAACACACCATCTGCATATTTAGCAGTGATGTTTGTGTTGTCAATGCTTTCATCCAGTGTAAAGGTTCTTCTGAAACTGCCACGGCTGTATTCCCGTAGTATCCATTCCGGCCGGGGAAATCCTTCGGGTGGCGTGTAAGAAACAGTGAGTTCATTTCCATTCATCGCTACATGAAAATGCTCTTTGATACGACCGGGTGCAAACACCAGCATTTCATAGCTGTTGTCTGTTTTGTAAATGTTTACACTGGCCCGTTGTGCTGATCGGATAAATCCCGCCCTTGCGGAATTTCCGTGAGTGTTGCCTTTTGCGGCGCATGACTGATTGTAGTGCATGTTTTCTTTTTTAGGTAAAAAATATAATAACAACAACAAGGCATTAAAATCATGCCGTTGTACATTGTATGCAATAATGTCAGGATTGATAAATCGAAAGAAGAAATGAATTCCTACGCCACTTGTGCTGCTATGTCTTCCATGTATACAGCCAGGTGACTTTCATCGAAAATACATTCGCCATCTTTTACCAGTAGTACTTGCGGCGATTCATGGTAGACCTGTAGTTTTTCTGCAATCTTGCCGGAAAGAGGACGATATGCCAGCAGGTCAAGGTAATGAAAATCAATATTGGGAGGAATAACGGATTTTTCCAACCTTGTTTTTATAACACTGCTTACAGAACAACGGGTGGAATGTTTAAAGATGACCTGGGGTTTGTTAAAGGATTTTTCCAGTATCGCTGCTAATTGCTCTTCAGATGTTAATACGGACCATTGCATAAGGGTAGATTATTTCTTACTATAACAAAACTAAGCTCCAAAAGTTGAGGGTGATTATTCCGGACTTATAGCTTATTAGTTCAAATATAAGTTAGGAAGTGTTAGGGTAGCTGTCCCCGAAATTGAAAAACTGATGTGAATCAGGTGACTTCAGGGGTATTGTTATTTTTTTGGCCCGGATAATGCAGGAAATTACAACCGTATGTGGTGGGAATACTTATTTGTTTTACTAGGCACAATAGCCGTGGACATTACACCGCTGCCACTTCCGCCTGCCTTTACGGTAATGGTACTGTTCCAGATCATGTACGGACTTTCCATCTGGCCGGTAATTGTTATTGGTGTCATTGGTTCAATCATCGGCCGGTATATTCTTACATTGTATATCCCTAATGTATCCAACCGGTTATTTATTCAATCCAAAAATGATGATATCCGTTTTTTGGGCGATAAATTGAAGAACAATGGCTGGAAAAGCCAGCTCTTCATTTTACTATATACACTTATGCCGTTGCCATCCACTCCTTTATTTGTTGCCGGTGGTATTGCCAGGATGAAGCCGATGTATATTATCCCGGCTTTTTTTGCCGGAAAATTCACCAGCGATAGTATTGCCGTGTTTATGGGTAAATATGCAACCGAGAATACACAGAGCCTGCTTCGGGGCATCATGTCGTGGAAATCTGTTTTAGGGTTACTGGTCGGACTTGCACTGCTATTTGCTTTATTATTTATTGATTGGCGTTCATTGATGATAGAAAAAAAATTTTGCCTGAAGTTTCATATCTGGAAATGAGGGATACTATTATACCGTAGTACTATTGTTTTATTGAAAAAATCAATCAGGCTGTTTATCTTAACGGCATGAAAAGCAGGTTGCAGCAATTTCAGTCAGACGGATTTCTTATCCTGGAGAATTTCAATTCAGCAAAAGAATGTGATGACCTGATGAGGCGTGCCGAAGAACTGACAAAGAGTTTTAATTACGAAGGCCATCCTTCCGTTTTTCAAACAACGGACCAGGCAAAGACGACCGATGATTATTTTCTC
>CALRVH010000045.1:0-26008 GCA_943371565.1 Chitinophaga pinensis | reverse complement strand
AATTCTAGCGGCATAATTTACAGGAATACCAGTAAATATTTGTTGATGACCTAAAAACTCGCTACTAATACTTGATATGTCTAATTCTCCGTATTCAATTCCTATTTTAAGACCAAAATTCTTAACTGTAAATGGAAACATTTCTTTTTCCCTTGAAAAATAGGTATACATTTTTGAAAGATCATGTGCAATACCTACACACGCAGAGTACACTTTGTCAGGGTCATTCATTAATGCATAGAAAGCATCACCCATAAAGCCAACCACTTCGCCTCCGCCTCCTTCAACAGCTTTAATACCCCCACTAAGTACATCTCTTGCAAATTGAGCAATAGAACTGTAGCCGCTTGATGCGATTTTTGCATACCCATTGATATCAACTATCATCGCAAAAGCAGAGACGCTTCCGCTTGCAGGTAAAAAGGTATGTCTTGCCATAATCTAACTTATATAATTACTCAAACTTCACTTTTGGCAAACCCTCCACAATATCCACCGTTTGCACACTTACATTAATAATGCTTAAAAGCAAATCCAAAATGTATCTTGGATTGCCAACTTCTTCTGCCCAATCATTCGGGTCATTTTTTATTCCGCTTTCCTTATGCGTTGTTACTGCATAGCGTTCCATTATCCATTCTATTGCACTCTTGCCATTAACTACATACTCATAAGCCTTTGCAGGAATATTTGAAATGGTGATTTTGCTGTTGTAGTGAATGGTATCTTTTTGGTCTTTCTTTGGGAACCGCATTTTTTCTACAGTAAAGAAACCAGCCCCTCCTAACCTCCCCGAAGGGGAGGAATCAGCACCTGTTACTTTTACTTCTTCAGAAGCAGGAACTGTTTCATAATTAATATGCAAGGCTGCTAATGCTCTACCTACTTTGCTGAACTTCCAAAAATCCCGAACATCTTCTACCAATGGTAACCGGGGAAGCATTTTCTTTAAATCACTTGCAAACATTGTTCTGTATTCCGGGCTATGCAAAAAACCATATACATAATAAAAAATATCTTCCTTGCTTACTGTTTTGCCATACATGGCTTTTGCCCGTCCTAAAATAAAATCACTTACACCATCTCTGCGGATGTATTCACTATCACCTCCCTCATCAAATAAGCCAAGTTTTGTTTTTTGGCGTTCTTCGTAATAGTAGAGTGGAAAGCATTGAGATTTTTCGATTGTATCAAGGCTTGGGATTTTATCTGAAAGTAAAACTGAAAAGTCTTTACTTGCTCCTATTCCCGATACACAAATTATTTTATTATCTAATTGGGGAATTGGAAATAATTTAGGCTGTTGGTAGGGACGCTGAATAAAATTCCTATCAAAATAAAGGTTGCTTTTGAAAAATGGACGATATAACCCAACTCTCATTTCATCCTTAGAAAAGGAAAGATTTATATGCTTTGAACAAGATATTTTCAATGAATCATTCCAACTTATTTTGGTTTCATCTTCTGAAGCAAATTCGTCAAATTCAAGTTTAGGGTTTTGTTTGAGTGCTTCAAAATATTCATTGCTTTGTTGATTATAGAAATTAATCATTCTTTGCATATTCCCTTCTACCTTTTTTAACGATGAGTTATAAACCCATGCGTCACGAGCAGTTGCAGTCCCTAAAGAATGGGTAAGAAAAAAACTATTGGATTTTGTGTCAAATTTCTTCTCTGTATCAATTGGAATAAAAGTTTCAAAAATATCATTACGCTGACTAAGCCAATCTCCATGCTCATTAGGAATTAGTGTTTTCCAATTCATTACATCATTTGCAACAGTTCCAAATTTTTTAACAATATTTAATTTGTCTTCCCGATTTAAGTAATCGCCGATGTCATGATAATGAATGGCAGCTTTTCCATTTTTATGTTGTGGATTTTTTACCAATATGGTAATAGCAATTGGTGTACGAGAACCTGAACCAAATATTTTACCTCCTTCTTTTCTGGAAAGTTCACCGCTTGTTCTTTGATTACCTCTTAAATTAAAAACATAGATGGAAGTAAATTCCAGTTCCAAGTATTTACGAAAACCGTCCATGCCATTACCATCTAACCATGCACCATTTGAAACAAAGCTCACAATACCTCCATGTTTAGGGTCTAAACGGTCGGTACTCCAACGAAATGCTTTTATATAAGAATCATATAATGCTTTTACCGATGTAGCCTGACTTTCTTTTGCGTAAGTGCTTTCAATTCTTGCATCCAATTTTTCATACTTCTGATTTTGTGCATTATCATTAGCAGATTTCTGCCCAACAGAATAAGGTGGATTGCCCATGATTACTCTTAACGGAGCTTTCTTTTGTTTGGCTACCCGTGCAGAGTTTTGAGGGAACATTTCAGAAAATAGCTTTTCGCTGTTATCACTTTCGCCTAATTGAAAAGTATCGGTTAAGCAAATGCCATCAAATGCCAGGTAATCTACCTCACCCATTGCATCGTGGTAAGCATTTTCAATATTTACTGCTGCTATGTAATAAGCAAGCAATACAATTTCATTCGCATGTATCTCCTGCTGGTATTTGCGCAGCAAATCTTTTTTGTCAATCAATCCGCTTTGCAGCAAGCGGGTAATAAATGTTCCGGTTCCTGTAAACGGGTCGAGAATATGAATGTTTTCATCAGAGATGCTGCGGCCAAATTCTTTAATCAATACATCGTTTACTGAATGAATAATGAAATCAACTAATTCGACAGGTGTATAAACAATACCCAGCTTCTCTACCATCTTAGGAAAAGCAGTTTTAAAAAACTTGTCGTACAATTCTATAATAATGCGTTGCTTGCCTTCGGCATTGTCTATACCGCTGGCTCTCATTTTTACCGATTCATAAAACTTCTGCAATGTTTCGGTATCTTTTTCCAAAGCTTGTGCTTCCAGCAAATCAAGCATTGTTTGCATTGAAACAGAAATAGGATTGTTCTTTACAAAAGAATAGCCATCAAACAAAGCCTCAAATACCGGTTTGGTAATGATGTGCTGCGAAAGCATTTCAACGGCTTCCTGTTGTGTGATACTTGGATTGATGTTTTTTTGTAAGCCACCTAAGAAATTTGCAAAGGCTTGCTGGTGTGTGTTATCTTCTTTGATTAATTTATTAATGCGTTCTGCCTGACGCTCTGCAATTTCAGCAACAGATTTTGCCCATTGTTCCCAATACCTGCGGTCACCCACTTTATTTACCATTCTTGCAAAAACAACATTCTGCAATTGCTCAAACTGCAAAGCCATTTGGCGGTTGATGTCTTTGTTACCATAAGGAGCCTGGTCTTCCGCCGCCAGTGTAGGCATACCGTCATTGTCAAAAGAATATTCGGGTCGGCCTACTAAAATATTATCAGGCCTATTGCGGTTGAGTTCTATTTTATTTACAGTAGCATTAAAGCGGTCGTCATGTGCCCGAAGGGCATTCAATACTGTCCACACTACTTTGTAGCGTTCGTTGTCATCCAATGCTCTTGCTGCATCTACATCCGAAGGAACTACAACCGGAATAATAATATAGCCATATTTTTTTCCGGGAGATTTTCGCATTACACGGCCAACGGATTGCACAACGTCCACTTGTGAATTTCTTGCTGAGAGAAACATTACCGCATCTAAAGAAGGTACATCAACACCCTCACTTAAACAGCGGACATTGGTAAGTACCCTGCATTCGTTGTTATCAGTATCTGCTTTCAGCCAGCCTAATAATTCATCCCTATCGGGAGCAGTCATCGTACCATCAATATGTTTGCTCGCCACTGAAACCATTTGCTCTTTTTTCTCTAAAGGCAATGAACTGATATAAGCATCGGTTGCAATATTGTAAGTAGCGGTTATCTTTTTTGAAACGGCTATACTTGAGCAAAAGGCTACTGCCTTTCGCATGGGTTCCGGGTCACTGGATTTTATTACACCTTCATCGCCTAAGATTTGTTTTGACAGTGCATTGATACAGCCAATGAGTTTAGAAGCATCATCAGTATTTATTTCACTTTCTTTATCTGCAATCATTTTTTGTACTGCCGGTGGAATGTCTTTATCGCTAAGTGTTAATATCAAAACTTTATAATCGCTTAGCAAATCTTTCTCCACGGCTTCGCCAAAACCAATGCGATAAATTTCTTCTCCGTACAATTTTGGGTCGTCCATCGAGCACAACACTGCATCGGCTTGCGCAGCTTTGCTCTTGGTATCATCGCTGTACAATCTTGGTGTAGCCGTCATGTACAATCTCTTTTTTGCCTTAATGAAATTATTGTCGTGTACTTTGGTAAAAGCAGATTCATCTTCCCCTGCTAATGAAACACCCGTGGTTCGATGTGCTTCATCGCAAATGATTAAATCAAATTCGCCAAAGCCATTCTTTATGATTTCTTTTTGAGCACGGGCAATTACTTCAATGGATTGATAAGTAGAAAAAACTACTGTCATTCCTGATTTGCCATTTCTTTTGATATGATTGAATTGATGAATGATGTCTTTTGTATTGGTAGAAGCTGGCAAAGCCAAATCCACTACGCTGAAACTATCGCTGTCATCATTCTTCGTTTTCTTCCTGGATACATCAGGGTCGGAACAAATACAAATTGCATTGATAGTTTCATTGGCATCTGATGACCATTCCCGTAAGGTTTGCCCTAACAGAGCAATGCTTGGCACTAAAAACAGGATAAGACCTTTGCCATTGGTTTCATTTTCTGCAATGCGAAGTGAATTGAAAGTTTTTCCTGTGCCACAAGCCATGATGAGTTTACCACGGTCAGCATTTTTGAAATGCTCATGTGTTTTATCGAGTGCTGTTTTTTGATGTGGCCTTAGCGTTTTCTTTGGTGTTCGTGAGGCTTCGCCATGAATACCTTTTTCTAATTTTTCCCAGTCAACAGGTGCTTCCTGTAAATCATACAAGTTTAATCTTGTAACGGGAGGATTTTGATTCTTGATTGCTTCTGTTGCATTCGGGCCCCATTTATTTGTAGTTGAAACCCAAAGCCTGTGAGAGAAGCTAACTGTTTTTAAATCTTCATTTTTAAACTCCCTGCTTGATGTAGAAAGGAAACTGTCAACCGCAGGTTTGTCAATAACAGAAGTTTCCTGAAAACATTTACACTGTATCGCCCAATAGCCGCCATCAAAAGTTTTTGCGACTAAATCAATACCAGTGTCGCCACCGCCCAAATCATCTTTTCCATGAAACTCATTCCACAACCAAACCTTTTTTAGTTTATTAGAATATTTAGGGTCGGTCATTAAGTACGCCTGCATAAGCCGTTCAAAGCGGTCGCCTTTATCCCGTTCAGAGAAAGATATTTTACGGTATTTTTCAAGCAGTTTATTAAAGCTCATGTAAGGTTGGGTGGTTAGTACCCGAAAATAAGCAAAGGGTTTGAGATACCTTCTTTGTCTGTAAGACAAACTCTGACGTAAGTAAGTATGCTAGAAATCGGAGACTTTGCAATTGCTGAGTAGCGAACAGAACGTACAAGAGTGATTAATTTCTTCTCTTCCACCGGAAGAAAAGAAATTAACAGACCTCCGGTCGCAACTGGGCTGATAGTAGTACTACAGCCGGGCTAAAAGAAATAGAAATCTGCTCTCTTCCTCTTCAGCATGACATCCTTCGGCAAGCTCAGGATGACAAAGGAGGGATGACAGAAAAAAACTAAGGGTACGGTGCTACCCGTGCCAAATCAGCCGGGCAGGCATTTTTCCAGGTTTTTCTCCACCACTTTCTTTTCATACAGCGATTCGCCGCCGAGGCTTTCGGCTACTTTTACCATTACCGTGATATACATCGTAACGGGAACAATAAAAATGTCTGCTGCCTGCAAACCGGTTTTGGCATCGGGCAATGATTCAATCCATGCTACTTTATCTGCATGGCTGAACTCCCTGACTGCAAATAACCAGGTGGTATCCATCTCTTTTTCTTTGAGGTGGTTGATAATGTTATCAATGATAACATCGGGGTTCCGTATGTCTTCTTCGAGGCGAATGCTGGTGGGGTTCATCAGCATGGCATCGATGTCGTATGGCACATCGGGAACTACGAGTGCCGGGAAAGTTGTTGCTTCCATAATTAACGATTTTGCGGAAGATAACTCCCCCACTACCCCAATACAATGACCTGCGGACCATTACCGGCTGATGTATATCATCCTGCCATTTGCCATTACTGCTGAGCATCATCACCCGGTATTTGCGGGTTAACTGTACCTTTGAACAGTAACCTTATAGTTCCTTTTACTATGGTAAAATCATTTGCCCCCTTCCTCGCTGCATTCCTGCTATTGGCCTGTTCTAAAAAAACTGAAAAAATAAACCCGACCGAAGAAAAAATAACTGAATCGGTGTATGCGTCCGGCGTTATTAAAAGCAATAACCAGTACCAGGTTTTTTCTACGGTAAACGGGTTGGTAAAGGAAGTGCTGGTAACCGAAGGTGATGTGGTAAAAAAAGGGGATGCCATCATGCGGTTGTCGGATGTAACGGCCCGCCTCAATAATGAGAATGCACAGATAGCGGCTGATTATTCTTCGGTGGCGGCTAATGCCGACCGGCTGAATGCCCTCCGCATCGATATTGATATTGCTAAAACAAAAATGGATAATGATGCGTCGCTGGTGGAACGGCAGCGCAACCTCTGGACACAGGGCATCGGCACCCGCAATGAACTGGACCAACGGGAACTGACGTATAAAAATTCGGTGAATGGATATAATGCGGCTAAGTCCCGCTACGCCGACCTGCAAAAGCAAATCAATTTCCAGGCAAAGCAATCGCAAAAAAATTTACAGATATCCAACAGCACCACCGGCGATTATGTTATTAAAAGCGAAGCCAACGGTAAAGTCTATAGCCTGCTGAAAGAAAAAGGTGAAATGGTGACGACACAAAATCCTGTGGCACTGGTGGGTGATGCTACCGGGTTTACCATTGAACTGCAGGTGGATGAATATGATATTACCCGGGTACTACCGGGACAAAAAATATTGCTGGGCATGGACAGTTATAAAGGACAGGTGTTTGAAGCGGAAGTAAAAAAAATAAACCCGGTGATGAATGCGCAATCGAAATCATTTTTGGTGGAAGCTGTTTTTCTTACCCCGCCGCCGGCCCTGTATCCCAACCTTACTACGGAAGCGAATATCGTTATTGCGGTAAAAGATAAAGTGCTGACCATCCCCCGTAATTACCTGATGGATGATAATACGGTGCTGCTGGAAAATAAAGAAAAAAGAAAAGTGGTCACCGGCCTGAAAGATTACCAGAAAGTGGAGATCCTCAGTGGTCTTACCAAGAACGATGTCATTCTTAAACCGGCGCAATGAACACAAAACTGATCTTCAGTATTGCTAAATCGCTGCTGGTAGCCCGGTGGAGACAAACATTGATAGCCGCTATCGGTGTTACGTTCAGTATCACCATGTTCATTACCCTGTTGAGTTTTATGACGGGATTAAATGATCTGCTGGACGGACTGATCCTTAACCGTACCCCGCATATCCGTTTGTACAATGAAGTAAAGCCGAATAAAAACCAACCGGTGAACAGTGCAGTTGGATATAAAGACTCTTATAATTTTATCAGCTCGATTAAATCGGGCGGCAGCCGCCAGGAAATTTATAACAGCGGTGCCATCATGCAATCGCTACAAAAAGACAGCCGGGTACTGGGCTATTCTCCCAAACTGATCGCCCAGGTTTTTTATAATGAAGGCACGGTTGATATTACCGGTGTCATCAATGGTATTGATGTGCTGGCAGAAAATAAACTGTTTCATTTTAATGATTATATCACGGCGGGTTCGGCACTCGATATCAGCCGGGTGCCCAACAGTATTGTATTGGGAACAGGGCTGGCGGAAAAATTATTGGCAGATGTAGGTGATGTGGTACAGGTTACGACTTCAAAGGGGGAACGTTTTTCGCTGCGGGTGGTTGGTTATTTTCAATCGGGCATTGCGGAACTGGATAAAGTGCAGAGTTATGCTTCGGTAAGTACCGTACAAAAATTATTGGGCAAGCCGGGAAACTATATTACCGATATACAAATTAAAATGAAAGATATTGCTACCGCCCCGGCTGTGGCAGCAGAATACCGTCTCCTATTCCGGGCTGATGCGGAAGATATACAGACAGCGAACTCGCAATTTGAAACGGGCAGTTCTATCCGCTCCCTGATCTCTTATACTGTTGGTATTACTTTACTGATCGTTGCCGGTTTTGGTATCTATAATATCCTGAACATGATGATCTATGAAAAAATGGATTCGATCGCTATTTTAAAAGCGACCGGCTTTTCAGGACGGGATGTGAAAAAGATCTTTCTCATCATTGCCCTGAGCATTGGTTTTTTTGGTGGCCTTGTTGGTTTGATCCTGGGATTCAGTTTATCATCGGCTATTGACCAGGTGCCCTTCAATACGGCTTCGTTGCCAACTATTAAAACCTACCCGATCAATTATAACCCGTTGTTTTATTTCATCGGCATTGTTTTTTCATTGGTCACTACTTACTTCGCCGGTTGGTTTCCGGCCCGCAAAGCCAGTAAGGTAGACCCTGTTGTCATTATAAGAGGTAAATAGCATGAGTGAAATAATACTGGAAGCCAGACATATCAATAAAAGTTTTCACGACCCGATTACCTTCCCGGTATTGACGGATATTACTTTCTCCATTAACAAAGGCGAGTTTGTATCGGTAACAGGAAAATCCGGTTGCGGAAAATCTACCCTGCTCTATATCTTATCTACCATGGATACCGATTATGAAGGCGAGTTGCTGATCGATAATGAAATGATGACGGATAAAAAAGAAGCGACGCTGGCCCGTGTCCGCAATGAAAAGATTGGGTTCGTATTCCAGTTCCATTATTTATTGAATGAGTTCAACGTATTGCGAAACGTTATGCTGCCGGGATTAAAACTGAATAAATACCCCGAGAAAGAAATAGAACACCGGGCCATGGAAAAATTGAAGATACTCGGCATTGATCATCTCGCTTTAAAGAAAGCCAACCTTGTGTCGGGTGGAGAAAAGCAACGGGTAGCCATTGCCCGTGCCCTTATCAATGATCCGCACATTATTATGGGCGATGAGCCAACCGGAAACCTGGATAATAAAAACAGCGATATCGTCTTTGATATCTTTAAGCAACTGGCTGCTGAATTCAACCAGACCTTACTCATTGTAACACACGATGAAGCCTTTGCTGCACGAACTAACCGGATCATTAAAATGGAAGACGGAAGGATTGTAAGCCAGTAATTACCTGTTCACTTTAATGCACCTGTACATTGACTACACTTAATAAGTGCCGGGAAAAAATCAAAACATATTATATAATAAAGAAAAAAATAAATAACTTGAAGTCAATCCCTGCCCGGCAAACTGCTATAAATTAGACTGGAACGAGTATTCGAGCTATGGCATTACTCCCCTTGATTATAATAAGATTGACAGATATTAATACAACGGTTTTATAAATGATCTTCCAGTAGCAAAGGGTCCTGCGCCTTTGCTATTATAAACACAATTTTTAACTTCAAAAACTACTGCTATGTTAAAAATCTACCCGATTCTTAGAAAGCGATGCGTATTATTGGTTGCAGCTATCCTGGCACTTGTTTCACTCAGCTATGCACAAACTACCCTGACTACCCTGCCCGCTACTACTTTCAGTGGTAATAACAGTTTGACCGGCCCGGCGCAGGTATCTTTTGTGTTGCGCAACAACAACCCCACTCCTGTAATTCTTACGGGTATTGGCAACTGGTGTACCACCGCAGAAAATAATTCGACCTGGCAACTTTATTATACAGCTACAGCGTTGACCGGAACCTCCACTAATGTTACCATTGCCCCGTGGACATTAGTTGGGGTATCTTCTCCCACACCGGTGGCGGCAACGGGAATCACCGCAATCAATTTCCCCGGTCTTAGTTTTGTTATTCCTGCGGGTACCCAATACCGTTTTGCCTTACGCAATATGGGACCCGGCAATTGCCGGTATAGCGGCACCGGTGGTGTACTCAGTCCGAATATATTTTCCGGTGGCGGCGTAGAGCTGTTGATCGGTAATGCACAGATAGCAGGCGTGAATGTAGGTTATAGTGGCAGCGGCACCGCCCTTACCATTACCCCCCGCTATTTTACAGGTTTTGTTACGTTTGCACCCGGTACACAACCTTGTGCGCAAAATTTTGATGGAGTAACTGCCCCGACCTTACCAGCTGGTTGGTCTGCTACAACATTACTCGATTGCGGCACTTCTAATCCCTGGGCCACGGTCAATACGGTTTCCAGCAGTGCTCCCAATTCAGCATTTGTCAACAATCCCGGTTGTTCATCCGACGAAGTACTGGATTCCAAAGTATTTCCCATCACGTCCCCCACTGCACAGCTGAGTTTCCGGAACCAATATCAGCTGGAGAACAGTTTTGATGGTATGGTGCTTGAAATATCCATTGGCGGGGGGCCATTCGCCGATATCATTGTCGCCGGCGGTTCTTTTGTCAGCGGAGGCTATAACGGAACACTTAGCGGTGCTTCCGGTAACCCGCTTGATGGCCGACAGGCCTGGACCGGTAATTCGGGTGGTTTTATAACGACCACGGTCAACCTCCCCGCAGCGGCTAATGGTCAGAATGTTGTACTCCGCTGGAGAAGAGGCACCGATTTTATTGTTAGTTCCGTTGGTGTCTGGATTGATAATATCACATTAACGGGTTCCAATTGCGCCAGCGATTGTGTGGTTACCTGCCCCCCAAATATTACAGTTTCCAACACCCCCGGCCAATGCGGGGCGATTGTGAACTACCCCGTCATTACGACTAACGGTGCTTGCGGGCCAGTGATTGGATCACCGGCTTCCGGCGGCTTCTTCCCGGTAGGTACCACCACGGTTACGGTCAGTACTTTTTCCGGGCCTTCCTGCACATTTACGGTAAGAGTCAATGATGTACAGGCACCCACTATCACTTGTCCCGCTAATATTACGACCAACAATAGCCCGGGTCAGTGCGGAGCGACCGTTACTTTCGCTGTAACAGCTGCTGATAATTGCCCAGGTGTAACAGTGGTTTCCAGCCCGGCTTCGGGAAGCTTCTTCCCTTCCGGAACTACCACGGTTACTTCTACTGCAACGGATGCTTCGGGCAACACGACTACCTGCAGCTTCACAGTAACGGTCAACGATAATGAAAATCCAACCTTCAGTTCTCCCGGTTTATTCCCCGAAAGACTTTACTATAAATTCGATGGCGCTGGCGGCACTGTTCCCAACCTGGCCACTGCACCACCTCCGGGTACGGCTACAGCTACGTTGGTAGGATTAACACAGGGCTCAACCGGTAAGTGCGGAGCTGCCCTGGTGGGTACAGGTCTGACCAACCAAAGTCTGAATACAAATTGGGTCACCAATATGACCGGAAGCTGGACTATCAGTTTCTGGGTCGGTGCGAACCTGGTCAATCAACCTACAACTCCGACTTATTTGTTTGGAGATGTGACCGCAACGGGCGGTGCCACAGGGGCGTTCCGTTGTTTCTATGGAGGGGCTGCCTTGGCCAACAATATCCTGTTGCGCGGGGGGAATGCCGATGTATTAATTTCAGGAGTGAACCCGGCTGCGACATTTATTACCATCGTTCATAACGGTGTTAATACCGTGGTCTATAAAAATGGGGGATCTCCGCAAACTTATCCCGTGACCTTTGCCAGTGTCGGCACAGGTCCGTTCCGGGTAGGCGGTTATTCCACTATTAATTCTATTAATGGGATCATGGATGAATTCGGTCTATATTCCCGTGCACTCACCGCAGGCGAAGTATTATCACTCTTCAATACCTGCCCGGTTAGCGCCAACAATTGCCCTGCCAATATAACGGTCAACAATACACCGGGTGCTTGCGGTGCAATAGTGAATTATACAACACCGGTAGGAGTGGATAATTGTCCGGGTGTAACCACTGTCCGTACAGCTGGCCTGGCCAGTGGCAGCACATTCCCTATTGGTACGACAACGAATACCTATGTCGCCACCGATGCGGGTGGAAGAACTGCTACCTGCACCTTTACCGTTACGGTAAATGATGCACAAGCACCGGTGATTTCCTGCCCGTCTAATATAACGGTCACTACACCGGTGGGTTCCTGTACAGCCGTGGTTCCCTTCACAGTAACGGCAACAGATAATTGCCCCGGTACAACCATCGTGAGTGTTCCTGCTTCCGGTAGTGTGTTCCCATTGGGTACAACGACAGTTACTTCCACTGCTACGGACCCATCCGGAAATACCGCCACCTGTTCATTCACTGTAACAGTGAATGACGGGCAATTGCCGGTGATCTCATCGCAACCGGCTAACCGCACCATTTGTTCGGGTCTTAATGCCACCTTCAGTGTTACGGCTTCCAATGTGGTTACCTACCAATGGCAGCAATGGGATGGTAGTGCCTGGGTAAATGTGCCAGGTGCGAATGCAGCTACTTTCACCTTGAATAACGTAACGGTCAGCCAGAATACGAATACGTACCGTGTCAGATTAAACGGCTTATGTACGGTGGTTAACTCTAACCCTGCTTCCCTTTATGTGAACCCACCATCATCCGTCACGATTGCAGCAGCACCTCCGGCTATTCTGCCTAACCAAACCAGCACACTAACGGCCACGGGTAATCCTTCGGGTGGTACCTATGCCTGGACATTGAATGGCAACCCGGTAGCGGGTGTAACAGGTCCGGTGCTCGGCCCATTGAATATTAACCAGCTCGGCAATTACCGTGTTGTTTATACCAGTCCGGCAGGATGTATCTCTACTTCCACGGACCTGGTTCTTACAGGTGCCTCATCCGACGCACTGTGGGTCTATCCGAATCCGAACTTTGGTCAATTCCAGGTTAGATTCTACAACACGGCCAACGAAGCAGCCACGATAAATGTGTATGATGCCCTCGGTCAGAAAGTCTACCAACGCAGCCTGGTAACAGGAAATACGAATTACACACAGATCGATATTGACCTTGGCGTCAAAGCGAATGGTATTTATATTGTGGAGTTGGTGAACGGAAGTGGTAAACGCATCGGCACCAAACGGATCAATGTACAGAGCAAGTAAACGACAACGTTAAACCCTCAAATAAAATCCATCCCGGTAGAACCTGGGTGGATTTTTGTTTTTTGGAAGCCTCGCATTAAAAGAACACATTTTTGGACCTTGCTCAGACAATCCCTCAAAAGCTCATTAGTGTTAGTTTTGGGTTTCCTTCGGGGAACAGTTTAAATGTAAGTATGTAAAAGAAAGAGGGAAGGATTATCCGCCAGTGATAATTAAACCCCTTGTACTTGTGTATTAATCATAACCGGCTGTGACGGACATCAGCAGCAACGGTCTTTTACAATACGAACTTTAGAAAAAGAAAGTATGAAAAGTCTTGCTAATAAAGTCGCCATTGTAACCGGGGCAGGTTCCGGAATTGGCCGTGCTATTGCCTGGCAATATGCCGATGAAGGTGCCAAAGTTGTGGTAGCAGATATTGATGAAAAAGGTGGCAAAGAAACAGTGGCACTCATCAAAAAAAATAATGGAGAGGCAATTTTTATCAAATCAGATTCTTCGAGTGCAGCCGATAATCAATCGTTGGTAGAAGAAACAGTAAAACAGTATGGTGGCCTTCACATTGCCTGTAATAATGCCGGCATCGGCGGGCCGCTTGGTGTTACCGGAGAATATCCATTGGATGGCTGGAACAAGGTTATTGGTATTAACCTCACTGGTGTTTTCTATGGTATGCATTACCAGATTCCTGCCATGCTTGAATCGGGTGAAGGTGCTATTGTCAATGTTGCTTCTATACTCGGACAGGCAGGAACAAAATTTTCACCGGCTTACGTAGCCGCTAAACACGGTGTGGTAGGACTTACCAAAGCCGCTGCATTAGAATATGCTGATAAAAATATCCGCATTAACTCTGTTGGTCCGGGTTATATCGTTACACCGTTATTAACGAAGACACTTACCGATGAGCAAATGAAACCATTGGCCGGCTTGCATCCTATTGGTCGCCTGGGTCAGCCGGGAGAAGTAGCAGAGCTGGTGCTATGGCTCAGTTCACCGAAAGCGTCTTTTGTTACCGGATCGTATTATCCGGTAGATGGCGGATACCTGGCACAATAGATCATAATACAGGAAGTCAATTGATGGAGCAGGTTGAGAAACCGGTTTGTTTCTTTTCTGTAATCTCCCTGTTCTCTCCTTATTTTTGATCTTCCATGTCATTATTTATCAGTTCGCTTAATTCAGGCAGTAATGCCAATTGTTATTATGTCGGCAACCACGAGGAGGCTGTACTGATCGATGCAGGACTCAGTTGCCGGGAAACAGAAAAGCGGATGAAGCAACTGGGGTTAGCGATGGACAAGGTGAAAGCCATTTTTATATCGCATGAACATTCGGATCATATTACCGGTGTGCCCGGTATCTCCAAAAAATTTCAACTGCCGGTATATATTACGGAGGCTACTCATAAAAACTGCCGCTTACCTATCGAGCCGCATTTGATCGCTGCTTTCAATCATGCAAAGCCGGTAGCGATCGGTAATTTATCGGTGTTTCCTTTTCGTAAAAGTCATGATGCACAGGACCCGCATAGTTTTTTAGTGAGTGGGCACGGAGTTAACGTCGGCGTTATCACCGACATCGGTTATGCCTGCAAACAGGTGATGAAATATTTTAGTCAGTGTGATGCCGCTTTTCTTGAATCAAACTATTGTGCCGATATGCTGGCCAATGGCAACTATCCTTATTACCTGCAACAGCGTATCAGTGGAGATGAAGGACACCTGAGTAATGCACAGGCCCTGGAATTATTCCTGCAGTACAGATCGCCGGCATTGCGCCTGTTGATCTTATCGCATTTATCAAAAAATAATAATAACCCGGAATTGGTCAACAGTTTGTTTACGCAACATGCCGGTGATACCAAAATTGTTGTGGCATCCAGGTATGCCGCATCAGCAGTATTTGAAGTTAGCGGGGATGCGGGTCGTCGTCATTCTATTTTATACAGCGCAACAAAACGAAAGAAAGTGAAAGATGAACGGCAGCTGTCGTTGTTTTGATTTGGTTTCCCACAAAGACGCTAAGAACACAGAACAATGCAAATGATTTGAACCAATTTGTGGTTTTTGTGTCTTTGTGGGAAGCCTTTCTCCTTTTCATAAAAATTTGTAGTTTCGCTCTTCTTTCAAGCAAACGAATATGAAGCCTTACTAAGGCTCAGTCCTCCAATTACTGAGCTATTTTTTACGGACCGTTTATCAAACAGTAACTTCTTCTTGCTGTCTATTTATTCGTTTTCATTAATTTCAAAAGATTTTCAACCATGTCGCAACCTGTTCATACCAATAAGGTCTCTTATTTTTTTTCACTCGTCAAACAATCACTGCGTGGCGGTGACTATGATTATACAACCGGCAGCATCCGGGCCGCCATTCTGTTATTGGCCGTGCCGATGATCCTTGAGTTAAGTCTTGAAGCTGTCTTTGCTCTTGTAGATATATTTTTTGTAAGCAAGCTTGGCTCCAATGCAGTACAAACAGTAGGACTAACGGAATCGGTTATCACCCTGGTGTATTCATTAGCCATAGGGCTGAGTACCGCCGCTACTGCCATGGTGGCCCGAAGGATCGGAGAGAAAAATCCTGAAGCAGCTGCCCATGCCGGTATGCAGGCATTGATCATGTCGCTGATCGCTACGGTGTTTATCAGTGCCGCAGGAATCATTTTCGCCCCGGATATTCTCCGCATCATGGGTGCCACGCCTGCTGTGATAAAAGAGGGAACTGTTTTTACCCGTATTATGCTGGGAGGCAGTGTCGTCATTATTTTATTATTTCTTATCAATGGTATTTTTCGTGGTGCCGGTAATGCCGCTATTGCAATGCGGAGTTTATGGATAGCCAGTATTATCAATATTATATTATGTCCTGCATTCATCAATGGCTGGGGACCTTTGCCTGAACTTGGATTAAAAGGAGCCGCCATCGCCACGGTGATCGGCCGCGGCACCGGTGTATTGTATCAATGCTATTATTTATTTAAAGGAAAGAAAGGAGGTATTAGCCTGGGCAAGGAACATTTCATTATTGATTTCCCCTTAATGAGATCACTGGTAAAGATTGCCTGGCCGGCTACTTTTCAGTTCATCATTGCCTCCGGCAGCTGGATAGTGCTGGCACAATTAGTAGCGGTAACCGGCGGCACCCATGCTTCTGCCGGTTACCAGATCGCTATCCGCAATATGGTGTTTTTTATTTTACCAGCCTGGGGTCTCAGTAATGCCGCGGCCACTTTAGTAGGACAAAACCTCGGTGCTAAACAACCCGACCGTGCAGAAAAAAGCGTTTTACTTACGACAAAATATAATGCCCTTTTTATGTCAGGGGTGATGCTGCTATTTATATTTTTTGCCAAACCTATTGTCAGCATTTTTACTAATGTGCCGGAAGACTTGAAATTTGGAGCACAAGCATTACAAATTATGGGCACCGGTTATATATTTTATGGCATTGGTATGGTGATGATACAGGCGTTGAATGGCGCCGGTGATACCAGAACACCTACCTGGATTAATTTCTTTGGCTTCTGGTTATTCCAGATCCCACTGGCGTACCTGCTGGTCAAAGTTTTTAAGATGGGTGTATCAGGGGCTTTTATTGCGATTCCCATTGCTGAATCGGCACTGGCTATCGCTGCCTGGTATTATTTTAAGAAAGGAAAATGGAAAGAAGTGAAAGTGTAAATAGTATTCCGGCAATTCTCTTTTTGCAAGTAATTCGTATTTCATACTTTTAATGTAGCTATGAATAACAGCGTTATTAACCAGAACCAACTGCGGCAGGTTTTCTTTATTATACTCATCCTGCTGATGGGTATCGTCTTGTTCATGGAGTTGTCTTCTTTCCTCCCTGCATTACTGGGTGCTATCACTTTATATATATTGCTGCACCGGTGGATGTTTTTCCTCACCGAAAAGAAAAAGTGGCGCAAAGGATGGACAGCCCTTTTGCTGATGTTTGTTTCTTTTATTGTTATCCTGATGCCGGTGGGTTTGCTGGTCAATATGCTTTCCTCCAAGATCAGCTACGCCGTACAGCATTCCGATGAACTGGTACAGGCTTTAAAAAAAGTAGTGGGTAATATAGAGACCCGGTTTAATGTAACACTTGCCAGTGAAGAGAATATCAATAAACTCGGCGGAACAATCGCACAAAGCTTACCTAAGGTACTCGGCGCCACATTTAATACACTGACCACTATTTTCTTTATGTACTTCATTCTTTACTTCATGTTAATGAATGCAAGATATATGGAGAATACCCTTTACGAACATGTACCGTTGCAGGATAGAAACGTAGAACGGCTGGGAAAGGAAATACATATGATGGTGAACTCGAATGCCATTGGAATTCCCCTGATTGCTTTTGCACAGGGACTGGTGGGATTGGTTGGTTATTTAATTATAGGTGTAAGGGAGCCTTTCTTCTGGTTTGGTGTTACCTGCATTGCAGCTATGCTGCCTGTAATAGGTGCGGCATTGGCTTACCTGCCATTGGCCATCATCTTTTTTGCCAACAACCAAACCGGACAAGGTGTTGCAATGCTGATATTTGGTTTTGGTGTAATTGGTACGGTAGATAATGTACTTCGTTTTACCTTATTAAAAAGAATAGGCAATGTACATCCGCTAACAACCGTGTTTGGTGTTATCATCGGGTTGAGTTTATTTGGTTTTATCGGGTTGATCTTCGGGCCCCTGCTGATATCATTATTTATGTTACTGCTGAAGATCTACTCCAGTGAGTTTATTTCAAAGCAGCGGGATATTAATAAGATCATGGAGAATTGAGGGACGTTTATGGTTCATTGTTGATAGTTCATGGTTGGGTCGGTTAATAATACAACACATTCACGGTAACAAAGTGTAAAAGTTGCTGACGCAATTTTTGATTGGTCGCAAACCCGTATTCATCCATCTGTGTTGATCTGTGTCTTCTGTGGCTAATCTGTATTCAACTGCCAATTACTCGTAGATTTCCTTGTATGATTTTATCAATGGCTTAGTAATTGTTCGCAAAAGACTAAGAAACAAACATTTATTACTTGCATTATTAACAATCAGATAATAATTTGGCTCTGCCTTACGTTTTTAAATCCAATCCGACGGTGCAGTAACTGAAGAGGAATTGCACCCGAGAAAAACCCGTACCCTGAGTGAGAAAACTATTTTTTCCAATATCTATAGGATTATTGTGTACTTCATTTACCATTAGTCCAACTACTAAAATAACGAACAGCATTCCAGCTGTTGTGGTTTCTCCTTCAATTATTACGGACTCCTCTTTTTCAACTGCTGATGCGGCGACTGAATTATATTCTACTGTCAACCTGCAGCAAGCCGGATTATCAAAAGAAGCATTTGATTATGCCTGGAAGGGTTATCAATATTTATTAGATAAGAAAAAAATATACCGGAGTAATTATCTCACCATTTGTGATTTTAGTCAGTCCTCCCGGAAAAAAAGATTATATATTATAGATGTAGCCAACAATAAACTAATCACTCATACGTATGTAGCACATGGAAAAAATTCGGGTGGTGAATATGCCACGCAGTTTTCCAACCGGCCGGAATCATTGCAGAGTAGTTTAGGCTTCTATATTACTTCCAATACTTATATCGGTGAACATGGTCTGTCATTGCGCATCAATGGTGTGGATCCCGGCTATAATGATAAAGCTCTTGAACGTAGTATTGTAATGCATGGTGCCGCATATGTAGATGGCGCAAGAGCCAGGGCAGGTATGTATATGGGACGCAGTTGGGGTTGCCCGGCTGTGCCACAAAAAGAATCGGCAACTATTATTACAACAATAAAAAACGGGACCTGTATTTTCATTTATCACCCGTCACGGAATTACCTGCAACACTCAAAAATATTAAACGGCTGATTGGACACATAACAAGGATGGATGATAACAAAAAGCCCGCCGTACCCTATGGTAGGGCTTTTTTGTTTTTTATGGCAGCGGTCGGCCAGCAGGTTAAATAGCTGAACATAATTGGTATTACAGTTTTGCAATAGTTTGCTGAATGACAATGAAACCCATCCATGTCATTACCGCTACTACCAGCCAGCCAATAATTTGTAAGAACAACGGATGCCGGTAATCTTTCATCAATGAAGATTTATTAGCGGCCAGCAGGATCACCGCCAATGCTATCGGAAGAATTAATCCATTGACAGCACCCGCCAGTATTAAAAGTTTTATTGGATTACCAATAACAACAAAAATGATGGTTGATAAAATGATGAAACAACTAATAACGATCTTTTCATTGTTCTTTATCGCCGGTACTAATGTTTTCCAAAAGGAAACAGACGTAAAAGAGGCCCCAACCACCGAAGTGATCGCTGCACTCCAGATTACAACACCAAAAAATTTATACCCCAAGTCTCCCGCAGCAGCCTGGAAAACAGAGGCGGCAGGATTAGCAGCAGATAATTTTATTCCCTGCGAAACAATGCCCAGCGCAGCAAAGAACAACATAAACCGCATGATGGAAGTGATGAGAATGCCACTAACTGAGCTTCTTGTTACCTGCGGAAGATTTTGTTTACCCTTTATACCTGCATCTAATAAACGGTGTGCCCCCGCAAATGAGATATAACCACCTACCGTGCCGCCAACCAGTGTTACAATTTTCATTACATCAATTGTCGAAGGCCAGATGGTTCTGTATAATGCTTCACCAACAGGAGGATGTGATGAAAAAGCGATGTAAACAGTCAGACCTATCATAATAAGCCCCAACCATTTTGCAAAATTATCAATCAGCTTACCGGCTTCTTTATACCAGAAGATACCCAATGCGATCAAACAACTGATAACGGCCCCTGTTTTTGCATCTATACCTGTTAATACATTTAAACCCAAACCACAGCCGGCGATATTTCCGATATTGAAAACTAATCCGCCAAAAGCAATTAATGCAGCAAGAAAAAAACCAAGACCCGGAAATAATTTATTAGCAATATCCTGTGCCCGGTGTTCGCTTACGGTAACTATTCTCCAGATATTCAGTTGCGCCCCGATATCCAGTAAAATAGAAATGAGAATTACAAATCCAAAACTGGTCAGCAATTGCTCCGTGAATAATGATGTTTGTGTAAGAAAACCGGGACCGATAGCAGAAGTAGCCATTAAAAATGCAGCACCGAGTATAGGACCTCCCCAACTTCTTCGAAGAAGGGGTTTTCGAAAACGCTGATTCTGTAATGGCTCATTTATCATTTGTATAGCCCTGTATTTTCATTGTGTCATATATTGCTTTTGCAAAATCAACCACCATTTTACCATCACCATGAATACAGACTGTTTCAGCAATGATGGGAATTTTCTTTCCTGAAACCGTCGTTACTGTTCCTTCTTTGATCATTTGTATTACCTGCTGAACCACTTTATCGGTGTCTTCCATCAATGCATTGGGTTGAGAACGGGCCGTTAGCGAACCATCATCCTGGTAAGTGCGGTCGGCAAATACTTCGTTGACAGTTTTTAACCCCAATGCTTTTGCTTCGCTGATAGAATGACTTCCGCTTAAACCAATTACTATTAATGAAGCATCGAAATCTTTCACGGCTCTTGCAATAGTATTTGCCAGCAGGCTATCTTTTGCTGACATATTATATAATGCTCCATGCGGTTTTACATGCAGTAGTTTCGTGTCGAAGCCAGCAGCGGTCTCGTTCAGAATAAAAAGTTGCTGCGAGATAAGGTCATATATTTCTTCCTGCCCCAGTTTCATTTCAGTCCGGCCAAAATTTTTCCGGTCAAAAAAAGACGGGTGTGCTCCGATCATCACATTATACTTTACACACAACTCAACTGTCTGTTGCATGGTGACTGCATCACCTGCATGATACCCACAGGCAATATTCGCTGAGTGGATGAATGGCATGATCAATTCATCATTGCCGATACCTTCACCCATGTCGCAGTTAATAGTTGTGTGCATTAAAATATTGTTCTAATCTGAAAGTACAAGCATTTTGCAGTTGCAACAAATGTTGATGCTGTTTTATCAATAACTGCTCTGCGGTTGCTATATCAGTCATACGAAAATGAATCTTATCTCCTGCTTTCATTTGTGCCAGCTTTGAATGATGCGCTGTAATAACATGAGCCACTCTTGGATAGCCTCCGGTGGTCTGGTGGTCGGCCATCAGCACTATCAGTCCGCCATCGGGTAATAGCTGAATGGTGCCAAAACTTACAGCCGAAGAAACAACTTCATCATTTATCATGCTATGCAATGGAATATTATTCAACCGGTACCCCATCCTGTCTGACTGCTGTGTGATCACAAAAGAAGTCATGGTAAAATTTTCTTTCGACTCTGTGGTCAGCCGTTCCCATTCGTTGCCGGGTAGAATTAATATTTCATTGTTCCCGTTAATCCCTGGCTGAGCAGCAGGAAGATATTTAATATCCGCCTGCCAGGGTAATATTATAAAATCATCTACTGGAGCGGAAGAAGAAAGTGGCTGATTAATTAAAAGTTCATCATCCTTATGCAGGTTTCTTCCATTAAACCCTCCGGCTTTTGCTTTCAGATGAGTGCTGCAACTATTTAACCATGTATTGATAACGAACCCACCCTTTACAGCGAGGTATGCCCTTGCACCACTTACCGGCTTATGAAATTGCAGCAGATCATTCTTTCCAACAATAATGCAATGAAGATTCGGCACCGGTTCTCCGTTGATACTCGCAGAAAAATCAGCCCCTCCCAATGCAATGAGTGCCGGTTGGGTGAACATAAAAACAGAAGCAGGAAAATGTAATTCCATAACGGCTTCGCCGGGCTTATTTCCCACCAGTATATTCGTTATCTGCATGGCATATTTATCCATAGCGCCGGTTGGGTTGATGCCCAGCTCCTGCTGACGATAGCGACCCAGGTCCTGGATGGTATCTAATATGCCCGCCTTGATAACTTTCAAACTCATTTTTTTACCCCAGAGACGAAGAGGTGCAGCAATTCATCAGGTTGATGACTTCATTATTTCTGCGGCTCTGTTATTTTTATTTTTTCAAATTCATTTTTATTGATTGCATAAAACTGTACTAAATCCCCAACCCTTAGTAATGTTGGGGTTAAGCTCTCCGCATCAAATAGTTTCACTGGTGTTCTTCCTATAATTTGCCAGCCTCCCGGTGATGCTAATGGATAAATACCTGTTTGCTTTCCTGCAATGCCCACACTTCCGGCAGCGATATTAACCGGTTGTGGTTTACGGGGAATGGCAATTTTTTCATCTACTTCGCCCATATAAGTAAAGCCGGGAAGAAAGCCGAGCATATAGATTTTGTAGCTCTTTGAAGTGTGGATACGTATCACTTCTTCAATGGAAATATTTTTTGCGGTAGCCAGCTGCTGAATATCGATGGCAAATTCAGTGTCATAACAAACAGGAATTTTTATCATTCGTTCCTCTTTGTCATTTTGCAAAACCGGTTGCAGCAGCCATTCCTCTACTTGTCGTTTTATTATTTCAAAGGCTGTTTGACCGGCAGGGCTCATTTTTCGTATGGCCATTACATCGTAATGAACCGTAAGGGAGCTATAAGCCGGTACCGCCTCGATCATTCCTGGTATTGGTTGTTGCTGTAATTGATTGAACCTTGCAATTACTTCCTTGTTAATAGCGACATCAATAATATTACCAAAGTCAATAGTGATGGCAGCATCGCCAAGTGAAAAAATGCGATATGGAAACCCGGTATAATTCATGCTAAGACCATTTGAAGATAGCAACTTAACTTTACCAGCTGATGGCAAGATTTAACCGGAGAGACAGTTTCAATTTACTAACCAAGCTAACACCCCGCCGTGCATGGAATGGGATAAAGGTGCTGAGCAGTTATTATATCAGCAAATGGACCAAGAGGCCGGTGCAATGGGGTTATCCCGTTTCGATCTCATTTGAGCCTACCACCTCCTGTAACCTTCGTTGTCCGGAATGTCCGAGTGGATTAAGAGCTTTTACCCGGCCAACGGGTATGTTGCAGCGGGATTTTTTCAGTGAAACAATTGACCAGCTTTCTAAAGACCTGTTGTACCTCGTTTTTTATTTCCAGGGGGAGCCCTACCTGAACCCCGGCTTTTTAGATATGGTGGAATATGCATCGAAGAAAAAAATTTACTCGGCTACTTCTACCAATGCACATTACCTGACTGATGAAAATGCCAAACGGACGATTGAAAGCGGATTAGACCGGTTGATCATCTCTATTGACGGAACCACACAGGATGTTTACCAGCAGTACAGGGTTGGTGGCCAGCTTGATAAAGTGATAGAAGGAGCAAAAAATATTGTGAAATGGAAAAAGGAATTGAAGAGTAAAAAACCATTTATTGTTTTCCAGTTCCTGGTAGTAAAGCCCAATGAACACCAGATAGAAGATGTAAAAAAATTAGCCAGGGAAGTGGGAGTAGATGATGTATGGTTCAAAACGGCACAGATCTATGATTATGAAAAAGACCCCAACCAGTTAATTCCAACCATTGATAAATACAGCCGCTACCGCAAAACAGCGAACGGACATGAGTTCAAAGGTAAATTAGCCAATCATTGCTGGCGGCTCTGGCACGACCCGGTTATAACATGGGATGGGTTAGTGGCCCCCTGTTGTTTTGATAAAGATGCACAGCACCAATTGGGTGATCTGAAGAAAAAAACGTTCAAAGAGATATGGAAGAACGGGGAATACACTAAATTTCGAAAACAGATCTTACAAGGCCGAAAGAATATAGATATATGTGCCAATTGCTCCGAAGGAACAAAAGTCTGGAGTAATGACTAACACTTCACCGATCCTCTCCATTAATGGAAAGGAAGTAAAATGAACCAACATGCAAATGCCTTCCTCCTTATCCACCCGCCTGCAGTACCAGCATAAATCATTAGTTGATATTATTGATGGTTTGTCTGATGAACAAGTACGACGGCCGGTGATTGCTGGTAAATGGTCCATCTTTGAAAACATCGTTCACCTGCAAACCTACCAGCACACTTTTGTGAACCGGGTAAAACAAATACTGGAACAAAGCAACCCTGTCTTTCCCCGCTACACAGCAGAAGCGGACCCGGAATTCCTGGACAACTGTTGTAAATCCACAAGAGAAATTATGCAGGATATGATTACAGTGAGAAAACAAATGGCGGCAGAAATAACTTCATTTCCTCCTGCTGATATGGTAAAGACGGGCACCCACCCTGTTTTTGGAGAAATGACTTTATTGCAATGGCTGAATTTCTTTTTACTGCATGAAGCACATCACTTACTTACCATTTTTAAACTGGGGGCAGAGCTGAAGAAAGCTGCAGGTGAAAAGCTATGAGCTACGGGTTGAGTTACTATAATTTAAATAGTTGAACCCTTTTTGGGGGTTAAGCCTCGAAACTAACAACTCATAACTGGCATTACCACTTCTTCATTTCATCAAAAATCGATGTGTAAAAAGAGGTAAAGCCTTCAAAAAAATGGCGGACTGATTCGGATAAAAGTTTCATGGTTCGGTGGTGTTATAAGGTTCGTACTACAAATCAACTCATTTTCTAACTATGCAACAATACCACATAGAGGTATTTTTTTGCACTAATGCTGCCCGGCCAATGTTAATAAATGGCTAATCCGGACAAATTCAAAGAAAATATTTGGCGATTCAATGTTTCAACATTAATTTTGATGTTCAAACATTGATTAATTAAAATATACTTTATTATGTCAGACTTAAGAACACAGGTTGACCAGCTCAACCAAATGATCCTGGAAGGTAAAATCCTTGACGGTTTTGAGAAATTTTATGCCGACGACGTAGTCATGCAGGATAATGATTACCCTGCAAGAGTTGGAAAGGACACTAACCGCCAGTACGAAGAAGCCTTTGTAAATGGTCTTACTGAATTCCGGGGTGCTAAGGTGGTCAACACTCTTATCAGCGATGGTATTGCAGTGGTAGAATGGTGGTTTGACTACACCCACAAAGATTACGGCGTACGTAATTACACCCAACTGTCTGTTCAGCGTTGGAACGGTGGCAAAATTGTAGAAGAGAAATTCTACTACAACAATTAATACGGCCATTTCCGTACTTATGTAAAAAGTTTTGGGTTAAGTCTTTGGCTTAGCTCAAAACTTTCTACTTTTATCTATCAACTTTTCCTTTATGGGTATCGACCAGGATATTAAACAGGCCAAATTCAAGAATCCGCATCAGAAAGCCGCCATCAACCTAATCTATACTGTAGGATGGATGCGGGATAAAACAAAGTGTGTTTTTGAAGCAGAAGACGTTACCCCCCAACAGTTCAATATTCTCCGCATACTAAGGGGCAGTTTTCCTGAACCTCTTTCTACTTTACAGATCAGAGAAAGAATGCTGGAAAAGATGAGTGATACAAGCCGCATAGTTGACCGCTTGATTGCAAAAGGACTGGTAAAGAAAATCACCTGCAAAAATGACCGCCGATTAGTTGATGTGGTCATTACTGATAAAGGGAAAAAATTATTAGAGAGATTGGATATCAGACAAGATGAAATTGACGCCGTATTGGGCAACCTTTCAGAAAAAGATGCTAATATTCTCAGCGACCTGCTGGATAAGATTCGGGATGGCGGTGAATGATGTATTTTTACGCCTCTGATTATTCATTCCGAATCTGAAAACATGAAGAAATCCGCCATTTGGTTTTTGCTTGCTTTATTTTCTTGTCAGTTTGTTACCGCCCAGCCTAAATATGAGTTTCGTGGCGTATGGATAGCTACCGTAAACAATATTGACTGGCCACAGCCCGGTGTAAAAGATCCCGAAAAGCAAAAAGCGGAGTATATCCGCATTCTGGACCTTCACCAGAAGAATGGTATGAATGCGATGATTGT
>CALRVH010000044.1:0-26228 GCA_943371565.1 Chitinophaga pinensis | reverse complement strand
TATTGACTGTATCAGCTACAAAGTTTCCACCCAATTTTCTGATGGATACAAAAGCTGTTGATTCAATCTTGCCTTTTTTTATTGTTATACCTGCACCACGATGAAAATAAAATTCACCGGCAGAGCTGTAAGGACGTAGTGTTGCCGATTGTCGCTTCACTCCCATTACATCCACACTTTTTTTGAAGGCCAGCCCCTGCCATTGAATTAAACCCTGTCCCATATTTACTGAAAAATCTCCCAATGCCAGTGCCTGGACTATTCCGATCTTTCTCAGAAATAAATGAAAAGAATAAAAATCAAACCCTTTGTTCTGTGCACCTTTCAGGAATTGCTCCCCTGCATCCTTATCGCCGGTCAAACCATATTGCAATAAATTTTTGTAGGTGTATCGATATCGAAAAAATAATCTTTGCGGGCTGCCAAGATATTTTGTACCCGATGTTGACGCAGTAAATCCTGCTGATTTTTCCAAGACTTGTGATATCCGCAATATTAAAGTGTGGTCACCCTCACTGAATCTTTTACCAGCTTCTTCCGTTAAAGAAACCGGAGTGGCCGTTGTAATAAAGGGCAACAATTTCCGGATAGTATTTACATCCCATGCCGGCACAGCCTGTAATTCATATATGCTGATAAGCTTACCAAACAAATTGCGGTATGCCATAAGATTAGCGATCTGCAGATCATTAATAATTCTCAATTGCTTTAATTCATCAGCGTCAGCACTATTCAAATTGATTGGAATTCTCCTGAACTGCTCCAGCTCCTGTAAATAGGAATCATCTTCTGTTTCGCCCTGGTCAGCATCTGTTTGATTTTCGAGTTGTTGCTCGGTGCTAACCGGTATTTCCTGGGAAAATGTAACTGGAGAATAATGAATGGCAAACAGGCTCAATAATATCGTCACCCATCTTTTCAATTTTCTCCTTTGAAATTAAATAGCATTAATATGCCGGGTGTAATGCCCAGTTGCGGATGATAGCTGGTCGTAACATCCAGTCGAAAAGATTTGACTGTTAATCCTAATCCAAGCCAGGCAGAGGAAGTAGCTGAAGACATACCGGCTCTTACAAGCAATTGCGGAATAAATTTATATTGAAACCCGGCGTTCACATTTACCGGCTGGTCTTCTTCCTTTTCTATCTCCGCACTTACCAAAAATTTTTCTGAAGCATCATATCCTATTCCAAAACCATAAACGGAAGATAATTTCTCCTGGTTGTCTTTACCAAATTTGCCACCAACCGGGTTATCGATGTGAAGACCTGCATGAAGTTTTTCAGTTATATGCAGTACGCTTCCTAATTCAAAACTGATAGCAGAGGAATTTCCATAGCTGCTGACCCGGATACTGTTATAATTAAATTGTAGCCCGACATCTATTTTGTTGCCTAATTTTCTACTATATGCAAGACCAAGCTGTGTTTCGTTATAATCTTCAAATCCGGCATAATTAATTTTCAGTCCGAAATTCCCCGAATTGGTTGGCAGCCCTACTGCAGCCGTATAATTATTTAATTCGCTGAGTAAAAATCTTCTTTCCCCATACACACCGATTGAAGCTTTTTTTAACTGTGCCAACGAAGCCTGGTTCGCCATAAAAGAAAATACATCTACATGATTTAAGCTGTAAGCACCAAGACCGGTATAACTGGCCGCAACAGGCCGGCGGAGAGTTTGTGCCTGTAATAAGACACTACATGTAATAAGGGTGGGTAGTAAAATTAGTTTTCGTAACAAGCGGTCGGAATTTATCAGAAAGTTACAAGGATACACAATTGCAACAAAATAAACATTGGGCAAACCTTACCTTTGCGCCATGCAAATTTTAGATGGTAAAGCAGCCGCACAGGCAATCAAAAGCGAATTAAAAATAGAAGTAGCTGAACTGAATGTAGATGGTAAAAAAATTCCTCACCTGGCGGCAATATTGGTAGGTACTAACGGTGCCAGTGAAACGTATGTAGCGGCTAAGGTAAAGGCCTGTGCTGAAGTAGGCTTTAAATCAACACTCATAAGATTGGAGGCTGATATATCTGAAATGAAACTGTTAGACGCCGTTGAAAATTTAAATAATGACCCCGACGTGGATGGCATCCTGGTTCAGCTTCCTTTACCTAAACACATCTCCGACGAAAATGTCATCAATGCAATAGACCCGGATAAAGACGTAGATGGATTTCATCCGGTCAACGTAGGTAAAATGCTGCAGGGGATGCCCACTTTTGTTCCGGCCACACCTCATGGAATTATGTTACTGCTCGAACATTATAAAATCGAAACAAAAGGAAAACATGCAGTAGTAGTTGGCCGCAGCAATATTGTTGGAAGGCCCATGAGTGTTTTATTGAGCAGCAATACTAACCCTGGTAATTGCACGGTTACTATTTGTCATTCCCATACAAAAAATATAAAAGAGTTTTGCCTGCAGGCAGATATTATTATTGCTGCTTTGGGCAAACCAGAATTCATTACGGCCGATATGGTAAAAGAAGGAGCTATTATTATTGATGTCGGTATTACAAGACTTGAAGATAGCTCCAGGAAAAGCGGATTTAAGTTAAAAGGGGATGTGGCATTTGAAACAGTGGCTCCAAAATGTTCCTGGATCACTCCTGTACCCGGGGGTGTAGGTCCGATGACGATTGCTGCATTAATGAGGAATACTTACCGTTCCTGCCTGATGAAAAATTAATACCAATCAGCAAGGCTAAATTGATATGGAGGAAATGAGTTTACAAACAACACCAACTATTTTACTGCCTGTGATGGAGCATTTTTATACATTACAGGGAGAAGGTTATCATCAGGGCAGGGCCGCTTACTTCATCCGGCTTGGCGGATGTGATGTGGGCTGTGTATGGTGTGATGTAAAAGATAGTTGGGATGCCGACAAACACCCGAAATATAAAATTCAGCAATTGCTAGCGGAAGTAAAAAAAACACCAACTGAAATTGTAGTGATAACAGGTGGAGAACCCTTAATGCACAATCTTGATCAATTGACAGAAGAATTCCAGGAAGCCGGATTGAAAATGCATATAGAAACTTCAGGTGCCCACCCTTTGAGTGGTTTGTGGGATTGGATCTGTCTTTCCCCCAAGAAATTTAAAGCTCCTTTAGAACCGGTGCTTCACCTGGCCAATGAACTAAAAGTTGTCATCTTTAATAAATCAGATTTTGAATGGGCTGAAAAATATGAGGCCCGGGTTTCACCACATTGCAAACTCTACCTGCAACCCGAATGGGAGAAAGCTGCAGAGATGACCCCACTGATCATTGAGTATATCAAGGCTAATCCGCAATGGGAACTTTCGTTGCAAATCCATAAATACATCAACGTTCCATAAGCAACCAATCTTTAGCTTTTTTCTTCCTGTAGCAGGAATAAATTTGGTTTAGCTTCGTTATAGAAAACGCAATCTCCTTTCCATGAAAAAAATGGTATTTTTTATTTGCTCGTTTTTTACACTGCAACATTCCTTTGCACAATACGATCCCGGAAAAATAAATAAGAAAGCAGTTGCATTATACACCCAGGCAATGGAAAGGATCGATGATGGAAGCCTTACCAATGCCGCCGGACTTTTACAACAAGCTATTGAAGCGGATAAAAATTATGTAGAAGCCTATTTAGCTATTGCAGGGATCTATGGAAAATTAAAGAATTACAATAGCAGCATTGCCAATTATGAAAAAGCATTTGCAGCAGACTCCAACTATACTTTAGATTATAAACTTGCTTATTCAATCCAGCTTGCCGGAACGGGAGAATTTGAAAGAGCCCTGAATGCCGTAAATGAATTGCTGACAAAAAAACCACCTAAGAATCAAACCAGTCTTGAGTCAGCGCAAAAAAGAAAAAGATCGTATGAGTTCGCTGTTGAGTATGCGAAAAATAATACTATAAAAAATTATGTCTTTGCCCCGCAAAATGTCGGTCCAAATGTAAACACTACGGAATCGGAGTATTTTCCTTCCCTCACTATCGATGCGAAAGAATTGATTTTTACAAGAAGGCTAAAAGGAGTAAATGAAGATTTTTATTATAGTAAATCAAATGGAGGCCAATGGGATCCTGCAAAACCAATTGAAGGCGACATTAACACTCCCATGAGTGAGGCGGCGCAAAATATTTCATCAGACGGGCAATGGCTGGTGTTTACAGCTAATAACCGGGAGAACAGCTATGGCAATTACGATCTGTTTATTTCTTATTTAACTCCACAGGGTTGGAGTGAAGCAATAAACCTTGGTGGCCGTTTAAATTCCGACCAGTGGGATGCGCAACCTTGTTTATCACCCGATAAAAAAGATCTATACTTTGCCAGCAGAAGATTGGGAGGCATAGGAGGTAAAGATATTTATGTATCTCACTTGCAGGCAAATGGCAAATGGAGTGACCCGGAAAATATGGGCCCGGGAATAAATACTGCCGGTGATGATGAATGCCCATTTATTCATGCCGATAATCAAACGCTATATTTTGTTTCGAATGGCTTACCCGGGTATGGTGGTAACGATCTGTTTGTTTCCAGGAAAAACAACAGCGGCCAATGGGAAAAACCAATGAACCTTGGCTACCCTGTTAATACCATTAATGATGAAGGCACTTTGTTCATTGCAGCGGATGGCAAAACCGCTTACTATGCCAGTGACAGAAACGATTCAAAAGGTGGTCATGATATTTACAGTTTTGAATTGCGCCAGGACATACGACCCAACAAAACATTATGGGTAAAAGGAAAAGTATTTGATAAAAAAACAACAAATGGATTGCCCTGTTCGGTTGAACTGATCGATTTGTCAACCAGGCAAACCATCACCAAAGTGCAAACGGATGAAACGGGCAACTACTTTCTTACGCTGCCGGTGGGGAAAGATTATGCTTTCAATGTGAACCGTAAAGGTTATTTGTTTTTCTCTGATAATTTTTTAATGACCGGCCATTCGCCGGATTCTATCTATGAAAAAAATATTGCGCTACAGCCAATAGAGACGAATGCCAGTGTAGTATTAAAAAATATTTTCTATGACATTAATAAATTTGAACTGAAGCCGGAGTCCCAGGTGGAGCTGGACAAACTCATTCAAATGCTTACGGAAAATCCTACGCTGAAAATTGAGATCAGCGGCTATACCGATAATGTGGGCAAACCTGCCGATAATCTTACACTCTCCAATAACAGGGCAAAGGCAGTGGTTAATTACCTGGTAAGCAAAAACATTTTACCACAACGCCTTACTTTCAAAGGCTACGGGGAAACCAAACCGCTGGCCGATAATAAAACTGAAGATGGCAGGGCATTGAACCGCCGTACAGAAATGAAAGTCGTTAGCCAATAATCAGGAGTTCTCTTATATTTGATTTTCGCTACCCGACAAATATGAAAGCAGAACTTCTTTATCAACTGGCCTTAACATGTATTCCCAACATTGGCCCCGTACAGGCAAAAATCCTGTTGCAGCATTGCAATGCAGAAGAAATCTTTCATGCAAAGAAATCTTACCTGGAAAAAATTGAAGGCATCGGCCCTGTAAGAGCTGCTTCGATCACTGCGTTTAAAGATTTTTCAAAAATTGAAGACGAAATAAAATTTATTGAAAAGTATAAGATCAAACCGCTTTTCTTAACTGATACTGATTACCCCAAACGATTATTGAATTGTTACGACTCCCCCATTCTCTTATATTACCGGGGTGAGGCTGATCTGAATGCAACCAAAATGGTTGCCATCATCGGCACAAGAAAAAACACTGACTATGCCAAACTGGTTACTGAAAAACTGGTAAAAGAATTAGCTGCGCAAAACATAACAATAGTCAGTGGTCTTGCTTTCGGTGTAGATGCAATAGCTCACAAATCTGCTCTCAAAAACGATCTGCCCACTGTTGGTGTACTGGCACATGGTCTTGATCAGATCTATCCGGCCGAACATGCCGGCCTTGCCAAAGACATGATAAAAAACCATGGCGGTTTACTGACAGAATTCAGAAGTAAATCGAAACCGGATAAACATAATTTTCCGACCCGTAACAGGATCGTTGCAGGTATGAGTGACGCTACGATCGTTATCGAAACAGAGATAAAAGGCGGCAGCATGATTACGGCTGAACTGGCAAATAGTTATAATAAAGATGTGTTTGCTTTTCCGGGAAAAGTAACGGACGGCAAAAGTACAGGCTGCAATTATCTTATTAAGAGTAACAAAGCTATGTTGCTGACGGATGCAGAAGAGTTGTTACAAGTGATGCAATGGGAGGACAACGCTAAGAATAGAAAAGTGAAAAAAAGTCAACGAGAGCTGTTCATAGAAATGACGACTGAGGAAAAGATAGTCGTAGCCATATTAAGAGAAAAGGACACTGTACACATAGATGAAATAAATGGGAAGAGTGGATTAAGCAGCAGTGCTGTTGCCGGTGCTATGCTTAACCTTGAATTGCAGGGAATCATAGCTTCCAAACCCGGCAAACTATACAGTCTGACCTGATAAAAAATCATTTTCCTCATTCCATCCGGGAGTTTATCTTTGCACATGGCAACAAGAAATACTACCTCCCCCAAACAAGTATCCAACAAATTTTTCGGTGAAGGCCTGACCTTTGATGATGTGCTGCTGATGCCCGGCTACAGCCAGGTGCTACCCCGTGATGTAGAAATCAAAAGTAGGCTTACCAAAGACATTATACTTCATGTTCCCCTGCTTTCTGCAGCAATGGACACGGTGACTGAAGCGGCTCTCGCTACTGCTCTTGCAAGAGAAGGCGGCCTTGGCATACTGCATAAAAACATGTCAATTGAAAAGCAGGCCGAGCAGGTTCGCAAAGTAAAAAGAAGTGAAAGCGGATTGATAATTGACCCGGTTACTTTATTAGCCGACGCAACAATTGGTGATGCATTAAAATTGATGCGGGAAAATAAGATCGGCGGTATTCCCATTATTGATAAAAATGGAAAATTAGTCGGCATCCTCACCAACCGTGACCTTCGGTTTGAAGACAATCCGAAACGTAAAGTGAGTGAAGTGATGACGAAAGAAAATCTCTACACGGCACCCGAAGGCACCGATTTAAAAAAAGCAGAGCAGCTTTTCAAAAAAACAAAAGTGGAGAAATTGCCGATCATTAACAAGCAGGGAAAACTAACCGGCCTGTTTACCTATAGCGATATATTGAAATTGAAGAGCCATCCCAATGCTGTGAAAGATGCTTTCGGCAGATTGGTAGTTGGTGCAGGTGTTGGTATTACAAAAGATATCTTAGACAGGGTTGCTGCTTTGCAAACGGTAGGCGCCGATGTAATTGCCCTTGATAGTGCACATGGTCACAGTAAAGGAGTAATTGCAGCATTGAAAGACATAAAAAAGAATTTCAAAAACATAAACGTTATTGCTGGCAATGTAGGAACCGCTGCCGGTGCAAAAGCGTTGGCCGATGCAGGTGCTGATGCTGTTAAGGTTGGTATCGGACCGGGCTCTATTTGTACCACAAGAATTGTGGCAGGTGCAGGTGTACCGCAGCTCACTGCTATTATGGAAGCTGCATCAATATTAAAAGAAAGAAATATTCCATTGATCGCAGATGGTGGTATCCGTTACACCGGCGACATGGTGAAAGCATTAGCCGCAGGTGCTAATTGTATAATGATGGGAAGCATTTTCGCCGGCACGGAAGAAAGCCCCGGTGAAACTATTATTTATGAAGGAAGAAAATTTAAAGAGTACAGGGGCATGGGTTCACTTGGTGCTATGGCAACTGGCAGCAGCGACCGTTATTTCCAGGATGTGGAAGATGATGTTAAGAAATTTGTACCTGAAGGTATTGAAGGTCGTGTTGCCTATAAAGGCTTATTGAAAGAAGTAGTGTATCAATATACCGGCGGACTAAGAGCCGGCATGGGTTATTGCGGTGCCGCTACAATTGAAGAATTGCAAAAAGCAACTTTTGTAAAAATTACCAATGCAGGCATGAGAGAAAGCCATGCACATGATATTGAAATAACGAAAGAGGCTCCGAATTATAGCAGGAGGTAAGAATTAGTTAATTGGGGAAATGGTTAATTAGTTAATCAGGCTGCTAAAAGTAAAGGCTGACCCAATCAACTAATTAACCAATTAACCAGCGCCTTATTCTTCCAGCACTTCAAAAACAATCACCTGTTTGTGATAAGCTTTTACTGTATAACCCGCTGCGATAGCAGGCTGCCATTTAGGAGCTTTCCTTAATACCCGGATGGCTTCTTCTTCCACACCATATCCATGATTGGTCAATGCTTTTATATCGCTTACATTCCCTTCTTTGTCTACTACAAACTGTACAACAACACTGTATCGTCCGGGACCTGCACCGTTATTGACCGGCGTTTCGGCGTTCAAATTCTTTTCCAGAAATCGAACCCAGTTACCATCGAATTTGGCAGGCACATCAACGGTTGTTCTTATTTCATCCATTTCATTGGTATATTTTTTATCCAGTATTCCGGTGCCGCCGCCAATTTCCTCCGGCGGACTAGAAGTAAAAATGTCTGGTTTCCCTTTTAAAGTTTCAAGGCCGATCTTGTTGCTATCCAGATCATCTATTGATGGAGGCGGGTCGGTAATGATTTCTTTATCTACAATTTTGGGTTCTGTAAATTTTTGTGTCTGCACCTGTTCTACTTCAATTTTCTTTTTTTTATCAGGCAATTCTTCCGGTGGCTTAGCTTCCTCTATCTCGGTCAACACATGACCGGGAGGTGCATTGTTTCTTCTCTGTTCTTTCTTAAATGAATTGGCCAGTGTTGTTCCCGTTAATATCAACGCAACAACAGCGATGGTAAGTGATAAAGCTACTTTGGTTCTTTGTGAATACGTTTTCCGGAGTTCATAAGCCCCATAAGCTTTGTTACGACCGTCAAAGATGACGTCTATCAGCGGTGCTGATAAAATTTTGTTGGATTCCATGGTTTATACTTTTCTCTGAGATGGAAAAGCATAATGATTCCATAAAGTTTTATTGCAATTGAAATGGGATTGAGTGTTGTTATGCTGCACAACAAGCTCTATTTTTACAGAAACCAATTTTGCTTGAAACGTTTCACTAATCTTTATATAGCCATTGCCAGCGGATTATTACTCTGGGCTGCGTGGCCGGTATCATCGCTTACCTTTTTAATTTTTATTGCCTGGGTACCCTTGCTCTGGTTAGAATCAACAATAGAAAGTCGCAAAAAATTCTTCTGGCTTACTTATCTCACCATGTTTATCTGGAACATCAGTACCACCTGGTGGATTTGGAATGCCTCCCCACCCGGTGGAGTTGCTGCTTTCCTGGCAAATAGTTTATTGATGTGCCTCCCCTGGCTCGCATTTAAGATTGCAAAAAAATGGTTGGGTGAAAGGATCGGTTATATCTCCCTCATCGCTTTCTGGATGTGTTTTGAATATATCCATTTACAGGATTGGGGATTAAGCTGGCCCTGGCTTACGTTAGGAAATTCTTTCGCCACACAACCCGAATGGGTACAATGGTATGAATATTCGGGCACCAGCGGAGGTTCATTATGGATATTATTGGTCAACGTCTTTTTATTCCTGCACCTGAAAAATAATTTCGACCGCACCGCCGAAAAGTCATACAAAAATTTACTGGCTGGCGTAGCCATTTTATTTATTCCATTCGGTCTTTCATGGGTCAACAACACTTTACAAGTACAAAAAAAAGGGAGTGGCAAGGCATCAAATATTGTTATCGTTCAACCCAATATTGACCCGTACGAAAAAGTTTCAGAAGCTGCCGGTTCCTTTGAAGCACAATTGCAAAAACTGATTACCATCAGTGAACAACAGGTTGATGAGAATACAACACTGGTCGTTTGGCCGGAAACAGCTTTATATACCGCTTCCAGGATCGATGAAGAAGGATTGAAAGGAAATTATTTCCTCAATCCTCTATGGAGTTTCTTGCAACGACATCCCAATGCTTCTTTATTTACCGGCATTGAAAGTTTCAGGATGATGAATGCTAAAACCAACTACTCAGAAGAGTTCAACGGGCAGCATTATGAAACATATAACGGCTCAATGGTGATAGACAGTTCAGGAGCATCATCATTTTATCACAAGTCAATGCTGGTACCCGGTGTGGAAACATTACCCTGGTTCTTAAAATTCATTGACAAATGGTTTGAAAAATTTGGTGGTACTACCGCCGGTTATGCCAAACAAAAAGAACGGGCAGTATTGGATGCCAAAGGTGGTTTTAAGATCGCTCCTTCTATTTGTTATGAAAGTATTTATGGGGAATTTATGAGTAAATATGTACGCAACGGCGCCAATCTTATCTGCATTATCACCAACGATGGCTGGTGGAAGAAAACACCTGGTCATAAACAACACATGAACTATGCAAGGCTTAGGGCAATTGAAACAAGAACTTGGGTGGCCCGCAGTGCTAATACGGGTATCAGTTGTTTTATTGACCCGTATGGTAATGTAATTAATCCGCAGCCTTACAATACTGCTGCTGCTATTAAACTGGCGATATTACCGGGCAACACCAAAACATTTTTTGTACAGCACGGCGATATCCTTTCAAAGATCATGGTTGTAGTAAGCATTTTACTTCTTGGCTGGAATATTGCTTTAAAAGTGCTGACAAAATTTTTTAAGAAGAAATTCCCCGCCTTACAAAAAAATCATGATTAAAAAAATACAGGTACAAGGAAAGAAAATTGTTTACCAGGTCACTGGCAATGGTAAACCAGTTCTACTCATTCATGGCTTTGGAGAAAAAGCTGATGTATGGAACAACCATGTTGAATTTCTAAAAGATAAATTTCAATTAATCATCCCCGATCTGCCGGGAAGTGGTCGTTCTGAAATGATTGATGACATGAGCATGGAAGGAATGGCAGAAGTCATAAAAATCATTCTTGAAACTGAGAACCCTCCTTCGGAGGGCAGGGAGGCCTGTATTATTGGTCACAGCATGGGCGGTTATATTACTCTGGCATTCGTTGAAAAATATCCGGAGCTGGTATCGGCCTTTGGCCTCTTTCACTCCTCTGCCTTTGCCGACAGTGAAGAAAAGAAAGCCACCCGGCGAAAAGGGATTGAATTCATTAACCAGCATGGTGCCTTTGAATTTTTAAAAACCGCCACCCCTAATCTCTTTTCACCCAATACAAAAGAGACAAATCCTAAACTTATCGATGGACAGATAGCTGGGTTGGACAACTTTTCACCCATTGCACTCGTTTCTTATTACAACGCTATGATGATGCGACCTGACAGAACAGAAGTTTTACGTAATACTACTGTGCCTGTGCTCTTTATCATGGGAAAATACGATGTCGCCGTTCCTGTAGAAGATGGGTTGAAGCAATGCCACCTTCCCGAAAATTCGTACATTCACATCCTCCAGGAATCGGGTCATATGGGCATGCTGGAAGAGCCGGGAAAGAGCAACCAGATTTTGGAGAAATTTTTGCTGGATATTTAAAATTCAATTTTCGACCAATCCGATCAATGAAACGTTTTTTACTCGCTATAACAACATTTCTGCTTTTATCAGCTCCCTCCGAGGCTGCGCATATTAAGGGGGGCTTTTTTACATACGAGTATTTAGGGCCGGGTTCCGGGACAAACCTGAGGTATAAGATCACTCTTACTGTATATATGGTTTGTAATGCAACAACTTTACAAATATCAGATCCAATAAATTTTTCAATTTTCAACCCTTCAACAAACCAATTGGTTGTAAATCCAAGTGTCTCTAAGACCAATGAATACTTACTAAGCAAAGTTTACGACGAGCCCTGTATTTCCGGGAATCAAATTGCTTGTTATTATAAAATTGTCGTCTATGAATTAGCTTCTATTGAATTGCCTTCCACCCCTGAAGGATATATAGTTGCTTATCAAAGATGTTGCAGAATTGCTGGAATTATTAATGTTTCTGGTAGCGGAAACGTTGGAAATACTTTCACAGCAAGAATCCCCGGAACAGCGACTGCACCAGGTGCCCAAACAAATAGTAGTCCTTCATTTCTTGTAAACGATACAGCAGTTGTATGCCGAAATAGTTTTTTCCAGTATTCTTTCCAAGCAACAGACAGAGATGGAGACTCTCTTTCCTATTCATTTTGCGATGCATTTCTTGGAGGAGATGCGGGTACTAATTCTGCTCCTAATCCGGCAGCAAATCCGCCATATACAGCAGTTCCATACAACTCTCCATTTTCTGGAAGTCAACCCATGGGTTCAGGAGTCACAATTAATCCCACTACCGGTTTCATCAGTGGGATTGCACCAAATGTATCTGGGCAATTTGTAGTTTGTGTTTGTGTGAACGAATACAGAAATGGTGCTTTAATAAGTACAACAAGAAAAGAATTACACGTTGAAGTGGGTGATTGCGATCCTCTGAATGCTCAGCTAGACCCTAGACCTACCACATGTGACGGTTTTACTGTTAGCTTTTCAAACGATGTTGGAAATCCTGTCGGCACAACTTACCATTGGACTTTTGGTGAGCCATCAAGCGGTATCAACGATACTTCATTTTTAGAAACACCGACTCACACATATGCCCTTGCTGGTACTTACAATGTCAGATTAAGAGTTTCATTAGCCGGTCTGTGTATCGATAGTACAGATTTACAAATAAATGTTTTTCCAGGATTTTTTCCCGGATTTATAGCTACTGGAAGTTGTTTTACTAATCCATTCCAGTTTACTGATACAACCAGAACTAACTATGGTTTCGTTGATTCTTGGAGTTGGAATTTTGGCGACCTTTCAACATTGGCTGACACATCGCATTTGCAAAACCCTCAATGGACCTATTCAACACCAGGTATAAAAACGGTAACATTAACCGTAACCAACAGCAAGGGATGTATCAACACCATATCATTTCCAGTTGATGTACTCGACAAACCACTGATTACACTTGCATTCAATGACACCTTGATATGCCGCAATGATGCGGTACAATTATCTGCCGGCGGTACCGGTACTTTTAACTGGACACCTCTTGTCAATATTGTCAATCCAAATACGGCCACACCAACAGTAACACCGTTAAGCACCACCTGGTATTATGTAAACCTGAACGATAATGGCTGTGTAAACCGTGACTCCGTGCAGGTAAGGGTGGTAAACTCTGTTACACTGAGGGCCATAAATGATACTACTATTTGCCAGGGCGATGTGATACAATTAAATGCTGCTTCGGATGGCCTTACTTTTAGCTGGACACCCGTTGCTAATGTAAGCAACCCCAATATTATTAATCCGACTGCGATAACTAATAGCACAACAACCTATACTGTTGTTGCCTCAATTGGAAGCTGTTCGGCAACTGACCAGGTAGTTGTTACTACGGTGCCTTATCCCGTTGCCGATGCCGGCTTACCGCAAACTATTTGCTATAATGGCTCTGCACAGCTCAATGGTTCGCATGACGGTGTCACCTTTAACTGGTCGCCTTCCTCTTATCTAAACAACCCGAATATTCTTAACCCTATTTCATCGCCACCGAGAACTACTGCTTATGTATTGACTGCATTTGATACGTTGGGCTGTCCTAAACCCGGACGAGATACCGTTTTGATAACTGTACTGCCACGGGTAAGAGCTTATGCAGGACGTGACACCACCGTAGTCGTTGGCCAACCCTTACAATTCAACGGAACGGGTGGTATTAATTATTTATGGAGTCCTGCAACTGGTTTATCCAGTACTACTATTTTTAACCCGATCGGTGTGTACGACGCTTCTATTGATAGTGTACGATATAAACTGATCGTAACAGACATCGCTGGTTGTGCAGATTCTGCTTTTATCACGGTAAAAGTTTTCAAGACCAATCCTTACGTATTTGTTCCAACAGCCTTTACTCCTAATAATGATGGCCGTAATGATGTCATCCGCCCGATAGCTGTCGGCATTCAGAAAATAAACTATTTCAGTGTTTACAACCGTTGGGGCCAGTTGGTTTTTACTACTACCGAAAACAGAAAAGGCTGGGATGGCCGTATTGGCGGTGCCTTACAAAACAGCGGCGTTTATGTCTGGATGGTGAGTGCTGTTGATTATACGGGGAAGGCGATTTTTCTAAAAGGAACAGTGGCGTTGATACGATAATTGCTCGCAAAGGCGCAATTAAATACATAAAGCTAAAGGCCGTTTACAATTCTCTTTATTCCATTTTTAATCAAAGCCTCATTAAAATTGATAAGCAGCCCTAATCTAAGGCCGGTAAGTTTAAGATAAGTTAGCAGTTGTTTGTAATGAACAGGAGCGATGCTTTCTACAGACTTTAATTCGATTATCACTTTGTCTTCGACGACCATATCAGGTTTAAAGCCTAAATCAATCTTAACGTCCTTCCAAACTACTGGTAAAACCGGTTGTCGCTGAACAAACAAACCGAACTCTTTCACAAGTTCATATTCCAAAACAGATTCATAGACTGATTCAAACAATCCAGGCCCCAATTCTTTATGAATCTTATACGCTGTATCAACAATAATTTTTGCAATTTCATTTTCTTCCATTCCCAATAATTTATGTTTGAATATACAGACATTTCCAATTTTGAACATCTTCATTGCGTCTTTGCGCCTTGGCGTGAAAAAAAATCTTCTATCTTAGCGAGATAATAAAAATCAGCTATGCAAAAAATCGTTTTCATCACCGGGGCCACATCAGGTTTTGGTGAAGCCTGTGCGTATAAATTCGCTGCTCATGGTTATGATCTTATCCTCAATGGAAGAAGAGCAGACCGGTTGCAAACATTGGCTGATGCATTGGAGACAAAATATAATATTGCTGTATTGCAATTGCCCTTTGATGTGCAACATGAAAAAGCAGTTGTTGATGCTGTAAAGAATCTTCCGGCCGACTGGCAGGCGATTGATGTGCTGATCAACAATGCAGGACTTGCCCTGGGCCGGGATTATTTTGAAGAAGGCGATACCAACGACTGGAACACCATGATTGATACGAATGTAAAAGGCTTTCTGTATGTAGCAAAAGCCGTATCACAGTTAATGGTTCCAAGAAAGCAAGGGCATATCATCAACATGGGATCTGTTGCAGGTAAACAGGTGTATGAAAAAGGAAATGTCTATTGCGCCAGCAAGTATGCTGTAGATGCTATCAGCCAGGGAATGCGGATAGATCTGTTGCGACATAATATAAAAGTAACCTGTATCAATCCGGGTGCCGCAGAAACAGAATTCTCTCTTGTCCGTTTTAAAGGTGATGAAGGCACTGCTAAAAAAATATACGATGGCCTGAAACCATTGACAGGGGAAGATGTTGCAGAAGTTATTTATTACTGCACTACGCTGCCGCCCCATGTTTGTATAAATGACCTGTCGATCACCTGTACACAGCAGGCAGATGCTATTTTCTTTAACCGTCAACCCACCACTTGATCGCCATCAAATAATGGCAACACTTCGCTTTATTCCGTTAATTTGTATCTACTTCAATCCCTCCCCTGCCAGTTGGCCTGAAACTTGCCGTATAATCCCTGCGAAAATGTACTTTAAACCATTAAAAACGAGTTTAAAAAGGCATTAAAATTAAATCCACGGAAAACCTGTTATTATATTTATGGTATAGTTCCAATACCACCTCAAGCAGTTATGAAAAAACCAAATCTTCTTCTTGTCGCACTTGCTCTCTTTAGTGCCACCGCATTTTCACAAGATGTGATTCGCCTTCAGTCTTGCAGTAATGATATGATCAGCAAACAGGTTGATAGCCTGAAAGGGTTATATGGAGACCAGGGTTATGTACTGCTGAAAGAAGCTTCCATCAGTATGGAAAGTGAATTTGAAATGCCGGTAATCGTTCCGCTTACACAGGGCAGCTGGTACCAGTTTGTTTTTATTGGCGATTATAGTTCAAAACTATATGAAGTAAGAATGTATGATTGGCAGGAAAGACAGGTAATCTTCCGTCAAAAAAGATGGGGCGAAATAGATGGCAATGTAATTGTCTATTCATACGTACCCAATACTTCTGAGTTTCACATGATGAAACCTGTGCAGGTAAATAAACAAAAGAAAAAGAACCTCTGCGGTTATGTAATGTTGTTCAAAAGAACAGGAGCAGATGTGGGTGCTGTTACTCCAACACAGAATTAAGATTTACCAGATTCATTAGGATTAAGAGGAGATTTTCTCTTATGGCAAATCGCTTTGATTTTCTGCCACACTCTTTATCGATCCAAAAATCTATTCAAACTCTTCTCGAAACGTAATACAGGCATTCTTCATTTCTATAGCTAATACTCATTGGTAAATATATTCCTGTAAACCGGGCCTGGGTGTCCTGTGAACTTACATTGCACATCCAATAATCGGTTTGAGTAAGCCTTTTAAAAATCAGTTCTCTATTTCCTTAACATCATACTAATCCGGAGAATCTTAGTTCTCTACTATTGTGCCAGCGAAATCCTGATCTGTAAGCCACCTCTGGTATTAGTGATCGGGAAGGAATTACTGATCTTCGGAATGTTCCGGGTTTGTTCAAAGTACAACTTCATGCTAACCCGGTTATTGAGTATGTAATCAATAGAAGGTGCTATACGTATCACTTTTTGTCCTGCTGTACCAAATGCCTGGTTCTGGTCAAGTTTGCTATTGGAAGTAGCATCATCCCGCAGGCTAAAGTCGAACTTGAAAGTAACATCATTGTCCAACTTCATTCCGTTTTTACCAATCCTCAGATTTTTGATAATAGGAATTCCTTTCTGCCTCCAGTTAAAACCAAAGGTTACTTCGGTAGAACGGTTTTCTGCCAACTGGTAATCAATCAAACTCAAACTGAGCTGGCGGCTCTTTTTAAATTCAAACCTCGCCGTCAACTGGTTGGTGAATGTCATATCAATTTCAATCAGCGGATCAAATGATTCCTGTATGGTAATATTAGGTACCAGGAAGTAAGGAATATAATTACCTGTCAATGTATCCCTGAAGAATGGATAACCTACACGGTTGGGGTCAGTAAATAACAAGGCGGTATTAAAGCTGTTCATGCTGAACGTACTGTGATAGCCATGACGGATACTGAAATTGGTAAATATCTTATCCATACCTCTCAGCCTTGATAAACCGGTATAAGTAACCGTCCAGTTAGGTTTTGGTATAATACCCGAGAATGGATTTGATCGCAGGTTTGGATTACTGTTTTTAGTCAGCTTAATACTTGTCGGATCTTTTTTGGTATAGGCTGCAAGGAATGCGGGAATGACCACATCCTGTGCATAGCGGCCATAACCCTTGAAATAGCTTGGATCGGTTGGATCAATGGCTCCTCCCTGGTAAGGATTGAGGCCCGACAATTTTCTCGAAAGGATAGCCCTGTTATTCTCAAACTCTTTGAATGTCTCTGAAATAACACTCGGGTTAAACTTAGTGAACAATGTCTGGTAAGAAATATAACTAACAGAGAAACTTCCAAGTGCATAGGGGTTTAGTCTTGTCAAACCAACGTTATCAAACTTACTGGTGTCTTTGTATAGTTCAGAATATTGTTTATCGTAAGTTTTATCAAGATTGATATCAATATTAAAATCACGGAAAGGACTTAGCTGCGCCGTAAGGTTCAATCGCTGGTTGTAGCGTTGCCGAATCATTTCAGACACCAGAGTGTCCATCGACAATAATCCTTTTGTCCCAAATTTATTTATCCAGTTCGTATCCGGCTGGTATCCGAAAATATAACCAAAGCCGGGTTGCCTGCTTTTAAAATTGTTACCCAGTATTTCTGTACTGTCCATGTATCCGGGCAATGTGGTTCCAAAATCTTCGGTGTATTGAATAGCCGCTCTTTTTACTGACGTCAATAATCGCAGGAAGAATTTAGGCAACGGGCTTATTTCCGGCAATTGATTAGGGTCTTTCTTTGCCTTAACTTTCTTCTCTTTAATTTTCTTGATCTTTATTATTTTTCCTTTCTTATTCCTGATGGTATCATACCTCACTCCACCGGATGTACCAACTTGTTGCTGACCCGGCAATTGCTGATCCTTCGTTACATCACCGGTTTTAGTATCCCCTTTCGTATCGTTTTTGGCATCGCCTTTCTTACCATCATCTTTTTTAGCATCGCCTTTGTCTTTACCGCCACCCTTTGTGCCTCCGCCCTGCTGCGGTGGAGTAACCGTATTCACTGCTCTTAAAAATCTCCATTTATTATACAGCTCTTCAAATTTCAATTCTCCGTTGATCGTCCTGGTCTGTGTATTCGCCAGGGTGTTACCTAATAATCTTGATTCCGGTAACTGGGACGATGCAAGCCAGTTATACTTGGTGTTATAGCTGGCACGAAGTGTTGTCCAGTCAAGTAACGGAATTTTATTGGTAGGCACATTATACGTTGCTGTTACTTCCTGGCGATAGTTTGTATTTCTTCCCCCTTTAAAGAGGTTGTTCCGTATAGAGTCTTTTTTAATTTTGCTGTCAATACGTCCAAAAGGTTCATCTATCCGGGCATTATTCGTAGCCATAAAGTCTATGGCGATAGACCGGGTCAGGTTCCATTGCATGATATAGTATCGGTCGAATGTAAAATACTTGTTGTAGGTCTCTGGTATCTTATATGGCCCGCCACCCACATTTCTAACTCTCGTAGCACCAAACTGGCGGAATACATCTGCCTTGAAAGAAATTTGTGATGGTGTATAATTGAAATTGATGTCTTTAATTAACTGCAGCCATTTCGATTTTGACTTGATCAATTTTTTAAAGGGTTCAAAAGGCTTGCTTTGGGGGGCATAGCTATAGCCCAATGCACCACGGGTACGCCTTAACTCATCTTTTTCAATCAATGGATTTTGGTTCAATGTCTGGATGTAAGAGTAATTGAAATCAAAATTTGTTACACTCCATATTTTTGGCCTTTTACCATCCGTCTTTAATTTTTTTACATTGGTAAGATTAATGGTTTTGATAGTAGTAATATCTTTTGCATCGTTGCGGATAGAATCTCTTTTATCACCCGGAGCATCTTTCAACACATCTTTTAATTTCAAATCAAGTGCATACGGGTCATACTCCGGTGTTTTATGCACCTGGCTGATGCCTGCATACAACGGTATTTGCAAGCCTAATTTTTTCGGTAATAACTTACCTGCTTCAATACTTGCAGAAACATCAAAAGTATATATGTCTTCCCGCTGCCGGTCGTTTACTCTTCCTTCTAATGGGCCAAACCCTCTGCTTCTTGCCGTACCCGAAAGTGTAAGAGTTCCTAGATCGGCCAGGCGGATCTCCGCTCTTGCCAATGCAGCCCAACCACCGGCTTCATCTAATTTGGAAAATCTCAATTCATTAAACCACACTTCAGCACATAATGACTCCTGTTTTACATTTTCTACTGCGAGTAACATTCCTCTTACTTCACCCAGGTTAGGATTCCCAATTAACGCATAAGTTCTTCCATTGGCATTCGTTTCACTATAATAAGCCGATGGCGAAGCACCCGACTTGTTCCGTCTGAACTTCAGGTCGGTTAATTCACTCAGATCAAAGTCAAGGTTGTTGGCTTCCGGCCAGATTAGCAATGAGTCGGAAGTACCCGGCGGTGTTATTTTAAGTGGGATTTTTATTTCGTAATAGTTACCTGAAAAATCATTTCCAATTCTTATCACTCCCTTCAGGTCGCCATCATCCAATGGTTGATTCCCCTGCACCGATTCAGCATGAATGAACATGCTGAGTCTTCCATACTGGCGCATATCCAGGTTGAAAGTCTTGAAGAGGCCTCTTGAATCAAACTGCTGGAGACCGCATACCTGCATACTGATTGATTGTTCATTCAGGAAAAGCGGTACGTTATTGTTGCTTATCTGCTGTTGTCTTTCTATGCCCGGTGGTATACGGTATGGTATTGGTTGACGCTGGTCATTCTCCTCAATATTTACGGCCAATACATTTATTGTTGTAGGGTCGGGAGTTGGCAATGTGGTAAACATGCCGGTAGTATCAATATTATTCCTGAATTTTCTCCACTGGTTGCGGACTAATTCTAATTTACCAAACCGCATTACAATTGAATCATCAAAACCATTCACAAACATCCTTAAGAAGCGGATAGATTTGAAATCGGGGATATTGCCCACTTTCAATTCGTACTGAGCGATAGGAATCCGGAAGAGATACCATTTTTCTACCCGGGTGGTTCCATTTGCCAGGGTGACAGTTGGCGTTCTTACATCGGTAATAAAATTACTACCGGTTACCATGTTAGGCTTAATATCCACTTTATACTGAAAATATTCTTCCACCTCATTCATGGTATTATCCCTGTTCAGTTCTTCTGCATCGGGATATTGTGTAAAGGCATTTACGAACTGGGAATTATTCTCATTAATTGGTGAATTGCCATGCGGGTTATTAATATTCTTATAGCGTTGTAAAATTCCGGTAACAGGTGATGCATCAAACGAGGGATCCCTGTAAGGAATAAAATTATCAGCAGAAGGATCAACCAAAGCCCTTTGGTAAATCGGTGAGCCAACACCGTAGATAGCAGCAAGCTGGTCTAAATAATTGGCTTTAAATCTTCTTCTTTCATCGGCATCCTGTAAACCATCATATCCTACATCCTGGAAAACCCTGTCGCTGGGTTCATTGCTGAAAGCATTCGTAACCTGTAACGGGTTAGAAGGTGTTTGGCCCCAATTCGTACTTGAATCCAATGATGCATTATTAGTGGGTGTCCGCAATCCATTTTCATATTGTCTTTGACCGTCCCTTAATATATCTTCTGAAATGTTTCCCAAATTAAAATACAACTGGCCACCTGTTGGATTGGCTGTATTCGTAACGAAAGGATCTTGCAGCCAGAATTCGATATATTCTATATTACCAGTTTCAAAATCTGTCTGATCAATATTCCGCATCAGGCCGCCCCATGATTGTTTAGGATTAACAAGCCGCCCATTAGCATTCACCCGTCCATTCCTATATTCATAATTATACGGCCCCCTGTCTCTTGGATAAAATGCAAGGTCGAATGTGGTTAATAATCCTTCGCCAAACTGGGTGCTTCTTCTTGGAAAAATTTCTTTTTGCAATACTTGTCTTGTTTCCGGAGTAGATAATTCGGCCAGGTTCCCACGAAGAGGATTGTTAGAATTATTTTTCTCCTGCAAAACAGATTCTATATTATACCAGGCGATTTTTGCCCGGTTGTATCCGCTAATCAAATCATCATTAAAAACTGATTCGGAGAATAAGGGTGACACACCGCCCGGGCCATTATTTCCCTGCGGAATAGAAGCCATTGTCCAGCTTATTAATGGAAACCTTAAATCTATACCTGCTCTCGTTCCTTCAAAATCATCAATATATATCTGGCCTGTTTTGTCGGAGCCATTAATTTGTTTCGGATGACCGGGATCCAATATCGCCGCTTCAGCATAAGCAGTGATGGATGACATCGCCTTGGTAGAATAGAAAGGCAACTTATCAAGCCATTTTGTAAGACGTGGCAAATTGTTGCGATAATCAACATCAAAACCATACATCGCATTTCTTATCGGGTCATCCCCATAGGTCTGTTTTACAAAGAATGGCCGCTCACTCAACCGCACAATTGTTCCGCCCAGTGTTAATTTTTTATTGGCAATGTAATCAAGACGGACGCCTAGAAAACTTTTTTGTTGCAAGCCAAATGCCTGGTTATTTTCAAATGCAATGTTTACCGGAATACCTGAATTGATAATAGCCTGGTTGGTTACCCGCAGTGTTCCCAAATCATAATTGATCTCATAGTCCACATTTTCCTGCAATGTTTGTCCTCCTGCTGTTACTGTTACGGAACCACGGGGAATATTATACCCTAACTGATAATCGCTGCTGGTAGCAGAACCGCCGCCACTTGCCGAACCTGAAGATTTTGACTTACCTACCAATTTGAACCTGTTAAGATTCGCATATGTCTGTGCAATTGCTTTAATAGTATCATACAATGGATAATATAAATAGCGGCTTCGCAAAGCTGGTGTTGCAAAAACATAATCCATGTCATGACCAAAAGGTTCCAGCACCGGGAAGATGATACGGCTCTGCTGAGAAATAACAGTAAAGCCTTCTACAAAGTCAAACACACCATCGGGTTGCGGGTCATTCTGGTTATTCAACCGGTCGAGGTTTACCAATGAAATGATCGGAGCACCTTTATATATTGCAATCACACTATCAGCAGGTAAATACCTTTTTTCTCCAAGACTGGGTTCTTCATATACCAGGTCAAGTTTAAAATCCTGTCTTTCCAGCTGGCCATAACCAACTGAATAAACATTCTTCATCATCAAATCCCAAAGCGGAAGATTGGTACGTTGAGAGGTTGCTTTTATTAATTTCAAAAACAATACTCGTTGAGAAGTTCCGGAAGTATCCGGTGTAACGTCAGTAGAAAACTCTCCAACCTGGAACACTCTTCCATTGTACGTATATTGAAAGGCGATGCCTAATACTTCATCCGGCTGCAATGGCTGGTTCAATGAAAGAAAACCAACTCTTTCATTAAAATAATAATCGCTGGCCATCAGTTTACGGGCAAATGTTTTTTCGAAATCCTGTACTGGTAAAAGGCCAAGACTGGTCAGCGTTGATTGCACCAATGATGAATTACGGGCATTGGGATTGTTAACTAAAGTAGAATAAAGATTATTGGCTGCGTTACGAGGAAGTGGGTCTGCAGTGCCGGTCCACAAAGGACTGAAAGGAATATTTTCTCCCAGATCCATTAGGCCCACAACATCCCTGGTATCTGTAGTGGCGCCATTACGGTTTGTTACCCATACTTCTAATCGCAATATCTGAACCGGTGAATTAACCACCGGTAAATTTTTCATCGCCTTATTATAATTATTACGGAAGTACTGCGACATTAGGAAGTGACGGTTCTCATCATACTCATCCGACCTCAGGCTAAATGTTTGTGAAGCGTTACCCCCTGTCAAACCGAGCGACTGACGTTGTGATTGCTGATTTGCCAGTACTGTGGTAATAAATAATTTACCGAATTGTAATTGTGTTTTAAGACCAAACAAAGATTGGGCACCGGGTATCAATGTTCCTTTGGAAGCAAAATTTGTGTTACCTGCCTGGAATATTTTTAATATCTCGTCGTCTTTACCCTGGTAATCCAATTTTAATTGGTTCTCAAAATTAAAATTGGCTAAAGTGTTATAATTGATTGGCAGTTTTAATTTGTCGCCGATATTGGCATCTACCTGCAACTGCGAATTCATATTGAAATCAAACCCGCCATTTCTCCGGGCTCTTTCAGGCAGTGTAGGATTTTTAATATTCTGTCCCTGGTAACCCGCCAGCAAATCAACATACCCTGATGGGCGGATATCCACTTTTACTTTACCATCAGGCCCCACTCCCATGATCCGGTTAAATAAAGCATCCGATACCCTGAATTTGGGTTTGAAAAGCCTCCGGTTCATATTAGAAAGCAGTGCGGCTCTTTTTTTGAAATAATCTTCCTCGTCTTTTCGTCCCTGCAGGCGGACAAATTCATCCATACTGAAAGAAGTGGGAGTACGATAATAATGACTACCTATTTTTTCGACGATGTAGTATTGCTTTGTTTTAGGGTCATACTCAATGGTCCGTTTGATGAAACCAGTATCCCTGAAGTCAAAAGTATTGCGATTGGGGTTTGAGTAAGGATCTCCGTACCTGTCGTATATTGGATAACGGGTGGTATCGGTAGCAATAGTATTGTAATAACCTGCGTTTGCCTGTGTGAAAGAGGCAAGCACAATGGTAAGAGATACCAGTGTACGGAACATATGAGCAGTCTTAAGGTTCAATGTTTTTTCTCCATCAATTAGTTTCCTGAAAATAGTGGAATTAGAGAGTACGAAGTGCTTTTTTTATCAGTTCCTCAACAGGCAAATTTGGATTAGCTGCGAGGGTCTTTTCAAGGGCCTGTCCGGCGGCCTGCCGATTGATTCCCAGTGCAGTTAAAGCATTTAACGCATCCTGTTGCAAAGTATTGTTTATCATAGGAGAAATATTTGATTCTATCGGATTTTTAGCCAGTTTATCCCGCAGTTCCAGAACCATCCTTTCGGCGGTTTTTTTACCTATACCTTTTATCCCTTCTAAAGTCCGGGTATCACCCTGAACAATAGCCCTTGCCAGTTCGTCAGGTTTCATGTATGACAACATAACTCTGGCCGTTGATGCACCTATGCCCGAAACACTGAAAAGGTGCAGGAACATTTCTTTTTCTGCCAGGTCAAAAAAACCATATAAAATATGTGCATCTTCCCGGATAAGGAGGCTGGTGTGGAGTAACCCTTTGTCTAAATGCTGAATTTTGGTGTAGGTATTAAGGCTTATTTGTACCTCGTACCCAACCCCGTTTACTTCTACCTGCACTGCCGCGGGACTCTTGTGCACAAAATCTCCTTTCAGGTAAGCTATCATAGGCTGCGAAAATAGGGAAAAGGAGGAAGAGTCAGGAGTCATTAGTCGGAAGTAGTGAACTAATGCATTTAGTTTATTTTCCTTTTTTACAAAGCCCTGGATTTAAGGTTTATGACTTCGAACTCCCAACTCCGAACTATCTCTTACCTTTGGCCACTTTTATTTTAATATCAATACCTCATGAGTAAAAAAATTACGGCCGCCATTACTGCCGTTGGTGGCTATGTTCCGGAAGACAAGCTGACCAATTTTGATTTGGAGAAAATGGTTGACACCAACGATGAGTGGATACGTACCAGAACTGGTATTTCAGAAAGAAGAATCTTAAAAGGTGAAGGGCTTGGCAGTTCTGATATGGGGGCACCGGCAGTGTTGGAACTCTGTAGTAAGAAAGGTCTTGATCCCATGGAAATTGATTGCCTTATCTGTTGCACCGTTACTCCCGATATGGTTTTTCCAGCCACGGCAAATATTATTTGTGATAAGATAGGCGCCAAAAATGCTTTTGGATTTGACTTACAAGCTGCCTGTTCCGGATTTTTATATGGTCTTACTACAGGAGCTTCTTTTATTGAAAGTGGCAGGTATAAAAAAGTGGTTGTCGTTGGCGTCGATAAAATGAGTGCAATTGTTGATTACCAGGACAGGGCAACCTGTATCATCTTTGGTGATGGAGCCGGTGCTGTATTATTAGAACCGAATGAAGAAGGTTTAGGTATACAAGATTCCATTTTAAGAAGTGATGGCAGTGGTTCACAGTTCCTTCACATGAAGGCAGGTGGTTCAAAAAAACCAGCTTCTATTGAAACAGTCTTAGCAAGAGAACATTATGCGTACCAGGAAGGACAGGCTGTTTTTAAATTTGCCGTAAAGGGCATGGCAGATGTAAGTGCAGAATTATTGGAAAGAAATAACCTGACCGGTGATGATGTTGCATGGCTTGTGCCGCACCAGGCTAACTTAAGAATAATTGATGCTACTGCTAACCGCATGGGATTACCCAAAGAAAAAGTGATGATCAATATTCAGAAATATGGCAATACCACGGCCGGCACTATTCCGCTTTGTCTCTGGGAATGGGAAAGCCAATTGAAAAAAGGCGACAATATTGTTTTGGCCGCCTTTGGTGGTGGGTTCACCTGGGGAGCTACCCTGGTGAAATGGGCTTATTGATCATCGCATCAATATCACTTTCTCAGCGCCCCATTTATTGTCAGTCGTGATATACTTCACTAAGTATGCCCCGGAAGGATAATTACCTATATCCACCTGCCATCTTCCTTTTTTATTTGCCGTGGAGAGTCGCATCAGGATCTTACCACTGAAATCAGCGATGTATATTTCCTTAATATTTTTTTTGCTTTCGATAGTAAAACGGCCGTTGGTTGGGTTTGGATAAAGCTTTACCGTTAAAATATTATCGGGTTGTCTTGTATCAGGTTGTTGAACCTGTTGGTTATCTTCTTTACTGCAATCCTTTGCATAAAGGAATTGACCGATGATTCTTTGCAGCAGGTTATTCAACAATTCCACTTCATATTTATCTGTTGTTGGTTCAATATGGTTATTTCCAACTCCGCTGTGATTGGTAAGAAAAGTATAAGTACCATTCGTAGCCAATGCCATGGATCGCAATAAAAACTCCGTTGACTTATCAGTTCCGCTACAGGCAACTGGTACAATCCGGATACCCATCGCTGCCGCCTTTAGTGTAAGTTGTTGTATTCTTTCTTTAGCCTGGTTGTGCGGTGGCGCATCAAGG
>CALRVH010000043.1:0-27075 GCA_943371565.1 Chitinophaga pinensis | reverse complement strand
TGTACAGTAAGCATTGACTCATGGTCTGATTTATCGAACTTGATATTCTGCAGGTATTGCATAATGGCTTGTTTGTAGGCATTGCTGCTGTTAGATGAACCTTTGGCGATACTTACAAACTTTCCTATACCATCAGGTGATACAGTGATATTGGCATATACAACTGCTTTATCAAGATCACCTTCAAACGAATAATAACGGACGATCTTTCTGTCGCCTCTTGTTACCTTGGGTCCGCTGCCGGTACCAGAACCAGTTCCGTTTCCTCCACCATCACCATTTCCACTTCCTCCACCTGTTCCATTACCGTTTCCAACACCAGTGCCATTACCTCTGCCACCAGCCTTTTCATAATCTTCTGCTGCGCCACCACCTTTATTTGTACCATAGACTGTTTTCCCCATTAAGGTTTTTGGAACTTTAGGGGCAGGGGTTTCAACAACAGGTTTTGGTTCTGCTTTGGCTACAGATGTTTCATTGATTTTTGGAGCTTTGACATTCACAGCCTTTGGAGTGGTGACTTCAGGGCTTTCTTTATCTTCTTCCTCGTCTACTTCTTTAGAGGTTGTAGGAGGTGTATATGCTGCAACTCCAGGTGCACCTGCCGTTTGAACGGGGTTACCACCACCACCACCACTTTCTTCATTTGAAGATTGCGGAGGTTCAGGTGGCTCAGGGGGTAACGTTATTTCAACATCAATCCCTGTTTCCTGGGCGATAGGCTCAAATGTTGGCAAGGGCCATTTCAATAGTATCAGCAGCAAGATCATAACGCCGGTAAAACCGGCGGTGATCATCCATGCCTGGGTACGTTGTTTTGCTTCAAGAGTTGCTGCCATTACGTAAGCGTTGTTCATACAAAGGTAGTTTTCGGTGAATCATGGTGTGAATCATTGTTTTTCACACCTGTTAGTAACGATGCAAACCCCGTGCAACTTGCACAAAACATCATTTATGAAATGTTAAGATTCCCCGATTAGCTCATTTAGGAGGTAATAAACGCAACAACTGCTCTGTTAATGACAATTTTGTAAAGGCGAAGAAAAGCCCGGCCTTTATATCATATTAAGAAAAAATTTTCTGTAACTCCAATTGCGGAGTTTATTGTCTGAGTTTCCAGTTGGCCAGCAGGATTCCAATAAATACTATTATCATACTTATAGCATGTACAAGTGTAAATTTTTCATGCAGAAAAATAGCTGCTTCAATACTGCTGAATACCGGAATGAGGTTGCCAAATAACGCTGTGCGGCCAGCACCCAGTTTACCAATAGCAACATTCCAGATGAGAAAACAGATAACAGAAGCTCCCGCACCAAGATATAAAATGGCTATTACAAGATTAATATTCCATGGTACAGACAGTGTATGGTTTACTTCCCATAAATAAAATGGTAATACCATTAATGTTCCCAGGGAGAAAATAACAAAGAGAAAGTTTGCAGGTGATAAGGCTGCTGGCTTTTTCTTTACCATGGTGTTATAGACGGCAAAACAAAAAGCTGCCAGTAACACCCATAAATCCCCTTCACTGAAACGAAGTGATAAAAGAGTCTGAAAATTTCCTTTTGACAGCAGAAATAATACACCAATGATACAGAGTATCATTCCGGTCAGTTTCATCCAACCAATCTTTTCTTTTAAAAAAATGCGGGCAAAAAGTACAGACATAATGGGAGAGGAAGTGGTGCCGATCAATGCAAGGTTGATAGCAGAAGTGTAATGGGCGCCGATATAAACAAATGTATTAAAAAGTGCAATTCCGGTAAGAGATACCCAAAACAAGTAATGCCATGATTGTTGTACAGTTTTCCATTCTGCTTTGAGTTTTTTAAAACCGAACGGAAAAATAATTACAGCAGCAACAAACCAGCGGTAAAAGTTGAGGCTGATGGGCGGGATTTCTTTCGTGACGGCTTTGGCTACAATAAAATTACCTGACCAGATGAATGTAGCCACTACAGCAAGCCAGATACCAGTGTATATATTTTTAGCAGAAGCCTGGTTCATTTACAGTTTAATGATGGGCGAAATCCATTTCGAATTTTCCTCTAATTCTTTCTATCGGAGGATTGAAATAGCCGAATTTCAAATCAGGAAATTCTTCCCGGATGAGTTGTTGTAATTGATGTACTCCCAAACACTCCCCGGTTTCTATTACCCCGATTTTACCCAGGTACCAATCAGGGTCAATATTGAAATTACGCCACTGAATCATTTTCAGGCCTGTATCTTTTATTAGTTTTCTCAATGCTTCATATTCTGCAACAGAGTCAGTCATACCAGGAAAAACAAAATAGTTAATGGATGTCCAGCCGCCGAATGAGTTGACAATTTTCAGACTTTCGATAATATCATCAAAGTCATAATTGTTGGGACGATAATACGGCGTATAGATTTCTCTTCTTGCCGAATTGGTACTTACCCGGATGGAATCTAATCCTGCTTCACATAAGGCCCTTACTGCATCTGGCTTAGATCCATTCGTGTTGATATTGATACTACCCTTTGAAGTATGTTTTCTAATCTCAATAATTGCATCACGGATTGTTTCCCACATTAACAATGGCTCACCCTCACAGCCCTGGCCAAAACTGATAATAGGATAGGGGGCAGATTCAAGATGTGGAACTGTAAACTCTACTATCTCTTCCGGGGTGGGTTTAAATGTCAACCTATCCTGTGTAGAAACAATTGCTTCTTCGTCTGGCTGCAAGGAAATACAACCAACACAATTTGCATTACAGGCGGGTGATGCAGGTACCGGGCATTCCCATCTGCCCAGCGCAAAATTCCTGGCAGCAGGACAACTGTACGTTAATGCACAATTATTCATCAGGTGATCTACCAGCCGGTTATGCGGATAATGCTTCAATAAATTTTTGGCACCCTGGTTTACTTTTTCCTGGTCATAACCATCGCAGTCCTGACGTATATCCGGTTCTACTCTTGTAGCAGGTACATAGAATTTTTTGTTGAGCCAGCCGGCGGCAGTATAACAAAATAAGGGAAGGATCGGAGCCTCTTTGCCCGTTTCATACGCTGCTAAATAAAACCCAGTATGTGCCGGAGGTATAAAAGCAGCAACGGCCCAACCTTTTTCACACAATCTCATATCGCCGGTTTCCACATCAATACCGATGCCCCGGCGGCCCGGCAATTCATACAAAGAACCGCCATCGGGCAATTCGATCCATTCATCTTCCGGAACAGGTACCGCATCCCAGCCGCTTCTGCCGGTTACAAACAGGGATGTATCCTCAAAAATATTTCCATTGCCGTCTGAATAGAGAATGTATGGAGATTGGGATAAACTCATTTATTCAATTGTTGCCTGCAAAAGTCGTTAAATTCCTGCTCATTTATGGCAGTCTTTGTATCATCGATAAATTGCTGGATAAACTTATCATTTTTGAAGTCAATGGTGAGCAACCCGTCTTTTAGAATAGCGTTGTTAAGGTCATCCCAATAAATTGTTTTTACTGGGAAAGAAGGGTAAGTAATTTTTTCTTCGGAAAAAAATGCAATAAACTTTCTGGCAGTAATTCCAGACAGAATAAAGAAAACGCCTGGGATTATTGATAACCAGTATTGTTGAGTGCTTATCCAGCCAATCATCAGTAAAAAAAAGAAAGTATCGGCACCGATTTGCCATTCCCTTTTAGTTTTCTGTAGGTAGTATTTAAGAATAAAAAAGCATGACAACATTATTAGCGTTGCGATACTGCCAGATGAAATATTTTTATCCGATGAAAAAAGGCTTAGGTAGAGAAAAATAAGAATGTAAATACAAATTATTATCCAACTCAGCCGGTTGTAGAGTTGTACTTTTTCATTCTTCAACGTAATTTGAAACTGCTGCATCTCAACTATTACTTGTCACCAGTAGATTACACAACTTAAACAATGCCCTTGCCCCCACATTGGAGTTCCAGTCTGTTTCGCTGATACCAACTTCACTCAGGTCGAAGCCGATTATTTTTCTGCCGCTTTCTATTACTTTCCGGAAGATGTAGAATACTTCTTCCATTTCAAAACCGCCGGGTACTGGTGTGCCGGTATGAGGACATAATTTTCTGTCTAATCCATCAATATCAAAACTGATAAATACTTTTTCAGGCAGTTTGCTCACTATCTCTTCGGCGATAAATTTCCAGCTATCACCTTCAAACTGGCGTTGCTTAATTTCCTTATCAAAATAGGCGATGACTTTATATTCGCTGTTTTTTATATAATCCCATTCCACCTGGCTGTAATCCCGTACACCTACTTGTACTAATCTTTCCAGCTGCGAAATTTCTTTTAAAGCATTGTACATGATGCTGGCATGTGAATAATTGAAGCCTTCATATGTATCACGGAGATCGCAGTGAGCATCTATTTGCAGTATACCAAAGTTGCCATGCTTTTCACCAATAGCTTTCATATAACCAAGGGGTGTACTATGATCGCCTCCTAAAATGCCGACTAATTTCCCTTTATCTAACAACACTTTTGTTTGGTCGTAAACCCAGGTATTCAGGAAAGCCCCACCTTCGTTTACCTCTTTCAATGTTTTGCACATAAACTGGTTGGCAGACACTTCTTCTCCCTTGGAGATATAATCAATATACAATTCCGCTTCTTTTCTCAGGTAATCACTCTTCATTAATATCTTCTTGTCGCAGGGCCGCATGTAAAAGCCCTTTTTCCAGGCTTCTGGCATTTCCGGGTCAAATAAATCGATCTGCATACTTGCCTTGAGCATGGCTTCAGGAGCTCTTGCTGTTCCGGAACCGTAACTTACTGTCACTTCCCATGGAACAGGAACAACGATCAACAAGGAATCCTCCTCATTGGTTGGTAAGCCAAAAATATTGTTATTGGGATTACTTACACTGTTAGGGTCGTAGCTTAAAAGGAGGTCCGTCATATCGCTTCAAATTGAATGAAAACGGTGCAAGTTAAATGGCTTTAGAATAGCAGCAAAATCAGAAACTGGTGTGTAGAAGGGGTTTACCTGAAAGGCCAACTCTCACAACAATAAAAAAGAGCTGCATTAGCAACTCTCTCCTTATTTTATAATAGAGGTAAAAATTATTGAGGGTTCTTTCGGCTGAGGTTCTTAAGGTGGTGTACATGTGATGCTACTGCCAGTCTCATTTTGGGATATTCAATATACGGGACACCAAAATCCTGGCAAGCTTTTTTGATGATCTTGCTGATAGCCGGGTAGTGTACATGTGATACCCTTGGAAACAAATGATGTTCGACCTGGAAATTTAATCCACCCACCCACCAGGAGATAAGCTTATTACTGGTAGCAAAATTAGCTGTGGTCTTAAGCTGGTGAACAGCCCATTCGTCTTCCATTTTACCAGTCACTACATCGGCTTTTGGAAAATGTGTTTGCTCAACAGTGTGTGCCAGTTGAAAGACAATGCTTAATACAAAGCCGGCAAACATGGCGTATACAAGGAACCCTGTAAGCCAGGTGGTAAAGCCCAGCATGTAAATCGGTAATCCAACGAATAAAAAGGCATGGAGTAATTTAAATCCCCAAAAAGAAACATGATCCCAAAAGCTCATTTTCAGCAACGGGGTAGGTCCGATTCTTCCTAAGAAGTATTTTTTATAATCCGTAAACAAAACCCACCAGATATAAAGTAAAGAATAAGCTGCCCAGAAATACCAATGCTGAAAACGGTGAATCTTATAGTATTTCTGTGTTTCGCAAAGGCGGAGTAGTGGTTTTGCTTCAATATCATCATCAATCCCCTCAATGTTGGTATACGTATGATGAATAATATTATGTTTTGAACGCCACATAAAATTATTAGCGCCTAAAAAATTAAGTGATAGACCCGCCAGTTGATTTAGCCATTTATGACGACTGAAACTACCATGCATGCCATCATGCATTATGTTAAAACCGATGGCAGCAGTAAGGCCTCCAAGTAAAACACATTCTGTAAGAGCCAACCATGCTGTTGGCGTATAAAAAACGAGGTGAATATAGACAAACAGGAAGCTAATAACCAGAACTATAGCTTTGAAATAAAGGGAAAAATTTCCGGTTGGTGATTTGCCTGCCTGTGCAAAATAAGCGTTGATTCTATTTTTCAATTCGCCATGAAAGGACTGAGAAACAGTGGAGAATTTTGGGCTTGCCATTAGTGTATTAATTTTCAAGTGTAAAGGTAGCTTTTTAATGCCATATAAGGTGTGAAAAGCTTCCCATTGTACTACAACATGGCTGTGAGGGTTTTGTTTAAAAATCTGCTGAAAACGCTTTACTAACAACTATTATGTTTCATTCTGTATCAATGCATTGAGGCTGCGGATGCCGATCTTTTTTTCACTGATAAAACCTTCGGCATATTTAACACCGATACGTTTCCCGAACATCCGGGCCCTGGCAATTACACTCTCAAGAAAATCGGGAGTGGAGATATAGGTTTGCGGCCCTTCACCGCTTGCAGCATCTGTATGAAACTGGGTGGAGTAGGCCTCTATCGATTTCATCCGTTGTTCAAAAACATCACTGATATCAATCAATAAATCCGGTTCATGATACCAGTCTTGTATGTAATGTAACACATATGATGGGCGCCATCTTTCCTGAACCTGTCCCTTCTCATCTTTGGTTTCTATTTTGGCAAGCCCGGAAAGAAAGCAACAGTCTGCAATCATTTTGCCAGCACGGCCATGGTCGGGATGGCGGTCATGTAATACATTACCCATAACTATATCAGGCTGGTATTTACGGATGGCTGAAATAAGTTTTAATTTATTCTCCTCATCATTTTCGAAAAAGCCATCTCTCATTTTCAGGTTCTCTCTTATTGCCACACCGATTATCATGGCAGCATTGGCCGCTTCGTTATACCGGGTTTCAATGGTTCCCCTTGTTCCCAGTTCACCTTGCGTAAGATCGACGATCCCGGCTTTCTTTCCAGATTTTATTTCATTGATAAGCGTACCGGAACAACCCAGTTCAACATCATCCGGATGAACGCCGATAGCAAGAATATCTAATTTCATATACAAAGCCCCAAAGGGTTTTTTAAATTGATTATGCAAATGTATTGATTGTAAGGAGAGCATGAGCGGATGGAAATGATCGTCCTTTTCTGTGAGCCAGGGGTTCTTAATCTCTTCTATAAGGATTGTTATACCAGGTGCCGTCTATTTCTTTTACAATGTTCTCGATCTGCCTGTCAAGTTTGTTTTCTTTTAGATCCCAGTCTTGTTTAAGACTGCCTCCGACAAACCAGGCAACAGTTTGATAAAACCTGGCATTTAACCCTCCTTTATACTCTTTGATTATTTCATAACAACTATTTCCCGTTTGCCGGTTTATGAGTTTCATTAATATTTTTCCCTGGTAAACAGAAAGATTAGAAAGCGGGTCGCTGAATTCTTTTTTCAAATCTTTTTCTCTCGACTTGATATATGATTTTCGTTCCTTTTTACTGCTTACAGCAACCAGGTTCTTGTTAATGTCATTGATGGTGGCTCCTGCAATTCTTGCATAAGGATAAACCACATAAACAGCATTGCGTAGTCTTGACCATTCTTCAATGAACTTAGCCAGCTTCTCCGGAGACAGTTTGGAAATCCAAACCATTTGTTCTTCCTTGTAGTTGATAATTTCATTCTGGTAAAATATGGCTGGTACTAAAACGGTGTCATTAGGCCCCCACTTTTTTCGCTGTTCTTTCATCAGCCTGAGGGCTGCATCAGTGGAGTCTGCAACAGGTTCTGGCAGTACGACCTGCGCAAACAAATTACCTGTCACCATTAAAAGGAGAGGGAGTATAAGTTTTAACAGCTTGCTATATGGTGTGAAATGAGGCATGACATTGCAAAATTAGAAAACAGGGCTGGCATTTTCTATACCTGACAACAAAACTACAGGAGATGCTGTTTGAAAAAAGCTAAAATTACGACTCAGCGCCGCTCTTTCGGTTTAACTGTATGCGACGCACCATACTGATGGTGATGCCTATAGCTGTAATAATAACACCTGCCCACAATAGGGCAATAAATGGAAATTTATAAGCTTTTATGGTGATATAATCCATAATCGAGTTAGACTCTTTTACACCAAGTACAATACTGTTATCAGGATTTACTTTTTGTAACTGCAGTATCAGGCTCTCCGCTATTACTGTGTCAGGCAAAGCAAGTACTTCACCTTTGGCAACGGCTAATTTTGGTGCAATAGAGTAAACAGAACCAGTTTTAGAATGAACTTTTAACCGGGCTTCATGCAGGCTCCCGTCTTTACCAAATAAATCAACCGGCAGGCTGTCTGTTGATTTTTTCACTTCCTGTAAAATGATGAAGCCGCTTGAATAAAACAGCGAGTCACCAAGGTTCATTTTATTTGGTTTGATAGAGATAGTGTCGCCTTTTTTATCTGGATTAGAGATAGAAGTGATGTAAGTGAAAATATCATGATTCCAGTAATGCCTTGCATCTGGGTTAGACATCAACCCCTCATTGCCTTTATAGTTAACAAATGAATTAGGGGTAAGCACAAACTCTTCTTTACCGTTCTTACTCTTAAATCTTACTTTGTAATATGACAACTGCTTTTTAGGATGTGCTGAATCACCATCATAGGTCAGTGAGTATTTATCCATATCAACCGTCAGTCCTTTTACCAGGGTAAGATTTTCTCCCGGGTTTTCACTTTTATCCAATGGAGCAGGGATGCCATTAATATTATTGGAAAGCACTTCCTTTTTAGAAGAGGAGATCAGGATACCTAACAAGACCATCCCAAACCCAACATGGGAAATTGAGCCGCCGGATAATTTCAATTTGCCTTTTATACCCAGCCAGATATAGGCAGCATTAGCTACAATTGTATATACGCTGCAAGCCACAGCAATCCAGATGGCTGCCATAAAGCCAATACCTTCCTTTTCATAATTCACTTTTCCAAAAGCAAGAATAAGCGAGGCGGCGATTGCTGCGATGACCGTTGGCCCAACAATTTTTTTCAAAAAATATTTTGAGTTGGTCTCTTTATACTTTAAGTATTGTGCAACTGCTGTTAACAGGGCAATAATAATGGCCACAAATACATGTATCTGGTTATAAGAGTACTCAGCATTTTCGGGTGGCGCAAGTTTTGTTCCAAAAATTAAATTGAAAACCGGCAGTGAGGTTTTACCAATAATTACCAATGCTGAAAGGAAGAAAACAAGAGAACCAATGAACATCCAGAATTCTCTTGAAGAACTACTTTCTTCTTTGCGTATAGTAGGAATTTCCCTGTAACGGTTAAAGAAAAGAATAAAAGCCGGCAGGAGAAATATTGCCATGAATGATAAAAGATGGATAAGTAAATTACTTCCCTCGCCGGTAAAAGCATGAACAGATGTATCTCCTAAAACTCCTGTACGGGTAAGAAAAGTAGAATAGAGGATAAACCCAAAACTAAGTATGAAAAATAGATTCGTTGCCCTTAACGAATACCCTGTATGCTTGTAAATAAGTAATGTATGGATACCAGATATTAATACCAGCCACGGCACCAGTGAAGCATTCTCAACCGGATCCCATGCCCAATAACCGCCAAAAGTGAGTGACTCGTATGCCCACATAGCACCCATCATAATACCTACACCAAGTACAGCAGCAGAAAATAAAGCCCAGGGTAAACCCTGTTTTGTCCATTCGCCATATTGTTTTTTCCACAAACCAGCTACTACAAATGCAAAGGGAACAATGGTAGAAGCAAATCCAAGGAAAAGAACCGGAGGGTGTATCACCATCCAGTAGTTTTGTAACAATGGGTTCAGGTCATTTCCATCTTTAATAGAGAGCAAGAAATCCTGGCGCAATCCCAGGTTAACATCTCCATTTATATGCAGCATAGGAGCATTGTCGAGTACACCGGAATCCCTGAGTAAAATAAAAGGATTAGACCCCATCTTCCAGCCGAAGATGTAAATACCTGCGATCATAGTAGCAAGGCAAAACTGAGCCAGGCTCACCACTGTCATTACAGGAGCTTCCCATTTTTTACTGGTCTTTATCAATATCAACCCAAGTACACAATGCCAGATACTCCAGAGAAGAAAACTACCTTCCTGTCCCTCCCAGAAACAGGCGAGCATGTATTTAAATTCCAATGAGCGGCTACTATGCTGCCATGCATACTTGTATTCAAACAAGTGACCGTGTATGATATAAAATAAGATGCTGAAGATGGCGAGAATAGAAATCACTTCAGTGAAAAAAGCATAACGGGCCAGCTTTTTCCAATGCGAAGCATCGGCATTATTTTTTGATTGGGCAGATTTGAAATATGAAAAAGTTGCAACCAGTGAGGCCACCAGGGAGAGTGCAATAAAGAACTGTCCTAACTGGCCGGGTAAAAGATGCTCGCCGATATAATCCATTCCGGGTTAAAGTTAATTTGCTTCAGAATTTGTTGCAGAAGAAGTTTCAGTACTTTTTTCTGTTGGCTGCCCGGCTGATTTATTGGGCTGCGGTTTCATATTCTCTTTATATTTTGAAGGGCATTTCGACTGTACTTCCTGGCATTCAAAATGGTCTCCATTATATTTTCCTTTTAATATTAACCGTTCACTGATCATCAGGTTTTCAATAGGACCACCACGATAAACCACTCTCATCTTTTCCTTTGATGTATCAACAGCAACAGCATGAAAGCTGAGGTAATTGGGATCTTTCAATTGGTCATATTCTACTGACATTGTAGTGTCCCGCCGTACAGCCACATGCACAAACTTTCCAGGTTTAGCCTTTGCTTCAGTAATAGTATCATAAGTTGACCCGGTATTTAGCAAACTGATCAGTAATGCTATAGCACCGGCAATGAATACGAGAAGGATGATATGTATCTTTTTCATAAGCCTCTTTTGCGAATGCAAAGTTAGGCCAAAAACAGTACCAGAAAGAACCATTATTGAAGGAACTTTCAAATTAGTTGCAATTCCCTGTTGTTCTTTTCTAAGGGAGCTTTGCCCTTATCTTTGCGGCACCTAAATGCTACTTGCTATATGTTATTTCAACTTACTGAAGAACAATTAATGATTCAAAAAGCAGCCCGGGATTTTGCCCAACATGAATGTCTGCCCGGTGTAATTGAAAGAGACGAAAAACAACTATTTCCAAAGGAACAGGTGATGAAACTGGCCGAACTCGGGTTTCTGGGTATGATGGTTGACCCGAAATACGGTGGTGCCGGTATGGATACTGTCAGCTATGTACTGGCGATGGAAGAAATCAGTAAAATTGACGCCAGTGTAAGTGTAGTTATGAGTGTGAACAACAGTTTAGTTTGTTATGGCTTGCAGCAATATGGTAATGAGGAGCAAAAACAAAAATACCTGACCCCGCTTGCACAGGGTAGCAAGGACGGTGATTTATACATCGGCGCATTTATGCTAAGTGAACCGGAGGCCGGAAGTGACGCAACATCCCAGAAAACCACAGCCGAAGACAAAGGCGATCATTATTTATTGAATGGTACCAAAAACTGGATCACAAACGGTGGTACAGCCTCTGTATACCTTGTTATGGCCCAGACAGACCCTGCTAAAGGATCAAAAGGAATTAACTGTTTAATTGTAGAGAAGAACTGGCCGGGTGTGGTAGTGGCAGCAAAAGAAAATAAATTAGGTATCCGGGGCAGCGACACACATACGGTAATGTTTAACGATGTAAAAGTGCCAAAGGCCAACCGGATAGGTGAAGATGGGTTTGGGTTTAAGTTTGCCATGAAAACACTGGCAGGTGGAAGAATTGGTATTGCCTCCCAGGCTCTTGGTATCGCCAGCGGTGCATATGAATTAGCGAAAGAATATTCCAAAACAAGAAAAGCATTTGGTACGGAAATAATGAATCACCAGATCATTGCTTTCAAACTGGCGGACATGGCAACAAAGATTGAAGCAGCCCGGTTGCTATGTTTAAAAGCTGCCTGGGAAAAAGATAATGATATTGACTACACAGTTAGTTCTTCAATGGCCAAAGTTTTTTCATCCGAAACGGCCATGTGGACGACCGTAGAAGCGGTACAGATTCATGGTGGTTATGGTTTTGTAAAAGAGTACCATGTAGAGCGACTGATGCGGGATGCCAAGATCACCCAGATATATGAAGGAACCAGTGAAGTACAAAGAATTGTTATTAGCAGAAGTATCTTGAAATAATTTATCATAGTAATAACCCGGAAATGTGCAAGTGATTCCTTCGGCAATGCTCAGGGTTTCATTTGCACATTTTAATTTTACAAAATGCCAGTTAACAAGGACGCCTACCAAACAATCAAAAAAGATCTTGATGCAAAACAGGTGGCCCTTATTGCTGTTTCTAAAACAAAACCGGTAGAGGACATCCTTGAATTATACCATCTTGGCCAACGGGATTTTGGCGAGAATTATGTCCAGGAGCTGGTGGACAAAGCAACTGTGTTACCTAAGGATATCCGCTGGCACTTTATCGGACACTTGCAAACGAATAAGGTAAAACAGATTGCCCCCTTTGTGCAACTGATTCATGGCGTTGACAGTCTAAAGCTTCTAAAGGAAATTAATAAGCAGGCAGAAAAGACCAAGCGGATAATTGATTGTCTATTACAAGTCCATATAGCCCAGGAAGAAACCAAGTTTGGAATGGACGAAGAAGAACTGAATTTGACGATAGGCGAGGTTGATAATATGAGAATGACCAATGTAAGGGTCTGCGGATTGATGGGGATGGCAAGCTTTACAGAAGATATGGATAAAGTGAGAAAAGAATTTCGGGTATTGAAGATGCTTTTCGATAATCATACCAGGCTTACAACACTTTCAATGGGTATGAGCAGCGACTATAAAATAGCTGTTGAAGAAGGAAGTAATATGGTTAGAATAGGAAGCCTTCTATTTGGAGACAGGTCCAAAAACTGACAAAAACCAAAACCGCTCTGCGTTATTAGTAAAATATTCGTAATTTTTACGCTTAAATGTTCTGGTTATGCGGTGTTCTATCTTTTTTTTGAGCATGTTGTTTTCCTTATCTGCTTTTTCGCAGCAGGAAAGAGACACGGTTTTAAGCCGTTGTCCACTTTTTATTACAGACACTCTTACCGCCAATAATTTTTTCTTATCAGCCAGGCCTGCAACATTAAAAGTTTACCGGGTTCGTGGAGATCTGACAATTGTAATTGAGCAAAAGGACCAATTCTTCACCCTGTTCTTCAATGAGAAAAGATTGCGGAATTTAAAGTACAAGATTTCAGTAAATCCAGATGGCAGGGGCGAACTGGCCGCAAAATATTCATTCCGTTCCGGGGAGCAGGTTTCATATGTAAACGTCTCCAACGGAATCGTAGAGGTTATCTATGATAAGGTAAAAAAAATATGGCAGGTCAAAGTCAATGGAATGATCTCTAACCTCGTAGAAAGGTCGGTTACCTATTACAAAGTCAGGGCTGATTTTACCATCAAATAAGCATCATCTACCGCTATAAATGCATTTCATCAGCCGGAAACAGCCTGATGTGTAATCCCTTTTACCGTCGGGAATTTGTACTTTTATTTTGAACTATGCACAACAGTCCTTTTTTGTTGAAGTACAAGTTGCATCATCTTTTTTTCTGGATGTTGGTTTTTGGTATCTGGTTTTTTTTACGGGTGGATGATTATTCCACGGAAGAGAAGGCTTTTAAAGTGACACTCATCAAGGTGCTGGATCTCGCTTTAATGATCAGTATCACTAATTACATACTGATACCTCAACTCTTGTATAAAAAGCAGTATGTACTCTTTGTTCTGGCTTTTGGTGCTTTGATTTTAATCAGCAGTGTTATTAAAATGAACCTGCTTGGCCGGTTACTTAATAATCCGGAACTCCTGAATTGGTCCGGTAATTTGAAGAAAAGGATATATGATAACATCATTCCACATTTCTTCCTGGTCATTGCCGGTGCAGCTATCAAACTGATGTTTGATTACGGTGCATTGCAGAAGCGTATGGCAGAAACAGCGAAAGAAAAAGCAGAGGCAGAGTTGAACTTTCTGAAATCACAGATCAATCCTCATTTTGTATTCAACTCATTGAACTCTATTTATTTTTTGATCAATAAGGATAACGCTGATGCAAGAGGGGCTTTGCATAAATTTTCTGAAATGCTCCGTTACCAGTTATATGAAGTGAATGATGATAAGATCCCGATCGAAAAGGAGATTGTTTATTTGAAAGACTACGTGGATCTGCAACAACTGCGAAAAGATGAAAAATATGCAGTACAGTTTAACTGTGCCCCTGACGTAAAGAGGTTTTCGATAGAGCCTTTGTTGTTAGTTCCATTTGTAGAAAATGCCTTTAAGCATATCTCTCATTTTAGTGATAAAACTAATTATGTCAGGGTCGATATGTTCCTGGCCAATGAAACATTTATTTTTTCGGTTGTAAATTCAAAAGAAGAGCAAGCAACTACCGAATTGCAGGGTGGCATAGGAATGACAAATGTAAAGAGAAGGCTTGAGTTGCTTTATCCAGGCAGGCATGAATTAAAAATAGACAATACAGAAAATACGTTTACTGTACAATTAAATCTTCAATTATCATGACAATCAGCTGCATAATTATTGATGATGAACCGTTGGCAAGAAAAGGCCTTAAGGAATATATTGCGGATCTGGATTTTCTTGATCTTATTGGTGAATTTGATAACCCTTTAAAAGCGTCGGAATTGATCAGCAGGGGAGAAGTGCAATTACTTTTTCTGGATATTCAGATGCCAAAGATAACAGGACTTGATTTTTTTAAAACGTTGCAAAATGCACCACCGGTGATCTTTACAACAGCCTATCCGCAATATGCATTGGAAGGGTTTGAAGTGAATGCCCTTGATTACCTCGTAAAGCCAGTCTCCTTTGACCGGTTTTTAAAGGCATCTATGAAAGCAAGAGAATTTTACGAAGTCAGGGAGACAAATAAAAAGGAAGCAGCAGAGGCGGATCATTTTTTCATTAAGGCAGATAATAAATTGGTGAAAATTTTATTTGATGATGTCTTGTATGTGGAAGCGTTACAGAACTATGTAACAATATATACTCCTGTAAAAAAGTATATGACCTATCTGACCTTCAAATCGGTGGAAGAATACCTGCCTGCCGATAAATTTCTGAAGGTGCATAAATCGTATATAGTGGCAGTGTCTAAGGTCGATACTATTGAAGGTAATGATATACGTATCGGTCAGCAGCACATTCCCATCAGTCGTAATCAGAAGGAGGAGGTTATGGAGCGATTGCTAAAAGGGAAGTTTCTAAAAAGGTAATTTTTCGCTGCCTTAGCAATTAAAAGTATTTTCCTCCTTCAGCATATCATCCATTTGAGTTAAATTTATATCAACGGTTATGAAATGGATGCTAACAATATCATTTCTTTTTTTATGCGGATATGCTTTCTCCCAGCAAGATCCGGCTCTCCTGTCAAAAAATATTACAGCAACTTCCGCCACGGAGTTGGAAAAGGTAACAGCAATTTTTAAATGGATTACGGAGAATGTTTCTTATAAAATAAATTCAAAAGGGAGCTCAGTCAAAACTGGTAAGTCGTCAATCAAAAAAAAGGAGGATGATAAAGAAGATGATGGGCCATTAAAGCCGTTGACGGAAAGGGTGGCTGAAATTGTTCTGAGTAAACGGGAAGCTGTTTGTGATGGGTATGCCCGCCTTTTTACAACCCTTTGTAATTATGCAGGTATCAGGTCTGAAATAATTGTCGGCTATGCCAAAAGCGGAACTAATAAACCTATGCAAAGGTTCGGGGTCAATCATTACTGGAATTCAGTATTAATAAATGGAAAGTGGCATCTGCTTGATGTTACCTGGGCCAGTGGTTATATTACGGCCAACGGTAATGAGTTTGTCCGTGAATATGATAAGACCTACTTTCTTACGACACCAGAAATGTTTATACAGGATCATTACCCGGATGATGTGAGGTGGACACTGCTTCCGGGTTCAAAGGTGCCACAGGAATTTCTTCGTTCACCATTCAGGCAGAAATCTTTTTCAAAATACCAAATCACCTCTTATTTTCCGGACCAGGGTGTTATAGAAACTTTTGTCGGGGATACGATCCACCTGCAGATTGAAACTGCACACACAGAAAGCGGCAGAGATGTAAGTCCTGATTTACTCGTGGATTCAACGATATTTTCAGAATCAGCTTCCTGGATATTCCTCAGGCCTGATATATCCAAAATGCCGGCAAGTCAACACCATCATCATTATCTCTACCCGGTAATATCGCCGGATGTAGAATGGCTCTACCTTCTTTATAACGATGATATGGTGCTGCGATATAAAGTGAATGTGAGAAAGGGAAAACAGTAGCTTAACTGCCTCTTGTGCCTCCGGCTTTATGTGGTTTTACCGAAAAGCCTGATGCTTTTCCTGACTTGGCAATAAACTTAGATCCCTGGCTACCACCGGGGCTATTTTTTTTATCATCTTTCTTTTTACCTTTCTTACTGTTTTGATTGAGTAACGACATAGGAATATTTATTTTTATAAAGATAATGCTTATTCGCTAAAGTGAAATGGGAAGCCAAATGAGATCATACTTCGGCCACATAACAATTACTAAAGTCAGTAACAAACAGAAAGCCGCTCCTGCAAAGAAAAGTGCACCATCTGCTTTTATCCCAATGAGTGCAAGCAATGTCCGGTTCGTACATTATCCCGATTGCCAGCAGTTAACCATATGGCTTAGTCATCCGGGCAGCGAGTATGGTGTGATGAGATTGATAAACAAAGGGGGTAAGAAGAAGACTGAAGAATGGCCGGTTGCCGATCGGTTAAGCGGAGCCATTCAAATTGTTTGGGATACTTTGCCAATTGCACCGGGTTTGTATACTATTGAGATCAACTGGAAGAATGGGTGGCAGCATCAAATCGATTTTGAAAAACATAAGAAAGATGCGATCGTCTCAACAAAGGAACCCCAGGCAATTATTAAGAAAGAAAAATCAAAAAGTGGAAAACCGGAAAAGCCCATCATATACCGGGATGGATTTGGTAAAACTATTCCGAATGAGGATATGATCTTACGGGAAAAAGTACATAAAGACCTTGCCAGAAGATTTAGTCGTCGTATTGAGTATGAGGGAAATGGGAGAAGCGGAACAATTATTTATATTGATAGTGAAATCCGTATTGAGTTTATTCATGAAATGGGCGGGGGCAATTGTATGCTATATATTGAATTGCCTTCACTAGTACAATGGGAAACCCAAACTAAAACTCCCTTATCTGCAAGAAAGGAAATACTGGAATTTGTGGCAGCGACAGTGCAGGCGCAGCAGGCTTCCAATTGCAATTATGAAATCAGGGAAGATGCCATCGTTTTTAACTACAAATAAGAAGGCTGTTCTAGAATATTTTATACTGTATCCGGAAGTCAATAAAGTCAGCCGTAAACTTGTGCACTTTCATATTAAAACCTGCATAAAGGTGTTTGCTTAGTTTGTACCGCAAGCCCCAGCGATGGTAAAATGGAGTTTTATAAAAAGCCGGGTAATTAGTAATGAAGCGGCCGTATTGCTGACTAAAAATTATTTTATTAAATAAAAATTCATGTCCTGCATAAATACCGGCTAAAGTAGAAGGTTTGCTATTGTCGGCAGGAACACCGGGGGCATCAACGAATTTGTTGTAATAAACTTCCGTACCCAGTGATAGTCCGCTGATACGACTTATTTTTTTAGTTGCTACAAGAAATAACCCTGCCATATAATGGCGGGTATTTTTCCATTTGCGATGGTAACCTTGTTTTGGTACAAACATAAGGCCTGCATTCAGTCCTGTTTTTTGCTCACTCCATTTATAACGGGGTGGTTTTCTATACTTAGGTAAATGATTTTCCTCAGGATAGTAGAGAAGGGCTGCAGAAAATGTACTCCAGTTTAACCCGGCATTCGGTTCTTTATAATTGCCGTTGGACATATGGTTAAAATTGGCATTGCCCTGGAAAATTAGTTTTTTCCCGAGATGTATACCAAAGCCTGCTGATACATGCAGGTAGGGCGTTATATGTAAGCTGTAGTTATTGTTCTTTGGATTGCTGGAACTATCGAAGGGCTTTGTAAAATAACCAAGGCCCATATCTCCCCTGAACTGAAACTGAAAATTGTTACCAATCCTGTAAACAGGTTCTAAAAAATAGGAGCCTATGAACCCACTGCCAAGTATAGAAGTGCCAAGGTCGTAATAGGAAAAGGAAAAACCTTTGCGGATATATGTTCTGCAATAAGCATAGGAGGGAGAGTCGACTGATTGTTTTGACAGGTCAAATGAAAATCCTTTTGGCTTTGCATTCTCTATACTTTGTACATCATGGTTATGCACCAGTACAGAACCGGAATGAAGGTTAAGCCCATATACCCTCACGGGGTAATTTTTTTGAATAGCAGTGGTGTCCTGTGCGGACAGCGAAGAAGTAAGAAGCACTGATAAAAAAAGAAAAAAATATCGCATACGAAACGGGAAAATAATCCAAAAAAATGAATAATAAACTACGCTATTACCTGGAATTTTCCGGCTACTTGAATACGATACTGCTCATGATTTTCTTAGCCGTTGCTGTATGGTCGTTTTTGCCGGCAGCGGCTACAAAAGTTGCCAGGTAAAGTCTCGATTTATAAAAACAGTACCATTGAGTGGTTATAACCCTTAGTGATTCATCTAGTTTATTATAGCCTGAATAAATTATTTCTGCCGCATCCATATTATTCCATTTGAAAAAGCGAAGACTTTCCTGTTTAAAATCGGTAAACTGTTTTTTAACAGCTTCTGTAACGGCAGGAAAGAGGTCCCTGACTTTTATTTCAGTGCCGTAGCCGGCTTTCTGTGTTACTGTGATATTGATATTTTCAAAAAAATCGTCAGCTGCAGTATCGGCAGGTGAGGTAAAGAAAACCCGGTTGCCTTCCTTGATCTTATTGACCCAGGTAGATGGATACTTAGCAGTAAACTTACCGGCAGTGTCGGTAAAATTTTTCCATTGCTGGCTAAATGAGAAAAGAGGAAACAGGAGGGCTATAAATATATAGGTGGAACGGCGCATAATCTGGTTTTAAACGTAATATAGAATGAAATTATGAATAAGAGGTTGCTTCGCTGTAGGATCAAATTAAAATACCCTTTGCTGGGTACTCTTCTTGTTTAATTGTTTGGCCATCTTTAGGAAAGAAAAATGTAGTATGAAAAACATATTGGTAGTAATGTTATTATTTCTGCAAGCTGGAGTAAAAGCACAGTCTGTAACGACCCCGGTTAATTTCCCTGTAAATGGCGAATTAGTGAGGGTTCTAGATTGGGGCAGCCGTTCGATAATGTTGGGAACTTCATTCTTCAATGAAACGAAGGACAGCATTATTTTACGGATAGGGCAGGAGGAGTTTGATGAAATGAAAAGCAAATGCAGTTCTTCGGGGTGGCCTGAGGGTATCTACAAATCAGGACTGAGCGATGAAGAGGATAAAGCTTTTGACCAGAAGCTAAACGAGCTAAAAATGTATAAGATTGCAAGCTTTACACATAAGTATAATGGTAAGACTTTTGATCGCTATGTTATTTTAAGGGTACCCTTTGAAGAAAACAAATTATGGGACCCGCCTATGCAGTGGGGCGACAATATTTATTTTTTGCTGAAAGAAAAGGATATTCAACTTATCCAATAATATCTGCCAGGTCTTTCCCGGGGAAGTAAGACATCTTGTTATGGGTTTTCTTTAACCCCCTCATTTCCTTACCTTTGCACACTATGCCGGAAGAAATAAAGAAAGAAGAACGCAGCCTTAATTTTCTAGAAGAAATCATTGAAAATGACCTGCAAAACGGAAAATACAAGAGCATTGTTACCCGTTTTCCGCCGGAACCGAATGGCTATTTGCATATCGGCCATGCATCTTCTATATGTTTGAATTTTGGCCTTACAAAAAAATACCCGGGCTATACGAACCTCCGTTTTGATGATACAAATCCGGTTACCGAGGAAACAGAGTATGTGGAAAGCATTAAGGAAGATGTAAAGTGGCTGGGCTTTGAATGGAAGCATGAACGATATGCCAGTGATTATTTTGATACACTATATGAATTTGCGTTGAAACTTATCGAGCATGGCCTTGCCTATGTGGATGATAGCTCTGCGGAAGATATGGCAGCGATGAAAGGTTCGCCAACAGAACCCGGGAAAAACAGTCAGTACCGGAGCCGGAGTATTGAAGAGAATAAAGACTTGTTTGTGCGAATGAAAAATGGGGAATTCCCTGATGGAAGCAAAACGTTAAGAGCAAAAATTGATATGGCTCATATCAATATGCTTATGCGGGATCCTATCATATACCGGATCAAACATGCCCATCATCACCGCACCGGCGACAAATGGTGTATCTACCCGATGTATGATTTTGCACATGGACAAAGTGATTCGATAGAGGAAATAACACATTCGATTTGTACACTTGAATTTGTTCCTCACCGGGAACTCTATGATTGGTTAATTGAAAAATTAGAAATTTATCCTTCTCACCAATATGAATTTGCCAGGAGAAATATCAATTATACCGTAACAAGCAAAAGGAAGTTGTTGCAATTAGTTACGGAGAATCATGTTACCGGTTGGGATGATCCAAGAATGCCGACCATTAGTGGCCTCCGTCGCCGTGGGTATACACCTGATAGCATCAGGGAATTTTGTGACAGGATCGGGGTGGCAAAAAGAGAGAACATGGTAGATGTGGGCTTGCTGGAATTTTGCCTTCGGGAACACCTGAACAGGATCGCATTGAGGCGAATGGTGGTTTTTGATCCGATCAAAGTTATTATTACAAATTATGCCGGCGAAAGAGAGATTTTACATAGTGAAAATAATCCTGAAGACCCTAACGGAGGAATGAGAGAAATCCCTTTTTCAAAGGAAATTTATATTGAGCGGGATGATTTCATGGAGACACCACCCAAAAAATATTTCCGGTTAGCCCCAGGGCAAATGGTGAGATTAAAATCAGCTTACATAATCAAGTGTGAGGAAGTGAAAAAGGATGCCGAGGGAAAGATCAGCGAACTGCATTGCAGTTATATTCCTGAAAGCAAAAGTGGCAGTGATACTTCTGAAATAAAAGTGAAAGGTACCTTGCATTGGGTAAATGCGGCCGATGCATTGGAAGTAGAAGTAAGGGAATACGACCGGCTGTTCCGGGTGGAAGACCCGACAGATGAAGATGGAGATTTCAAAGAGTATCTTAATCCAGACTCATTGAAAGTGGTGAAAGGGTTCGCAGAACCTTCACTTTCAGCTGCTGTAATAGCGGATAGATTTCAATTTATAAGAAAAGGATATTATTGTCCCGATAAAGAATCTACCACCGGGCATTTAATTTTTAACCGGACCGTCACACTTAAGGACGGATGGACTAAGGAAACTAAGAAAGGAGGTTAACGGATCATCAATCCTTCCGGATCTTTTACAAATAAATAAGCATCGCTTTCAACAAAGTCGTTTGCTTTTATTTCAACCGCTATTGGTTTGCCTTGTTTCAATGAGAATTTTGCAGGATAAATTCCATACCCGATATTGGAATAAGTAACCCTGAATTCATTGTTATCCATATATTCCATATAGCCAACCAGGTCGGGGTGATGTTGAAAACGGCATATAAGCATGTTGCCATTTTTGCTGATAACTACTTTTCCATATACGGTATTAAAATATTCGCCTGTAAAATCTTCGAGTTTAATTTCCGGCAGGTTCTTCTTGTCAGTTCTGTTTTTTAATGCGGCTAACTGTTCATCTACTTCCTTTTTTCCTTGCGAATAAAAACCCCATTGAAATTTACTGCGGTCGGTGTAGGAGACACCCAGATAGGCATCAAGTATCTGGTAACGCAGCGCTTCAAAGAAATTTTGGTTGTCGTTATTGGTAAGTATTGTAATGCCAAGATTTTCTTCGGGCACAAAACAAACATTGGTAACATGGCCAAATGCACCACCGGTATGCCAATATACTTGTCTGCCATTATAGTCAGTAGCATAAACTCCAAGGCCATACCCCCGGAAATGAGTGGGATAAACAGTCGACTTTCGGCTACCGGTCAGAATGTTGATATCCCTTGTTTTTTGTACTACTGACCAGGGAAGAATTTGTTTGCCATCATACCGGCCGCTATCAAGTTGCAGCATTAGCCATTTGGTTAAATCTTTTACATTACTGACCATACTGGTCGCTGGCCCCAGGTTATCAACCTTGTCGAACGGTAATTTAGTAAGAGGACTGTAAAGGTTGTTATACGGTGAAGCAACATTATTTCGTTGGGCAAGGCCTGCGGTGTTCATGTAGGTATTGCTCATGCCAAGCGGGGTAAGAATATTTTCCTGTACATAATTTTCCCAACTCTGGCCGGTTACTTTTTCTAACACTTGCCCTGCAACAAGAAAGGCTGAATTGCAATAACCATAATCTTGCCTGAACTGTCCGGCAGGTTTCAGGTATCTCATTTTCCAGACAATGGAATCTTTCGGCAGGTTCGAATCCCAGAAGGTAAAATCTCCCTGGAATGTTTTTGTTCCGAGGCGATGACAGAGCATGTCTCTTATATTGGCCAGCCTGGTTGACGTACTGTCATATAATTTAAACCAGGGAATGTATTGCGTTATTTTATCATTTAGGGAAAGTTTTTTCTCATAATCTAATTTAGCTATGGAGGTACCGGTGAAGAGTTTTGAATTAGAAGCGATAATGAATAAGGTGTTTTCATCTACGCTTTCCTCTTTGCCTAATTCTCTTACACCATACCCTTTGCTAAGAATAACTTTTCCGTCTTTTACTATGGCAATAGCAAGCCCGGGAATTTGCCATTGTTTCATTCCTCTTTGAATATAATTGTCAAGACTGTCAGATAAAAAAGCCGGAGCCTGGGCAGATGCTGTAACCAGGAATGAGGAACAGGGAATAGCAAAGAATGTCAGGAGAAGTATTTTTTTCAAACAGGCAAGTTTCATAAAAAGGAGAATTAGATACTGAATGTATGAATAAATTAAAAAAGCTGGTCTTATTGACCAGCTTTTTATATAATTGGTTGCAGTATTTATTTATTGTGTAAGCCTGGTGTTAAAACTTTGTGTAACAGGGTTCGCTCAACTCTATCTTCGGAGAGTTGTAAAATTCTTTTCCCGAAAAACCATTATTTGTATTCACCAAACACTTCTCTGAGAGTGTCTGCTATTTCCCCGAGGGTAAGTTTGTTTTCCACGGCTTCAACAACGGTAGGCATAATATTTTCTCCGCTGCTGGCTTTGTCATTTAATAGCTGAAGCAACTGGTCGCATTTTGCATGGTTACGGCTGCTCCGCAACCTGTTAAGTTTTTCAGTTTGTATTGTTCGGATACTGTCATCTATTTTAAAACCAGGTACAGGTTCTTCTTTATCTATGGTGAATTTATTTACGCCGACAATTATCTTTTCGCCGGTTTCAATATTCCGTTGGTATTCGTAAGCACTTTTAGCAATTTCATTTTGGATAAAACCCTGTTCAATGGCTGATACGCTGCCACCCATCGCATCAATTTTTCCGATCAGCTTCCAGGCAGCTTCTTCTACTTCATGAGTAAGTGCTTCAACAAAATATGAGCCGGCTAATGGATCAGCAGTATCTGGCGCACCACTTTCAAATGCGATTATCTGTTGTGTACGTAAAGCAATTCTTGCAGCTTCTTCAGTAGGTAAACTCAACGCTTCATCATACCCGTTGGTGTGTAATGATTGAGTTCCGCCAAGAACAGCCGCCAATGTTTGAACGGTTACCCTTGCAATATTATTCAAAGGTTGCTGTGCCGTCAATGTACTGCCGCCAGTTTGTGTATGAAAACGAAGCATCATGGCTTTAGGGTCCGTTGCTCCAAGGTCTTTCATAATTTTTGCCCACATCTTTCTTGCCGCCCTGAATTTGGCTACTTCTTCAAATAAATTATTATGTGCATTGAAAAAGAAGGAGAGTCGTTTCCCAAATACATTTATATCCATTCCCTTTTTTAGCGCCGCTTCTACATACGCTTTTCCATTACTGAGGGTGAAGGCAATTTCCTGTACGGCGGTGCTTCCAGCCTCCCGGATATGATAACCAGAAATAGAGATTGTATTCCATTTGGGCAACTCCTGGCCGCACCATTCAAAAATATCAGTGATGATTTGCATGGAAGGCTTGGGCGGATAGATATAAGTACCCCGGGCTGCATATTCTTTCAGGATATCATTTTGAATAGTGCCGGTAATTTTTTTCAAATCAGCACCCTGTTGTTTGGCAAGGGCTGTATAAAAAGCGAGGAGAATAAAGCCTGTTGCATTAATCGTCATAGAAGTGCTTACTTCTTCCAGTTTGATCCCGTTGAAAAGTGTTTGCATGTCTTCCAGCGAATCTATAGCTACACCTACTTTTCCCACTTCCCCTTCTGCAAGAGGATGATCGCTATCATAACCGATTTGTGTAGGGAGGTCAAAAGCCACACTTAATCCGCTTACCCCTTGTGATAATAAATAGTGATATCGTTTATTGCTTTCTTCAGCCGTAGAGAACCCGGCGTATTGGCGCATTGTCCAAAGTTTGCCACGGTACATATCAGGTTGCACTCCTCTCGTAAAAGGAAATTCTCCTGGTTGTTCGATATTGGCGGCCGGCAAGTCGCTGCTGTTGTAAACAGCTTTCACTTCAATACCAGAATCAGTTTGTTTTTTGTTTTCCTTCATAGATCAGAATTGAAAGTAAAAACTACCTGTAAACATATAACCTGCTTTTATTTCTTTGTAGGTTGTTTGATATTTTTGTTGAGTAGAGGCATTTATAAAATGCTGTTTCCCGTTTGCAATTATTAATTTGGGCCCTGCCTGCATTTCCATTCCCCATTTTTTTGAAAATTTGTATTGCAATCCCAGGCTTGCCCCGGGATTAATTTCGAAAGCAATTGATTTTTGTAAAATAGAATCTGGCTTAAAAGAAGCATGACCGGGCCTGGTACTTCTATTTCCAATTTCTGAAAAAGCTGAAAACGAATAGCGAATTCTTTTCGCAACTGTTCTGAAATAATAAGTTTTTTCAATAGTGCCCCATCTTCTTGTACTAATTGGCGCATCACTTGCAATACTGCCTCCTGCTACATTAAAATGTAATTGCCATGAGGCATTCTGTTTTTTATTGAGCCTTTCATAACCGATGGTACCCATTCCAAAACCTGATTGAAAAAAAGGCACACCCATTATTCCCAGTTTTAATTTATTCTGCTGTGCATTGATAACGATGCTCAACAAACAACAACCAGTTATAAAAAGGCACTTTATCACTTCATTAATTTTTTAGCTTCAAAGTTCAGGGCTTGTGCAACCAGTTCATGCAGTGCCCCGTTTGGTTGCGACATAATTATTTCAAGGATCCTTTTATTTAAATCTGCTGCGGAAGCAGTTGGCGGCAGAGTTCCTGCCACCTGGTGTACTACAAGGATATTTTGTTCTTTCAAATTACGGACAGCATCCCAGGCTACAGGACTTACATATAATTGCTGTGTGCTGTTGTATTCAAATTCCTGTTTGATATTTTCCGTCAGAATGATTTTCATTTCGTAGGCTGAAATACCTGGTTGGTTCAAACGGCTGATGAGATTAGGCAAGGCGATTCTTTCTGTTAAAAGTACCAGGCGTTCATAGGCTTGTAATTGCAGTGGTATGCTTTCAAATTTTTCTCCGGCTGGAGCAGGCTGTTGAACTATGGGGGCTGGCTTACGAAAAAGTGCAAAAACAGCGACAAGGATAGCTATAGCGGATAATACAAGGCTAATTGTGGTTAAATCCATGGATTGTAATTTAGTAGAATGAAGCAAAAATAGGCTGAATGTGGAAAGTATAAGGCGTAAAGTTGCTGGGCAGTTGCTGTTAAATTTTCCCTTCCCCGAAAATGAACTATTCGTTTGTCGAGTAAAGAATATTTATTTTTGATGTATGGAAACATCAATTATATCGCCGGTTACATTAACGGCAGGAGCTATTGTGGAAATTAGAAAGCTGATGGCTGCTGACGGTTTTGATACTAATCAGAAGCTGAGGGTAGGAGTGAAGGGTGGTGGCTGCTCTGGCATGACCTATGTGCTGGGCTTCGATCTTAAAGAGGAGGCTGACCAGGAATTTGAAATCGATGGCATTGCCTGCATCATGAACAAATCACATGAGATGTATTTATATGGTATGCAAGTAGACTGGCAGGATGGGTTGAACAACCGTGGGTTTACTTTTAAAAATCCCAATGCAAGTACTACTTGTGGTTGCGGAACCAGTTTTGCCGTTTAGTTCAGCATCCATGCATTAATAAAATAACTTATAGTCATTATATAAAAGATAAAGCCTCCGATAGGAGGCTTTATCTTTTATGCTGAGTTCTTAGTATTAACTTTTAGGAGCTATTGGACCCGGCTTTATTTTTTCAACTACCGCTTTCTTTCCTAATGCTCTTTTTCCGCCAAGGTCAACGAGTATTGGAGCAGCAACGAAGATGGATGAATACGTACCGGTAAGAACACCTATCAGCATTGCAAAGGCAAATCCTTTTGTAACCTCACCGCCCACAAGGAACAGGATAAGGATGGTCAGGAATACCGTCAGTGATGTCATGATTGTACGACTCAGCGTTTCATTGATCGCCCTATTAATGATTTCTCCCCTCGGTGCATTTGGCATCATTTTGCTGTCTTCACGAATACGGTCAAATACAATTACCGTATCGTTCATGGAGAAACCAATAACCGTTAATATCGCCGCAATGAAGTGCTGGTCAATTTCCAGCGGGAAAGGAACAATACTTCTTGCGAAAGAGAAAACGATCAATGTTACCAATACGTCGTGCAGCAATGCTACGATCGTACCCAAAGAATATCTCCAGTCACGGAAACGGATGAAGATATAAAGGAAGATAACCAGCAATGCGAACACCGTGGCTTTGATCGCTCCTTTTTTCAGGTCATCAGAAATGGTTGGCAATACTTTGTCCGACTTCTGTTTATATTTTTTGTCAA
>CALRVH010000042.1:0-27333 GCA_943371565.1 Chitinophaga pinensis | reverse complement strand
CATAATACTCCTGTAATAAGTGCTGTGGCTGCTTTATTAACTTTTAGCGGATGCTCTAAAGCTATCGCTGCATAGCCTATAATAAAAATGATAGTAATGATAGTTATCACAACTATAAAAATAACCAAATAAGTCTCAGGGAATCCACGTACAATAATTTAATGTTTTGATGTAGGTTTGTACTATGTCAATTGAAGTAAAAAACCTGCTGAAAGAATACGGTGAGCAAAAAGCTGTCAACAATATTTCTTTTAAAATTGATAAAGGAGAAATCGTTGGCTTCCTGGGACCGAACGGTGCAGGCAAATCTACCACGATGAAAATCATAACCGGCTACCTGTCACAAACCAGTGGCGAAGCATATGTATGTGGGATAAATGTGGCAGAACAACCACTGGAAACGAAAAAGAAGATTGGTTACTTACCAGAACTAAATGCTTTGTATTATGATATGTATGTAAGAGAGTATTTGGGATTTGTTGCAGAGGTACATAAAGTCAATAGTCCACGGGCAACCGTCGACAGAGTTATTGATCTGGTAGGGCTTACTCCTGAATCAAAGAAAAAAATAGGCCAGCTTTCAAAAGGATATAAACAAAGAGTTGGGTTAGCGGCTGCACTGATACATGACCCTGAAGTTTTAATATTGGACGAACCCACCACCGGCCTTGACCCGAACCAAATTGTAGAGATAAGAGAAGTAATAAAAAAACAAGGATTAAACAAAACAGTACTTTTTTCTTCCCATATTTTACACGAAGTAGAAGCTATCTGCGACAGGGTTATTATTATTAATAAAGGTGTGCTTGTTGCAGATGATAAACTCAGTAATCTTCAAAAAGGAAATAAAGATAATCATGCAGTAGTTGTACATTTCAAAGAAGCGGTTGACAGAAACGCTTTAGAAAAGCTACAGGGGGTAACAAATATTGAGCAACTACAAACTGGCCAATACAAATTGCAAACTGCCAACCCGGATGCGGTAAGAAAGCAGTTGCTAGAAATCGCTTTGCAGCAAAACCTCAACATTATTTCGCTGCAAAGCGAAAATCAAAGCCTCTCAACTATCTTCAAAACCCTGACCAATTAAAATCCTTTCTTATCGGTTGGGTTAGTTGTTTTTCCCTTTTCAAAATCCCCGCTGTACACCATTACTAACTTAGATTTATCAAAGTATTTGCGGAGTGCTGCATTTACTGCTTCCGTTGTCAGCGATTTTACTTTGGCTTCAAAATCAGTAAAATAACTTAACTCTTTATCATCCCGCATATAAAATCGAATAAGCCATGCGAGAGTGCCATTGTCTCCCAGCTGGGTGCGGTTCCCCTCCAGCCAACTGCTTTTTGATTTCTCTAATTCATCTTTCGTAAAACCGCCTTGTTTAGCTTTGTCAACTTCCTGGTGAAGCGCAGAGTCTAACCGGCCTTTATATAATGGATTGAACATCGCATACACCCCCCAGTTTGTCACATCGTCTTTATAGTTAGTATTCATATAAGAGCCGGCACCATAGCTCATGCCTTCATTTTCCCGTAAACGTTGCGGAATTCTTGAACTGAGAAATGCGCCGCCGCCAAGCAATTCATTTGCCATAAAGAGGGCCGGATAGTCGGCATGATTTTCTGAAATATTGATGTTGATGCCGCCCAACAGCATGGCATTCGTTTTATCTGGTGTATTAATTGTTTCAGTAGTGCCTTTTACTTCAAAATGACGCTGGGCTATCCGGGCAGAAGGTGATTTGCTATTCCAGCCACCAAATGTTTTTTGTAAAAAGGAGGTGATGACATTTTTATCCAATTCTCCTACAAATGCTGAAAGAGAATTATTGGCGCCATAAAAGTCAGCATAGAATTTTTTAAGGTCATCTAATTTTACTTTAGCCAAATCTTCCAGGTCTTCATCGGATGACGAAGCATATAGCGGATGACCTTTAGGGTAATTAGTGGTGAGCTTTGCTAATTTTTCTCCGGCTATATATTGCGGATCATTTTTGTTGGCTTCAATACCGGCTTTGTTTTCTAATATTAATTTTTCAAATTCTGCTTCATCAAACTTTGGATTTTTTAGCAGGTCTTCCAGCAGAGCCAGCGCAGCAGGCAGGTTGGCTTTATCGGTGCTGATAGTAATGCCGAGTCCGTTTGGTGCGCTGGAGAAAGATATATTCGTTTTTATTTTATCTAATTCATCGCTGATTTGCTTTTTAGTACGATTCGTAGTGCCTGTTTTTAGCATTTCGGCCAGTAGTGCTGCCGTTTCTGCTTTATTCATCAGGCTGTTTTCATCGCCAAAACGCAGAGTGAGGCTTGCATTAATCTTATCCCCTTTGGTTGGTTTTTGCAGTAATGCATACCTGCCGCCGTTAGCTAATTTTCCATACTCCGTGTTCTTCTGAATATTGGCAATACTGTTTTCAAAATTTTCTTTTTGTGCAGCCGCTTCTTTGCCTTTATAACCATTCAGCAACTTAGCCACATCGGGAGTTTCACTCACTACTGTTCTGTCCGGCTTTGCATCTGGGATAAAAACACCAACTGTGCGGTTGGATGGTTTGTAATATTTTTTGGCAACCGATTTTAAATCATCCACGGTAAGTTTTTCTACTCTGTCACGGTTAAGGAACCACAACCTCCAGTCGCCGGCACCTATGTATTCGGTTAAGGCAATAGCAAAGTCAGTTGTTTTGCTCATGGCATCTTCTATTCCTTTCAGCCGGTTATTTTTGGCACGGGTCAAATCTTCTTCTGTAATATTCATGCTGCCAATTTCATTTACAGATTCCAACAAGGCGGTTTTGGCGCTGTCCATACTTTTATCTTTCGATACTTCTCCAAAAATGTAAGTAAAACCGGGATCATGTAACGTAAAAGAAAAAGAGCCGATGCTGGTAGCCAGCTTTGTGTCCACTAATTTTTTGTACAACACACCAGAGGGATTATTGGTAAGCACTTCCAGCAACGCATCATTGGCTGCATAATCTTTATCTGCCAGCGATGGGGTATGGTATCCCAGGCTCAGGTATTGAATATCACCGGTGCGACTTAACAACACATTTCTTTCTCCATCTTGTGGCGGCTCCACGGTGTAAGTGGGTAATAATTTCCTGGTCGGTTTAGGTATAGGTTCAAAATACTGTTTTGCATATTGCAAGGCTTTCTTTTCATCAAACTTGCCGGCAATAATCAGCACTGCATTGTCCGGCTGATAATATTTTTTGTAAAACACTTTCAGATTCTCCGCTTTCACCCTTTCTATATCTTCTTTACTACCAATGGTGGATTTTCCATAGTTGTGCCAGAGGTACATGGATGAAATAACCCTTTCCATCAAAACACCCCATTGGTCATTTTCCCCAATTTCAAATTCATTGCGCACAACACTGAATTCCTTGGCCAGTTCTTCCGGAAGTATTTTTGAATTCACCATCCTGTCTGCTTCCATATCTAATGCCCAGCGCAGATTTTCGTCTGAGGCGGAAAGGATTTCATAATAATTGGTACGGTCGTACCAGGTAGTACCATTGGCAAAAGCACCTTTATCGGCAATGGCCTTCTTAATATCAACAAATTTTTTACACTGCTTAAACAACATATGCTCCAGCAGGTGTGCCATACCAGTTTCTCCAAGTCCTTCATGGCGGCTGCCTACTTTATATACAATGTTTACAGCAATATTTGTTTGCGAAGCATCGGGCATTAGCAATATCCGCAGGCCATTGCTTAGCTCATATTCTTTAATGCCTTCAACGGTCGTTATTAGTTTGGGAAGAGTTTGTGCCTGCACATTGATTGTATTCAACAGCAATAATGACAAGCTTAAATTGATCAGGATAAGACGCATGGTTAATTGATTTGAAATAAAGATAAGGGTATTTCAAAAAGGAAAAAATGCAGTTAGCCGGGTGGCTAAAAAACAAAGACAGGCGGTTAATCTGAAGCAATAGAACTACCGGTAATGCAACTATCGTATAATAGTAAGTGTTCCTTTTTCAGTTATCTTTTTATCGCTGTTATCTATAAATTCAAGTATCCAAATATATACACCGGTGTTCTGGTCCACTCCTTTATACTTGCCGTTCCATCCTTCTCCTTCTTTATTGGAATAAAAGATAAGTGTACCCCACCGGTTGAAGATGGAAAAACTTTTTAGTTGTTTCATACCTACCAGGTAAGGCCTGACCACATCATTCAAGCCATCGCCATTTGGGGTAAATGCAGTAGGTAAATAGTAACCCGGCTTTTTCAATACCAGCATTTGAATTGTGTCGGTAGTAAGACAAGTATGAATATCGGCAACATCAATTTTGTACTCCACATCATTACCAGTAGCAAAGAATTCCGTATACCGGGTGGAATAACTGCTCAATTGTATCTGCGGCCGCCAGGTAAAACTATTTCCAACAAGACTATCCCTTACATGAATAAACTTACTGCTGCCCTGTGGCACTGTTATTTCACGGTAGCGAACACCCGGAATTTGTTTATTCACCACTACTGTTTTTGTAACTGATTGAGTATCGCTTTCACAACCGATGGCTACCATTTTTAAGGTCACATCAAGGGTACCCGGTATTGTGTAAGTAACGGGTAATGGATTTTTTAGCAAGGAAACCGGGCCTCCATTATTAAAATTCCAATTGTAGTTCACCTGTGCTGAACCATTTTCATTGCTCAGGTTCCTAAATAACATGGGCCGGTCCACACAAATAGAATCCCATGAAAACCCCGGCACACCATTGGGAAAAACATGCACATCCCGGCTGACGCTGTCTTTACATCCAAACTGAGTGATAGTTACCAGCTCAGTAGTAAAAGTACCGGCAGTAAGAAATGTTTTGGTGGCATCCAATAGCTGCGAAGTAGTGCCATCACTAAACTTCCAAAGATGGCTCATAGCTGAATTATCCGGTGCACTGGATGCATTTGAAAACTGAAAAGAATTATTGGTTATACAGCCTGTATCCTTATCCACTGTAAAAGAAGCCAATGGTAATGGGTGAACAGAGATAGCAACAGTTGATGTAGAATCAGCACAACCATTTTGTGTTACTTCAGCCCAATAACTTCCGGTGGTTAACGGCTGATAACTGATACCCGTAGCACCAGGTATGAGAACGGCACCATCATACCATTGCACCGCAGTAGATGTGCTTTTCACGGATAAAATAGCCCCGATTGTCTCACCGACACAAAAATCTTTTTTGCCAACAATTGTCAGTGCCGTATCTACGGCTGTGGTTGTAACATAAGTGGTATCATACGAGTAGCAGCCGGTTAATAGATCTGTAGTTTTTACAATAAACTCACCGGGAGTTGGCGGGTTATTCCAGGCAAATGGATTGGAGACAAAGGGATTACTTACCTGGGATGCAGGTGTCCATTCATATCTAAGTCCCGGGTTATCCGCAGTGCCTATCTGTACTGATTGGAACTGGCAAACACTCACATCAGGTCCGGCATTTGAAACAGGTTTGGGTGCTATAGAAATGGTAGCATACAAAGTGTCTTTACAACCGAAACCGGGGTATGGAGTAACGATTACAGGAAAAACAGACCCTACTGCCGGAGCTGGATTTAGCGGTAATGTTTGGGTGCTGGCAAGTATAGTTGAAAAACTAACATCTGAATACCATTCATAGGATTGAAAGCCAAAAGGTGCCGTCAGTGTTATTGAATTCTCACCCTGGCAAATGGTAGTGCCTGAAATAGCACCATTACAAGCAGAATTTACGTCGATGTATGCATATCCAAAATGGCCGCTTTGTGTGCAGTCTGTGGTAATGAATTCAAGTTCTATGGTTCTGCCTGCATAACCACTCAGGTTAAGAGTAACAGGTGTCCAGTCTTTATATAACACTTGTGGGTTAGCCGGTGACGGAACGAACCCCGGAAGACTAGATGAAGCAGTAAAATCAAATGTTACGCAGGGGATCGGAGCGTTGGTGCTCAAATCAATAATCCTTGCCCTGAACCGGGGCTGTTGCTCTGGCAGATGATTGGGGTTTTGTAATACGACTGCATAATTGTAGAAGATCGAAAAAACAGTGGTAGCGGCAGGGATAGCATAGGTATAAGAAATACCGATAGCCTTTCTTCCGGGAGGGAAACTCCCGTTTCCAAGCCTTACACTATAACTGCTTCCATTCGGGCATAATTCGGGGAACCCTCCGTATGGATCGGTACCCGAAGTAGCGGAAGAAATAATTGTGTGTAGCCCGGGTATCACCCCATTAGTTGTCCAGGTTATAGTATTAACTCCCCCTGGAGAATTAACAATACCCGAACGACATCTCCAGTTAGTAAAATCTCCCAATTCGAAATCAAGGTTGGGCGGGCATAATCCTCCCTGGGCCTTAGCCCCGTTGAAAAAAAAGGTAAAAAAGATTACCCAACTAAGATATTTGAAACCCCTGAAACCCATAACAGTTGATGAATGCCGGTAAATTTATTCAAAATAAAGCAATGCCGGGTAAGAAAGGAGGTTCATTCTTTTAAAACAATGCCATCATAATGTTGCTACCTGTTACTGTGGCTTTTATACATTTCCAAACTTTGGCATCATTCCTAAAACATCCTTTCTTTGCACCACGAACACCTGCCTTTGGAAGATTTATTCATTAAAAATTTCAACTAAACCATGAGTTACATTTCCGAAATTTTCGCCAGACAAATTTTAGATTCAAGAGGAAACCCTACTGTAGAAGTAGATGTGATAACCGATGAAGGTGCGTTGGGCCGTGCCGCCGTACCAAGCGGTGCCAGTACAGGTGTGCATGAAGCGGTTGAACTAAGAGATGGCGATAAGAAAAAATACCTGGGTAAAGGTGTATTGAAAGCAGTAGCGAATGTAAACAAACTCATTGCCCCTGCTTTACTGGGCAATGATGTAGCAGACCAGACAGGCATTGATGAAATGATGATCCAACTGGATGGCACCGCCAATAAAAGTAAACTTGGCGCCAATGCAACGTTGGCCGTAAGTATGGCTGTCGCCAAAGCTGCTGCAGAAGAAGCAGCATTACCCTTGTTCCGATATGTCGGTGGCACCAATGCAAAGACATTGCCTATGCCAATGATGAATATCCTGAACGGCGGTGCTCATGCTGATAATAAAATAGACTTCCAGGAATTTATGGTGATGCCTGTTGGTGCTTCCTCTTTCAGCGAAGGACTAAGATGGGGTGTTGAAATATTTCATGCATTAAAATCTGTATTAAAGAAAAAAGGATACAGTACTAATGTGGGTGATGAAGGCGGTTTTGCCCCCGATATCCAAAGTAATGAAGAAGCGATTGATACGGTAATGACAGCTATCAGTACTGCCGGTTTTAAAGCCGGTACACAGGTAGCTATTGCTATGGACCCTGCTGTAAGTGAAATGTATGACAGTGCTAAAAAAGTATATCACTTTCATAAATCAGACGGGAAAAAATTGAGTTCAGAAAAAATGGTTGACTTCTGGGCCAATTGGGTTAAAAATTATCCCATTGTATCTATTGAAGATGGCATGGCAGAAGACGACTGGAAGGGATGGAAATTACTAACAGATAAATTGGGCAATAAGATCCAACTTGTAGGTGACGATCTTTTTGTAACCAATGTAATCCGTTTACAACAAGGTATTGATACCGGTGTAGGTAATGCCTTGCTCGTAAAAGTAAACCAGATTGGAACGATCACTGAAACAATCAACGCTGTTACATTGGCACAGCATAATGGTTACAATACGATCATGAGTCATCGTAGTGGAGAAACAGAAGACACAACGATAGCCGACTTAGCCGTTGCATTAAATTGCGGACAAATTAAAACAGGTTCTGCTTCAAGAACAGACCGGATAGCAAAGTATAATCAGCTGATACGAATTGAAGAATTATTAGGGAGCTCTGCTGTTTTTCCGACAGGAAAGATTAAATTTGGTAAGTAGTTCATGGCAAATGGTTCATAGTTCACAGAAAAACATCTCTGAACTATGAACCCCCAACAATGAACCATCAACTCTAAACTATGAACAAACTCCTCACCCATATCCCGGGTTTCCTTAAAAACAAGTACTTCATATCCTTTGCAGCTTTTTGCGTTGTTGTTCTATTTTTGGACAAAAATGATTTTTTAACGCAATTAACCCGTCGTAAGGAATTGGGCAAACTACAGCAAAGCAAAGCTTATTACACTAAAGAAATCAATCAGTTACGAACTACTTCAGACAACCTGTCCAATAATCCCCGGACCATTGAAAAAACGGCACGGGAGAAATACCTGATGAAGAGGGATAATGAAGAGCTCTTCATTATATCGGAAAACTCCGATGCTACCCAGGGCCGAACAAAGAATTAGTACCAGATACACAATAAGGCAAACCTGCCCCCGTTAATATGACGGACGTTTCTTATATCTCAACTACCACTGGACACATCTTATTATTGGACACTTAATCTGGTTTGCCAAATGACAAATTTTACTCCTGAGGATCTTTTATTGTATTTGTACAAAGAAAGTTCTGCCGAACAGACCACTGCTATTGAAGCTGCATTGGAAAAAGATTGGACACTTAGAGAAAAACTCAATGTGCTCAAAACCTCCATGCAACGATTAGACAAGATCACCGCAGCACCCCGCACCGAAGTAGTACTGAATGTACTAAACTATGCCAGGGAACAAGCGACGGAAGAAGTACAGTAGTTTTAACTGCCTCAAAAAAGTTTAGCATTCGCCTCAAAGTGGATGCTTTTTTTATTCCCCTACATTGACTATTGACCATTCACTTTTCACCGCTATCTTGCAATATGACCCGGAAAGAACGTTACAATTTTGTAATTGATTACTTCGAAAAAAATATGCCGGTTGCACAAACCGAACTTGAATTCCAGGACCCGTTCCAATTATTGGTGGCCGTCATCCTCTCTGCACAATGCACCGATAAAAGAGTGAACCTGACCACACCAGCCATTTTTGAAAAATACCCGGATGCTCCCTCCATGAGCAAAGCAACATTTGATGAACTATTTCCTCTTATCAAAAGCATTTCGTATCCCAATAACAAGACAAAACACCTGATTGGCATGGCTACTAAAGTCATTGAACAATTCAATGGCAATATTCCGATGACGGTAGATGAATTAGTGCAGCTACCCGGCGTTGGAAGAAAAACGGCAAATGTCATTACTTCTGTTATTGACCGGCAGCCTAATATGGCTGTGGATACTCATGTATTCAGGGTAAGCAAACGTATTGGTCTTGTTCCGCAAACGGCTTCCACTCCTTTGGCCGTAGAAAAAGAACTGATCAAAAACATTCCAGAGGCACTTGTACACAAAGCACACCACTGGCTGATATTGCATGGCCGTTATGTCTGCATAGCCAGAAATCCCAAATGTGAGCAATGTGGTTTACAACCGGCCTGCAGATATTTTCAGCAATTGTGAGGGTTTTAAAAAAGAATACTTTCAACTGGTAGTTCTTACAGGCACAGAAAGTATTTGTGGTCTGAAAAGATAGTATTTTGAAATCAACTTCACTGCCCCAGGCAACAGCCTCAACAATCTATCCGATTACAGGTGCAGTAAGCAATATTCCATTCCTGAAAGGCCTTAGAATTATCTGCTATTTTTTTTTCTCCACATCACAATAATTTAAACTTTGTTAGTTCTGTATATTCTATACATTTAACTTTCATTGTTCGCACCCACCCCCTACTCCAATCCAGCCCCTCTGACAAAAACCAACATTTTAATTCTATTAAAAGAAAATTTGTTTGAGGATGAGAAAACTTCTGGTACTGTCAGTTCTTTCCTGGCTTTTAGTTAGTCAACCCCTTAATGCTCAGTATTATTTTTACAACGATAAATATTACGAAAATGCCGTTGTGTTAGAGCTTGGTGCCAAATTCGGCATCATGAACTCCCTGACCGACCTGGGCGGCAAAAAAGGGATCGGTAAAAATTTCATCAAAGACCTGAACTGGAAAACAGCCAAACCCACTTTTGGTTTTTATGCACTTGCGATGTACCAGAATAAGCTCGGCCTCCGGCTTGAAGGTACTTTTGGCCAGGTTTCCGGGTACGATAGTATTTTGAAAAATGTAAGCACCACCACCTTTGGCCGCTACGAACGTAACCTCAGCTTTAAAAGTAAAATAGCAGATTTTCAACTGGCACTCGAAGTACATCCGCTCATGTTTAAAGATTACGACGGCGAAGAGCCTCCCTCCATTTCTCCCTATGCCGTAATCGGGGTGGGTTATTATTCTTTCGACCCGCAAGCAAAATTAAATGGCCAGTGGTATTCCTTACAGCCACTTCGCACAGAAGGGCAGGGCTTTAAAGAATATCCTGACAGAGCTCCTTATAAACTTAATCAACTCAATATTGCTGCAGGGTTAGGCGTAAAATATGAGATCAATTCCATGATCAATGCCCGGCTGGAAGTTAATCACCGCATTCTCAGCACCGATTATCTCGATGATGTAAGCACTAATTATATAGACCCTAATTTATTTTATAATTACCTGCCGGTAAATCTTGCCGCCATTGCACAGCAACTTCATAACAGGAAGGGAGAATTAAACCCTACCGATGTAACAAATATCGGCGACCAGCGGGGCGATCCTAAAGACAATGATGCCTTTTTCACCATCCAGCTAAAGGTGGGTGTAACCCTGGGCCGCCAAAGAAGGTAAAACCGTAACTGATACTTATTGCTTAACAAAGCCGGGTAGAAAATATCTCCCGGTTTTTTTATAATCCTATTGCCGGGCATTTCTAATACCCTGTTTGGGGTATTTGCAAACAAACCTTATTTGTTAGCTTTACATAAGTTCCTTCCTGGGAAGCTCCGTGCCTAAAACCATTAAACCATTACGATCATGCAATTCGGCACCTTACTCTTTGATGAATCCATGTTTAACAGCCGGCTTTCATTTTATCCGCTGGTAAAGGCCTTGAAAAAAAATATTGCTGAAGGCAATCCGGGCATGAAAAAACTGTATGGCCGGGTAGTGGAAGAATTTGAATCGCACCCGGAACTGATGAATCCTATAACCGACCTCAGTATCCTTGAACCTCATACCGAACTGATTGAAGAATTACTATCTGCCGTTTTCCCGCCAACGACGGCGAATTTTATGTACGGCGTAGCCATACCTTTCAAACACCAATCAGTGTATGCTTCGCCCCGGTTTAAGTCCATGCTGAAACCGGGTACGACAGAAATAAATGTACCCGAAGGACAGGTTGGTGTAGATCTTAACGAGGAAAAATTACAATTTGCTTACGGCCTCATCCTGAAAAAATATCTAGGTGTTAACAGCCCTGAATCATCAAGGTCTATTCATCCCTATCCGGATAAGGAAACCGGGCTTACCCGCTATCTAGAATTACGGATTGATGCCCGGTTTATTGATCCAACGCCGATCAACGAAATGCCTGAGCTGCCAGAAAGTGTTTTAAATCAACAGACCAACAACATCATGACGATGGCAGAGCTGATGGAAAAAATACCATTGGAAAAATTTGCTTTTGAAGGCGTTTCTGTACTCCGGGTAAATGATGTGACCGAACAGGAAGTGATCAACCAGATCAAAAACCGTCTCCTCGACATCAATGCATTTTCCGACGCCGCTGTGTATACAGAACTGGAAACCTATATCCAAAGCCTTATCGGGTTAAAGGATCTTACCATTGGTATCACTCCTTTTTTCAAAATAAACAATCACTACGTTTATTCCGATTTACATAATAACAATAGTATCCTGTTCCGGCATTTTCACTCCACTACGGAAAAAGATGAAATAAGTGATTACTGTAAACTGCTGTTTCGTGACAGTACTCAACCCCTATTGTTTGAAACATTGAATGAGCAGTCGCTGAGTGATGTGCAATGTCTCCAATATTATCATTTGGAAGGTGCCCGAAGCCTGATTATTTGTCCATTGAAAAACAAAAGTGGAATTATTGGCATGCTGGAAGTGATGTCAACTACGAGTCATCAGTTGAAACCAGCACACATCAGTAAAATAGAACCCGCCTTACCATTGTTTACACTCGGTTGCGAAAAAAGCCTGGAGGATCTGAACAATGAAGTAGACAGGGTGATCAAGAAAAAATTTACCGCGGTACAACCTGCTGTTGAGTGGAAATTTACAGAAGCAGCGTTAAATTATATTGTAAAGAAGCATGAAAAACAGGATGTAAAAATTGATCGCATTGCCCTTAATGATGTTCATCCGCTATATGGCGCCATTGATATACGTAATTCTTCTACCGCACGGTCTCATGCTATACAGTTAGATATTGTAGAGCAACTCGAACTGGCTCAGAAAGTGATTAAAAAAGCACAGGCAACAATGCCCTTTCCTTTATTGCAGGAAATAGAATTTAAAATCGACAAGTTCATTGTTTCCGCTTCTGATGTATTGCAATCAGGTGAAGAGTTAAGTATCCAGGATTTTTTACAGGGACAGGTGGTGGCGATGTTTAATCACCTGCACAACACCGAGTCTTCCATGAAAAATGAAGTGGAACATTATTTTTCAGCCCTCGACCCGCAAATCGGCATGCTGTATCATCACCGCAAGGAGTATGAAGAAAGTGTATCCCGGATAAATGATACCCTGTCAAGGTATATTGACAAAGAACAGGTGGCTGCCCAGAAAGTATATCCCCACTATTTTGAACGATATGTAACAGACGGCCTTGAGTTTAATATTTACATGGGGCAGACCATCTCTCCCCGCAAAAAATTTGATGAAATATACCTGCGTAATTTAAAAATGTGGCAGCTTACGGTGCTAACCAAAGCAGCAAGAGTTACTCATGAACTTGAAAAGGAGCTTAGCCATCCTTTGCGCACCACACAATTAATTTTATCGCATGGGCAAACACTGTCCATTCTTTTTCGAACCGAAGAAAGAAAATTTGATGTGGACGGGGCATATAATATCCGATACGAAATAGTGAAAAAAAGGATCGACAAAGCCCATATTAAAACCACTAATGAACGGCTGACCCAACCGGGTAAAATTGCCATTGTATATTCCCAAACAAAAGATGCAGCCGAATACACTGAGTATATTGAGTTTTTACAAAATAGAAAATTGTTGAAACCGGGCATTGAAAACGTTGACCTGGAAGAATTACAAGGCGTAGTTGGCCTTAAAGCACTTCGGGTTGAAATAAACTTCGATGATCTTGAGGATCCGGAGAAAAAAGCTACGTTGTCGAAGACCACTTCAGAACAATTGATCGGCGGTAAATAATTTAACCAACCATTGCTACAAATAATAAAGCCAGCTCTTTCGAACTGGCTTTATTATTCTTTGAGAAAGTAAGAACTAGAACCTCCAGCCCAAACTTACCAATGGTATTTTATCTTCTTTAGAGATCGCATAGGAAGCAGTAATCAGCAAGCGGCGCAGCGGCGAAAACCAGATACCACCACCATACCCACTGAAGAATTTTTTATCGCTATCCTCATCTACCCATACCCTTCCTGCATCAACAAAGGCCAGTATACCAAATGCAGCGGGGAAAAGATAGGTTTGGAAATTAGCCAGGCGCAGGCGCATTTCAGCCTGGTTATAGAATTTGGATTTACCGGCAAATCTTTCTTTTCTAAAACCTCTCAGGTTATCATCAGAGCCGAGGTATTGTGCATGGAAAAATTCAAATCCATCCCCCAGCGTAATACCACCACCCGTGCGGTTGGCAAATGTCAGACGGTCTGGTATCAGGTTGAAATAGAAAGAAAAATCAGTATTGATCTGGGTTACATTATCATAGCTGTTATCAGTCAATCCTTTCAGTGTTCTAACAGTACTTATCCAGTTAATACCGCTTTCAGGTAATACCTTATTATCTCTTGTGTCCACTATCAATGAAAGCTTTGCCCCAACATATGATTGCCTTTCGAAAATGGTGGCAGGATTAAGTCCTGTTGCCGCCGTATTTAATACAACATTGCGTACCAGGTTGAGTGCATCGGTAGAATCCATATGATAAAACTGGAAAGTAGGACCGAAAAGGAGCATTACTTTATCAGAAAAACGCTGGCGTAACTGAAGGGAGATATCTCCAAGGTCATATCGTATTCTGTAAAACCTGAACTTGCCAGTTTGTGTTTTATCATAAACACTTGTTACACCATAACCAAAGAAATTACTTGTATTGTTGGGTCCTTTGTATTCAACATCCGTTACAATGTCTGTCTTATCTCCCACTGAGGAAATAAACTCGTTATAATACCGGAGATTAACGGCTTTGGTAGAAAAGGCATAGGTTGCTTTGAACTGATGCAAAGTCTTATAAGGCACTTTGCGGAAGCCATGACGGATATACTTGAAAGTTGGACCAATGGAAACTCCGTCATCAGGATTATACCCGAGTGTTCCAAAAATAGACTGGAACGGATATTTATAATAAATTCTCTCAAATTTATTAACCCCTGTATCATTTGACATTTTGGTTGTAAAGCGGCCGGTTATTTTATTACCACCATCGGCCCTGTCATAAATAATTGCACCAGACTGTTTAGAACCCGGGTTTTCAAACACATCTTCTCCGCCGCCACCGATCAGTCTTACTTTTATTTTATCATTATCACCATTCATTACAAATTTATCCTGCCCGTCCATTCCAAAAATTCTTAATTCTTTGGTAACTAACGGAAGAAATTTTCTTTCATACATTTTAGTACTCTGTGCACCGTCTTTATCAATTTTATAAACTTGTACCAAAGCGGAGCCATCACTATTACGGGTAACACTATACAGTTCCTTTTTATCACTACCGGTAATACTAACCGTATTTGATATAAAAGCATAATATTCCATTACTTCAGCTACCAGGTTATTACGGCGGGCCTTTAATGTTTCTGCAATTTTTCCGGCAGAGATAGAACGTATCTCATGTGGCTGGCGTGCCATAGCCCTGTCAATCACAGCATCAGTCATCTGAGAAACAAATTTTTCAGCTGCAGCTTTCCAGTCTTCTTCGGTAAGCTGGTTTAAGAAAAACCTGTCGAGATTACGGGCTGCAAAGTTGAACCTGCTGATACTTTTTGCAGCTGGTTTAAATCCTTCGAGCTGTGGTACCAGTGAACGACCTTTTACCAATCCGGGCAATATTCCCTGATTGATGTAGAAAGCCTGGTCACGGTCTTTAGCAATCGGGTAGAATACTTTTCCCTTTCCATTCGGGCTGTCGTATGCACCCCACATCCACTGGTCTTCGTGACGGTCCAGGTCCATTACAAACATATCCAGTATCCTTATTCTCAATAGGGCCATTTGGTCAACATCGTTATCATTGTCCTTCTCCAATTTTTCGGCTACTTCATCAGTATCATATCCTTTTTTGGTGGAGTCTGGAAGTCTTGCCTCAAAGAGAGCCGGCATTTTGGCAAAATCCTCTCGGAATTGGCCAAGTTTAGGATCATCTGCAATATAAACAAGCCTAATATCACCCTGTGGAATACCAGCAGCTTTTGACAGTTCATTTACAGATAATGCAGCATATGGGTAGGATGCAGAAATACCATCAGCAACAAGATCTGCAGCAGCTTCACTTTGAAGGTCGCCAGGTAATGTTTTGCTGGTAATGTATTTTGTTATTGAACGAAGGGTGTATTGTCTTCCGGATGGATCTTCTACCCGCAAAGTTTTAGTTTGTTTACCACCACCTCGTTTTATAGGCGTAAGGCCTCCATGTTCTTTTGATAAATAAAGTACTGGTGCTTTTACCGGGGTATTCCATTCGGTACGGTAATTGGTACCCATCCAGGAAGCCCTGCTTCTGGATGTATTGAAATCGCCTCCTTTGGAAGCTACCGAATCAGTTTGGGCATTACCCTTAGTTAGGGCAATAAGAAAACAGGCAAAAAAAACAATAAGCAGTCTCATGGTTGCAGGTTTAATTGATTAAATGGTAACCAGGGCAGTTACTCCCGGTTGTAAAAGGTACAATTTTTTGAAAAATACACAAATAAAAGCAAAACTGAAGAAAATTTGAGGGTAAAATGAACCAGGTGAGTTTAGTCATGTTTTAGTTAGAAAGTTGTAATTCTCTCAAAGAATGATATATTTTTAAAGCTCCCTGCCATTCCGGAGAAAGTTTTATGTAAATTGGAAGCTTTCTTTGGGAGTTGGTGTTTCTACACCCGGGAATTTATGTACAATGATTTTACAACTTTAAATTACTGGAGAAGGAAGGAAGAATACTCAAATCATGTTATTTTATCAACGGGTGGTAATGAAAAAACATATTGTTCTGATTGGTTGTTTGCTTTTACTGAATTGGTCGCTTAAAGCCCAGGAAGACACCATAATCCAGCGAATCGTACTTATTGGTGATGCCGGGCAACTTACGAATGGCATACACCCTGTTGTTGATGCGGTTAGAAACAACATTAAATTAGACAAAAAAACTACGGTTATTTTTCTTGGCGACAACCTTTATAAGGTAGGCTTGCCAGACGACCAGGCTGTGTCTTATAAAACGGCGAGAGCTGTTCTTGACTCACAACTTTCTGTAGCCGACAGCACCCCCGCCAAAGTATATATGATACCCGGTAACCACGACTGGAATAATGGACGTCGGGGCGGTTATGATGCTATTATCCGCCAACAGTTATATGTGGATTTTATAAATAAGCGAAATGTCAAATTCCAGCCGGAAGATGGCTGCCCCGGTCCAGTAGAAGTAAGCCTGGGCAATGACGTTACGTTAATAATATTTGACAGCCAGTGGTGGATTCACCCCTTTGATAAACCAGAGATAGAGTCTGACTGCTCTTGCAAAACAAAAGAAGAGCTCGTTACACAAATAGGAGACATTGCAGCCCGCAATTCAAAAAAATTAGTCATACTTGCCTGTCATCATCCTTTTAAAAGTAATGGGATGCATGGCGGATTTTATACTTTTAAACAGCACCTTTTCCCGTTAACGGATATGAAGAAGAATTTGTATATACCGTTACCCATCATAGGTTCTATTTACCCAATAGCAAGAAGTGTATTTGGAACGCCGCAGGATCTGAAACATCCTAACTATGCCAATATGGTTGAAGAAATAACCAAGGCTGTAAAAATTTCACCCAATGTTGTTTTTGTTTCCGGGCATGATCATAATCTGCAGCACATAAAAGCCGATGGCCTTAATTATATTGTAAGCGGGGGCGGCTGTAAGCAAAACAGAACTTCGCAGGCAAAAAACAGTCTTTTCAATTCTTCCAACACTGGCTTCTCTGTAATGGAAGTATCCAAAAACAAAAATGTTACTATTGATTTTTATACTGTAACAGACAGCGCCGTTGCTACAAAAGAATATACCAGCACTCTTTTCAATTTTACCAGCCTGCCTGACGCTGCACTCGACACCAATGCTCAAATCGTTGATGATCCTTTCTTAAAATATAAAGACACTTTCACTATTGCCGCCAGCAAGAATTTTCCGCTGATAAAAGGGATGAAGAAATTTTTCATGGGTCAGAATTATCGTGCAGAGTGGTCTGCACCCGTAAACATGAAAGTTTTCAATATTTCTAAAGAAAAAGGTGGGATGAAGGCAGTTGGCCTTGGTGGTGGCAATCAAACAAAATCATTGCGGTTGGTTGATAAAAAAGGAAAAGAATGGGTGCTTCGCAGTATGAATAAAAATCCTTCAAAAGCCATTCCTGAGGCATTCAGAGGGTCTTTTGCAGAAGACCTGGTAGCAGAATTAAGTTCCGCTTCTCACCCGTACGGTGCTCTTACATTTCCGGTTTTAGCAAAGGCATTAGATATATCAGTGCCGCAACCTGAATTATTTTTTATTCCTGATGATCCGGCTTTGGGATTTTGGCGACCACTATTTGCCAATAATATTGCTATGCTGGAAGAAAAACATGCCACCCCTGACGGCAGTGACACAAAAACTACAGCCAAGGTATTTAATAAAATGCTGGATGAAAATGATCACCTTCCTGAACAACCCATTGTATTAAGGGCCAGATTATTGGATATTGTTACCGGCGACTTCGACAGGCATTTTGATCAATGGAGATGGGGTAATATTGATACCGGCAAAGGAAAAATTTATTATCCTATTCCCCGTGACAGAGACCAGGCTTACTTTTATTCAGACGGTGCCATTTTAAGAATTGTCAGCGGCGAAACCCTGCCATTCCTGAAAGGATTTAGAAAAGATATTCCAAAAGTTAACTGGTTGGGGTACAGCGCAAGAGATTTTGACCGCATCTTTTTAACAGATCTAGATGAAGGTGACTGGAAAAAAACAATCAGCGAGGTGCAGCAAAATCTTAGTGACTCGGTGATCAGGGCTGCCGTTAAAAAAATGCCCCCGGAAATTTTTGCTATTGATGGCGAAACGATCATCAATAAGATGATCAGCCGCCGTAACCTCCTTCCAAAGGAAGCAATGACCTATTACAAATTCATTTCAAAAAAAGTGAATATAATGGGCAGTAACCAACGGGAATATTTTAAAGTAAGCAATTACGGAGAAGGCCTGCAGGTAAAAGTATATGCCCGTTCAAAAGGCAATGATACCAATTTTATCATGTACAACAGAATATTTACCCCTTCTGTTACACATGAAATAAGATTGTATGGTATGAATGATGACGATATTTTTGAAATAGAAGAAAATGCTACGTCACGTATAAAGATCCGTATCATCGGAGGAAAAGGTAACGACACTTTTGATATCCGTGGCCAAACAGAAACATTGTTATATGATTTAAAGACAGATGGCAATTTTATAAAAAACAGCAGCCATGCAAAAAATCGCTTCTCACTTGATCCACCTGTAAACGATAAAAACGTACTGGGCTTTAATTACAATACTACCAAGATACCTCAGCCTCACTTTCATTACAATTCGGATGACGGCCTGTTGATAGGATTAGGTATGACCAGGAGAACATATGGTTTCCGAAACCTGCCCTATGCCTCTGAACAAAAATTTGGTATCTTATACGCAGTAAACCGCAAGGCTTACCAATTCAATTACCTGGGAGAGTTTAATCACATCACCCGTACTACCGACCTGGTATTAAAAGTAAATTATTCAAACCCGGCACTTCGCAATTTTACCGGTCTCACCAATAACCCGCAGGTTGATAAAAACAGGAATTTTAATTATTACCAGGCCCGTTATCGTTCATTGGAATTTGAAGCGTTGTTACGGAAACGCTTTTTTGAAAAAATGCACCTGATGATCGGTCCTTATTTTTATCACTATAATAGTAAGTATAGCGATAATGCCGGCGCTGTACTTGGTAAATTCAGGGATTTACATCTGGATTCAGCAGATATTTTCAGCAAAAAGAATTATGCCGGCGGAAAACTGGCCATTTTAATTGATAACCGCAATAAAGAATTTTTTCCAACCCGGGGAATGCATTGGTATACGGAGATTACGGGTGCCACCGGTGTCTCCAAAGGCAGTGACGCTTATCTAAAGTATACAACCGATATGGCTATTTATGCCAGTTTCAGAGACCCTGCCAACCTGGTGGCTATTCTTAAATTTGGTGGCGGACATATATACAGCAAAAAGTATGAATACTTTCAGGCATTGAGTATTGGTGCGAATAACGGTTTAAATGGCTTCCGGAAAAATATGTATACCGGCAGTTCCTCCATCTATACAAGTATTGAATTGAAAGTAAAATTATTCGATGTCAATTCCTTTATTTTACCCGGGCCATTCGGTCTTACTGGTTTTTATGATCTTGGCCGTGTATGGGTGAAGGGGGGCGAAAAATCAAGAAAATGGCATGGGGCAATTGGTGGCGGTGTTTACTACAATCCTTTCAACATGTTTGCCATTAGTGCCACAGCAGGATTTGCCGACGGTGAAAAAATGCTCAATTTTACATTGGGTACTAAAATCAACCTAACTTATTGATTTAGTTCATTTTTCAGGTAAAAACGATTCCGGCATCATAATCGCTACCTTGTAGTGATTATTCAAAGCATGCCCCCTATTCTCATACAACTTCCCCGTCGTTCCGCAGTTAGAAAAAATGAATTAAGGCGTATTCTGACGCTTGCCATTGCATGGACCATCATCGATTTCCTCATATTTATCATCCGGCTGGCTACAGAGACTTATACTCCAAAATATCAAAGCACCAGTGTAGGCACCATAAAAACGATTTTACTCCGGGAGTTGAATGTGTTTGTTTTCAGCCTTATAATTGGATATTTTCTTATTTCGGTTTTAAAAAATTTCTTACGCAATACTTCGCCTGGGTTAAACCTTGTAATTAAAACGCTGTTGCTGGTCATCATTGCAATTGCGATGAATTTTTTTATATACTTCACTTATAGCCTGCTTATTGAACAAGAACCGATAAGTGCGGCTTTCCAAAAATTTGTAGAAAATACATTTCGCAGAAAATGGCTGCTGGAGAAAATGCCGGAGTGGATCTTGCTTTTTTTATTAACCCAGCTGGCGATAGAAATTAACCAAAAATATTCCCAGGGTGTTTTTTTAAATATTATCGTAGGCAAGTACCTGCAACCAAGAGAAGAAAACAGGATCATCATGTTTATTGATTTGAAAGACTCCACCCCTATTGCCGAAAAACTGGGGCACAAAGAATATTTCAAATTCATCCGGGATGTAATTTATTGCATGTCTGCCGGTATAGCAGAATATGATGGACGGGTATATCAATATGTTGGTGATGAAATTGTTGCCTGGTGGCCCAGCTCAGCCATCAATGCAAGAAAATGTGTAAACTCAATTATTGAAGCAAGAAAAATATTAAATCATAATGCTGAGATCTTCAAAAGAGGATATGATATTATCCCTGAATATAAAGTAGGCATACATGTAGGTAATGTAACTGTTGGGCAGGTGGGAATTACAAAAAAAGATCTTGTCATGAGTGGAGATACCATCAATACAGCGGCCCGGATCAGGAGTGCCTGTACGGAGCTGAATCAAAAGTTTCTTGTCTCTAAAGAGTTCACAGAGCTGCTTCAAATGAAAGGCTGGCAAAGCGAAAGCCAGGGCATGGTGGATCTGAAAGGTAAAAACGAGAGTATAGAGTTATTTGCGTTGAAAATTTGATTTATCTTTCATGAGTATGCATGAAAAAAAAGAAGTTGGTTTTCCAAGAAAAAAACTAAGGCTGTCGTTAAGAGCTATCCCGGGTGCGACAGCCAAAAAAATTCTTCTTACAGTAACACTGCTACTGATCTTTTTCCTGGTATGGGTGGTTTTTGTTTATGGGAGAAATTCTTTTGATCAAAAGACATTTGACCTTATTGCTCCGCATATTACAAACGGCCGCACCAGGATAATGCTACTTATTTCATTCCTCGCAAACCATAATTTTTTAATCCCCTTAATTCTATCGCTCATTGCATTCTTCATGGTCAAAAAAAATAAATGGATGGCTATTAGAACAGGCACCGTGTTACTAAGCAGTCTGTTGGTAATGTCTTTGCTGAAAAGATTAATACAGCGTCAGCGTCCCCCCGATCCGCTGGTAGAAGGAATCACCAATTACAGTTTTCCCAGCGGTCATGCTTTTATGAGCGTAGCATTTTATGGATTGCTGATATGGTTTGCCTCTGCTTATATCAGCACAAAATGGTTGCAGCGAATAGTAATCGCCTTCTTATTACTGGTCATTGTTTTGATCGGCTTAAGCCGGATCTATCTTCGGGTGCATTATGCTACCGATGTGATTGCTGGCATCTGCATAGGCTTTGTATGGCTTGACTTCTGCCTTTGGTTCATTGATAAAAGACAACCCCGAAACCAGGCTATACAAAAACCTTAAGGTTTATATACAAATCGAAGAATGGTGGACTTGGTAGTCACTCCCTCATTAGAAATATACATATCACCATTAGATTTAAATGTTAATCCTTCTGGCTGAGGGAACATATTTTTACCAAGCTCAAAAACTGATTCGGGTTTTCCATTCAGATCGGCAATCACCAATAAATTAGAAGCAGATGAAATAATAAATAATTTTTTTAGTATCGGATGAATGGCCGCTGCTGATGGCTGAAGTTTAGATGTTTTATGCGGAGAAAGCCGCTCTACTTCCTCAGCATCGATGATATAAACAGGGTTAGTATTAAATCCTGTTGAGTCTGGATAAAAAGCAAATGCGCTGACAGTTTTCTTATCATCCATAGCGCAGTTCTTGCAAATTATGATAAGTGCTTTGCGGGAAGTGTCTGCATACATTGTTTCAAAGTCATTAGTACCGGAAATGCCGATCTTACCGGCTTCTACCGCCCTGATAGCACCGGTACTGTCTCTTATTATTTTAGTGATCATGCCATCACTGCGCAAAATATAAGGCACTCCATTATATAGGGCAATATCTTCGTAGTCTCCTTTTTTGCCAAAAGAATATTCACCACCAGGCTTTATGGCTTTTGTTTCTTTATCAAGAAAAAACAGTTTTCCGGCCTCATCATAATGGGCCAGGAACTCATCCCTTTGTCTGTCCCATGCCAGCCCTGATATTTCTTTCAGCTTCAGGTCAAGCTTATGGGTTTGAACTTCAGCAAAATTATAGTGAGGAGGGGATTTTATTATTTTCCTTTTTTGCTTACAAGCCATAGTCAGCAATACGGAAATAGTCAGCAGGGCAAGTAAGTTTACCCGAAAATTTAAAAATCTCATTCTTCTTATTTTGTTTAAATTTATCAAAAGTTATCTTTATAGTATGTCCGAAAATCAAATTTTAGCATTAAAGGAAGCCGAAGCTATTGTAAATGATCTTTTATCAAACAAACTTAGTAAAAATATTAAGTTTCATACACTTCAGCATACCCAGGAAGTTGTAGCTGCCTGCCAAACGTTAGCAGACTATCATCAATTACCAGAAGATGATCGCTTTGCGCTGATCCTGGCGGCCTGGTTTCATGATACCGGCTACACCGGCGGCGAGGCAAAAGACCATGAATCAATGAGCATCAGGCTGGTTACAGAATTCATGACTACTCATTCCATCAATGACGAGGTAAAGAATAAAATTACCGGATGCATCGATGCAACCCGTATGCCACAAAGCCCGGACAGTATTATTGAAAAAATTATATGTGATGCTGATTTGTTTCATCTCGGCACCAATGATTTTAAAGAGAAAAGCCGTTTGCTGAGAGATGAAATAATTGAATTTGGCAATAAAGAGATATCCAAAAAAGACTGGCGTAGGATAAATATCCGTTTCCTGGAAGGACATAAATACTTTACTCCATATGGTAAAGAAAAACTTCAACCGGTAAAAAACCAGCACCTTGACGAATTAAAACAAAAAGATAAAACCACCGATGAAATGAAACCTGTTAAACCTGAAAAATCCGACAAAAAGAATAAAGTAAAAGATGTAAAAGATAAGGGGAAAAAACCCGAATTAAGTCCTGAAGCAGCAGAAGCAAAGATAAAAAGAGAAAAAGAGAAAGAAGCTGACCGCAGTATAGCTACTGTCTTCCGTATAATGGCAAATAACCATATGGCCCTGAGCCAGATGGCAGACTCTAAAGCCAATATACTTATATCGGTGAATGCCATCATTCTTTCGATTCTGATCGGCAACCTGATTGACAAACTGCAAACTGACCCGAACCTGCAAATTCCGCTTGCATTGATTGCCGTAGTATGTGTAGCATCCATAGTATTTGGCATCCTGGCTACCCGCCCCAACGTTTCCAGTGGCAAATTTTCGCATGAGGATATTGCCAATAAACGAACCAACCTGCTATTTTTTGGCAATTTCCATAATGCAAGCCTGCAAGATTATAACTGGGGAATGACAGAAATGCTGGGTGATAAAAACTACATGAACTCCAGCATGATCAAAGACAATTACTTCCTCGGGGTAGTGCTTGCCAAAAAATATAAGTATCTCCGTATTGCGTATAATATTTTCATGTATGGGTTGGTTTTATCCACACTGGCTTTTGTGGTAGCGTCTATGCTTCCGGAAGCTACAGAAGTATATACAGCAGGATAAAACCGGACACCAGTAAGATTACAAATGAAATTAGAATAGGTCAGCACCTGCTGGCCTATTTTCATTTATGCAATTTCGAATGCTGCGCCTAATATTAAAAACAATCTCTTTTAAAGCAGTATGGCTCCAATTCATCTTGCACGGAGTCTAAAATCATTCGTTGGCATGGTTTTCCAACCTTATACAAAGCATTCCCTTTACCAATCAATAAACCCCGGCAATATGTCAATCAATATTTTAGAAACAGTGCAACAAAATTTAGGCTATCAGGCTTTACAGAAGATAGATCCCAATACTCAGCAAGTAGCAGAGAATGATAAAACGCCGGCAGAACACAAGTTTAGCCAGGCCGCTATACCTGCCGTACTAACCGGTTTGTACAAATATGTACAGTCTGATGATGGTGCGGAAGATTTTTTGCGGGGTGATAATTCCTCAAGCTGGGTAAATAAAATTTTTGATACGGGTAAAAAAGAAGCCGTGCAAACAATTGCAGCTTATGCCAAACAATCCAATCATGACCCTGTGGCAAAAATGAATGCCATTGCTAACGAAACGGTGAAAGTGGTAAAAGAAACCCTGGGAGCTGAAGCTTCGATAAAAGCAGTAAAGACTTATTTCAGCCAGCAGAAGACCAACATTCTTCTGTACCTCCCAGCGGAGTTAAATATGGGTGAGCTATTAAATGATTCTACCCTCGATGATAAAACCAATAAAATGGAGGGCCCCATATCCAGCCTGATGCAAAATATCGGTACTGCCTTTTCTAAACCTGTAAGCGACGACGAAATTAAAAAGCCATCGCTATAGCATGCAATGGCTTTTATTGTTCTTTTCAATGATGATGCTTACCTATTAACCTTCCAGTACTTTTTTGCAGCAACAATAATATTACTCTTTCACATCTTTTATTACTGTCAGGATCATTTTAAAACGTCCATTGGGTCTGATCAAATTAGTAGCATGAGCAGGTATAACAATGGACTGCCCGGTGACCAGGTGGTTTGACATCCCTTTAATGACTATCTCGGCCTTGCCTTCAATGATCTGGGCAAAAGTGTCGAAAGGCGTGGTTTTTTCCGTTAACCCTTCACCATTGTCAAACGACATGACACTGATATTGCCGGTTGATTTTTTCAGAATAGTTTTTATAACCACCGAATTAGGGATATACTCTATTATCTCCACAACAATATGTGCTTTTGATTTTTCAATTTCAGTTGTTTCCATTCTTACTATTTATGTGGTGAAGAATAACAGAAGCAAAAAAATACCGGCTAAAAAATACCTTGCTGCAGGGGTAATGGTGTAGTAATTAACGTCAGTAAAAAAACGGACTCTTCTTTGGCCAACACACTATGTGGAATATTTTCGTGCAATACCAGCATTTGCCCCGTCATTAACTCAACAGATTGTTCATCGGTTGTAAAAAGCATTTTCCCCTCCAGTACCTGCACAGTTATCATTCCCGCGGCTGTATGTTTCGTTAATTCAGCCCCCTTATGCAATGCAATAACCAGGATAGACATGCCATTGGTTTTAAAAACAGTAATAGCATTGCGGTTATTATCACCCCATGTCTTTTCTGTTTTTATCTGTTCACTAGACCTGGTAAGATCAATCGTAACGAGGGAGCCATCGATTGTACGATCGCCCTGTGGCCGGAGAACAGTAGCCTCACTTATTTTTTCTTTCATTATATCCAGGGATTTATATAATATGTTTAATAAAGGCTACAACTCTCATGCCTTGTATTTCAAACCCTTGCGATGAAGCCAATTAAATAGTTGGGAAAACAAATCTACACAGTGGGAAATCATTCACACCCGGGGAGGATTGCAGTAAGATTAAAATCATCTCGGTGACTGTAAAAAAAATGTTGCTATTTTTATCCTTTTACGCTATTGGATTCTTCGTAATGCCTGATTTTATTATAAAGCGTCTTGCGGTCGATCTTTAATAATACAGCCGCTTTGGTTTTATTAAATTTTACCTGCTTCAGTACATTCATGATCATTTCATATTCTGCATGCGAAGCGGCATCTTTAAGGTCAACAGCCGGTTCTTTATATACAACAGAACCATCTTCTTTGTTTGTATCCGGTGTAGCATCAGAGGTAAATTTTGACGTATTACCAATTATTTCCCATGGCAATACATTCGTTGTGATCCTTCCGGACGATGCCAGGAGGCCAGCCCGCCTGATTACATTACGGAGTTCCCGTAAGTTTCCCGGCCATTCGTAGTTTAGAAAAAGCTGCATAACTTCTTCATCAAATCCTTCGAATTTTTTATTTAATTCGACACATACTTTTTTAAGAAAAAAATCAGCGAATAATATGATGTCTTCTTTTCTTTCCCGCAACGGTGGTATAGTGACTGAAAACTCATTGAACCGATGATATAAATCTTCCCTGAATTTTCCTTTGCGATAAGCTTCCTGCAGATTTTCATTAGAAGCAACGATTACTCTTGTATCTGTACTGATATCCTTATTGCTGCCTACCCTTCTGAATTTTCGTTCCTGAATTACCCGTAGTAAAGTAGCCTGTACATCAAGCGGCAGGTTAGATACTTCATCCAAAAAAAGAGTACCTCCATCTGCCACTTCAAATATCCCTTCCTTATCTGCCAGGGCACCTGTAAATGAGCCTTTGATATGACCAAACAATTCGCTGGCGGCAAGTTCTCTCGATATCGTACCACAGTCAACAGCAATAAAAGGCTTAATGCTGCGGTTACTGTGTTGATGAATTGCTTTTGCCATCACCTCCTTACCCGTTCCACTTTCTCCATACAGTATTACACTGTAATTAGTAGGTGCGACCAGCTCAATTTGTTTATATAAATCAATTGTACAGGGTGAAACACCAATAAGAAATTCTTCAGCACCAGTAATAAAATATTTCCTGGCAGAGCTTTCGGAAGTTGAATTTGTTTTGGGTTCTTCTTGTAGTGAGGAATCCGATTTAGCTAATCCTTTGTTGATCACATTAATTACTTCTTCCGGTATCAATGGTTTAGTAATGTAATCAAAAGCTCCGTACCGCATCACTTCTACCGCCATCTTAACGTCGGAATAACCGGTAATAATTATCACTATCACTTCCGCATTTATACTCTTGATCTTCTGCAACACTTTTCTTCCATCCATATCTCCAAGCCGGAAATCACATAATACCACATCAAATTTACTTTCTGCGAATTTTGTCAGTCCTTTGTTTCCGGTGTGGGCTGCTTCTGTTTCAAATCCCTTACGCTGCAAGAAATGACTGAGCAACTGGCACATATCCAAATCATCATCAATAATCAGTATTCTCTTCATGAAAAGTGAGTTTATGCAAAA
>CALRVH010000041.1:0-27363 GCA_943371565.1 Chitinophaga pinensis | reverse complement strand
TTCTTTTTGATAAAATCGCTACCTGTTGTACCTTTGCGGAGCAAAAGAGCTGAGCATCGTACCCCATTATTTAGAACGTATCTGACACCAGCTACATGGTTCACCTCCTGGTTCTCTTACTTCCGATTTGCTCAGACGATTTTTAAACGACAGACTAAAAAAAGGAGTGTTTATGAAAAGTGTTATGCCCAAAACGGTCCAGTTGAATGATGAAACTAAAAATCAACTACCAAATGAAGTAAATGAAACATTGGTCAATGAAGCCAATGGAAATAGTAAAAGTAAATTTACCGCAGTGGATATGTGGAACAGGCAACGCAGCAGCCGATCGGCCAGTGATATGATGCGGAAATGGAATTTGAATTAAGCAGTAACGGGTCTCTATCAGGCCCGTTTTTAATTAGTCCACTTTACCTTTTGCAAAAAGCAAACTGCCAAGGGCCAGAGTAGCCCCGTATGCCTTAAAAGCAGCTTCATATTCGCCACCTTCCAATTTGGCAAGAAAGAAAAAGAAAAGAAGTCCTGCTGCAATTAGTAATACAATAAGGCTCCACCTGGCAGTTTCATCTTTTTGAACAGCCATATTAATCCCGTATTGATAAGCAAGCACAGCTGCAAAAATTCCTCCGACACCAAATGTTACCACAAACGCTGCAGGAGAATAGAAACGGGCATAAAAAACACTGATCAAAATATCAAAAAGACTAACGGCCACAAATACAATGATGATGGCGCTGACCGCAGTTATTAATGGTTTTATTCTTTTCAAATGAAAGCTGTATTAGCTGTAAGATAAAAAGAACCCCGCAAGTTTGCGGGGCTGTTCAAAAAATATTGTAAAGCGAAACATTTTACATGATGTCCATTGCTTTTACAAAAGCAGTGGTCTGGAAGGGGAGGATAAGTGTTAGCCACTCCCAATGGGTAACGATAGCAAGGATCAATGCAGCAGTTGAAGCAAGGAAAACAAGCCACCAAATTCCTCTGTATTTTTTTGTTTGTTCCATTCCTTTAAAAATTTTAGCAAAAATAAGGCAGCATAATTAAATCGAAAAAAGAGTTTTCAACTTGTTCACATCCGCTTTCTTTTTTTAAGGGCCAGTGGTATCGCAAATAATACAGCACTTACTGCAAGTATCCATTTAACGGCAACAATAAAATGATACATTCCAAATTCATTTCCGATTACAGGATATTTAATCCATTTCAGCAGGTAATAATTTTCGGCAATATCGCATCCCAGGGCAACTAGCTGTAATACGGCAAAAGCAACCAGTACATTCCGGAGTAAACTGCTGGTAACCTTCTCCCTGGCCATCATACACAAAGCCGCAATGCCGGGGTACACGCCGGCCATAAAAGCGAAATCAAAACTCAGGTGAAATCGGAGAATGGTTTTTACGGGCGCCTCAAGCCCGGCAAGGATGGCCGCCAGTTTTTCTTTCGGGTAGCTTATTTCCAGGCCGATAATGGTGAATTTTTGCCCATTTTGCCAGAAATCTCCCTCCATCCACTTCATACAGAAGGCCGTACCGGCAAAAAGACCCAGGCAAAACAGGAACAACATTCTCCATCCTTTATTATTAGTAGTCATACGTTTGCAGGATTTTTTTTTAAAATTTCTTTGAAATAAAAGTACGAACCTTGGTTGTTTTTTCTATTTTCGTACACAATGTGTTCCGAAAACACAACCATTAGCCGTAAACTTAGAACCACGATTGCAATGAAGCTTCACTTTTACCTACGTTTTCACACCCAATATGGCCAGAGTCTATGGATTACTGGCAATACGGAGGAGCTGGGAAATAACGACCTCACAAAAGCCCTGCAGCTAAATTACCTGAATGATGAATTTTGGACAGGTAGTATCGAAATAAAGAAAAAAGAATTAATTAAAAGCATTTCTTACAAATACATTCTCAGGAATGAAGATGGGGAGTTCCTCTATGAATGGGGCAATGACCGCCAGGTTGAAATTACACGGAAGGACATTCATGAATTGCAAATAGTCGATTCCTGGAATCATGCCGGTGAATATGAAAATGCTTTTTACTCGGATGCCTTCAATAAAGTTTTACTGAAACCAGAGCACACAAAAGGGAAAATTCCTGCTGATAAAGAATTCACTCACATATTTAAAGTAAAAGCTCCATTGCTGAAAAAGCATGAGGTGGTTTGCCTTACTGGCAATGGTGAGAGGCTGGGAGAGTGGTCAGAAACTAAACCAGTACTGTTGGGTCGTGATGGTGACTGGTGGACAGCTAAAGTAGATTTGTCTGGCTGTGATTTCCCCGTTGCTTATAAGTATGGTGTATATAATATCAAAGAAAAAAAATTTCTGCGATACGAAGATGGAAACAACAGGTTGCTCAATAGCGATGCTGCCAAAAGAAAAGTAACGATCCTGCATGATGGATTTGTACAGCTTGCAAATAATACCTGGAAAGGTGCCGGTGTGGCAGTCCCTGTTTTTAGTTTACGGAGCAAGAATAGTTTTGGCGTAGGGGAGTTTGATGATATTAAACTTTTGGTTGATTGGGCAAAAGCTACCGGCTTAAAACTGATACAATTACTTCCCGTCAATAATACCATGTCCAATTTCGACTGGACGGATTCGTATCCGTATTCAGCGATATCTGCCTTTGCTTTACATCCTTTGTATGTAAACCTTGGAAAAGTTGCCGGCAAAGAATATGCAAGCCAGCTTAGTTCTTTAAAAACAAAGCAAAAGCAACTGAACGAACTTGCGGTGGTGGACTATGAAGAAGTAATGAAGTATAAATTTTCTGTGCTCAAAGAACTTTATGAGGTAATGGGCTCAGAATGTTTTAAATCAGATGATTATAAACAATTTTTCAAACACAATAAACACTGGCTGGAGTCCTTTGCCGCTTATTGTTATTTCAGGGATAAATATGGTAGTTCCAACTTTGATGAATGGAAAACAAACGGCATTTATAACAAGGCAGAGATTGACAAACTATGTTCTCCAAAATCATCGGCTTACAAGCAAATATGCTTTTATTATTTCAACCAGTATCACCTGCACCTGCAGCTGAAAGATGCGGTAGACTATGCGCATAAAAAGGGTATTGTAATAAAAGGGGATATTCCAATCGGTATTTCCCGGAATAGTTGCGATGCATGGGTTGCCCCGGAAATGTACAATATGTGCTGGCAGGCCGGTGCGCCACCGGATGATTTTACGGCCGTTGGACAAAACTGGAGTTTCCCCACGTATAACTGGAAGAAAATGCAGGAAGATGGTTTCTCCTGGTGGAAACAGCGTTTCGGGCAAATGAGTAATTATTTTGATGCCTTTCGTATTGATCATATCCTCGGATTCTTCCGTATCTGGAGTATTCCTGCCAATGCAGTACAGGGTATCATGGGACGATTTGTTCCTTGCCTCCCGGTTCATATTAATGAGTTTGGTGAAAATGGTATCTGGTTTGATTACCAGCGATATTGCCGTCCATTTATTACAGATGAAGTGCTGCAGGAGATATTTGGAGACCTTGCAGGAACTGTAAAATCAAAATTCCTTATCACTAATGAATTTGGCGGCTATGATCTGGAAGCAGAATATGAAACGCAGAAACAGATTGAAGAATATTTTGCATCGCAGGAAGAACCAGGCTTGCCTGCCATTGTTGAAGAAAATGAACGGCTAAAATTGGGTTTATTTGATTTGATATCCAATGTTATTCTTTTTGAAGAAGGAAATTCACAAGGCCAGGAGTTTCATTTCCGTATTTCAATGGAAAAAACAACTTCATACAGGAATTTGATCCCACATGTACAGGAAAAATTAAAAGCACTTTACATAAATTATTTCTATCGCCGCCAGGATGATTTCTGGTTTAAAGAGGCTATGCACAAACTTCCCAAACTAAAAGCATCAACCAATATGCTTGTTTGTGGTGAAGACCTTGGCATGGTACCGCATTGTGTTCCAGATGTAATGAACCAACTCGGTATTTTGAGTTTAGAGATCCAACGTATGCCTAAAGATCCGAAGAAAGAATTTTTCCATCCCAATGATGCACCTTATATGTCGGTGATAACCCCTTCTACGCATGATATGAGTACTATCAGGGGCTGGTGGGAAGAAAACCGGGAGAAGACTCAACTTTTCTATAACCAGGTGCTGGGGCAGTGGGGCGATGCACCCTATTTCTGTGAATCATGGATCAACCGTGCGGTTGTTCTACAGCATTTATATTCCCCTGCTATGTGGAGTATTTTCCAACTGCAGGACATATTGGGTATGAGTGAAACGCTTCGTCGTGAAAACCCGCATGATGAACGAATTAATAACCCGGCTAATCCAAAACACTACTGGCAATACCGCATGCATATTCCATTGGAAGAACTTATTAAAGAAAAAGAATTTAATAAAGAACTGAGTGGATATGTGCAACATAGTGGAAGGGAATAATACGACAATTTAACAACCAGTTAATTTGCTCATTAATCGCTTCTTTATTGTTACTTCGTAATAAAGTATCAGGATATTTATAGCATGAAAGTTCAATACTGGCCTTACACTTTAAAATTTCGTCATCCTTTTACAATTTCCAAAGGAACAAAAACGCATCAACCAACACTAATTGTTGAGTTGGAGCATTTCGGCATCAAAGGATATGGAGAAGCACCTGCTATTGCTTATTACAATATTCCGGTAGAAAAAATGATCGAAGACCTCGAAGCAAAAAAGAATTTTATTGAAAAATTTGCTTTCACTGATCCGGAACGTTACTGGCATTACCTGCACCATTTATTACCGCAGAATCCTTTTTTGGTTTGCGCCTTAGACATAGCCGCATGGGACATCTACGGAAAATTAAAAAAGAAAAAACTCTATGAACTGTGGGGCGGGGATGTTTCTAAAAACCCTGTATGCGACTATACCATCGGTATCGACAGTATAGAAAAAATGGTGGACAAGATGAAAGAAATACCCTGGCCTATCTATAAAATAAAAGTGGGAACACCAGATGATATTGCAATTGTAAAAGCGTTGCGGGAAAATACAGATGCCACATTAAGAGTAGATGCCAATGCAGCCTGGGATCTGGAGACTGCATTAAAACTAATTCCTCAATTAAGAGATTTAGGTGTTGAACTTGTAGAACAGCCACTTGCAAAAGATGATTGGGAAGGAATGAAAATTCTTTATAAGGAATCCTCATTGCCGTTGTATGCCGACGAATCTTGTGTGTTTGAAACAGATGTAGTAAGATGCAAAGATCACTTTCATGGTATCAATATTAAATTGACCAAGTGCAGCGGTATTACTCCTGCAAGACGAATGATAGATAAAGCAAAAGAATTGGGAATGAAAGTAATGGTAGGCTGTATGAATGAATCTACGATCGGTTCTGCTGCCATTGCACATTTACTTCCTTTTATTGATCATGTGGATATGGACGGGCCTCTGCTGCTGGAAGAAGATGTTGCAACAGGTATCGAATATGAATTCGGAACTATTATATATTCCGGGGAACCCGGGCTGGGCATCACTTATAAAGGGCTCTATCAAAAAGACCTGAAATAAAATCCATATATTTGCATCTCCTCAAAGCAACCTGTCCTTGTAAAGGGCAGTCTTAGTTTTTCAAAAAAATCTTTTACAAAAAAAAACTCTATGTCAACACACACTTTCAAAAAAGTGCTCTTTAGCCTATTTGTTATTGCGCAGACCGCAATAGTTTCTGCACAGACTATAAAGCATGCCCCTCCGGGGAAAAAAAGACCCAACCTGGGATTTGCCTATAACCTTGTAGATTTTGATCCGTCGATTCCTAAAAAGGATTCTGTATTCGGATTCTCATTTATGTATTGGAAGGGCCTCAGCAGCAAACTTGATTATTCACTTCGGTACAATGGTATCTTTTCAAATAAAAATCAAAATGATATCATCTCATCGAACCGCATGAGCAGCGAGGTTGAAGCATCACTGCATGCAAAAGCGTTTAAAGACGAAAAATTCTTTAACCCTTTTCTATCAGCAGGCCTTGGTATTGGAAATTATAAAGAAAATAAATGGGAGCCCTATGCTCCGCTCGGCGCTGGTTTTCAATTCAATTTTGATAATGAATTATATGCTATAGTACAGGCAAACTATCGCCTGAGCTTCGACGAAAAAGATTTGCCGCACAACATGTTCTATTCTTTTGGTCTTACCAAATCATTATGGGCCAAAAAAACACCGCCGGTTCCTGTTGTACTTGACAGAGATAAAGATGGTGTACCAGATAATATTGATCTTTGCCCTGATGCTGCCGGCACCGCTGCTTTACAGGGATGCCCGGACAGAGATGGTGATGGTATTGCGGATAAAGATGATGAATGCCCGGATGCTGCTGGTCCTGTTGCTTTAAAAGGCTGCCCTGACAGAGATGGTGATGGTATTGCTGATAAAAATGACAAATGCCCGGATACAAAAGGTTTAGCAAGATACCAGGGTTGTCCTGTACCCGATGGAGATAAAGATGGTATTAATGATGAAGAAGATAAATGTCCCACTGTATTTGGCCTAGCCCGGTACGAGGGTTGCCCGGTTCCTGATTCAGATGGTGATGGCATCAATGATGAGGAAGACAGGTGTCCCAATCTTGCAGGTGTAAGAGAAAATCAGGGTTGCCCTGCTATCCCTGATGAAGTAAAAAAGAAAGTGAACCTTGCTGCTAAGAATATCCTTTTCGTTACAGGCAGTGCAAAATTGCAAACCAGCTCTTTTAAAGGATTAAATGAAGTAGCAACAATTCTCCAGGAAAACCCTGAAATGGAATTGAATATTGACGGCCACACTGATAATGTTGGTAGCGAAGAAATGAACCAAACATTAAGTGATAACCGTGCCGCCTCTGTTAAAAACTATTTTGTAAGCAAAGGCATTGATGAAAGCCGTATCAAATCTGCCGGACACGGAGAACTTGAACCAATTGCAGACAATAAAACTGCAACAGGCCGTCAGAAAAACCGCCGTGTTGAATTATTATTAAGTTATTTCAGATAATCTTTAATTATCTACTTTTTATAAAGCTGTTGCCTATACTGCAACAGCTTTTTTTTTGCCCTACAAATAAAAACCGGTGACGGAAGCAGGTAAATAAATAGTTATCAGGCTATTCCCGGATTATCAATTATCCCATTATTTTTTACACTTATTACCTTTTTCTTCGTTTAAAGGATATAAATACTTTTACGGCCTTAAATTTGCAAACAGGTTGAATATTGACAATATGAAAAGTGTACGATCCCTTATCTTTTTCCTGCTACTAACATTCACTGCGTCATCACAACGTATTCATGTGGGCCTTTTTGGTGCGGCGTCGGCCTATAATGGCGATTTGACGGCTAAAATATTTTCAAAGAAAGTAACGAATGGTGCAATAGGATTTACCATCAATTACGAAGCAACCGATCACTTAATGGTAAGAACAGGTGTTACTTATTCCATTGTAGGTGGGGCAGACCGGAATAGTGATAAAGCTGATATGAGACTTCGCAATTTATCATTTGAAACAACCATACTTGAATTCAGTGCACTTGCAGAATATAACCTGTTGAATCTATATGATAGCAAGTATACACCTTATGCATTTGCAGGGCTCGCCGTGTTTAAGTTCGATCCTTATGACTATGACCTCAGCGGGCAAAAAATTTTTCTGAAACCATTAAGTACAGAAGGGCAGGGGCTGAGCGGATATCCTGATAGAAAACCTTATAATCTTACACAATTAGCCATTCCATTTGGAGGTGGTATCAAATTCGCCATCAATGATGATTTAAGGGTTGGTGTTGAATTTGGCTTACGATATCTTTTTACTGATTACCTTGATGATGTAAGCACCAACTATGTCGACCGTGCTGATCTATTAGCAGCAAAAGGGCAACTCGCAGTTGATATATCCTATCGTGGTGACGAAGTAACCGGTGGAAGTTTAGCTTATCCTGCAAAAGGCGCACAAAGAGGAAGTCCCAAATCGAAGGACTACTATTACTTCGGAGGCCTTCATCTTACATACCGGCTTGGCACGGATGGTGGCAATTCAGGAGGCGGCCGCAAAAGCCAGACAGGTTGTCCTGTAAATGTATATTGATAATCCTTCTCCATTGAACATTTCCTCACAGCATGTGTTGTACATTTGCAAAGTTTATCTTATAACATGGCCTGGAAAAATCAGCAACATTTTATTGACGCCTTAGAAAAAGCCGGTGAACTGGTTCGGATAAAAAACTACGTCAATCCCAAACTTGAAATAGCAGAGATCACTGACCGTATAAGTAAATCCGGTAACGGCGGCAAAGCTTTACTGTTTGAAAATACGGGTTATGATTTTCCTGTGCTGATGAACGCATACGGAAGTGAAAAAAGGATGTGCATGGCATTGGGAGTAAATAACCTTGATGATACCGCCAGGGAGATAGAAGATTTGTTCAAGCTATTAGCATCACCTAAAGAAGGAATACTAGACAAACTAAAACTACTTCCAAAACTTGGCCAGTTTGCAAGCTGGATGCCAAAAGTAAAAAGCGGAAGAGGGGAGTGCCAGGAGGTAGTGATGATCGAACCTGATATTACTAAACTTCCTGTTATTACCTGCTGGCCAAAAGATGGCGGTCCATTTGTTACCTTACCTGTCATTCATACAAAAGATCCGAATACTAATTCCCGCAATGTAGGCATGTACCGTATGCAGGTGTTTGGCCCAACCCTTACTGGTATGCACTGGCATAAACATAAAGTTTCTGCAAAACATTTTGCTGAGTATAAAAAATTGAATAAAAGGATGCCGGTAGCAGTTGCACTCGGCGGCGACCCGGTGTATGCTTATTCTGCTACAGCGCCACTACCGGAGAATGTAGATGAATATATGCTGGCAGGGTTTCTCCGTAAGAAAAAAGTAGATTTGGTAAAATGTATTTCACAACCAGAAGTAGAAGTTCCTGCCGATGCAGATTTTATCATTGAAGGATATGTAGAGCCTGATGAAGAATTAATCTGGGAAGGTCCCTTTGGTGATCATACCGGCTATTATTCCTTACCTGATTGGTATCCAAGATTTCACATCACGGCAATTACTCATAAGAAGAATGCGGTTTATCCGGCAACTATCGTTGGAATTCCACCGCAAGAAGATGCATGGCTTGGTAAAGCAACAGAAAGAATTTTCCTGGCCCCTATTAAAATGACAATGGTTCCTGAAATAATGGATATGGATATGCCTATTGAAGGTGTATTTCATAATCTTGTTATTACAAAAATCAAAAAAGACTATGCAGGACAGGGGCAAAAAGTAATGAATGCCATGTGGGGAGCAGGGCAAATGATGTTTAATAAAATATTAGTAATGGCCGATGAGGGAGTGAAGATCCAGGATTATGAAGCATTAGCTAAATATGTGTTTAAAAATTTAAATCCTGCAACTGATATCGCATTTGCCAATGGCCCGATGGATGTATTAGATCATAGTTGCAGTAAATTAGGTTTTGGAGGAAAGATGTGCATTGATGGAACAAAGAAATTTGAAGAGGAGATGGACGACAGTTATCAGTTCGCAGTTCAGGGGTCAGAGATTAATGAAGAGTCTTTAAAAGCAAAATTTCCTGAAATAAAAGCTGTCAATGTTTCTTTGGTGAAAAAGGAAATTCCGTGTTTGATCATATCTGTAGAGAAAAATAGAAAAAATCACATCAAAGAATTGCATGAACAACTATGTGCAATTGATGGAATGGAAGCCATCAAGATGATTTTATATATAGAACATACAGTTGATGCAAATGATTTGACGACAGCTTTATGGCGTTTCTGCAATAACCTCGATCCCAAAAGAGATTATCATCTCTCTAAACGGCCCATTCCGAACACCGAACCGCAAACTCCAAACTTGTATGCTGCCTGTATGGGATTTGATGGTACTCGTAAAACAAAAGAGTTTGATGATTTTCAAAGAGACTGGCCCAATATTATTGTAGCAGATGATGAAACCATAACGTCTGTCGATAATAAGTGGAGTGAATTAGGGATAGGATCATTTATTTCTTCACCTTCTTTAAAATTCAAAGATCAGATGTATGGCGAAGAAGCCGTGGTAAGTTGATTTAGATTTTAAATTCTACATTTACCCTTTGACCCCCGACAAAATAAATATTCTAATGACCGGCGGTGGTGCTCCCGGTGCAGCAGGTATCCTTCGATGTCTGCAACAAAACAAATCATTTCATGTAATTGCTGCTGATGCCAATCCCGGTGCAGTGGGCAGGTATTTGAATAGTGAGTTTGAAACTATTCCATTTGCCGCTGATTCTTCTTTTGTTGATGCAATGCTATCGCTCTGCCGCAAAAGAAATATTCATGTTGTGCTGCCATTAGTTACCAAAGAATTAATTCCATTATCACAACACACCAAAGAATTTGAATTGGCCGGAGCAAAATTGCTAATCTCTCCAACAGCCTCCCTGGAAATTGCCAATAATAAAAGCAGGCTGTATGAATTTTTACAATGGAGAGGAATAGCTGTTCCTGAATTTAGAGTGATTGAAACAGTGGAACAATTTAAAGTAGCTGTTGACGAATTAGGCTACCCTGAAAAACAGGTTTGCTTTAAACCTTCTGTTTCCAATGGTAGCCGCGGATTCAGGATAGTAAGTCAGGATATGAATGAACTGGATCTGCTGTTTAATCACAAGCCAACGTCTACCTATATTAGCTTGCAGGATGCAATACGAATTCTTACCGCTGGTATTTTTCCAGAATTACTGGTAAGTGAGTATTTGCCGGGGGAAGAATACTCTGTTGACTGTTTGGCAAAACATGGAGAACCTGTTCTTATTATTCCCCGGTTACGAAAAAAAATGATCAATGGCATTAGTGTAGAAGGCGAGTTTGTAATGGACGCCCCGATCATCGCTTACTGCCGGAAAATTATTAAAGAACTTCAGCTGCATGGCAATATTGGCATACAGGTAAAACGATCATTTGCCGGTGAGTTTCTTATTCTTGAAATCAACCCCCGGGTACAGGGAACTATTTCAGCAGCATTAGGGGCCGGTGTCAATCTTCCTGAACTGGCAGTAAAGCAGGAGTTAGGTCTGACAATTGCTCCTGCTGAATTAGAAGTAAAATGGGGCACTAAATTTTCCCGTTACTGGGAGGAGGTTTTTTACTGACACAACGGCATCATTTTTATTTGGAAAGGTCTTTGTTCAACTCTCTTCATCAAAAATAACCGCCGGTGCATCGTATGAATATCATGCGGCGTCTTTTAACTAATTTGCCATAAAATCATCTTCATGAAAAGATTAAGTGCCGTATTATTAGTGAGCCTGGTTACCCTTACTTCATTTGCACAAAATGAGAATAACACGTTGCTATGGAAAATAAGTGGCAATGGGTTGGAAAAACCTTCTTACCTGTTTGGCACAATCCACCTGATATGTGCAGAAGATGCTGCGCTTAGCGACAATATGAAAAAAGCAATCAGCGATTGTGATGAAGTGTATTTTGAAGTTGATATGGACAATCTGTTTGAAATGATTGGCGCCATCAACAAAATGAAGATGAAGGGTGATACCACCTTGAAGGATTTACTGACTGAGTCGGACTATAAAAAAGTAAAATCATATTTTGAAAAGAAAGGCTCAATGCTTCCTTTTTCTATGCTGGAAACATATAAACCAATGCTTGCTGCATCTACCCTGGAAGAAGGTTCTATGCCTTGTGATAAAACCGCTATGATGGAACAGGTAATAATGAAAGAGGCTAAGGTGTTTGATAAAAAGATAAAGGGACTTGAAACCATGTCGTACCAGGCAGGTGTACTGGACAGTATACCTTATAAATTACAGGCAGACCAATTGGTTGATTATATTGAAAAGGCGAATAATGGGGAAACGGATGATACTGAAATGAAGGAAATGTTCGAGGCCTATAAAAGTCAGGATCTAAAAAGATTAGAAGCGTTATTAATCGAAACTGATGCAGGTATTTCTGGTTTTACAGATATCCTGCTCTACCATCGCAATCAAAATTGGGTAGAGAAATTAAAATCACTGCTCCCCAAAAAATCTTTACTTATTGCTGTAGGCGCCGGCCATTTACCCGGAGAAAAAGGTGTGATCAACCTGCTTCGCAAAGAGGGGTATAAGCTGACCCCAATAGAAAATAAAACAAAGATTGCAAGGGAGATTTAAGCGTATATCAATTAAAATTTTAACAACTAAACTTCTATGACTTGAAGAAGTATCTAATCATCGCTTTCTCCATAGTTCTCAGTTTAAGCAGCCGGTCACAAACAGCAGCACAACTGGTGCAACAAAGCTTTGAACATATTGATAATAAAAAATATGACAGTGCTCTTATTTTACTGAATAAAGCATGGGGCATGGATTCAACTCTTTACGACCTATATATTGCAAAGGGAGCTGCCTATGGCGGGTTGAAAAACTGGGATAATTCTTATGAGGAATTTACAAAGGCCATAACTAAATTTCCCGATTCCGCTTACGCCTATCATATGCGGGCCATGCTTTTTTCAAAGCTGACTTACAATGATGCCGCCATCGCCGATAATACAAAAGCTCTTGAGCTTGCAGATGAAGATACTTTCAGACTTATCCTTTTTTCGAACAGGGGAATTGCATATATGCAAAAGAGGGAATTCCAAAAAGCCTATGAGGATTACTCAAGGGCATATTTAATTGATACAAGTAATACAGCAACGTTAAATAATATTGCCACAGTACTTGATGAATTAGGAAGAATAGATGAAGCGATTGCCAGTCTTAAAAAAATAATTCTTATTGACTCAACATTTCTTGGATCCTATGTAAACCTTGGATTTCAATACACCAAACTTGGAAAATATAAGGAGGCTATTGAATACTTTGACAAAGCTCTCACCTTTGAAAAAGATGAACCACTTTCCCTTAATAACCGGGGACTTGCCAAATATTATTTGAAAGATTATAAGGGCGCAGAAGATGATATCAACAAATCAATCAGCATTTACCCTGAGAACAGCTATGCTTATAAAAACAGGGCCCTTGTTTATATTGCGCTTAGCAATAAAGAAAAAGCATGTAAAGATATTAAAGAGGCTCTTGACAAAGGCTTTACCGAAATGTATGGTCCGGAAGTGCTTGAAATGAAAAAAGCCAACTGCCCTTCTCAAAATTAAGTAGTGGTCTGCCGGACTAAATAATCAATCTATAAACGTAATCAGGGAACCAGTGGTTTTTATTTATACCATTCAAAAAATGGTATAAGAAAAATGATTTTTTTGTAACTTGTAGTGCTAATGAAAAAAATCATCTGCCTGATATTATTTGCTTTTATGGCCGCCGGCAGTAGGGGAGCCGGTTTCCTTGAGACAAATTATAGACCAGTTGAACCCAGTGCAACCTTTGATTCTATATGGGTAGATTACGATGTTAAAGAAGGCGAAGCCAGGGGAATGAAGATCCATGTTGCTTTTTCTGCCTATGGGATGAAGGATATGGATGCTTATCTCGCTATTTACTTCAAATACAATGATGACCTGGCTGGTTTTTTAAAAGATAAAAACAAAAAATTTCAAAGTTCAGAAGGGGATGTAGCTGTTTACAGAAGTATTAAACCGTCCTATGATCCTGCCGTATACAAGAACCTGACTCTTTTTATACCGTATAATGAACTTGACCTGGAACCTGGTATTTACGACCTGACGATGGATGTAAAACTGATTTATCAAAAAGGCGGTGTGCTTCAATGGCTTACTTACTATGATTTCGAATACATCAAACCGGGCAGCCCCGCCGATGTGGAGTCGACGGCTAAAGCAGATGTAACGTTTGATAAGCTATGGATAGATTATGATGTAACCGAAAATGGTAAATCAGGCATGCGGGTGCATGTAAAATTTACAGCCCACAATCTAAAAGATGTTGATTGCTATGTCGCCCTGTATTTTGAAAAGAAAACCGGTGAAAAGATTGATGGCGTTAGTCCTGAATACAGAAGTAAAGGCGGCCAGTTAGCTGTTTATAAAAGCCTTAAACCTGCTTATAAAGAAGCTGTTTATAATGATATCAAACTGTTCATGCCTTACAGTGAAATAAAACTGGGGAAGGGCAGGTATGATTTAATAATGGACGCTAATATTATTCTTAAAAATGGCGACATGATAAAACACCTTGAAGATCATGCCTTTTGGATTGAACAATAATTAACATCTACATTGAACTTATTGGTTTACATTTTGTTATTGTCAAGATAAATCCCCTTGTCTAATGATTAAAAACGTCATTTCCTCTTTTCTGGCCTTGCTTGTCCTGAGCTCTTTTGCTTCATTTTCACCTGCCATTAACCAAAACCTGAAAGTGACGATCATAAAGCTGCACAGCAATAGTGGAGTTGTGCTTGTCAGTTTGTTTAAAGACGGTCTCGGCTATCCTGATAACCCCGAAAAAGCATTTGGAAAGGAAAAAGCTTATATCGTAGATAAAACCGCTACTATAATTTTTAAATCTGTTCCCCCGGGTAGTTATGCGGTGGCCATTTTGCATGACGAAAACAACAACCAGAGAATGGATAAAAATGTTTTAGGCATCCCAAAGGAAGGATATGGATTCTCTAATAATGCATCAGCTGCTTTTGGTCCTCCTTCATACAGGAAAGCTAGTTTTATACATACTGATAAAAGCCAAACTTCTATCCAGCTAAAAGCAAAATATTTTTAATTCACTTTATTTATAGAAATAAAAAACCGATATTACGTATGTAACACCGGTTCGCTATATGAAAGGGATAGTAATCAGAATTGTTCCAGCATAGAGAACATAAAGTCTCCTTCAATTTTTGCATTCGCATCGCTGTCACTACCATGAACTGCATTTTCTCCAACAGAAGCAGCATATAATTTACGGATCGTTCCTTCAGCGGCTTTGGCCGGATCAGTAGCACCAATCAGTTTGCGGAAATCTTCTACTGCATTTTCTTTTTCCAGTATTGCAGCAATGATAGGGCCTTCACACATAAAAGAAACCAGTTCTTTAAAAAATGGCCTCTCTTTATGAATAGCATAGAATTCACCTGCTTTTTCAGGCGTCAGCTTTGTCATTTTCAAAGCTTTGATGCTATAACCTTCCTGTAAAATACGGTCTAAAATAGCTCCGGAATGTCCATTTTTGAAAGCATCCGGTTTGATCATTGTAAATGTTCGATTACTCATTGTTACGTTTATTTGTTTTTCGGCCGCAAAGGTAGGAGAAAGTTTCGGGTTTATAGTTTGTGATTTATTGTTATTTACAAGGAAACAAATACTTTGACTAATAGAAACTGGCAGTATCTCCATTTCTACTTCTTTTCCTGATAGCCATCAAAAGAAATTTCGCCCAGAGGAGAAAGAGTTAATCGAAACTATTTTTCTCTTTTTATCCTCTGTGCGAGGCATCTATGATTCTAAGGGAAATTATCATTTTCAAATTGAAATAATACGCAGAAACCATACCCACAAACACTAAACAACAAACTCTTATCTTCGCACCCGTTTATGATGAAGCCAATACAGGAAATATTTCCTTTACTCACTGTTCCGCGGCAAATTGCCATTACCATGCACCAAAAGCCGGATGCGGACGCCATGGGTTCCGCCCTGGCACTAAAGCATTTTCTTGTACAGTTGGGGCACTCCGTCACCGTTATTTCGCCTACCAATTGGGCAGGCTGGGTAAACTGGATGCCGGGAACAAAAGAGGTAATGGATTATGAGCAGGATAAGGTAAAAGCTGAAGCCGTTTTGGACAAAGCCGACTGGTTATTTTGCCTTGATTTCAATATTTTTCATCGCACCAAAACAATGACAGAGAAGTTGAAACAACTTACCTGTACTAAAATATTAATTGACCATCACCAGGAACCTGATGCTGCTTCTTTCAACTACGGCATCAGCGATACTTCCAAAAGTTCCACCTGTGAAATGGTATATGATTTTATTGTTGACTCAGGTCATGCTGACAAAATAAATATTGCAGTAGGGCAATGTATCTATGCCGGAGTGGTGGCCGATACCGGTTCATTTCGCTTTGCTTCTACACATGCCGGGGTACATACGTTAGTGGCCGATCTTAAATCAAGGGGGTTAGAGCATGGCATCGTTCACGAAAATCTTTTTGATAATTTTCTCGAGAACAGGCTTCGCTTTATTGGCCAGGTGCTGCTGAACAGGATGGAAATATTTTACGAGTACAACACAGCATTGATTGCGATACCAAAAAATGATATTCTGAAATATCATATTAAAACAGGGGATACAGAAGGGCTTGTTAATTACCCACAGTCTATACAGGGTATCAAATTAGTGGCATTGGTCATTGACCGGGATGAGGAAAGGAAGTGGAGTTTTAGGAGTAAAGGTGAATTTGATTGCAATACCTTTGCACGGAAATATTTTGAAGGTGGCGGTCATTATAATGCTTCCGGAGGAAGAAGCAGTGAATCACTGGAAAAAACAGTGGAGCACTTTATAAAAGCCATGAAGGAAAACGAAAAACTTTTACAATAAATAAAAACAATGTATGAAGACAATTAAAAACCTGTTAGGGGTTCTTTTTGCAGGAGTGCTGCTCGTTAGCTGCGGTAAAACAGATTATCGTAAAACTCCGGGAGGAATGCCTTACAAACTGATCAAAGGCAAGGATACACAACAAGTGAAAGCTGGTGATTTCATTAAAGTACATTTTACCAGGAAGATCAAGGACAGCGTATATTTTACCACAGAAGGTGGTCTGCCTGTTTATATGCAGGTAGCTAAAGTTGCCCAACCTTATGATATCTCTGAATTATGGACAAGCATGAAACTGGGTGACAGTATTGTAGCAACTCAAATGATAGATACTTTCATCAAAAGAGATCCGCAGAGTGTTCCGGCCGATTTTAAAAAGGGCGATAAGATCACTTACTACCTGAAAGTGGTGGGAGTATTTCAAAGTGACTCCGCTGCCCGTGCAGATTATGACAAGCTAAATAAAGAATGGCTGGATGGAGAAATTAAAACAATAGAAAAATTTCTTGCTGATAAAAAAATTACAGCACAAAAAACTCCTTCAGGAGCTTATGTGGAAATAATTAATCCCGGTACAGGAAATCTTATTGACTCCGGTAAATACATTTCCGTAAACTACACAGGCACCAGCTGGTCTGGCAAAAAATTTGACAGCAATACTGACTCTACATTTCAGCATGTCGGCCCTTATCCTTTTATAGCGGGAACCGGCGCCATGATAAAAGGCTTTGATGAAGCAATGATGTTTATGAACCTCGGAAGCAAAGCAAAAATTTATATTCCATCGGTACTGGCTTATGCTGGTAATCCGGGGTCACCGAATATCAAGCCGTATGAAAATTTGATATTTGAAGTTGAAATTGTTAGCATTCAGGATAAGGCGCCGGCACCTCCAAGAACACAGGCACCACCGCCACCGCCGCCAACACAGAAATAAAAAATTGATATGGCTCAATCAAATAATTAGTAGCCGCATCAAATAAATTTGCAACTTTGTACCCGTATCGCCATGAGAGCGGTACGGGTATTTTTTGAGAGGCCCCGTTTTTAGTCCAGGATCTGATTAACCTACCGCACCCCTGAGAACCCGTCCCCGAAAACGCAACCATCACCGTACTTTTTGTCGAGCCCTGATAAATGATCTGTATTTTTTTGGAACTTCCTTTGAAGAGCCGTGATTAAGGCTTTATGAATGTCCTCATGAAAGGAGTTTCGTTAATAGCGAAACTCCTTTTTATTTTCCGGCGTGCCTGTAAACTTCGAAGAGTTTTACTGTTTCCATTGCCTCTTTCACATCATGCACCCTTAAAATCGAAGCGCCGTTCATTAACCCGATCGTATTAAGTACAGAGGTGCCATTCAGTGAATCATCAGCCGTAACTGCAAGTGTTTTATAGATAGTGGATTTGCGGGAAATGCCTAGCAATAGAGGACAGTTGAGCATAGAAAAAAAAGGCAGGTTCCTTAGTAATTCAAAATTGTGTTCAATTGTTTTACCAAAGCCAAAGCCCGGGTCTATTATAATATCAGTAATACCGGATTGGCGCAACTCACTTATTTTCCTGCTCAGAAATTCAAGCACTTCTGTTGTTACATTTTCATAGTGCGGTTGTTGCTGCATCGTTTGTGGTGTTCCCTGCATATGCATCAACACATATGGCACATTTAACTTAGCTGCCGTTTCGATTATTCCCGGATCAAGACTACCGGCGCTGATATCATTTATGATTACTGCACCGGCTTCCACGGCACCGAGGGCAACCTTTGAATAATACGTATCAATAGAAATAAAAACTTCAGGAAAATTTTTACTGATTGCTTCAATAGGGGCTATCACTCTTTTCAGTTCTTCATCAGCATTTAATTTTTCACTGCCCGGTCTTGTACTTTGTCCGCCGATATCAAGGATTGTAGCACCTTCTTTCAGCATCTGTTCTGCCTGTTTCAAAATGGCATCCGATTCCTGGTGCCTGCTGCCACTGTAAAATGAATCGGGGGTAACATTGACGATACCCATCACCAGCGGTTTATCCACAACCAGCAGTCTTCCTTTACAATTCAGCGTAAACATTAGGCTTTAGTTCGTTATTTTTGAAGCTAAAGTAGAGAATATAACTAAATGAGCAACACGAATAAACAATACGACAAGGCAATTACCTCCTGTAAAGATATTTTTCTGAAGAAAGCCAAAGACTATGGCACGGCCTGGAGAGTATTGCGTACCATCTCCATTGTTGACCAGATATTCATTAAAGCACAGAGAGTTCGTACTATTCAGCAAAAAGGAGAACAAAAAGTATCGGATGGTATAGCGGCAGAATTTAAAGGCATCATCAACTATGCTGTTATCGGCTTGATTCAGTTAGAGCTGCCGGAAGATGCCCCGGAAGAAATGGACATTAACGAGGTCTCTGTTTTGTTTGATAAAAATGTACAGATAGCCAAAAGCCTGATGCTTGATAAGAATCATGATTATGGTGAAGCATGGCGCAGTATGAGCCAGGAAAGTTTTGTTGATCTCATCCTGATGAAATTGCAGCGTATCCGCCAGATATTAAATAATGACGGCAAGACAATCATGAGTGAGGGAATTGATGCCAACTATCATGATATCATCAACTATGCAGTGTTTGCCTTAATTCTTATGTAATATGAAAGCAGCAGTTAATATAGCAAGGATCATTGTAGGAGTGTTATTCATCTTCTCCGGCCTGGTGAAAGCCAATGACCCATTAGGACTCAGCTATAAAATGCAGGAGTTTTTTGAATTATGGGGAATGCACCAGTTCAATTCATGGACATTACTGCTGTCGGTACTCATGAATGCTTTTGAAATCATAGCTGGCTTTGCATTATTACTTGGCTGGAGGATCAAACTGTTTAGCTGGTTATTATTACTACTGATCGTATTCTTTACTTTCCTTACGGGGTATGCCTATCTCTCTGGTAAATTCAGAAGCTGCGGCTGCTTTGGCGATTGTTTACCTATTACACCAAAGACTTCTTTCCTGAAAGATGTAGCATTACTACTGCTTATCGGTTTTCTTTTCTGGAAACAAAAATTGATCACCTCATTATTTCCGGGGAAAGCCACAACGATTGCAATGCTAAGTATTACCGTACTGAGTTTTGGTATGCAGTGGTACACTCTTACCTATTTACCATTCGTTGATTGTTTGCCTTATAAAAAAGGAAATAATATAGCAGAAAAAATGAAAATGCCGGTGGATGCTATTCCAGACAGTACCGTTATTACCTTTATTTATGATAAAGGTGGCAAACAGGTGGAATTCACGGCAGATAAATTCCCGGCTGACTTCAACAGTACAACTTATAAATTGATCAGCCGATATGATAAAGTTGTACGAAGGGGAAAGAATAACCAACCACCGATAGCCGGGTTCAATCTTTCAGGAATTACAAATGAGGATTCCACACAAATAGTCTTACAACAACCATATGCTGTACTTATGTTCTGCGAAAATTTTAATGTCCCTGTTTCTGCCTGGGAGAAAAGTTTTTCAAAGGTATATGCAGAAGCAAAAGCAAAGAATATTCCTGTCTATTTTATCACAACACAGCCGGGAGAAGCAGGCACAAAATTAGCGGGCACTTCATTCAGTGATATACAGGTTTTAAAATGTGATAATACAGCAATCCGCACGGCCGCAAGAACGAACCCCTGTTTATTTGTATTGCAACGGGGAACAATATTGGGAAAATGGAGCCACCATCATTTTTCAGCAGCCGGTAAATTACTCAAGGGGATTGATGCACAACCACCAACAGGAGCCAATCCCTACCTGAAAGACTCTGTAATAATTGAGCCAGTAACAAACAACAAGTAACCATGGTTAAATACATCACCAAGAAGATCCTGTATGGCATGTTGGTGTTAGTAGGAGTGGTGGTGTTAGTGTTCTTTCTATTCCAGGGTTTTGGCGACCCGACAAGAATCGTAGCCGGCCAATCGAGTGATTCCACCACACAAGCCAATATCCGCCGGGAATTATACCTGGTTAATGAACAGGGAGAAAAAATTCCCCGGTTCAAACAATTCCTTTATTACCTGAACGATGTTTCACCGATTTGTTTTCATAGTAAAGAAGAAATAGCCAACAAAAAATTGAAAGGATTTTTTATCGGTGGCGATAAAAAATTCGGATTAAAGATTCCTTATCTCCGTAAATCATATCAAACAAAAAGACCTGTCTGGAATATTTTGATGCAGGCGCTGCCCGGCACATTAATGCTGGCTATATCAGCCATGTTTATTGCCATGCTGATCGGTATCCCGTTAGGAGTAATGGCAGCTGTAAAACAAAATACCTGGTTAGACACTTCAGCCATTTTTTCAAGTATTGTCGGAATATCAGCCCCTTCTTTTTTCATGGGTATCATCATGGTGTATGTATTTGGATTTGTATTAAGCGACTGGACGGGACTGCATATAGCAGGCAGTTGGTTTGCTATTGATGATGAAGGCCAGCGCCGGCTGACCATGCAGAATTTAATTCTTCCTGCTATTACCCTGGGTATCCGCCCGATGGCTATCATTACACAGTTAACAAGAAGTGCTATGCTGGATGTGCTAGATCAAGACTATATACGGACAGCTTATGCAAAAGGATTAAGCAAAAGACAAGTTATCTGGAAGCATGGATTAAGAAATGCACTGAACCCTGTTATAACAGCTATCACCGGTTGGTTTGCAGAATTATTAGCCGGTGCCTTCTTTGTGGAGTATATTTTCGGATGGCAGGGCATTGGAAAAGTAACGGTAGATGCATTGGAAAAACTGGATTACCCGGTAGTGATGGGAGCCGTATTAGTATCTGCAACTTTCTTTATACTGATAAATATTCTGGCGGATATTTTATATGGGGTCGTTGATCCGAGAGTGAGGGTGGAATGAAACTTAGAAAAAGTGGTTTAGGTTAAAAAAGAGAATTATTATTCCTGATAAAATAGAAACAATACCCAGTGTCATATTTACAAAAGGATTGCCTTGATCTTTAAACCACGGGAAAACTGGTCCCCAGAGTCTTCTTCTTTCCCTTTTTATCCCTGACTTAAGTCCAATTATTCCATATATCAGGAAGAAAGTACCCACAGCAATATGTATTATTTCCACATCTTCATTTGAAATGAATAATAGAATTACTGTATTATAACTTCTCCCACCACTTTCTGTCCCAACGCCTCATTCACCCTTTGTTTGATTTTTTCTTTCTGGTAGATCAGTTCGTTCTTAAGCGGAGCAACATTCGTAGTGATGATTAATTTATCACCGATGATCTGGAGTTTGTCGGTATACCGGGCTACTGTTTTTCCCATTATTTCTTCCCACACATCTTCTATCTGCAAAGCCTGTATACCACCTTTAATGCGGCTGCTTTCCAGGAACTTTTTCATTGCATCACCAATAGAATATTCACCCATGTTGTAAAGTTACAGGTTTAACGTTATCGTGTTATCAATAGAGTATGTCCAATGCTATGATAGCTTCAGTTTAAAGAACCTTAAACCTTCGACTTCAAACGTTAAACCCACTAAAGCAATACCATTTCAAATGCAACACCCAACTGTGAAAGATGGCTGCGAAGACGTTGATCATTCGTATCGGTAATAAAAACCTGCCCATCGTTTTCGACACAAACTTTATTCAGCAGATTACTGATCCGGTCTTCATCCAATTTTTCAAACACATCATCCAGCAGCAGGAGAGGTGCAAAGCCCTTTTCTTTTTTCAAGACTTCCATTTCCGCCAGCTTCAATGCAAAAAGCAAACTTTTCCGCTGGCCCTGTGAAGCGATATTTTTGAAAAGCTGTTCACCCAATTGAATATCCAGGTCATCCCGATGGATACCAGAAGTAGTCCGCTGGGCAAGACAATCTTTAGCCCGGTTTATTTTCAATAATTCAGCAAAGGAGGCCTGTTGCAATTCACTTTCATAAAACAGGTTGACATCCTCTGATCTTTTTGCAATATCGTTGTACAAATGTTTGGCGATGGGTAAAAAAGAAACAAGGAATTCCTTTCGTTTATTAAAAATATAATTGCCCGGTTTAATAAGTTGTGCATCTAATACTTCAAGCAGGGAAAAATTCTTAGCCCCGGTTTCAGCAAATGATTTCAGTAAAGAGTTTCGTTGCTCCAGTACTTTTTTATAGACAATCAAATGCTGCAGATAGTCAGTATCCAACTGGCAAAGCAAGGCATCTAGAAATGTCCGCCGTTCTTTACTGTCGCCGGTTATCAGCTCTGCATCATCCGGAGCGATAACAACGCAAGGGTAGCGGCCAATATGCTGTGAGAATTTGTCGTAAGGGGCATCGTTCACAGAAAACTCCTTCCGGCCTATTTCCCGCAAAATGCAAAGAGCTTTTTCCGGCTGATTGTTCAATGCAAAGGCTCCCTCCAGGCGGAACCCGGAATTACCATGCTGCACATTGTTACCATCTAACCGGGTAAAATAGCTTTTGGTAAAACAGAGATAATGGATAGCATCCAGCAGGTTGGTTTTACCCACCCCATTGTTGCCACAAATGCCAATAATCCGTTTAGTAAAGTCAAAAGACCGGTTACTGTAGTTTTTGAACTGAAGCAGTGATATGTGTTGAAGACGAAGCATTTTGAAGGCGCAAGATACAAGGAACAAGGTACAAGGGCCCCCGATACCCAATTGCTGTCGAAACCCGATAATCCTCATCAAGGCCAAAAATAAATGCCAACCGCTTGTATTACAAGGCTGTCTTGTGCCCTTGTACCCTGAATTCTTGTGCCTTATGTATGGTTTTTTCCCTTATTTTTGCGACTCAAATTTTGAGCCTGTGGCTACCAAATTTTCGAAAGAAACATACCTGTACTGGTACGAATTAATGCAGTTGATCCGTCAGTTTGAACTGATGTCGGAAGAGAAGTACAAAATGGATGGCAAGATCCGTGGTTTTTTCCATGCCTATATCGGGCAGGAAGCTATCGCCGCCGGTTGTATGACGGGTACCCGTCCTGAAGATCTGTTCATCACTGCTTATCGTGACCACGGTCTTGCAATAGCCAAAGGCGTTTCAGTCAACAGTTGTATGGCCGAATTGTACGGCAAGGCAACGGGTTGTGCAAAAGGAAAAGGCGGAAGTATGCACTTTTTTGGAAAAGATGTAGGCTTCTTCGGAGGACATGGCATTGTGGGTGCACAGATTGGAACAGGTGCTGGTCTGGCCTTTGCAGAACAATATCGTGGTACAGACAATGTAGTGCTTTGTTTTTTTGGTGATGGTGCGGCCAGGCAAGGAATGCTGCATGAAACATTTAACCTGGCAATGCTGTGGAAGCTGCCGGTAATTTTTATTTGTGAGAACAACAACTATGCGATGGGTACTTCGGTAGAACGTACCTCTAACGTAATTGATATTTATAAACTGGCTGATGGATATGAAATGCCTGCTGATACAATTGATGGCATGAGTCCTGAATCGGTACATGAAGGAATTGGCAGGGCGGTGAAGAGAGCAAGGGAAAAAGGCGGCCCGACATTACTGGAGATAAAAACGTATCGTTACAAAGGTCACTCCATCAGTGATCCGCAGAAATACAGAACGAAAGAAGAAGTAGACGAATATAAGAGCAAAGATCCTATTCAGATGGTGCTGAAAACTATTCTGACAAACAAATTGGCTACACAGGAAGAGATTGATGCCATTAACAAAAGAGTGGATGCAATAGTGGATGAATCAGTAAAGTTTGCAGAAGAAAGCCCATGGCCGGATGATAGTGAAGTATTGAAAGACGTATATGTTGACCAGAATTACCCTTTTATCGTTGATTAAAAATTTTAAACCCCTTATTAGTAAATAGAATTTATTATGGCAGACAAGAAAAATGTGGACGAGTCAATGCATGATGAAATAGTGATTGCAAAGGCAAAAGATTTCTGGACAAGATATAGCAAGCCAATTATGATTGCCTGTGCAGTTATAATTATCGGCGTTGGTGGCTGGTATGTGTACCAGAATTTCTTTAAGAAACCAAAGGAAGAGAAAGCTGTTGAAGCAATGTTTAAAGCGGAAGAGTATTACAGAATTGACTCCGTGAACCTTGCACTGAACGGTGATGGCCAATATGATGGCTTCCTGAAAATAATCAGCAAGTATGGCGGTACAGATGCCGCTAATCTGGCCAATTATTATGCAGGCAGTTGCTATATCAAGCTTAACGAGAACGAAAAAGCGATCAAACACCTGAAGAAATTCAGCACCGGTTCAAAATCAGTGCAGGCAAGAGCTTATAAACTGATTGGTGATGCTTATGCTGATATGGGTAAGAATGCTGATGCCTTGAGTTATTATAAGAAAGCGGGTCGTCATTATGAAAAAGACGAGATCAATTCAGCAGAATATCTTTATTTCGCCGCCTACCTGGCCGACCGTGTAATGAAAGATTCTAAAGAAGCTATCGCTTTATACAAAGAGATCAAAGAAAAATTTCCTAAAAGCAACCAGGCTTCAGATGCTGATAAGTACCTGGCACAACTGGGAGTGTATAACGTAAACTAATTATGGCTGACGTAAAAAACAGCAAGCTTCAAGATATTGATACAGGCATTCTGAACAAGGATGCCTGTATCGTTTTGGTGAAAACTGAATGGAATGCTGCCATTGTTGATCAGTTAGAAAGAGGTTGTATTGCAACGCTTGAAAAATACAGCGTTAAAAAAATCATTGTTATTACTGTTCCGGGGGCATTCGAAATACCGTTTGGTATTAAAAATTACTGGGAGAATGCTGGAAAGAAAAACAGACCCGATGCTTTTATAGCGTTAGGTTGTGTGTTGCGTGGTGACACCCCGCATTTTGACTATGTGTGTAAAGCCGTAACAGATGGAGTGGTACAATTAAATCTTACGTTGACAGTTCCAACTATCTATGGCATATTGACCGTTGATAATGAGCAGCAGGCGAATGAGAGAATTGGCGGGAAGCATGGACATAAAGGGGAGGAGGCTGCCATGACAGCATTGAAAATGATTACATTGGTAAAATCTTTTAAGAAATAATATAGCGTTGAACGTTCAGTTATTCATACCGTGTTTTGTTGACCAGCTTTATCCTGACACTGCTTTTAATATGATAAAAGTGCTGGAAAAAGCAGGTTGTACGGTGAGTTATAATACATCTCAAACCTGTTGCGGTCAACCAGCTTTTAATGCCGGTTTCTGGGATGAGGCAAAATCTGTTTGTACAAAATTCATTAAAGATTTCAGTGGGACTGATTGTATTGTAGCACCGAGTGCCAGTTGCGTCGGGTTTGTCCGTAATTATTATGGTAAACTCTTTGAAAACTCATCACTGCATAATGAAGTAAAGGATCTGGGCAAAAGAGTTTTTGAATTTTCTGAGTTTATGCTCGATATACTGAAAGTGGAAGATGTAGGAGCCATATTAAAAGGTAAAGCTACTTATCATGATAGCTGTGCAGGATTACGGGAATGTAAAATAAAAGAAGAGCCGAGAAGATTGCTCTCACATGTAAAAGGCCTTGAGTTAACGGAAATGAATGATGTGGAAACCTGTTGTGGTTTCGGGGGAACTTTTGCTGTAAAATTTGAAGCTATCTCTGTGGCAATGGGAGAACAAAAAGTGGAGAATGCATTAGCCACAGGAGCCGACTATCTTATTTCTACCGATCATTCCTGCCTGATGCATTTGCAGGGATACATAAAACAGAAAGGATATAATTTACAAACGATGCACCTGGCTGATGTGCTGGCTTCCGGTTATTAAGTTTACAGGGCCGGTTCAGGAAGACTGGAGTCCTTGAAGATTAAAAGACATTAACAAGTAACACTGTTCACAAGTAAAAAAATCTCCTGCCACGGCAGGAGATTTTTTCATAGGGCAATTAATTATTATTTAGGAAGAACCACATGATCAATCACATGTATCACTCCATTGCTCTGGTAAACATCTTTGATAGTGATTTCAGCCATACCGCCATTCTCATCCTTCAGCATTAGTTTGCCATCTTTTTTCATTATCCAAAGTTTACCGCCGGCAACTGTTGCCAGTTCCGCAGTTCCTTTACCTTCTTTTATTTTAGCTTTTAATGCATCCGCATCTAATTTACCGGCTACCACATGATAAGTAAGTATACTGGTAAGCTTCGCTTTGTTTTCTGGCTTCACCAATGTTTCCACCGTACCCGCAGGCAACAAACCAAATGCAGCATTTGTTGGCGCAAACACAGTGAAAGGGCCCGCACTCATCAGCGTTTCTACCAGTCCTGCGGCTTTTACTGCGGCCACCAGGGTAGTATGATCTTTTGAGTTGACGGCATTCTCTACAATATTCTTAGAAGGGTACATAGCTGCGCCACCCACTTCTACTGTTTCTTCTTTCATGGTTTGAGCAGAAGAAACATTAAACAAAAATGCTGCTGTCAGCATCAGTCCGATCGATTTAAGTGATTTCATACATTTTAAGTTTTGAGTTTTTGATTTATTTTTAAACTGAACGTAAACAGATACGGTAATTGAAAAGAAAGCAGATTTAGAAAAAGAAATTATTTTTTATCCCTGGCGTTGTAAATTTGAGAAGAAGATCAAAAATTATATAGTATGGCTTACTGGCTTGCAAAATCAGAACCTTCCACATACAGTTGGGATGCATTCGTAAAGGAAAAGGAAACCTGCTGGAGCGGTGTCAGAAACTATGCCGCCCGACTGCATCTGCGGGCCATGAAAAAAGGGGATGAGGTTTTCTTCTACCATAGTAATGAAGGCACCGATATCGTTGGCATAGCTAAAGTAAG
>CALRVH010000040.1:0-28648 GCA_943371565.1 Chitinophaga pinensis | reverse complement strand
AATACACCGGCCGTCAGGTTAAAAGAAAAATCATTGCCAAAAATATTCAGGTGGGCAGGAGCAGCACCAAAAGTTTCTTCGAGTGAAAATAATTTGACTCCCATCAACTCGGCAATTAATGCATTGGCAATAAAGAAACCGCCAAGAATAAGGAATAGCCGGGTAGGCTTACTTTTGATGATAGTATGGATCATTGAGATAAAATATAAAAAAGATTATTGTCAATAAAAATAACAGGTTAACGATAATTAGCCACAAGGGTACAAATTCCTTCAACCTTCCTTTAACAATCAACACAACCAGGTAACAAAGGTTGACCACAGGAAGAATGATCATTCCCATTAAATAGCCGATGGTAATGATCATTGATTTCAGGTTTTCATCCTGTATCCAATCCTGCATCAGCAATGAAAAAGACAAAAGGAAACAGATACCACAGATAAAGGCCAATCGAGACAAAAATAAAAGCCAGCGCATCGGGATTTTAGTCTAAAATAGCATTATTTTGTCAGCCTAATATTGAAGTGTAATGAAAAATCCTCTGCTGAAAAAGATTCTCCCTCATTTCATTGCGGTTGTCGTTTTTTTAGTTGTTTCCGCTTTGTTCTGTAAGCCTATATTGGATGGATATGTACTGAATCAGCATGACAATGTAGGCTGGAAGGGCATGGCACAAAATGCGTTTGAATACAAAGAGAAAAACGGGCATTATCCCCTCTGGAACCCTAATCTTTTCAGCGGTATGCCCAATTACCAGGTGGCAATGGAGGGCAAAAGTGTTATGCCTGATATGCTAAAAATATTTTCGCTGGGTACGCCGAAGCCCATCAACTTTTTTTTCTTAGCCTGTATTTGCTTTTATATTCTTTGTCTCACATTACGAATAAGACCTGTTATTGGCATGTTGGCTGGCATCGCTTATGCTTTTTCAACTTATAATCCCGTCATCTTAGCTGCGGGGCATGATACACAAATGCTGGCGACAGCTCTAATGCCTTTGATACTGGCAGGCCTCATTTCTATTTATGAGAAAAAATACTGGCTTGGTTTTGCCCTCACTACCTATGCTGCCTATCAGCAAATTGGTGTGAATCACCTGCAGGTGACCTATTACTTTTTTATCATTGCCGCACTGGTAACAGTCGCTTATCTCGTAAAATGGATCAGGGAAAAAGATTGGAAACATATTGCTATTGCAGGTGGCATTACCATTGTATCAGCAATAATAGGCCTGGCAGGAAATGCTTTGATCTTAAAAACTACATCAGAGTATGCCAAGTTCACGATGCGGGGTGGAAAAGATGTTACGATCGAAGGAGATTCTGTAAAAGCAGCCAGTACCAAAGGACTTGATACTGCTTATGCATTTGAGTATAGTCTTGGCAGAGCAGAAACGATGACTTTTATTATGCCCAATGCATTTGGAGGATTTAGTAAACATATGACTGGAGAAGGATCTAATGTTGTAAAAAAATTAGTCAACAAAGGCATACCAGAAAATAGTGCAGAACAAGTAGCGCAAAGTATGCCTGCCTATTGGGGTAAACTCTATACTTCCGGACCTGCTTACCTTGGAGTCATCATTTGTCTTTTAGCATTAGTTGGATTTGTTATAGTAAAATCACCGCTTAAATGGGCCTTATTAGCAGCCACCGTGCTGGGGATATTAATGTCATGGGGAAAATATCTTCCGGGTTTTAATACCTTCTTATTTGAAAACCTGCCCTTGTATAATAAATTCAGATCTCCGCCCTTTGCGCAGGTTATTCCTCAGTTTACACTTGGCATTACTGCGGCGTTAGCATTACAACAATTATTGTTTGGCCCTAAACTGCAGCCACTTGATTTCAAGAAAATATTATATACGGCTGCCGGACTATTTGCCTTACTGGGCATCATGTATATGATGATGAATTACAGCTCACCGCTTGACGGACAGATATCACAAAGCATTTCCGAACAGGCAAAAAGTGAAGATATTGGCCGTTCAGTTGTTGCCGGATTAAAAGCAGACAGGCAGGCCATGTTTGGCGGCCAGTTGCTACGGGCATTGGGCCTTTCCGTATTAGCACTGGGTGTAATCTTTGCATATTACAAAAACTGGATAAAAGGATTTGTTGCTGCTATTATTTTGCTGATACTAAGTACACTTGATATAACAATTGTAAGTAAAGGATATTTCAGTAATGAAAAAGAACCTTACCTGAGTGAAAGAGATGACAGAAAACTTTTCATTCCGGCAGATGATTATCAAGGTGCCAATTTCAAAAAATCTGACATTGACGAACAGATATTAAAAGACAAGGATCCCAATTTCAGGGTGTTCAATATGGTGGGCACAGAAACCGGTGGACCATTCAGCGAATCAAGAACTTCTTATTATCACAAATCTGTGGGCGGTTACCATCCGGCCAAACTCAGAATTTACCAGGATATTATTGAAAAATATTTATCAAACAGGCCCTCACCTGCTGTGCTGAATATGTTGAATACAAAATACATTGTGGTACAGGATCCTCAATCTGGCCAGAGTGGCGTAATACCAAACCCCGATGCATTTGGCCCCAGCTGGTTAGTAAAAAATGTACAGGTAGTAAAAGACCGTGTTGCCGCTATACAGGCATTGGGAAGTCCCAATTTAAAAGACACCGCTATTGTTGATGCATCATTCAGTAAAAACGTAGTGCAGCCTCAGTGGGATTCTGCTTCATACATCAAGATGACAAAATATGATAACGACGCCATTGAATACGAAGCGAATTGTAATGGACCGCAGTTTGCTGTTTTCAGCGAAGTGTATTATCCATTGGGATGGAATGCTTATGTAGACGGGAAGAAAACAGATTACTGCAATGTAAATTATATCCTTCGTGGTATGTCATTACCTGCCGGTAAGCATATTGTAAAATTTGTTTTTGAACCAGCTTCCGTTAAAAAAGGAACTTCCATGATGTTCATGGCTTCTATTGCCATCCTGCTGATATTTGTCGGCGGATTATTTATGGCATGGAGGGAAAGCAAGAAAACAAGCTGATGAAAAAAGTGCTGGCAATAGCCCCCTACCCTTACCTGCCATTCTTTTCAGGGGGGCAAAAGTTTATTGCACAGTTTTTTGAGCACCTTGGTGCTGCAATTGACCTGACCGTTATTTCAGTTGCGGAGAATGATTTTTCACTGGTGAAGTCCTATAAGACAATCCCAATGCTGAAAAAATCATTCTCGAGATACATTGACCGCAGTCTTATTTCAAAAATTGTTGCCCTTACCAAACAAGAAGGTTTCGATACGATCATTTGCGAACACCCTTATTTTGCCTGGCTGGCATTCGCCGTCAGAAAACAAACGGGGGTTAAAGTAATTATCCATACACATAACATCGAGTACCAACGTTTCCGTTCCACTGGTAAGTGGTGGTGGCCCGTGCTGAAGAGTTATGAGAAAAGTAGTTTTGAAAAAGCAGACGGCCTTTTCTTTATTTCATCCGAAGACAGGGACTTTGCCATTCGTGAATGGAAAATTCCCCCAGAGAAATGCATAGACCTTCCTTTTGGTGTGGAAATAAAAAGCTATCCGCAAGACAGGGCCACCTGTAAGCAGGATGTTGCACAAAAACATGGTATCAGCACTGATGAAAAGATATTGTTGTTTAATGGCCTGTTGAATTATAAACCAAATATTGATGCCCTAAGAACCATTCTTGACAAGATCAATCCCCTCTTATTTGCTCAATCATCATTCAGCTATAAAATTGTTATCTGCGGCAAGGGTTTACCTGAAGCAATGAACTTATTAAAAGATCATGCTGACAAGAATATCATATTCGCAGGTTTTGCCGAAAGCATTGAACCTTATATTAAAGCAGCAGATATATTTTTAAACCCCGTCCAATCAGGTGGTGGTGTAAAAACCAAGATGGTAGAATCAATTGCTTATGGAACGACTGTTATATCTACTGCAACGGGGGCTGCAGGCATTGTAAAGAATGTTTGCGGGGCAAAACTTGTAACAGTAGCGGATAATGACTGGGAAGAATTTGCCAAAGAGGTTATTGGTAATGCCGGCAGTTCAATTCCAACACCGCAGGAATATTATAACTATTACTTTTACGGTAATATTATTCAGCGATTAATAGGCGAATCATAAACCGCAACGATGAGATTACTAATTACAGGTTTTACAGGTTTTGTCAGTCAGCATTTTCTTGCGTTGCTGAATAAAGAAGAGCCGGGTTCTGTCGTATTAGGAATTGATAAATCTTCCCCTGATTTCAATTTTTCAGATTACAGCAATCTTACCATCTCATTTGAGAATATTGATTTACTGAACAGGTCAGCTACAGATAACATCCTTGATTCTTTTCAACCTGAATATATTTTGCATCTCGCTTCCGTAAGTTCTGTGGCCCAAAGCTGGCATACACCGCTGGACAGTTTTGTCAATAACACTAATATTTTCCTGAATCTTGTAGAGCAGATCCGGCTGAAGAAAAGTAATTGCCGGATACTATCTGTAGGCTCCTCAGAAGAATTTGGAGAAGTGACTGAAAAAGAATTACCGCTTACGGAAGAGCATCCGCTTAAACCGGTAAGCCCTTATGCGGTAGCAAGAGTTTCACAGGAAATGTTATCAAAGATCTATGCCGACGGCTTCTCGCTTGATATTATTATGACAAGGTCCTTTAACCATATCGGGCCGGGACAGCGGGATGTATTTGTGATCTCATCCTTTGCAAAGCAACTGGTGCAGCTTGCAAAAAATAAGCCTGCTGATAATACAATTACAACCGGCAACCTTTCTGTCATTCGTGACTTTGTAGATGTACGGGATGTTGTCAGGGCCTATTACCTGTTGCTGAAAAAAGGACGGCGTGGCGAAGTGTATAATATTTGCTCTGGCAAAGGAACACTGTTAGAAGATATTATTTCGACAATGGGTGATCTGTTAGGCATAAAAGTGAAGACAGTAGTAAATCAGCAATTGGTTCGTCCCAACGAGAATAAGAAAGTGATCGGCTCCTACCAGAAAATAAAAAACGAATTAGGATGGCAGCCTGAAATAGATATTTCAAAAAGTCTTTCCGATATTATTAAGTATTGGCAGGCAAAGACTGTGTAACGATTATTTTACTCCGGTTACTTTACAAATAGACTCCCAAAGAAGTCCTGCCGTCCGGCTCCAGGAAAACAATTGTTTCTGAACATGTCCTTTAGCAATTAACTGTTTTCTTAATTCATTATCATTAGCTAATTTCTCCATTCCGGCAGCAATATTGTCAGTATTAAAAGGATCCACCATCAATGCTGCATTCCCCGCCACTTCAGGCATAGATGTTACATTAGAACAAATAACCGGTACTCCGCTTTGAAAAGCTTCAACAATCGGCAAGCCAAAGCCTTCGAAAATGGGAACAAAACTTAATGCATACGCAGCTCCTAACATTTTCTGCAAGTCTTCATCAGACAACCTGCCTGTAAAAATTATATCTTCTTTGTATGGACTGTTAGTGTAAGAATCTTCAATTTCTGTTTTACTCCAGAGTATGGAACCTGCCAAAATCAATTTAAAGTCTGACCTTGTTTTCTGTTTGAAGAGATTAAACGCATCAATCAATCGTTTAATATTTTTTCTTGGATGCATAGAGCCAACAAAAAAGAAATAGGGCTTTCCCCCACTCCATTTATTCTTTACTTCACTTATCTCTTGTTCATTCAGCGGAGAAAAATTACTGTTGATACCACAGGATACATTATCAATTGTAGAGGGATCAAGTTTGTAATAGTCCGCAATATCTTTTTTACTATATTCAGAAATGGTGGCGATCCGTTTTCCTTTTCGGGCAAAGCGCTTAAAGAAGAATTTAAAATAAATGCGGTTCTTTAATTTAATATCCTCCGGCTTATGTTCAAAATTGATGTCGTAAATGATGGGTATCTGTTTACATTTTGAGAATAAACTCAGGTATCCATCAGCCGATACCATCACATCGGGCTTATGCTTTCGCAGGAAGAAAGGAAGCACCACCTCCATATAAAATACATATAAAAGGGGATGCCGCAGCGCCGGGAAAATTTTATGCTTTGTTACATTGGGAAAGTCAAAATAGTTTTCGGTAAACTTTTTGTCACACAAAATCTTGAACTGTACCTCCGGATGGTCTTTAATTAGATTGGCCACAGCATTTACTGTAAAATAGCCGATGCCATCCAGTTTTTTATTCCTTAATATCCAGCAATTAATGGCAACGATCATAAACTATGCGTACATTTTTGCAAATATGCCACTTGTTTTTGCAGCAAGGAAAAATTAATCATTAAACCTTACTTTTGGCCGGTCAAACACTGAAGTTTTTATGAAAACAGCCATTATTACAGGTATAACCGGCCAGGATGGTGCTTATTTAGCCGAGCTACTGCTAAGCAAGGGTTATTCTGTACATGGAATACGTAGAAGAAGTTCGTTAATGAACACCCAGCGTATTGACCATCTCGTTTTTGATAAGTCCATTGCAGAAAGATTTCACTTGCATTATGGAGACATGACAGATTCCAGTAGTATTCTCAGAATAATACAACAAGTACAGCCAGATGAAATCTATAACCTGGCAGCGCAAAGTCATGTGCAGGTAAGTTTCAGCACGGCCGAATACACCGCCAATGCAGATGCAATAGGTGTATTAAGAATACTTGAAGCCATTCGAATATTAGGATTGGAGAAGAAAACAAAATTCTACCAGGCTTCGACATCAGAGTTATATGGGAAAGTGCAGGAAATACCACAAACAGAAAAAACTCCATTCTATCCCCGTTCTCCTTATGGCATTGCAAAGCTATATGGTTACTGGATTACTGTGAACTATAGGGAAGCATATAACATGTTTGCTGTAAATGGGATTTTATTTAACCATGAAAGCCCTTTACGAAGCGAAAATTTTGTTACCCGTAAAATCACCATCGCAGTTGCTAGAGCTGCATTAAAAAAAGAAGGATTGTTATTGCTGGGTAATATGGATGCTAAAAGAGATTGGGGGCATGCAAAAGATTATGTTGAGGGGATGTGGCTGATGTTGCAGCAGGAAAAACCGGAAGACTACGTATTATCAACAGGCGTTACTACCTCTGTAAGAGATTTTATAAGGATGGCTTTTTCGGAAGTCGGCGTTGAGATATCCTTTTCAGGAACAGGCATCAATGAAAAAGGTATCGTAGAGAAATGTAATAACCCGCTTTATCAAATAGAAAAAGGTAAGCAGGTGGTTGGAGTTGATCCAAGATATTTCAGGCCTGCGGAAGTGGATTTATTGATTGGCGATTCAACTAAGGCAAGGAGAAATTTAGGCTGGCAACCAAAATATGATCTTCCGGGACTTGTGAAAGATATGATGGAAAAAGAGATTCTGTTCCAGCAAATCAATCACTATTAAGCCACACTTGCCTAAACTATTTACCTCCGGTAATTTTTTTGTAGAAAGAAAAAAGAGCCAGGCCCGGCTTATTGTCCAAAAGTTTAGCAGCTAAAATTCCCGGTTTCCCGAGAGGATTAAAAGCCTGGCCGGGTATTAACAGGCTGGCATATTCCCTGCATTTTTCAATAAATGAACTCACGGATGTTTTTCGAAGACTTGTTGGTGTTTTAAGTAATCGGTGTGAAAGACTTTCGCAGAAATACAGCAGCATCTTCTTTCCGCTTTGTTGAATGACTGTATTAATATCCTTATTACTGTCTTTAATTGAGTCCAGGAAAAGCATATACTTTCCAAAAGCCTGCTGGTAATCTTCTCCATTCGTTAGTCTTGATACACTTTCATGCAGTCTGTAAGAGAAGCAAATTTTTTCTGACGTGGCTTTATAGCTTTTTGAAATTAATTTCACCCACAATTCATAATCAGCAAAGATCAGTTTTGGGTAAGCAGGAGAAATTCCACCCAAGGCATCATAATCGCTGCTACGCATCATATAGCCGGTTCCAGTGCTATCAAGTGTTTGGTTCATCTGGCAATCAAGAAATTCATGTACATATTGAACCTCTGCCATCGGCTGGCTTTGCCTTATTTTTTTCCCGAGCGAATCAATGTAATTAAAATGTGTTTGATACAGGCTTGCGTCTGGATGTTGCCGAATTAAGCTATCCATTGTTTGTAAATAATCAGGATGCAGCATATCATCATGCCCGATCAGGGTAATGAACTCATTCTTAGGGACTGCAATGATCCTGTTCCAGTTTTCTTCAATTGATAAATCCTTATCAGATGGAAAAATCTTTACCCTGTTATCAGCCAGAGATTGTATCCAGGCGGATGTACCATCTGAACTGTTATTATCAAGTACCAGCAAATCAAAATCACTATACGATTGGGCAAGTATGCTGTTTATACATTCTTTTACATACTCCCCCCCGTTGCGGACAGGCAAAATGATACTATAGGAAGACTTCATTTACCTGGTTTTAGTTTAAGTAACAATTTAAACGTTCTGCCAAAATAAGCTTTCAAATAAAATTTATACTTCCATTTGGCCAGGTGACGATCTTTAAACACTAAGTTAAGCCGGTTAAAAAAATCTTTGGTATCCTTTTTCTTTTCTTTCAAACTTCGAAGAATCATCAGACTGTACTCAACCCATCCTCTACCGATGAATTTCCATAGCTTTTTTTCAACCAGATTCCAATTATCAAGCCTTTGCAAATGTGGCTTTAGGTAATTATAAAAAAGACCTGGTGTAGTTAAATACTTTTCTTTTACTCTTTCAAAATCAAATCCAAAATTATCTCCTCGGATTGACTGGCCGCCAAGCCCTTTATTAATAAATACCATTCCCCGTTGAGATGATGCGGCAATCATATAAGCATGGTCTGTCAACAGTTCACTACCATAATCAGGCATGCCTTTAATTGTTTCAATTACATCTCTCTCTACCATGCAGCAACTCCAGAGTAAAAAAGTTTTAGCAAATACACCTTCAAGATACATTTCCGGAAAAGCATTTGCTTCAGCTATAATTATTTCACCTTCGGGAATATCTTTTAATATCGTTTTCTTAGCTCCTACTTCTTCTTTTAGAGACTGTGCAGAAAATTCTGTCTCTACAATCCAGTCTCCGCACCCTGCATAAACACCATAGCCCGGATGTTTAGCTCTCAGGCCAAGCAATAGTCTTAGCATCTCCGGGTACACAGGGTCATCGTCTGTTACCATAACAATAAAGTCACCACTGCTTCTGCTTACACTTTTATTAAAACTTTTAACCATCCCCATATTGTCACTGTTAGCAAAGTATTTTATCCGGGCATCGGAAATACTTTCAGCCACTTCTTTTCCTGAATGATCGGGGTCATTATCAGAAACCACTATTTCTATATTGGTATATTCCTGGGAAAGAATTTGTTCTAGCTGCACCCTTAGCTGTGCAGGCCGCTTGTAGGTGCTCATACAAAAACTTACCAGGGGAGAGGCATTCATCTATTTTATCCGTTTTAGATAACCTTCCGGAGCCACACTTATCAGTACTTTATTATCAATGGAGTGGTCAATTTCAAAATCGCTGTTATTGTTCAAAAATTCGTACACAGCTGTTTTGGGATTATTTGAGATCCCCCAGGGACGTTTCTGCGAAAAATAACCTTCCGGAAGATCTTCAACTATGGTATCAAAAACAACTATATAAGAACCTACTGTAACAAACGGTGAATAAAATTGTAATTCCTGCATTACATGTTCATGTGTATGATTAGAATCCAGGCAAACAAGAATTCGTTTCTTGTCTTTGGCAAATGCTTTTACTTTTTCTACAGTTTCCTCACTGACAGCGGAGCCTTCGATCATTTTTATCCGCTTAAACATCGGATGCTTTTCTATTTCTGCTTTATTATGACTTCTGATATCAATATCTATGCCCAGCACTTCTCCCTCTCCAATCAATTCCAATAAAGAAGCATAATAAATAAGAGATCCACCATGTGCAATCCCTGTTTCAATGATCAGGTCAGGTTTAATTTCCCAGATCAGCTCTTGCATCGCAATCATATCCTGCGGGTATTGGATGATCGGCCTGCCCATCCAAGAAAAATTATAAGAATACTGCGCCCTATTGGACTCCACATTAAAATCAGCGGCTGCCTTTTGCAGGTCGCTATTTTTTTTGTTCCCTTCTATTCGTTGCTCTCTTTCGTTTACAAATGCCTGAATCGGATCACTCATTATTTATTGCTTTTTTAAGTTTAGCTATATCACCCCAAAATTTCATTGGCTCATAATCCGGGTAAGGATAGTATCCAAGATTAAGAGTAATGTTCTTATTATTTGTTTTAAGATAATTCTCAACAAATTCTCTAACGGTGACCGGCTCACCGCTACAATTATTAATTATTCCGTCAATATTCTTTTGCAGCGCAATGCTGACAATATTCTCAGCCACTTTCTCCACGGGTAAATAATCCCTGATTTGCTCACCACCACTCATATTGAACGACTGCTCCCCATTTGCCAAAGCTCTGTCTAACTGCGAAAGTAAGGAATTAGGATTTTGCCCCTTTCCATACATATAGAACAACCGTATCCATTTAAAGGAAAACGGATTATTCGCTTTAAATTCTTCCAATTTCTTTCTCAATCTATCTTTTGCCTTCCCGTACGGATTGTCTGGCAAGGCGGGCATGTCTTCACTTAAACTACCTTCCTGCATACCATACTCAAAGCAAGTTCCTGTGATAGTCAGATCGGGTAAACCGTTCCTGATAAGATTAGTTAAAAAGGAATAATGCCTTGGCAGATTTATTTCTTCATGAAAGGAAGACTTGTAGTTAGGCAATCCTTCCCAGGCAAGATGAATGACCAGGTCAGGCTGATTGAAGAATTGATAATAATCAATGGCATCACTAAAACTATCAAGATTAAAAGGGATGTAAGTCACTGCATCAAACCAGGAAAAGGTCGATGCCTTTTGTTTATCAGCAGATGAAGCAATTACAGTGCATTTTTTTTGGAGCAGTTCGTTCACAACGTAATTACCAATAAACCCCGTTGCACCTGTAACCAATACTTTCATGGCAGTAGAATTATATTATCTCCAGTTTCGGAACAGGAATTACAAACTGGCCTCCCCACTCCTTTATATATGAAAGCTGTGCGGTGATCTCATCTCGCAGGTTCCATGGCAGGATTATTACAAAGTCAGGCTTATTTGCTTTCAGGTAATCTTCATTCATTACCGGAATATGACTGGCAGGCAACCATTTGTTTTGTTTATTGGGGTTTGCATCCACGACAAAATCTATCAAATCATTTTTTATCCCACAATAATTTAATAACGTATTCCCTTTTGCTGCTGCTCCATAAGCAGCCACTCTTTTTCCTTTTCTTTTCTGTTCAATAAGAAAGGAAATCATATCCAATTTTACCTGCAAGGCCTTTTGTTGAAAGTTTTGATAGTAACTCAAATTGGTAATTCCTTTGGCTACTTCTTTATCCAGCAAAATTTTTACAGCAGGTGAAATTGATTTACTGCTATCTTCCTGATGCTTTGCATAGATGCGAAGCGAACCCCCATGTGTGGGCAATTCATCCACATCAAATAGTTCAAGCCCCTGTGATTCAAAAATTTGTTTTACTGTATGAAAAGATAAATAAGAGAAATGCTCATGATAAATAGTGTCGAACTGGTTATTATCTATCAGTTGAACCAGATGAGGAAACTCCATTGTAATAACGCCGGTGTCTGCCAAAATAATCTTCATACCTCCAACGAAATCTACAATATCGGGAACATGGGCCAATACATTATTTCCCAACAATAGATCAGCTTTCACTTCCCAATGATTCGCTAATCGGTCGGCCAGCTCTACTCCGAAGAACTCAATAATGGTTTTTATTCCTTTACCCATCGCCACCTCTGCAGTATTAGCAGTCGGCTCAATTCCCATTACAGGAATATTTTTTTCTTTAAAATATTGCAGCAGGTATCCATCATTAGATGCAATTTCAATTACCTGCGACTCTTCATTCAATCCAAATTTTTCAACCATCAAGTCAGTGTACTTCTTAGCATGTTCCAGCCAACTGGTAGAATACGATGAAAAATATACATAGTCGCTGTTGAATATAGCATCCGATTTTTTATACTCATCTACTTGCACCAAAAAACAATTATGACAGGTATATACTTTTAATGGAAAAAATAGTTCCGGCTCATTCAATTGCTCGTTGGTCAAAAAAGAATTAGAAGCCGGTGAGTTGACCAGGTCAATAAACACATGTTCTAATTCAGTTGTACAAAATCTGCATTCCATAAATTATACTCCTTTAAAATCATTATTAAGTAATGGATGTCCTGCATCCCGGCCAGATAAAACAGATACTGGCAATGGCCATTTAATATCAATCATCGGATCATCATGCCTTATTCCAGCTTCTGCCGCTGGCTTGTAAAATTCTGAATGATGATACAACAATTCACAATTATCACTCAAACACTGGAAGCCATGTGCAAACCCTTCCGGTATGTATAACATCTTTTTATTTTCAGCGGATAGCTCTACTCCAAACCATTGAAGAAAAGTGGCTGAATCTTTTCGAATATCAATGATTACATCAAATACAGTACCGGCAATACATCTCACCATCTTGATCTCCCTGTATGGCTCTACCTGGAAGTGCATTCCTCTTAGCGTTCCTTTCGTATAGCTTACGGAATGATTCATTTGTACCCATTCTTTTGTATGTCCGATTTCCGCAAATGAATTCTTACAATAATAACGGGCAAACCATCCCCTTTCATCAGAAAATGGGGTTAGGTCAATGACATAACTACCAGCCAAAGGAGTAGCAGTAAACGTCATGCTGTAAAATATTCTTTGATTTGATTAAAGGAAAAATTCGCCTGCTCTTGTATTGGTGTTTTATACCAATTGATTGTCAATTCAATAGCCTGGGATGCAGAAAGTTTTGGTGTCCAGCTTAATTCTTTCTTTGCACGACTGATATCTAATTTTAATAACCCTGCTTCATGAACTTGTGTAGCATCAGAACTATCAATCCAATTACCACTACCCCAACTTTTAATAGCTGTTTCAACAAGTTCCTTAACGGAAAGATGATCTTCAGGCAAAGGTCCAAAATTGTAAGGCTTTGAATACATCAATGGGGTTGAATCTAATAATGCTCCCAATGATAAATAGCCATTTAATGGTTCAAGTACATGTTGCCATGGACGAACCGCCGATGGATTACGAACATTAATACCTTCCTTGTTTTGCAACGAACGTATTATGTCAGGTATGATCCTGTCTTTACTCCAATCCCCACCACCAATTACATTGCCAGCTCTTGCACTGGCAATTGCTTTTTGATGTTGCTCATATGTTGCCGTATTAAAAAAAGAATTTCGGAAGGAGCTTACTACTAATTCTGTACAAGCTTTGCTTGCACTGTAGGGATCATAGCCGCCAAGCGCATCTTCTTCTTTATATAAAATGTGCTGTTCTTTGTTTTCATATACTTTATCAGTGGTTATAATTACAACAGTACATTTTGATGAAAGCTTACTAACCGTTTCCAGTAAATTCGCTGTGCCTGTTACATTCACTTCAAAAGTCTCCGCCGGTATCTCATAAGAACGTCGCACCAATGGCTGTGCAGCCAGATGAAAAATAAAATCAGGTTGGAATGAATCGATCTCTTGCTGAAGCCTTGCTTTATCCCTTATGTCGGCAATTATACTTTCCGCTATTTGTAATGGTTCCAATAATTTAAAAAGGCCATCATACTCCGGTGCCAATGCATAGCCTTTTACGGCGGCTCCTGCCTGGTGCAGACAGGCCATCAGCCACGAACCTTTAAAGCCGGTATGACCTGTTATAAAAACCCTTTTCCCTTTGTAATATGAAAGATGTTGCTGCATTACCAGATCTTCCATTTTGCCTGGTTGGTTTGCCAGAGTGATTCCAATTCCAGTTTATCCCGCAGTGCATCCATAGGTTTCCAAAAACCTTTATGCTTGTAGGCAGCCAGTTGATTATCGTTGGTCAGTTTTTCCAGCGGTTCATCTTCCCACATCATATTGGTCATATCGCTATCCAGGTAGTTGAAAACTTCTGGCTTTAATACAAAGAACCCGCCATTGATCCACTTGCTTTCGTCCTTCGCTTTCTCTCTGAATGAAACAACATCACCATTATCTGCTAAATCCATGCCGCCGAACCTTGCATCCATCTGAACCGCGGTAACTGTTGCGATCTTATTATGTGCTTTATGAAATTTCAACAACTCATTTATATTTACATCACTAACACCATCGCCATAGGTCAGCATAAAATCTTCATTCCCCAGGTACTTCTTTACCTGCTGCAATCTTCCTGCAGTTTTAGTATGCTGTCCCGTATCTACTAAAGTAACTTTGAAAGATTCGGTATTCGTTCCATGAATATCAACTTTGTTATTTCCAAGTTCAATAGTTATATCAGAATTATGCAAAAAGTAATGCATAAAATATTCCTTGATGATATAGCCTTTGTAGCCCAGGCAAATAATAAATTCATTGAAGCCATACTGGCTGTAAATTTTCATTATATGCCAGAGAATCGGTTTACCACCAATTTCTACCATCGGTTTAGGCCTTGTATCAGTTTCTTCTGAGATACGGGTACCAAGGCCTCCGGCGAATAATACTACTTTCATGAATGTCAGGTATTAAAGAGGCAAATTTACTTGATTTGAGCATCTGAAAAGTAAAAAGAAAGGCCCATAAAGGGATGCTCATTTCTCACTTATTACTTGCAGGAAATGCTCGAGGCCTTCTCTTTTTCGTTGGTCAAGTGTGTAGCTGAGATGAAAAGAATAATATTTTGTAAGATCGTAAAGATCAAATGGATTTTCTTTTACAATTTCATGGATATGTTGCAATCCAAGAGCATTGGCTTCATTAAATAACTGTATAAAATCATCTGGTAATGGCCTCCTGCTAACCCAGGCAGCAAACACAAAGGGCAGACCTGTAATTGCTCTCCATTCAGAGCCCAGGTCATATATAAAAGTGGAAATTTTCCGCTGCTCCAGGGCCCGGTCACCGATCACTAACCCGGCAGTAGTTCCTTTTATCTCTTTCCGGTAATCCTCGTTAGCCGCTTCAACTATTTCAGGATTAATACCCCAGTACTCTTTCATCAGGTATTTGAGCAGGGCCACAGAAGTACGGCTTTGATAATCGAGGTACACTTTCTTTATTTCATTCATCGGCACTTCGCTGAACAAAGCAACAGAGGCGATTTCCCCTTCGGTGCCAATACAATAATCTCCGGCAATATGATATTCCGGCAATTTTGGGAGCACTGCCACCGGCACTAATCCCACATCAATTTTATCATCCAGCAGCATTTGCGCCACTTTTGCCGGGTAATCCCCCACTAATTCAATCATATCACTGATGGGTGGCTTTTCCAATCCATACACCAGTGGCTTTGTATTCAGATAGTTGACTATGCCGACCCTAATCTTCTTCAATTCGGTTATTTTTGTGGCGCAAAGGTAAAGTTTGAAGGGACTTCTTTAAAAACAAATCATGGAACTAAATGCACTCACTTCTATCTCTCCTGTTGATGGCCGCTACCGTAAACAAGTTCAACACCTTGACGAATACTTTTCTGAGTATGCATTGATCAAATACCGGGTTCAGGTGGAGATTGAATATCTGTTGTTCCTCGAAAAAAAGAAATTTTTCAAACTACCGCACAAAACAGTAAAGCACCTGGAAAAACTGGCGGAAGATTTTGGCCCGGAAGACGCCCAGGAAATAAAACAAATTGAATTCACCACCAATCATGATGTAAAAGCTGTTGAATATTTTCTAAAAAATGAATTAGAAAAAAATGGCGGTGCAGAAGCAAAAGAATGGGTGCATTTTGGACTTACATCACAAGACATCAACAATACCGCTGTTCCATTATCATGGAAACATGCCATAGAATACGAATACCTGCCGGGTTTATTGAACCTGAATACCGAGTTGAAGATCCTGGCCACTGAATGGAAAGATATTCCCATGCTGGCACATACACATGGACAACCCGCCAGTCCCACCAAACTGGGTAAAGAAGTGATGGTCTTTGTAGAAAGAATAGAAAACCAGATTGAGCAGTTCATTGGCATTCCATTCACCGGAAAATTTGGCGGCGCCACCGGTAACTTCAATGCACATCATATTGCATTCCCAAAAACTGATTGGATAAAATTCGCTAACGAGTTTGTTTCGCATATTGGATTAAACCGTCAGCAATTCACCACACAGATCGAACACTACGATAACCTCGCTGCACATTTCGACTGCATGAAAAGGATCAACAATATCCTGGCTGATTTTTGTAAAGATGTGTGGAGCTATGTTTCGATGGAATATTTCAAACAAAAAACGAAGAAAGGTGAAGTGGGCTCATCCGCCATGCCACATAAAGTAAACCCGATCGATTTTGAAAATGCAGAAGGAAATTTGGGAATGGCGAATGCAATTTTCGAATATCTCGCATCTAAACTACCGGTGTCAAGATTACAACGCGATCTCACCGACTCAACCGTTCTCAGGAACATCGGCGTCCCGTTTGCCCATACATTAATTGCATTTCGTTCCATTGAAAAAGGGTTGGGCAAGCTGATCATTAACGATCAGAAAATATATGAAGACCTGGATAATAACTGGGCAGTAGTAGCAGAAGCGGTACAGACTGTATTACGCAGAGAAAAATATCCTAACCCATACGAGGCGCTGAAAGACCTGACAAGAGGTAACCAGCAAATAGACAAAAAAGCCATTCATGGTTTTATAGATAAACTCAAAGTAGCAGATAGTTTGAAAAAAGAACTCAAAAAAATAACGCCGCATAATTATACCGGCATCACTGCTTTGAAGTAAATTATATTCTGTTATACACAGCCGCCTATGAATCGATTCTTTATTTTTCTTCTTTTTATTTCAAATTCAGCATTAGCACAAGTAGACTTAACACTTGGGCTTAAAGCTTATTATCCTTTCTCTGGCAATGCCAATGATGTAAGCGGCAATAACAATAACCCTTCCTTTAATAATGCTACCCTTACTGCTGATCGTTTTGGCACTGCAAACAGTGCTTACCAGTTTAATGGTATAGATAATTATATACGGATACCCAACAGCCCATCGCTTAATCAGGCGAACCTGATCTCAATCTGCGCCTGGGTAAAAGTTACTGGTTTTTACCAGGGAGTATGCCATGGAAACAGCATTCTTGCCAAAGGTGAAGATGACAACCCTGCAGGCAATTACCTGCTTCGTTTTGATGATAACGCCTTTACAAACGGGCAAAACTGTGCAACTCCTGTTCCGGATATTACACACCAGAATTTCTATGGTGTAGGTACTACTACAGGCGGCGTTACCTATACACCATATGTAGAAACTGACCGTTGGTTCTCCCTGGTTTATACCTACGACGGCACAACCGCAAAAATTTATGTGGATTGTCAATTAAAAATTTCCAAACCTATAAACGGATTAACCTTTACCAACAGTGCTGATTTATTTCTTGGCAAAATGGATCATCCGGTTTTCCCTTACTGGTTTAATGGTGTCATGGATGAAGTGAGAATTTATAACCGTGTATTAAATGTTGACGAAGTAAAAGCCTACGGCGATTGCTCCCTGGTAGCTGCAGCAAATATTGGCGGCATCATCAATACTTACACTCCTGTTATTTCTCTCAGTCCCTGCGATAATAAAATCACTGTGGAAGACGCCAGCACATTCAACGTTGGGGATACGGCACTGATAATACAAATGAAAGGCGCCGTAATAGACTCCACCAATACGGCGGCCTTCGGAACCATTACGGATTATAAAAACGCCGGCAATTATGAAATTAATTATGTAAAAAGCAAAATAGGAAATGTCATTGAGTTGAAAAATATTCTAACCAGGCAATATGATTTGCCAAATGGAAAAGTTCAGCTTATCAGAATTCCTTATTACACAAGTGCAAATATCACTTCAACACTAACCTGCCTTCCCTGGGATGGAAGTAAAGGAGGTGTATTAGTACTAAATGCGCAAGACACAGTTAATCTTGTAGCTCCTATTGACGTCAGTGGCAAAGGATTCAGAGGGGGTGGAGATCCTTTCTCTAATCCTCCTGTTTTCAATTGCTATGAAAACCAGTTTTTCTATCCTGTTAATCCCGATCTGGCATCAGAGAAAGGTGAAGGAATAGCATTGATATCACCGGCAAAATCTTTTGGCAAAGGTGCTTTGGCAAATGGAGGCGGCAGCGGAAACTCGCATAATTCCGGTGGTGGTGGTGGCAGCAATGTGGCAGCCGGTGGCTTTGGTGGATATAATTTTGAAGCCGATGTATGCAGCGTAACTGTTCCTTTTGATAACAGGGGTATTGGTGGTAAAACATTAACCTATACCAATGCCACGAATAAAATTTTCATGGGAGGTGGCGGTGGTGCGGGACATAGTAATAATCCCGCAGCCTTTGAATCGAAAGGTGGAAATGGTGGAGGTATAGCCATTATTATGGCTGATAAACTCAGGACGAATGGCAATCTAATTATTGCTAACGGAAGTGCTGGAATTTCCTGCGGTAACACAGGCTCTGGCTGTCACGAAGGAATGGGTGGCGGCGGTGGTGGTGGTGCAACCCTGATGAAAATAAATAATTACATTGGTAATACAATAATAGAAACAAAAGGCGGCAAGGGTGCAGATATGACTGCGGCAACTTTCTTTAAAGTTGGCCCCGGCGGAGGTGGTGGTGCAGGAATGATATGGGTGTCCAATACTTCTATGCCGGCAAATATCACTTCCACTATTACCGGTGGTCAAAATGGTGTTTGTACAGGTTATAGTAACGATCCCTGGGGTGCGACGACAGGAGCAAACGGAACCAACTTACTCAATCTTCAAATCCCCATTGACAACACACCCTTTCGGCCCAACATCGACTCTGTACGGATCAAAGACAGTCTCTTAACCTGCGATAATTTTGATTTCAAAGGTTTGGGCTATACCAATACCAATCCTGTTGCCAGCTGGCAATGGTATTTTGGTGATGGCGGCACCGCTATCACACAAAACACTACGCATACCTATGCACCCGGTTCTTATACAGTGAAATTAGTGGTGACCGATATCAACGGATGTAAGGATAGTATCACCAGGGATATAACCGCATCTATACTGACTATGGATGCGGGCCCCAATGATACCATTTGCAATATTAATTCAACCATCCTGCAGGCGACTGCAAACGGCGCTACGCAATATACCTGGACACCTGCGGCCTTTCTTAGCAATCCAACAATACTTAATCCAACAGCTACGCCACCCGTTACCACCATGTATTATCTTACTGCTTCGAATGCTTTCGGTTGCTCCCGGGTAGATTCGGTATTGGTAACGGTCCGCTCTGCCAATGGCTTCAGTATTATTCCCCCGGCAAGTATTTGTACAACAAAAACTTTTCAGCTAACTGCATCTGGCGGTGATATCTATGTATGGCAACCCGCCGGTTCATTGGATAATCCCAATATATTTAACCCGACAGCATCTCCAGCTACTACCACCGCTTACTCAGTTTTAATTAACGATACACTTTGTAACAATTCCACCACTCTCTCTACCACTGTTACTGTGCTGCCTTCACCAATAATAAGAGCTAATAAATCAAACGATATTGATTGTACTGTTCCTCAAAGTCAGTTGATTGCAAGCGGAGGCGCACAATACAGTTGGTCACCAACGGCAACTCTAAGCAATCCCAACTCTGCCAGTACCGTTGCAACTCCGGTTGTTACCACTCAGTATGTGGTAACAGGAACTGATCTTTCCGGATGTATCAACTATGATTCAGTGACGGTAAATGTCAGTAACCTGAATAAAGCCGGCTACTTAATGCCCACCGGGTTTACACCTAACAATGACGGACTGAACGATTGCTATGGCATAAAATACTGGGGCACTATCCTCGAAGTAGAGTTCAGCATTTATAATCGTTGGGGAGAAAGAATATTCTTTACCAAAAATCCCGGTGACTGCTGGGATGGAAAATATAAGGGACTAACGCAAGACCCGGCTGTCTTTGTTTATATGATCAAAGCAAAAACAACTTGTGAAGGCTCCATTTTCAGAAAGGGAACATTTGCATTAATCAGGTAAATCCGACACCTAATGAAACGAGTAGTAGTTAATAAATGACTGGCCACATACTTCAACCAATAACTTCCTTTGTGCTCTTTGTGTGTATTTTCTTTATGTTCTTTGTGCTACTATTTTTTGGAGCACAACGAACACAAAGCAGGCACGAAGAACATTATGTCATGACCAGGTTTCAATAAAACCAGAATTCCTTTGTGCTCTTTGTGTGTATTTTCTTTGTGTCCTTTGTGTTACTATTTTTTGGAGCACAACGAACACAAAGCAGGCACGAAGAACACTATGTCATAACCATGTTTCTATAAAGCCAAAATTACTTTATGCTCTTTATGCTACTACCCCAAGGGGAGTTACTTTTTAATAATAAACACCAGCAACTCCTTCTCCCCTTCCTTTTTTGTAGTATGTGGTTTAAACCCAGCTTTCAATAGCACTTTCTGCGAAGCTACATTCGGAACTTCCGTCACTCCATAAATTTCTGTCAGCGGGGTGCGGTTATAAAAATAATTCACTCCTTCTTTCGACACTTCGGTGGCATAACCCTTACCCCAATGCTCCGGCAGAAAGGAATACCCCAGTTGTGTTTTTTCTATATCATCAGGAATAGGAATAATAACAAAGCAGCCCACAAACAACCCGCTATGAATTTCTTCCACGGCCCAATAGCCTTTAAAATCTTTCGGCGAAGCGGCCAATATTTTCTCCTGCAAAAAAGTATCACTCTCCTCCCTCGTCCTCGGTGACCGGATATACTGCATCACTTCCGCATTACCCTGCAACGCAAAATAATTATCCGCATCCAGCGATGTGAAATGCCGTACCCGAAGTCGTTTGGTTATGAAAATGGTCATAAGAGCAGTTCCGAGTTTTGAGTTTTGAGTTTTGAGTTCGGGGTAATTAATTCACCTCACCCCACAAAGATTCCAATTATCAGAGACTCTGCACCCCTCTCCTTCATAAGGAGAGGGAAGGAAAACTCCGCTCTTCATACTTTCACCGGGTGAGGTTTTTTGTATTCATCTGTAGCCAACAGGCAAGTTTCAAATTCAACGTTGCCTTTTCATCCTCACCCAACAAAGATTCCAATTATCAGAGACTCTGCGCCCCTCTCCTTTTTAAGGAGAGGGAAGGAAAACTCCGCTCTTCATACTTTCACCGGGTGAGGTTTTTTGTATTCATCTGTGTTAAACCGTGTTAATCTGTGGTCAACCTGTTTTCAACAACAAAATACAAATTTGAAACACAAAGCCACCAAGACACAAAGGCACCAAGAAGTAGCGTTTTCAAAATATGTATTTTCTCCTCCGTGTCTCCGTGCCTTCCTGCCTTGGTGTTTCAAAACAATAAATCCTGATCACTTATGTATTTCCGAAGTAAAATGAAACGCAATATCCGCATTATTCGTAATCTCCGTATTCAAAAACCACTCACTCTGCGCCAGGTACACCGGGTTACCATCCTTATCCTCCGCCGCATTCGCTTGCTTAAATCGTAAAAACTCCACCAGTTTTTTCGGGTCTTTGCTGGTCAACCAGCAAGCCTTATAGAATGGCAAACTATTAAACACCACCGACGCCCCATACTCATGCAGCAACCGGTATTGGATCACTTCAAACTGCAGCTCACCCACACAACCAACAATTTTTTTCGTACCGCCAAACTGGGTAAACAACTGCGCCACTCCCTCATCCGTTAACTGCATCAAACCTTTCTCCAGTTGCTTCGTCTTCATCGGGTCCTTGTTCACCACTTCCTTAAATATCTCCGGGGAGAAAGAAGGAATACCCGTAAAGAAAAAATTCTCGCCTTCCGTCAGTGTATCGCCGATCTTAAAATTACCCGTGTCAAACAATCCCACCACATCACCGGCATAGGCATCTTCGATCACCGATTTATCTCTCGCCATAAAACTATAAGGATTACTAAAACGAACATCCTTATCCAGCCGCACATGATGAAAATATTTGTTCCGCTCAAACTTACCGGAGCATACTCTAAAGAAAGCAATTCTATCTCTATGCTTCGGGTCAAGGTTAGCATGTATCTTAAAAACAAACCCACTCATTTTATCTTCCTCCACATCCACCGGCCTAACCGTTGTTTCCCGGCTGCGGGGGTGCGGTGCTATGCGGATGAAAGTGTCCAGCATTTCCTTTACCCCAAAGTTGTTAACGGCAGAACCAAAAAACACCGGCGCCACTTTACCATCCAGGTAATCTTGTATGTTCAGTTCACCATGCACCCCATCCACCAGTTCCACATCTTCCCGCAGTTGGGCCGCATCTCTGTCGCCCAGCTTAGCATTCACCACTTCATCATTCAGGTCGCTAACGGTTATCACATTTTCATCCGCTGCTTTCGTACCGGCGGCAAACAACACTAAATTTTTATCATGCAAATTATAAACGCCTTTAAATTCCTTACCGCTGTTGATGGGCCATGTCATCGGGTGCAGGGCCAGCGATAATTCTTTTTCCACTTCTTCCAGCAGGTCAAAACGGTTCTTACCATCCCGGTCCATTTTATTGACGAATACAATCACCGGAGTATCCCGCATACGGCACACCTCCATCAGGCGGCGGGTCTGTGCTTCCACCCCGTTCACACTATCTATCACCAGTATCACACTGTCCACGGCGGTTAGGGTACGGTAGGTATCTTCTGCAAAATCTTTGTGACCGGGAGTATCCAGCAGGTTGATCAGTACCTTATTATATTCAAAACTCATGACCGAAGTAGCCACGGATATACCCCGTTGCCGTTCTATCTCCATAAAGTCGCTGGTAGCATGTTTCTTTATCTTATTGCTCTTTACCGCACCCGCTACCTGTATGGCACCGCCAAACAGCAGAAACTTTTCTGTTAGTGTCGTTTTACCCGCATCCGGGTGACTGATAATGGCAAATGTCTTCCGCCTTTCTATTTCGTTGTGATACTTCATAAATGGCGGCAAAGGTAAGGCAGTAAAGGCAATTTTTGGGGTCGCTATCGTCCGGTTCATTGGGCATCGTCTGTTGCGTCGCACTCTTCAGGGTTCAGCAATTCTATTCAACTAGCCATTGTTGCTGTAATCCCTTAAAAGTGTTCCCCACATCTTTCTATAAGGAGGTAACTCACCCAATTGCAAAAAATTTTTTAGGGGGAGTATAGACAGGTTTCCAACATAATTAACCAATCTATCGCTTGTTATCCTTAAATCTTCAATACCTGTGCTTGTTGGATTGGGAATTAAGACAGTTTTGATTGTTTTATAACCCGTTTCTTTTAAAACAAGTTTCAAATTCACAACCATAGATTGCAAATCATTAGGGAGACTAATAAAAGCAAGCCCTATTGGAATATTCTTTAACATATGTTCTGAATCAAAATTTAAATCAAGAACATTTGCTGGGTACCTTTTTTTATTATCCAATACATCTCTCATTAGATTACCTCCTTCTGAAAAGACATACTCATACCCAAAGTATTCAAAACAGGTAAGGTATGCAGCATGTATTAATGCTTTTTCTATTTTCTCATTTTCTGGAATTTTGTACTCAACTTTAATTTCCCAATCGTTGTTTGCCTTAGAAGATTCATTCCACTTAGATAATGGCTGAATTTTCTCATTACCATTATTAAGTCGTATTTCTCTTTTTTCGTCAATTGTGATATCACCTTTGAATTTCCCGACATTCTGGATGATTGTTCGACTTTTTATGGTTGAATTTGGAATTTTTTTTTGAAAACTAAGATGAGATAAATGATCTTTTAATATAAAATCATAATCATGCCCCGCCTTACTATTACATAGCCTACATACCAAAACAAATTTCTTTCCACCAACATTTTTGGGTGGGAAATGATCTTCGGTAAACTCCCCGGTTACTGGATGGGTTGGTGAGTCTATAATCATCATTGCATTTTTCAAACACATTGGACATAGGTAAGCAACATGTTTTGGTATATTACTACCAGGCATCAACAAAATAGAAATATATTTTTCAGGAAAATACTGCAAAGAATTTTTAAAATAATACTTGCCAATTTCTTCAAGCGTCTTCGGAGAAAAATTCATCGCTGTTAGATTTATTACTGAGCTTTTATAATATTTTTTTATCTTGAAAATTTACAAATTTCCCATCTTGGCAGGTGTTACCAAAAAATAACACTTTGTGGTTGGCGTTTTCTCTCCCAACCACGTGCAGAAAAAGAGTCACTCGATTTCTAATAGTCAATCTCTTTTTTCCTTGATGATTTTTAGAAAAAGAAGTTCAGGATAGTTGAGACTTTAAAAAGCCCGAATAGCTCGTACATATCGTACCCCATGTTTAGGGCTCCACTCCTCATTACCGTTACTGAAAGTTATTATTATTGCATTATCTGAGCTAACTTCAGTAGAACTCCAATAAACCGTTCCAAATCCACCTCCAAGTACAGTTTGTTGTAAAAACAATTGAAATAATTGGTCTTTAGATGGTAAAAACCAGTCACTGAATCCACCGCCCCTATAATCTCTACATAATTTGGCGGCATATGAGCCAGTATCCCCTTGTGTATTTATTATTTGAGTTGTATTTGTTGAACCATTTGAAGAACTCGTTGCTCCTGTAGTAATATGAGTTCCAAAAGTTCCAAGACTATAAGGTTGTGTTGTAAGACTTTGATCGCTTGGGGCAACAATTAGCCCATGTTGACCTGTACCGTCGATATAAAATATTTTACCTCCTCCAAAAGTTTGCCCTACTGAATATGAAGTTGGTGTTGTAGGTGTGTTATTCTTTTTGCAAGAAAATACAAGAATAGAAAATGTTAAGAAAAATAAATATTTCATAATCCTTATTTTAGATTATCTAATTGCTAATTTAAAATTAAGTCATTTTTTCCGCCTTGGCAGGTGTTCCCCAAAAAAAACACCCCGTGGTTGGTGTTTTCCTCCCCGTTGTCCGTAGTATTCAAAAAACAAATAAAAGTTGAATGGTTCTCCGCCTTGGCAGGTGTTCTCCAAAAAGCAACAAGCCGTGGTTGGTGTTTTGTTCCCCCGTTGTCCGTAGTGTTCCACCGTGGCAGATGTTACAATAAATAAAAGCTTACAACAGTAGTTGCTATTTTCTTGAACCAACCAGTTGAGTTAATGCAAAAATCAACTTTTATTAATAATTTTAAAACCAATAAACAATCAAAATGAAAAAAAGTACACTGAACTTCATTTTAGTTATGTTGCTTATTGCAAGCAGTACAACATTTAGCTATGCTCAGGAGACTGTAACTATTGGCAAACAAACCTGGATGAAAAAAAACTTAGACGTATCGAGGTATAGAAATGGAGACGTTATCCCAGAAGTAACTGACTTGTCGACCTGGGTAAATTTAACCACCGGTGCCTGGTGTTATTATGAGAATAAATCGGACAATGGAACTACTTATGGCAAACTATATAATTGGTATGCAGTAAATGACCCGAGAGGTTTAGCTCCTGCAGGCTGGCATATACCCAGCGATGCAGAATGGACTTCTTTAATCACTTTTTTAAATGGAACATCTGTTGCCGGAACAGCAATGAAAGAAACCGGTACATCCCTTTGGAAAAGTCCAAATACCGGGGCCACCAATAGCAGCGGATGGGCAGGTCTGCCTGGCGGTGCCCGCTACGATAACGGTTTGTTCCAAAGTATGGGTTTCAGCGGGTCATGGTGGAGTTCTACTTCTCAGGATGCCATAGCATGGTACCGCGAAATGGTATTCAATTTCGGTGGTATTGCAAGAAACTTCTATGTTAAACGGGGCGGCTTTTCTGTTCGTTGTGTCAGGGATTAACAATTTGCCTGTTTGACTATTTTAAAATGACAATACTCCCGTTGTCCATTGTGTTCCATCTTGGCAGGTGTTCCCTAAAAAACAACACGCCGTGGTTGGTGTTTTCTTCCCGGTTGTCCGTAGTATTCAAAAAACAAATAAAAGTTGAATGGTTCTCTGAGTTTTCAATTCAGGAGATGCTGGTAAATAAAAAATAAATATATTTAAGCATAAAACCAACCAACATGACACCAGCTGCCCGTTCCGTTTGCTATTTTGGATTTTACCTGTATATAGTCGGGTTAACATTGATGGCTGTTCCCAATATGTTCCTGCAAACCCTGCAATTGCCTGAAACAAATGAGGTATGGATTCGTATTGTTGGGGTACTTGCATTTGTTTTGGGCTTTTATTATCACCGCACCGGCGTTCAGAATAATGTTTCTTTTTTTAAGCTGACGGTGCCTACCCGAATTTTTGTATTTATTGCGTTTACCGCTTTTGTAGTATTAAAGTTTGTAGCTCCTATACTAATTGGTATCGGTGTGGTTGATTTGTTAGGAGCTGCCTGGACATACTATGCACTGAAGAAATAATAACTTCTTTTTCCCCGTTGTCCTTAGTCTTCATCCTTTCCGCCACGGCAGGTGTTCCGCCAAAAATAACACGCCGTGGTTGGTGTTTTCTTCCACCAACCACATAAATTATAAGACTCCCCCTTTTTGCATTCAAAGTTCATTACAAATCAATGGTAGGTGAAAATACAAACTTGCCTACCGGCAGGCAGGCACTAACCATAGCGTACATATGCCTATGCTATTTTATTTATGTAATTGATACGCCAAAAACATCCGGTAAGGGTGAAGGAGCATCTTTTATGGACAAATACCAAAAACTTACAACATGAAAATAGCTGTTTTACTGGCCTTTTTATTGACCAGCAGTAGCTTGCTGCTCTATGGACAAGAAAAGACGTTTGAGAAAACGCTGGAGAGTATTAACAAACGATTAGAAACCTGGCAAGAAAGAGGCAATCCAATCACCGTTGCTGCTAACCGTAACGGAGATATTATTGTCAGCAATACACGGACTGCCAGGTTTCCGTTCAACCTGTATGACTTGTTGGCTTTTCAGCCTGGTAAACCGGATGAACACAACGGAATTGAATTGGAGCCCTGCGATAAAAAAGCACATGCTCCCTTATCGTGGATAAATTTTATAACGGAAAAAGGAACCGTTGCCTTTATTCGTCTTGCTTGCGATACGCCATTTGAAGAACTGGTCAATATATACAATGACTTCGTACAACTGAAATCATTTTGTACAAAAGAATTTTATTAAACCCCGTTGTCCGTCTACAAAATCATCTCAACTGAAAATCCCAGATAGGTTTTTCGCCCAGCAAATGCTCTACAAAATAGTTCCACAGTTTTTTAATAAAATAATCGTTATAAATACCTGTGTAACCGTGCCGCTGACTTGGTAAGATCAGCATATCAAATTCTTTATTGGCTTTTATCAATGCCTCGGCCAGTTTAAAGGTGGCAGAAGGATTTACATTTTCATCAATACCGCCATGTGTGATCAGTAATTTTCCTTTCAGATTTTTGGCCATCGTTATATTGGACACCAAATGATAAGAAGAATCAACCGGCCAGCCCATATACATTTCGGGCCACCAGTCTTTTTCCATCCTGAAATCATGATCGGCTGAACTTGCCACGGCTACTTTATAAAAATCAGGGAACTCCAGCACCGCATGTCCCGCATCATACCCGCCTGCTGAATGTCCGAAAATACCCACCCTGTCCGCATCGATCCAGGAATATTTTTTTGCCAGTTCTTTGATAGCCAGCACATGATCGGTCAGGTTTTTACCCATGTTTTTGTAGGAGACATTATGAAAGGCCTTTGATCTTCCTGCAGTACCCATTCCATCCACGACCACCACAATAAACCCTAGCTCTGCCAGCGGCTGATTGTTTCTTCCGAGGGTCATACCAAAACTCCGGGTAAACATATTCGTATGCGGGCCGGTATAAGAAGCATCTATCACCGGGTATTTTTTTGCAGGATCGAAATTGGAGGGCTTCCACATAACGCCATAGATAGTAGTGATGCCATCTCTTGCTGTCGCTGTAAATGTTTCCGCATACTTAAAATTCATCGCCAGCAATCCATCAATATCGGCCTTACTCAACTCTTTCAACATTTTACCTGCTGCAGTTTCCCTTAGCACCGTTCTGGTAGGTTGATCGGGAGCAGAAATATTATCGGTAAAATATTTTCCATCCGGAGATATCGTTATAATATGATTGGCATTCTCTGGTGTAAGCAGGGCAAATCCTTTTCCGTCAATCCCGATTTTATACAAATGCTGATAGTAAGGATTGCGGCCCTGTTCTTTTCCGGAAGCTAGAAAGAAAATGGTTTTCGTTTTTTTATCAATGGAGTAAATACTGTTTACATAATAAGACCCGTTGGTAAGCGGCGTCAGCAATTTTGTTTTTAAATCCAGGGAATATAATTGCCGCCAGCCATCTTTCTCAGATGCAATGATGGTTTTGCCAAATTCTTCCAGTACCCATGAGTCATACGTATCAATATTGGTAGGGCTGGTTTCCCTGTACAGCAGTTCGCTTGTCCTTTTGTTCACATCCACCCGATGCAGGTCTACCTGCTGGTAACCCCGTACTCTATTTTCT
>CALRVH010000039.1:0-29813 GCA_943371565.1 Chitinophaga pinensis | reverse complement strand
GGATTTTCTATTTTGCGGAATATTTCATTTCTCATGCATATTTTAGTAACAGGCGGGGCAGGTTTTATAGGCAGTAATCTTATCCGGAAATTGTTTCAGGACAATCCCGGTGTAAAAATTACCTGTATTGATAATTTCGACCCATTTTATTCTGCCGATATAAAGCAATTTAATATCCAGGAGTTTAAATCGAATCCTGATTTCCATTTTTTATATACTGACATTGCCATTACTTCTGCAGGAGAATTATCTGCATTAATCCCCGAAACTATAGATACGATTGTGCATATTGCTGCAAAGGCCGGAGTGAGGCCCAGTATTCAAAATCCCCTGGCTTACCAGCAAACCAACGTTATCGGTTTACAAAATATGCTGGAGTTTGCCAAAGAGAGAAAAATCAAGCAATTTGTTTTTGCGTCCAGCAGCAGTGTGTATGGTATTAATGACCATTACCCCTGGAAAGAAGATGAACAACTGATGCCGATCAGTACGTATGCTATGACGAAACTATCCGGAGAAATGCTTGGTCATGTATATAGCAGGCTTTTTGGGATTCGTTTCATCGCCTTACGTTTCTTTACGGTTTACGGTCCGGGCCAAAGACCAGATCTTGCTATTCATAAATTTACAAAAGCCATTCTTAAAGGCGAGCCGATTACAATGTATGGTGATGGCAGTACCAGCCGTGATTATACCTATGTGGATGATACTGTTCAGGGTGTTACGGCAGCTATGAAGTATGACAAATCTGATTTTGAGATCATCAACCTGGGTAATAATTATACAATCTCGTTAAAGGAACTGATCATTGCTATTGAAGAAGTTGTTGGAAAGAAAGCGGTGATTGAAATACATCCGGAACAGCCGGGTGATGTACCTAAAACATTTGCAGATATTACAAAGGCAAAAGAACTGCTTGGTTATAATCCCCAAACAAAACTGGAGGATGGGTTGAAAAAATTCTATACCTGGTTTGTGACGAATAAGGAATTATTACTCCAATAATTACATTGTAATATCTGATGTATGGTTTATCTCTTTTTTGGCATGATAAACCTTTCTCACATTATAGGTCTTCTTATTCTGCGATTCAAAATAAGTTCTGGTATTGATATCGGCTACAATACCGATGGTAATAAACTGGATACCGCCCAGCAATAATATTAGTCCAAGGATAAGCAGTGGTTTGCCCCCAATATCCTGTCCCATTAATTTTAATACGAGCAGGTATGCATTAATAGCTACACCTATTCCAAAGCTGATAAAACCGATGGGGCCAAAAAGGTGCATTGGTTTTTGCATATACTTCCGCATGAATACCATTAGCACCAAATCACTCATTACTTTAAATGTACGGTTGATACCATATTTACTTTTGCCATGAATCCGGGCATGATGTTTTACATCTACCTGTGTAATTTTTGCTCCCTGTAGTTTGGCTAACACGGGAATAAAGCGATGTAATTCACCATACAATCCGAGTTCCTCGGCAATTTCACGTCTGAATACTTTTAACGTACACCCATAATCCCTGATATAAACACCTGTCATACGGCGGATGAGTGCATTGGCAATTTTGCTTGGTATTTTCCGGAGAATGAACCCGTCTTTGCGGTTCTTCCTGTTGCCGGCAACTACATCCCAATCTTCTTTTTTAAGTAAGTCCAGCATTGCCGGAATATCTGTAGGGTCATTTTGCAGGTCTCCATCTAATAAGGCTACAAACCTGCCACGGGAATAATCAATTCCAGCGGTCATAGCAGTACTTTGGCCATAGTTCTTTCTCAACTCAACTAAAACTGTTCTTTCGTCAGTATGTTCCAGTATCTGTTGCTTGGTTTTATCCGAAGAGCCGTCATCTACCAGCACTACTTCATAATCAATACCAGTTAAAGCTGAACGGACGGATTCCAGCAGCGGTTTGATGTTCTCCTCTTCGTTCATTACTGTAATGACAACTGATAATTCCCGCATGGTTTTAAATGTTGGGCCAAAGGTACATTTTCAATAACAAAGAAAGGTTTGCAAAATGCAAACCTCCTTTAACCAAATAACAAGTACAACAACGTTTATAAAACCCCTGCAAGTTCCAGGCTTCTCTTTTTTAGCTTCCGGGTTTCGGTTTCTTCAATAACAGGTGCTGGTAAAAGTATCAGCGATGTTCCATTTTCTTTCCACCAGTTATTTTCTTTTAATTCGGATAAAGAAATTACACCTGCCAGGTATTTTCTTTCTTCCCGGGCATGCCATTCTTCAATCCATTCAAAACGTTCACGGGGAACAAAGGCCAGATCATCAAAACTTACATAGACCCGGAGAAAAATATCATTGGTCAACTCATGTGGGGTGTGGTGATAGAGTTTTTTATACTCATATTTATATTGATAACGCAAGGCGGAAATATCACTAAGTACGGCGGAAGCTGTAGGGAAACTTCCTGCACCTTTTCCATAAAAAAATTGTTTATCGGCAAAACCACTTTCAATTACAACACCGTTATACTCATTTTTTACAAAAGCGAGGTGGTCATCATGCTTTACAAACTGCGGCAGAACAAAAGCAGCTACTTTGCCGTTCTTTAATTTTTGAGCCTGAGCTACTAATTTGATCTCTTGTTTTTTTGCTTTTGCAACGATCGCATCCGTAGCATGAATGTTTTGAATGCCATTGAATAGAATGGCTTCCGGGTTTCCGATAATTCCATAGGCATGGGTAAGTAAAAATGACCATTTGTTTACGGCATCGTAACCCTCTACATCCAGTATGGGATTGCTTTCTGCAAAGCCGGCTTGCTGCGCTAATATTAATGCCTGTTTAAAGTCAAGGCCTTCTTCTACTAGTTTGGTAAGAATGAAATTAGTAGATCCGTTTACAATGGCCCTGATAGAATGTAAGAGGTCATTATCATAATATTCTTCCAGGTTCCTGATAACTGGAATGGATGCGCAGGCTGCGGCTTCATACAATAAGGATTTACCGGTTACCTGTTGCAATTCCAGCAATGCTGTCAAATGCTCTGCAATCATTTTTTTGCTGGCACTTACTACATCTTTCCCGTTATTTAATGCAATGGATACAATCTGAAAAGCTGCATCTGCATCATCAATAACTTCTACTATAACATTGATGTCATGATCATTCAGCAATTCATCTTTATCCGTTGTAAATAAGGAAGCCGGTGCATTTCTTTTTTTGCCATAGTTTTTTATACAAACTTTCTTGATACTGGCTTTCAGGGATGGTGTTTGTTGCAGCACTTTGTATAGTCCTTCGCCAACAACGCCAAACCCAAACAGGCCGATGGTTAATTGTTTATGTGTTTCCATTACAGGGATACAGTTTCGTTTTTGATTTTTGTTGCTGCTACTTTATTAAATGCATCATTCAAATCGCTGATCAGATCATTGGCTTCTTCGAGGCCAACGGAAAGTCGGATAAGGCTATCGGCAACACCGGCTGCCCTTCTTTTTTCTGAAGGAATAGATTTATGAGTCATCTGTGCAGGATGGCAAAGCAGGCTTTTTACACCGCCAAGGCTTTCAGCCAGTTTAAAATATTGAGTAGCGATTACAAAAGCAGTCGCCGCTTCTTCTGTATCATTCTTCAGGGTAAAAGAAACAATACCACCAAAGCCTTTTGCCTGCCTTGCAGCAATATCATGATTAAGATGTGTCTTTAAGCCGGGATAATATACTTTATCAACAGCAGGATGAGTTTCTAAGAACTCTGCCACCGCCTGTGCATTGATGCAATGTTGTTTTAACCGTAAGGGTAAAGTTTCGATCCCACGAATAACTAACCAGCTGTCGAAAGGAGACAGGATGGCACCACTGGCATTTTGGATGAATTTTATTTTATCTCCCAGTTCTTTTTCTTTGGTTACTACTAAGCCGGCAATCAGATCACTATGACCACCGAGGTATTTTGTAGCAGAATGAACGACAATATCTGCTCCCAGTAAAAGAGGTTGCTGCAGGGCAGGTGAAGCAAAAGTATTATCAACGCAAAGCAAACAGCGGTTAGCTTTGGCTATTTTGGCAATAGCTTCAATATCGGAGATTTTTAATGTTGGATTAGTCGGTGTTTCAATCCAAATGAGTTTCGTCTTTGGTGTAACAGCGTTGAAAACATTTTCTGCATTTGTTGTATCAACATAATTTACAGTGATACCGAATTTTTGGTAGATATGGGTAAATAGACGAAAGGCGCCGCCATAGATATCATCTACTGCGAGAATTTCATCACCAGCTTCCAGTAGTTTGATCACAGCGTCTATGGCAGCGAGGCCGCTTCCAAATGCAACACCGGTAGAACCGTTTTCTAACTTCGCAATGATCTCTTCCAACGCTGCCCTTGTAGGATTACCTGAACGGGCATAGTCATAGCCTTTGTTTACTCCCGGTGCTTCCTGTACAAAAGTGGATGTTTGATAAATAGGAACAGAGATGGCTCCTGTTAAAGGGTCAATGGGAATACTGTGGATCAGTTGTGTTGCGTTGTTACTCATCTTTTTTGGTTTTTTAACATGATGAAAAATTGATTAGACATTTACATCACTTACCAATGAAAGACTATCGGGACGAGCAACAAAAAAGCTCACCCGATAAATCAGATGAGCTTTTAATATGTTGTAGAAAATATTTCGAAGCTATTAATCTGACTTATCTGTCACGCCATTGGCGTGATGGAATTGGCACCTTTTTCAAACAAAGTTTGAATAGGTTGTCAAGGCTTCATCGGGCCATTACCCTCTGCCTTTCTTGATAAGTTATCCGTAAAGAACTAGAACAAAGATAGGGGGAAGAAATTCAATTTTCCAAACTTGTATTCAAAAAAAATCGCAAACGGTTGTTTGGATATAGGCTGAAAGTCTTTCCAGTAAAGGGTTTTGGAAGGATGATTTTTTTCATTTAGCATCCGGAAAACAGGCGGGTTGCTCTACCGGTACTTATTTTCAATTTTTTTTTGCCTGTTGTATTGCCTGGCTTAGCAGGTATAAACTCCCATCAGTTTAATTTAGTACAAAGCTCTTTCCATAATCGCTTGTGACTTTGCAGAAGTTTTATAAAAATCAGTTCGTTATTATCTGCCTTTGATTTTATAAGTTCAAGGAGCTGTTTTTTTTCAGTGTTATTCCATTTATTTATATCCAGCATAGCCTGAACCAATAAACTCCATTGTGTCAAAGCTTCTCTTTCATATGTATTCCAGCTACTGAGATTCTTTATGTTTAATTCTGTTATTGTTTTTTTCTCCGATTCAGCTACGGCATTATTCCTGTTACCATTGAATTGTTGATTGATATACGAAGTGATTGCAAGGCTGACCACCGATGCGTCAAAAACCGGAACTGATTTTTTAGAAAGTAGCAATACAAGGTTTGAGGAAGTAAATTTTTTCAACAGATCAATAGACGTTCGGTATTTTTTATCTATTGCTTTTTTTTCCCACTCATCCACAGCTAATTTTTGTAACTTGACATCTTCAGGCCTGAAGCCATGTTTATAGTAAAACCAGAATGCCCCGGATTTCAGGGCTTCTTTATTGTTTTTACCAAATTGGTAGGGCTTAACGACAAACCTGTTTGCATCGAAATATTGATGATATACCCTGATTAATTGAGAAAAAATGTACGCCGATTCTCCACCACGAAATGGTTCAAGGATATTAATTCCAAATTGACATCGGTGGCCGAACATCCAGCCACCACCATACGAAACAGGTATTCCATTTTTGAAAACAAGATACCCGATATAAGACTCGATTGAAAGCCGGTGCCCCTTTTTCATACCGTACAATCCAATGCTATAGCCTTTTTCCAGTGTAAATAATTTTACTGCATCAGCAGCAGCAAATGTGAATGGATCGGTTTCCCGGTAGAGAAAGAGTAATGTGGCTTTTGCAACATTTACAAGCTGTGTTTTTTGTTTGATGGATAGCCGGTCAGGTAATGGAAGCTTTCTTTGCGCTATCTTTTTAACATCAATTCTCTTTGGGAGTTTCGGATGATAAAAAATATTTTTTTGAAGCAGACAGCTGTAGCTACGGCTGGCGGAAGGATGATTCAGCTTCCAGGTAATAAATATTTTTAGTTCATTGAACAGGAATTCTTTTGCCGAATATGAAATCGCAGCACTTTCAATAAGGTTGATCAACCATTCAGCATCAGAAATAACACTAGTTCCTTTTAATTTTTTGATTCGTTGTATCAGCGTCAGATCTCCTGAAGAAATACTTTCATATTCAACTGCCGGCATTAGTTCGTGGAATAATAATTTTACTGTTTCGGGGCTGGCTTTGCTGCTATTAAGACGAACATCAGCACTAAATTCATTTACCAGCCATCGTGTGATTTCATAACTGAAACAGCCCGTAAGTTCTGTGCCGGGCAACCCTGAATCACTCAATCTTGCTTCCATCATTTTATCAACCGCAATAATTTCTTTTACTGCTTCTGTCAGCCGGGCCATTTCTTTTTTTGCCTGGTGCAGTTGTTCTTTATTTTCCGGCCATGCCATTATTGACAGGAGTGCATCATGAAACTTCACAATGTCTTTTGCTTTCCATTTACTGAGTGATACAACATCTTCCGGAAGTTTGATGCCAGGAAGACCAGCATGCTGGGTTGAAACTATTGTTGGATGTTGTGGAGGATTCACAATGATAAAACAACTTAAAACTTAAACAGCTGGCTATGATTACAACTGCAGGACTGGCTGATTTCCGTCAGCTTTGTACGGTTCTTCCCGGTTATAAAGCAATGTCTTTAAAAAGGATAGCGAAATAGTATCTTCGCTTTCCCCAAATACTATGGCAACAAAGAAGAAAAGCGGAACAATTACGGAGGAGCAGGTCAACCATGATTTTATTGAGGTTTTTGGCGCCCGGGTGCATAACCTGAAAAACATTGACATTTCTATCCCCAAGAACAAACTGGTAGTTATCACTGGTATTAGTGGCAGCGGAAAATCTTCATTAGCTTTTGATACTATTTATTCAGAAGGCCAGCGGCGCTACATGGAAACTTTTGGTGCCTATGCCCGGCAATTTATTGGCGATATGGAACGTCCGGATGTAGATAAGATCACCGGTCTTTCTCCTGTTATTTCCATCGAACAAAAAACAACAAACAAAAATCCCCGTTCAACGGTGGGAACGGTTACTGAGATATATGATTTTCTCCGCTTATTGTTTGCCAGGATCGGCGAAGCTTATTCCTACAACACCGGTAAACGAATGGTGAAATGGAGCGAAGAAGAAATTGTTGAAAATATTTTTACTAAATACAAAGGAAAAAAAATTGCCCTGTTGGCTCCATTAGTAAGAGGCCGCAAAGGGCATTACCGGGAATTATTTGAGGATGTTAGAAAAAAGGGATTCTTGAAAGTAAGAGTAGACGGAGAAGTAAAAGATATTTCTCCCAAAATGCAGGTTGACAGGTATGTAATTCATGATATAGAACTGGTGGTGGACAGGTTGCAGGTTACGGACGAACTGAAAGCAAGATTGAGCCAGAGTGTGCAAGAAACATTGAAAATTGGAAAAGACCTGATGTTTTTGCTGGTTGACGACTCAAAATTTATCCAGTATTCCAAGTTGCTGATGTGTGAAGACACGGGAATCAGTTATGAAGAACCTTCGCCGAATGCGTTTTCATTTAACTCACCTTATGGTGCCTGCCCGGTGTGTAAAGGTTTGGGAAATGTCTATACCATTGATATGAGTGAAGTGCTTTCCGATACATCTAAAAGTGTAAAGGAAGGCGGCATTATTCCATTGGGTGAAGAAAGAAATGCCAGTGTGTTTCAGCAGGTAACTGCATTTGCCAAACAGTATAAGATCAAATTAGATAAACCTATTAAGGAGCTTCCTAAGGAGCAGCTGGAGCTGCTTTTATTTGGTGATAAAAAGATTAGTCCATCATTGGAAGTGGATGTAAATGATGAAACTATTCCGCATGAATACACCGGAAGCTATGAAGGCATAATTCCTATGCTGAAGCGGTGGTTTGCTTCTTCTACCAGTACAGAGGCATTACGGGAATGGGTTCAGCAGTTTATGACTTTTACCACCTGTACTACTTGTAATGGGCAACGGTTAAAAAAAGAGAGTCTTTGGTTCAGGGTAAATGGAAGAAATATTGCCGACCTCAGCAATATGAACCTTGATAATCTTGCTGCCTGGTTTGACGGTATTGAACTGATGCTTGATAATAAACAAAAGGCGATTGCAAAAGATGTATTGAAAGAAATAAGAGAAAGGCTGCAGTTTCTTTTAGATGTTGGATTGACTTATCTCACTTTATTCCGGCCTTCTAAAACATTGAGCGGTGGAGAATCGCAGCGGATACGGCTTGCTACACAGATCGGTTCGCAGTTGCAGGGCATTACTTATATACTGGATGAGCCGTCTATTGGTTTACACCAACGGGATAATCACCGGTTGATCGATGCATTAAAAAATCTCCGGGATATTGGTAACAGCGTTATAGTAGTGGAGCATGATAAAGATATTATGCTGGCGGCGGATCATTTAATTGATATTGGCCCCAAAGCCGGGTTTCATGGCGGAAAAATTGTAGCACAGGGTACACCGGCTGAATTATTGAAGTTGGATACGCTTACTTCAGGTTATCTGAACGGACATCATCGGATTGCTGTTCCAAAAGAGAGAAGACCCGGCAACGGAAAATTCCTGCAACTGACAGGTGCCAAAGGAAATAATCTGCAGAATGTCGGCGCTGAATTTCCCTTGGGAAAGTTTATTTGTGTAACAGGTGTAAGCGGCAGCGGCAAATCAACTTTCATTAATGAAACATTGTATCCCATTCTTTCCAAACATGCTTTTGGGTCTAAGATGACCCCGCTGGAATTTAAATCGGTCCGGGGATTAGAGCATATTGATAAAGTAATAGAGATAGATCAGTCCCCGATCGGAAGAACGCCGAGGAGTAACCCGGCAACTTATTGCGGCTTCTTTACTGAGATAAGGACATTATTTGCTTCAATCCCTGAATCAAAGATCAGGGGTTATACGGCGGGCCGTTTTTCTTTCAATGTAAAAAGCGGCCGGTGCGAAGTATGTGAAGGAGGTGGTATGAGGGTGATCGAAATGAATTTTCTGCCCGATGTATATGTTCATTGCGAAAAATGTAATGGTAAACGATATAACCGGGAAACATTAGAGATCCGGTATAAAGGAAAATCTATTGCAGATGTTTTAGAAATGACAGTGGAAGAAGCGGTGGAATTTTTTCAGAACGTTCCTTATATCTACCGCAAGATAAAAGTGCTGGAAGAAGTGGGGTTGGGATATATCACCCTGGGGCAATCAGCCGTAACATTAAGCGGGGGAGAGGCACAGCGGGTAAAACTCTCAACGGAACTCTCTAAAAGAGATACGGGTAAAACTTTTTATATACTGGATGAACCGACTACAGGATTACACTTTGAAGATATTCAGCACTTACTCGATGTCTTAAATAAATTAGTTGACAGAGGTAATACCGTGTTGGTAATTGAACACAATATGGATGTTATAAAAGTAGCTGATCATGTTATTGATCTCGGACCTGAAGGTGGTGATGGGGGCGGTAGAATATTGTTTGAAGGAACACCGGAGGAGTTGACGAAGAATAAAGAAAGTTATACCGCACAGTTTTTGAAAATGGAATTGTGATCAACTAAGTCATTCAAAAAAAAGCCCCTCTTAAAATAAGAAGGGCTTTTTTTATGAAATAAGTTTTTTCTATTTTACTTTATCGTCAATACTTTTCGGAACTTTTACAATTCCTAACGTTAATAAAAGACCAATGGCGCCAGCAGCCAGACCTAAGAAAAGGCCAAGACCTGGAGAAACTTTTACAATTCCACCATATTTTCCTCCGCCCATAGTGAATACTCTGATTAAATAAATGGCTGCTCCACCGGCAATTGCTCCGAAACCGCCAAGAACCAGTTTTTTACCCATGTCATCAAAAGTGCCAGCTTTATTGCCCATGAAACAAGCTGCAGCAACAAGGCCAATACCGATTAGTACAACAAGACCCCAACCGCCAAAACCGTTTTTAGAGGCCCCGCCAAAACCACCAGCAGATACTGAAACCCATGGCAGAAGCAGAGAGATAAGTGCTACAGCGGCAAGAATTAATGAATACAATTTCGATTTGTGAAAGCCTAAATTTTCCATAATAAGTTTGGTTGATTTGGTTTTACCTACTCGTTTGGCTTTTCGGTATTCGCCCCTGTTTTGTGGGTTCAGGTCACCCTAGGTTTTAATTATAAAACTAATATAGGCACTTTTTGTAAAAACAAAACAGGCAAGGCAGGTTTTTTTTAAACTGATTAAGCACAATGACTTAATACTGCAGAAAGGTGGAGGGGAATTGTCTGCTGCTGAAAACCCACAGGAAAAGGCAGGACGACATTGAAAAATCTTTTGAAGGGTGCGTCTATTCAACGGTTTTTCACCCGGGATACCGGATTTTAGCAACGCTCCTGCCTTTTGCGGGTTTCTTAGTTATGACAATTAAAAGAACTCAGGGATTTAGTTAATTGGTTAATTGGAGATTGGTTAATTAGGCTTTATAATAGAAGGCTTACTACATAAGCCCCAATACCTAATTAACTAATTAACCAGTTAACCAAGTACCAGATAAGCAGGGCAGAGAGTATTTAATAAAATTTATACAATATGAGAGTACCAATAGAGAACGGATTAGGTTTTATCAACCAGGGTATCAGATTTTATTAAGCTCTCCGCCGCTTATCGGGACGAAGTTGAATATCAGTTGGGTTTATCTTATTTCAAAATTGCCGGCGGCAGTTTCGTTATCACCAATAAAAACACGATAGACATAAGTGCCCCTCGAAAGGCCGGCTATCCTGTAATGGTCTTTTTCTTTCATTTTATAATGATGAACAAGAGCACCTTCTACATCAAATACAAAAAAATCTATCTCACGGCCATCATTATCTTTTGCTACCACATGCATATCTCTTTTTAGGATATCCGGGTAAATTTTTACAGAGTTATTGTTAAGCGATGAAAATGTTCTGGCAGTAGCTTTTGTTTTATTTTTTTTGGCCGGCTTATCTTCTTCCGGATTATTTGCTGTGATAGCAAATTTTTTAAAAGGCTTTCCTTCCGCAAACACAGGTTGTGCTGCCAGCAAGCCGGTAATGAAACCTAATGCAAGGATGGGTTTGAAATGTGGTTTGATAAATGTTTGTTTCATTGGGTTCGGGTTTTGAGGTTATGGTTATACCAGTTTAATAAAAAACCGGGCATTTTAATTGCTTGCTGCGGGCATCACCACCACCGATCCGCCAACCAAATCGTATGATGCTGGAGAAATAGGCGTCGTTTTCTTTCGGGTCACCTCTTTCTGCAAACTCTTCATAAGGACGGGTGGCCGGAAACGAGTAGATGCCACGGTAATACAATCTCCGGGCTTTTACAGCATCGGCGGCTGATAAGTATTGATCAAAATAAATCGGGTCGATGTAATAGTTATGGCTTACATCATCCACATAATCGGTAAATAATTTTCGATGCAGGATTTCAAAACCGATGTAGGCGTTTTCTTTGATGTAGTATTTGAAACCAACTCCTCCTAATACATTTTTTTGAGTCAGTTTATAAGGTTTGCTGTCCGGATATTCAGCAAAACCCTGCCCCTCTAATCTCAGCGGAGCCACTTTTACCCAACTTCCATCCACATCTTTTGTTTCAGGATCGAAATGATAGATACCAACACCAGCTAAAAAGTAAGGTCTTAATTTACCTTTCAATCCATCATATCTTTCAAAAAAGTAAGTCGGGTATATTTCAACAGCCGCATAGGCCTCACTGATCTTTGATTTAAAGTGCAGGTTTCTTTCCCGGCGATCCATTTCTGCACCACCTTTAGCAGGCGCCTGCGCATCATCTCCCTCCAGGTGACCAAGGTTTCCTGCAATTCGAAGACCAATAAATTCTGTTGGGTAATAATTCAGATAAAGTCCTTTGCTCAATTTGGTAAGGGGAAAATCAAGATCCTTTACAAATGTTTTTCCTACACCGGCACTTCCACCAAGGTCGCCAAGAAAAAACATCGGGCCTATTCCAAGGCCAATTTCAAGTTTCCCATTTGGGGTGCTGATTGATTGTGCGTTGCTTTTGAAAGAGAAAAAAGCAAACAGGCAAATAAGTACGGATAACCGCACTGTACGTACATTTGTTCTCATTGGTATCGGATTTCTGGTTTTTCTACTATTGGATTTCGGAACTAAAGTAGAAAAAGAAAAAATTATAAGCGGAGTGAATCGCCGTATTTTTTTTGTTTTACCAGTAATGAAAGTTGTTCTACTTAGGGCTTCTACGAAAAATGGCTACAATTTTACCATTTCAACATGTTCTATATTGTCTTCGAGGTAGATTTCACTGGTTTGCTGAAAGCCTAATGAAGTATAAAATTTAAGCAGGTATAGTTGTGCACCTATTTTGATCGGGGTGGCACCAAATAATTTGTATAATTCATCCATTGATTTTTCCATCAACTTTCTCCCGATGCCTCCTCCTCTTGTTGATGGTGAAGTGACCACTCTGCCAATAGAAGGCTCTTCAGGATAGGCTACTCCCTGCGGAAGTATCCGGGTATATGCTACCAGTTTATCATCCAACCAGCCCATCAGGTGCCAGGAGTTCAGATCTTTGTTGTCAGCGTCCTGGTAAGGACAGTTTTGTTCCACTACGAAAACCTCATTCCTTAATTGTAAAATGGCATACAATTCATATGGAGACAACTCGTCAAATTTTTTACAAAGCCAACTGATCATATACTTATTTGAATAATAAATGTAGCGAAGCAAAGTTTCAATGAAAGTAAAACAGTATTTTTAAATAAACACTTTTATGCCGGTTAAAGACCTTAGCCTGGTTCACCAGCTGATAAGCAACCTGTTTCACTGGCCCGCCTCCCGGGATGAATGGCAGCAATATAAATTAAGTGATGAGCAGGTAGAATTTTTCAGAGTTAATGGTTTTGTAAGCGGTATCAAAATGATGGATGAGCACCAGGTAGAAAAGATAAGGACAGAGTTAGGTGAAATCGCAGATCCGCAACATCCCGGTCATGAGTTGTTTTATGAATTTCATTCCAACGAATCAACAGATCCTTCCACCATTTTATTTCATGCCCTTGGTGCATGGAGAATTATGAATGGGCTGCATGATGTATTGTGGAATCCCCGTTTTTTAGTAGCCGCCAGTCAACTATTAGGAAATGTGCCGGTTCGTTTCTGGCACGACCAGATTTTCTGGAAGCCGCCTAAACAAGGTGGGGTGGTTGCCTGGCACCAGGACTATTCTTATTGGACAAGAACAAAGCCTATTGCCCACTTAACCTGCTGGTGCGGACTGGATGATTCAACAAAAGAGAATGGCTGTTTGCAATATATACCCGGTAGTCATCATTGGGGTTTGTTACCCAAACCTGTTATCGCCGGTGAGTTGCAGGGTATCAAAGATTTTTTAACGGAAGAGCAGAAAAAACAATTTGAATATCCGCAGTTGGCAGAAGCGAAAGCTGGCGAGGCTATATTTCATCACTCACTGACCTTGCATGGTTCTGGCGCCAATACTTCATCCAAACCGAGAAGGGCTTTTGTAATTAATGCTATTGCTGACGGGGTGATCTCGGATTCAAATGATCCGCTGCTTGATGGTGTGCCGGCTGTGCCAAAAGGAGAAAAAATCCAGGGACAGTTTTTCCCTTTATTATTTGAACCACAATTGATGGATCAGTAATTGTATTTATCCTTCCACAAATTCTTTAAAAATTTTCGAAGCTCTTCTTCTCTTGCATTTTTTCCTGGATCATAAAATTTCTTGCCGGCTAATTCTTTCGGTAAATATTCCTGCGGAGAGAAATTGTTTTCATAACTATGAGAATACTCATAATTTTTTCCATAGTCTAAATTCTTCATTAGTTTGGTGGGTGCGTTGCGGATATGTAATGGCACTGGTAAGTCGCCATATTTTTTAACGGCGGACAGGGCTTCCCCAATTGCTGCAACTGCTGCATTACTTTTTGGCGATGCGGCCAGGTAGCTAACACATTGCGAGAGGATGATACTTGCTTCGGGGTAACCAATTTTGTTTACCGCATCAAATGATGCATTGGCCATTACTAAAGCAGTAGGATTGGCATTACCGATATCTTCACTTGCAAGGATCACCAGCCTTCGGGCAATGAATTTTACATCTTCACCACCTTCGATCATTCTTGCCAACCAATAGATGGCGGCATTAGGATCGCTGCCCCGGATGGATTTTATAAAAGCAGAAATGATATCATAATGTTGTTCGCCGCTTTTATCATAAAGTGCCACCCTTTTTTGTGCTACTTCCATCACATGTTTATCAGTGATTATTACCTCATCTCCTGACGCATCACAAACAATTTCCAGCAGGTTCAATAATTTTCTTCCATCACCGCCTGCAATATTGAGGAGTGCGGCAGTTTCCTTCAGCTCGATCTTCTTCTGTTTCAGGTATTCATCTTTTTCAATAGCTGTTTCCAATAATTTCACCAGCTCTTTTTCATTCAATGGTTTCAGCACATAGACCTGGCAGCGGCTAAGTAAGGCGCTGTTTATTTCGAAAGAAGGATTTTCAGTGGTCGCTCCGATCAATGTAATGACACCTTTTTCCACAGCCCCAAGTAATGCATCCTGCTGACCTTTATTAAATCGATGTATCTCATCAATAAATAAGACAGACCCAGGCTGAGTTTTTGCCTGTTCAATCACTTCTCTTACATCTTTTACGCCGGCACTTATAGCACTGAGTTGAAAGAAAGGAACATGCAAGGTTTGTGTAATAATATTGGCAATTGTTGTTTTGCCGGTGCCCGGAGGCCCCCAAAAAATCATGGATGGTATTTTGCCATGTTGTAAAGCAGTTCTGAGAATACTGCCTTTGCCAACAAGATGATCTTGTCCCAGCAATTCATCTAAAGAATCAGGCCGAATCCGTTCCGCCAATGGTGCACTTGTATTCATATATTGAAAGTAGCAAAAAAAGCACCCGGTAATGACGGATGCTTTTGAAAATTGTTTTAAACAGATTTAATTGACATTGGCGGCGAGGAAGGCATCAATTTTATTGAAGGAGTCAATAAGATAAGCTCCGCTCCATCCATGATTTTCGGTTGGATAAAAGACATACTGGTGTACTACTCCAAATGTTTGCAGTTTAGCAGCTAAGGTAGCCGATTGTGAAGGTGAAACCACCACATCAACACCTCCCTGTAAAATAAGGGTGGGAGGACTAGTTGCTACAACAAAATTGATGGGGCTTGACTGCTGGTACAAACTAAGGTTGGTAGTTGGCGTGGCACCCACTACCGCTGCAAGTGCAGCCGGCGAGGCAAGTATCGAGGCGGGGTTGTTATACATATCAACAAGATCTGTCGGTCCGAAAAAATCAACGACTGCTTTAATTTTTACAGGAGTGCTATACTTATATGCATGTAATAAAGAAAGATGACCACCAGCACTTGTACCCAGCAATACGAATTTGTCGCTGATGGCATATTCTGTCCTTTTACTATAAATAAATTCAATAGCTGTTTTTACATCATTTTCCTGTGTGGGGAAAAGATTGGAAGTGCCGGTAGCTAACCTGTAGTTGATACTAATGATGGCATATGCCGGGAGTCTTTTTTTCAGGGTGTCGACATATTGCGTAAAATCTGTTTTATCGCCAGAACTCCAGCCGCCGCCATGTATTAATATGATAACTTTTGTAGTAGCAGTAGTTCTGCCGGGTGGAAGGTAAATATCCATTTTTTGCGAAGCATCAGTTCCGTAAGAAACATTGGGCTGTGTCTGTTCTGCCAGCGGCATAGTACCTCCACCGTTTTCTTCTTTCTGACAGGAAACAATCAAAAAGGAAGTAGTAAGAATTAAAAACCAGTTCTTCATGTAAACAAATTTTTTTAAAGTTACTTCCAAAAATTCATTTGTAGAATTAATCGGAACATCTGCCGTGAATGGGGCAACTTTCAGCCTCTTTTTTTACTAATAGAATTATCCGTAAACTATCTTTGATCAATGCTTCTATTAGGTATTGATATAGGAACATCTTCCATTAAAGTTTCTGTTGTGGACCCTGCTACTCAAAAATGTCTGGATTCGGCGAACTATCCCGAAACAGAATTGGATATTATTACCCCACAGACAGGCTGGGCCGAACAATCACCCGATATGTGGTGGGAGAATGTTCAATTGGCCATATTAAAATTGAATACACAAGGAAAATATGACCCACAAGGTATTGCAGCTATTGGCATTGCTTACCAGATGCATGGCCTGGTAATGGTGGATAAAGAAGAGAAAGTTTTAGGCAACAGCATTATTTGGTGCGATAGCCGTGCCGTAGAAATTGGTGATAAGGCTTTTGAAGAAATAGGTAAAGAAAAATGTTTATGGCACCTGCTCAATTCACCTGGAAATTTTACAGCTTCTAAATTAGCATGGATAAAACAAAATCAACCAGATGTATATGAAAAGATTAATCAGATAATGCTGCCCGGCGATTTCATTGCCATGAAGTTGACTGGAAGGGCTACTACAAGCATCTCCGCTTTATCGGAAGGTATCTTTTGGGATTTTCAACAAAACGAATTATCAAAAGAAGTGTTTGAATATTACGGGCTTTCCACTTCTTTTATTCCAGAGGTGAAAGATGTTTTTGCAGATCATGGAGGGCTGTCAAGCATAGTTGCTGCTACATTGTCATTAAAAGCTGGAATACCCGTTACTTATAAAGCAGGTGATCAGCCCAATACTGCTTTATCACTAAATGTCTTAGAACCTGGTGAATTTGCGGCCACAGCCGGCACAAGCGGTGTTATATACGGGGTAAGCGAACAGTTGACGTACGACAAGGAATCGAGGGTAAATACATTTGCACATGTGAATTATACAGCAGAACGGAAAAGGGTTGGGGTATTATTATGCATCAACGGTACTGGTATTCTTAATCGCTGGATAAGAAATATTGCCGGTGAAGGATTGAGCTATCAGCAAATCAATGAAGCTGCAAAAACAATCCATGAAGGAAGTGACGGGTTATTGTTATTCCCGTTTGGGAACGGCGCCGAAAGAATGTTGAACAACAGAACGGTTCAGGCACAAATAAATAATATTGATTTGAACAAACACGGCAAGAGTCATTTATACAGGGCTGCACAGGAAGGAATTGCTTTTGCATTCCGCTATGGACTCGATATAATGAGAGAGAGTGGAATGAATCCGCAGGTTATCCGTGCCGGGAAGGCCAATATGTTTTTAAGCGAAGTATTTACAGAGGCTTTTGTCAACACTCTCAATGTACCGGTTGAATTGTATAACTGTGATGGTAGTGTGGGTGCTGCCACAGGAGCTGGTATTGGCGCAAAGATTTATGCTTCTGCTAAGGAAGCCTTTCAGCATTTCAAACCTGTGCAGTTGGTTGAGCCAACAAATCATAAAGTCTACGGGGAATATTACAATCACTGGCTGGAACGATTACAAAAACAATTAAGCTGATTTTAATAATTAAAAAGACAAGCATATGTCAATAGTTACAGGGAATAAAGAATTTTTTAAGGGCATAGGTAAGATAAACTACGAAGGAGTAGAGTCCGAAAATCCATTAGCCTACCGCTGGTATGATGAGAATAAAGTAGTGGCTGGTAAAACAATGAAAGAATATCTCCGTTTTGCCTGTGCTTACTGGCATAGCTTCTGCGGTAGCGGTGCTGATCCTTTCGGCGAGCCAACACATTTATTTACATGGAATGAAAAAACAGATCCTATCGAAAGAGCAATGGATAAGGCCGATGCAGCTTTTGAATTTATTACCAAGCTAGGCCTGCCATATTATTGTTTCCATGACACAGATGCAGTTGATTTTACCAATGATATCAATGAAAACGACAGAAGATTAAAAGCTATTGTTGAATATTTAGCGCAGAAACAAAATGCCACCGGTGTAAAGCTTCTCTGGGGTACAGCCAACCTTTTTTCCCACAAAAGATATATGAATGGGGCCTCTACCAATCCGGATTTTCATGTACTGGCACATGGTGCGGCACAAGTAAAGGCAGCGTTGGATGCTACAATTGCATTGGGAGGACAGAATTATGTATTCTGGGGCGGCAGAGAAGGATACATGAGTTTGCTGAATACTAACATGAAAAGAGAGAAGGAGCACCTGGCTAAATTTTTACATACTGCAAAAGACTATGCAAGAAAAAATGGTTTCAAAGGAAAATTTTTTATTGAACCAAAACCATGTGAGCCAAGCAAACATCAATACGATTATGATTGCGAAACGGTAATTGGATTTTTGCGGCAGTATGATCTATTAAATGATTTTAGTTTGAATATAGAAGTGAACCATGCCACACTTGCCGGTCACACTTTCACTCACGAATTACAGGTAGCAGCTGATGCCGGTTTACTCGGAAGTATTGATGCTAACCGGGGTGATTATCAAAATGGCTGGGATACAGACCAGTTTCCGAATGATATTAATGAACTGACTGAAGCGATGCTGGTGATATTACAAGCTGGCGGCTTTAGAGGTGGTGGTATCAACTTTGATGCAAGAATTCGCCGAAACTCTACTGCACCTGAAGATTTATTCTATGCTCATATTGGCGGTATGGATGTTTTTGCAAGGGCTTTAATATCGGCAGACGCTATTTTACAAAAATCTGATTTCAAGAAAATAAGAACAGATAGGTATGCCTCTTTTGATAGAGGCACAGGTAAACTTTTCGAAGAAGGAAAATTGACGTTGGAAGATTTAAGAGCTTTTGCAGTGGAGAATGGAGAACCTGCTGTGTTTAGCGGCAAACAGGAATACCTCGAAAACATTGTCAACCGCTTTATTTAATTCTTTTATTGGCCATTCTGAATTCAACAATTTGAAATATGGACGACCTGGAGATATGTTCAGTTTCTTTTTTGCGAGCTAATAAATCAAGAGAAGACATATCTTATCTATTTTCATGATGAAAGAAGTTATTATTACTTGTGCATATACATCAAAGAGGGTAAGCCAGGAATTTGCCTACCCTTGACAGGGTATCTCCAGGCATTGTTTATTAGACTATCTTACTATCTCTAATAGCACAGATTATTTCGTTTATGAAATAATATCTCCCGATTGATACAATAACAGACAAAACAAAAACCTCAATATGCGCTACCTGCTCATCATTATTGCCATTACCCTAACACAAAATTTAACAGCTCAACCTCCCCGCATTATTTACCCTGTTGGAATAATGAAGGATCTTATTTTTGGAGCATTTACAGCTGATAATAGGTATTTTATTGCTAAAAAAAAGGATTGGGTATATGTATGGAATCAATCTACCGGACGATTTCTATATGAGTTTAATGTTGGCTCATATCCGCCAGGCGAATTATATAATGATGGACAGCATACAAATTTTTATTATGAAACTGGCAAAGGCATTTTTACCACAACTATTGAGTCCGGAAAACAAACAGCTGTTCTTGCTGCGAATAATATAAAAGGAACGGGTATAAAATTTTCGCCGGATAGGAAGAGTATTGTAACTCATTTGGGTAACGCTGGCGATTCTCTTTTTCTATCAACTTTTCCTGGTGGCAAACTTTTACATGGGCTGAAAGGGGATTATAAAAGGATGGTTTTCACGAAGGATAATCGATATATAGTTACTGTTTTTCATGATACCTGCATGAAATGGGACCTGTCGAATGGAAGTTTAATTCACTCAATCCCGATGCATACTGATAATAATGCATCTGTTAGCATAAGCCCCGAAGGGAGTTTTGTCGCCTATGCCGATAAAAAAGTTGTATACCTGTTAGATGTTAATTCCGGAGTGCCTGCAAAAGCATTGGACGGGCACAATGGTATTATTACAGGTATTAATTTTAGCAACGATGGCAGAAAATTGTTGTCATATGGACTTGATAGTACAGCCATTGTATGGGATACAAAATCCCGGAGTCAAAGCAAAAAGTTCAACTATCCCCCAAATTATCATTATTACTATAACAGAAGTCTTATAAGCCCTGATGGGAAAAAAGTGGTGGTTGGCAATCACAAAAAACTCTTCGTGTATGATCTGTCTTCTGGAAAGTTATCTGATAGTATAAATTTCCCTTCCTTATATCTGTACGACAATTTTTTTGAGTTTAGTTCTGATAGCAAGAATATATGGGTAAAGGGAAGAGGCGGTTCATTTCTGATGTTGTACTCATTGCAAAAAAAAGAAACAACTGTCTTAAGAACTTTCTCAGATAGGATACAACAAACAATTGTTTCTCCCGGAAACAGTTATTTGTTAAGCCTTAATAAAGATTCTGTGACATTATCCGAAACAAAAACAGGAAGGTCTCTGGCTAAAATGACTATGGAAAGGGAAGATTTTGATTGTGTTTTTAATGATGATTGCAGCAGGTTGTTAATGTGGGATGGCCGGGAATTTGCTTTAATGAGTATACCGGATGGAAGAAAAATCACTAGTATTCGTAATGAGAAATATGGCAAAGTCTATAACGCTATAATCAGTGGCGATAACAAAAAAATCGCATTAGTAAATAATAGGGATGTCAGTATATGGGAGAGTTCATCAGGTAAAGAATTAATTAGAATTACTGTTCCGTCTATTATTCAACATCATTCTCCTGTTTTTAATCAGGATGGAAAATATTTAGCAATTCCTTTGCGTGACAGTGTGCTGATATGCCTTACAGAGAACGGCAAAGTATTCAAAAGATTTTATAAGGGAGATACGGATAGTTCATTTAACTATGTTTATTTCAGCCCGGATGATAAGTATATCATGACGCATGATAATGCTCTTAAATATGCAACCGTGTGGGATGTGGCATCAGGAAAAAAACTCTATGTTATTAATAATAGCAAACCGAAATTCACCAAAAATGCCGCTTATATCATTGCCGGAAAAACCGTCTACGATATTACTAATGGTAAGCAAATTGAAATAACAGATGCTACTGCAAAATACCCGGTAATGCGGCCCGATGCTGACCAATACCAGGCCACTATTGACGACCTCGATGCGAAAGGTGAAAATAAGATGGTTAAGGTGACAGACAACAAAACTGGCAAATACTATTATTTTATGCCTTTGACGGGAACTGACTATCTCGTCTTTGATTCATTGGGGCGATACGATGGAAGCCCTTTGGCCAGGGGCTTATTAAATTTTGCTTGTGGGAATGGGCTCAATACAGACAAAGACATACCTCGTAAACTCTGGGTGCCCGGACTGGTAGAAAAGATTATGGGAGGAGAGGTTATTAGCGCTAAAAAGCTGGACGAACTGTTATTATGTAAATAAGATCAAGGCAAAATATTTTTCAAAGCATAATATGCCATTATTTGTCTTTTATCCTTCCATGGCTCGATTGAAATAGACCAGTGATTTTCCAGGTAATTTATTTTCAGCAAGGCTAGAAAACAAAAATCCCCGCCAGTATTGAATTGGCGGGGGTTTCGTTGTGTACCGGGTGGTACTGAATGTATCTTTAGTAGCCCGTACGAGATTCGAACTCGTATCACCACCGTGAAAGGGTGGTGTCCTAACCCTTAGACGAACGGGCCGTTTTAAGGGACGGCAAAGATAGCCCTGCAACCTTTTTTAGCCAAATGTTTTTGCCTTTGTTTTCTCCAAGGCCTTTCAGGTCTCTGTATCGGTCTTTTTGGACAAATCTGATACAGATAAACACATCCGGTTTTATTACCTTTGCACCTCATTATTAATTAAAACGTTCAAAAATGAGCACAGTTAAAGTCGCCATTAATGGCTTTGGTCGTATCGGTCGCCTGGTTTATCGTCAGATTTATAAAATGGAAGGTATTGATGTAGTGGCCATCAATGATTTGACCAGCCCTAAAGTACTGGCACATCTCCTGAAATATGATAGTGCCCAAGGCCGTTTTGATGCAGAAGTAAAAGCTACTGAGGACTCTATCGTTGTAAATGGCGATACGGTAAAAATATATGCACAGAAAGACCCATCACAGATTCCCTGGGGAAGTCATGATGTAGACGTTGTAATTGAGAGCACAGGCTTTTTTGCAGACAAAGAGAAAGCCACCGCCCATATCACCGCAGGTGCGAAAAGAGTAGTTATTTCTGCTCCTGCAACCGGTGATTTGAAAACGGTAGTATTTAATGTAAATCATAGCATATTGGATGGTAGTGAAACCATCATTTCTTGCGCATCTTGTACAACTAATTGCCTGGCACCAATGGCCAAAGTACTGAATGATAAATATGGAATCGTAACGGGTATCATGACAACAATTCATGCTTATACCAATGACCAGAATACACTGGATGCACCACATCCAAAAGGTGATTTACGTCGTGCCAGAGCAGCAGCCGCTAATATTGTTCCCAACACCACAGGTGCTGCAAAAGCAATCGGCCTGGTATTGCCTGAATTAAAAGGGAAATTGGATGGTAGTGCACAACGGGTTCCTACTATCACAGGTTCGCTGACAGAACTGACATCTATTCTTGGTAAAACAGTAACAGCAGAACAGATCAATGCTGACATGAAAGCTGCTGCCAACGAAAGCTTTGGTTATACCGAAGATGAAATTGTAAGTAGTGATATTATTGGCATCCATTTCGGTTCTTTATTTGATGCTACACAGACAAAAGTTATGACCGTAGGTGACAAACAACTGGTAAAAACAGTAAGCTGGTATGATAATGAGATGAGCTACGTAAGCCAATTAGTGAGAACGGTAAATTATTTTGCTAAGTTGATAAGTAAGTAATAATTCCTCTGTGCCGCAATGAATCTGTCAACAGATTTGTTGCGGTATTTTTATTTTAATGAAACCTTATGAAGATTAAGAATATTGATGGGCTATCAGCGGAAGATTTACAGGATGAAGTTAGGAAAGGAGGAAAGTTTGTTTATTATTCATATACAATTTCTTTGATAGTCGTTAGTTATAAGAAGACTTCTGGAGTTTACCTTGTTCGGGATGGTGAAAACGCTGTTAGCAAAGGATTACCCTGGACATTTACCGCTGCTATTTTTGGTTGGTGGGGAATTCCTTTTGGACCAAAATATACCTTTGATAGCATCCATAGTAATATGAAGGGAGGGCATGATGTTACAGATGAGGTAATGGCAACTGTAGCAGGTCATATCCTGTTCAGGGAGGCAGAAAAACAAAAAGCTATTCATCGATAATCATTCATTGATAAAAGAAAAAATATGTCAGAATTCTCAGCTTTCAATTTTAAAGGAAAAAAAGCGTTGATCCGGGTTGATTTTAATGTGCCATTAAATGATAAGTTTGAAATTACTGATGATACCCGCATGAAAGCGGCCATTCCAACCATCAAAAAGATTTTAAGTGATGGTGGTATGGTAATCTTAATGAGTCATCTTGGAAGACCAAAAGAAGGGCCCACCGATAAATACTCTTTAAAACATTTAATAAAACATCTTAATGAACTCCTTGGTGGAACAACAGTGTTCTTTGCAAATGATTGTGTGGGCGAACAGGCCAACTTAACTGCCAGTATGATGCGTCCCGGTGAAGTGCTGTTATTGGAGAATCTTCGTTTTTATAAAGAAGAAGAAAAGGGTGATGTGAAATTTGCAGAAAAATTATCGGCACTCGGCGATGTTTGGATAAACGATGCTTTCGGTACTGCCCACAGGGCACATGCATCTACCGCGGTAATTGCACAGTTTTTCCCGGCTGAAAAAAGAATGTTTGGATTGGTGATGGAAGGTGAAGTAGCCAGTGCGGAAAAAGTATTGCATAAAGCAGAAAAACCTTTTGTTGCTATTATTGGCGGAGCCAAAGTGAGTGATAAAATCCTCATTATTGAAAACCTGCTGGAAAGAGCAACTGATATTATTATTGGCGGTGGAATGGCTTATACTTTCATGAAAGCACAGGGTGGAAAAATAGGAGGCTCTTTATGCGAAGAAGAACGATTACAAACTGCACTGGATATTTTAAAGAAAGCAGCAGAGAAAGATGTTTGTATTCATCTTCCTTCTGATTCAATCATTGCAGATAAATTTGCTGCGGATGCACAAACCTCCGTTGCCCCAAGTAATAATATTCCTGATGGCTGGATGGGGCTGGATATTGGGAATATGGCTTGCGAACAATTCTCGAATATTATCAAAAATTCCAAAACCATACTCTGGAATGGGCCAATGGGTGTTTTTGAAATGCCTAAATTTCAACATGGTACTAAGGCGGTTGCAGTTGCCATAGCAGAAGCTACTCAAAACGGTGCTTTTTCGTTAGTAGGAGGGGGTGATTCTGTTGCTGCTATTAACCAATTCGGGTTTGCCGAAAAAGTAAGCTATGTATCCACCGGTGGTGGGGCCATGCTGGAATATTTTGAAGGTAAAGTGCTGCCGGGTATAGCGGCTGTCAATAGTTAAGCTTATTGTTTTCTCACTTCAATGATTTTATCATTATTCCCGCCATTACTCGTACAGATATAAACTTTACCTGCTGGAGAAATACATATATCCCTCATTCTTCCATAACTACCGGCAAAATATTCTGTAGTTGAACTAATACTCGTATTAGCAGCATCTAATTTTAATTGGTAAAGCCTTGCATCTTTTAGTGCTACCAATAACAATGAATTTTTCCATTGTGGTATCAGGTCATTGTAATAATGATCTAAACCGCAAACGGCAACAGTTGGGGTCCATACTTTTAGTGGTTCTTTTACATTATTGGCCGAACAAAAAGTTTGTTCTCCACTTGCATCACAGAAGCCATGAACATTTGGCCAGCCATAGTTTCTTCCTTTCTCAATAATATTCACTTCATCATCAGTGCTTGGTCCATGTTCTGCACTGTACAAAATATTATTTGCATATACTAGACCCTGGGGATTCCGATGACCAAAACTCCAGTAGGCGTTTCCTGCAACAGGATTATCAGCAGGAATCGTTCCGTCAAGATTCAGTCTTAAAACTTTGCCGCTGGTGGATGAAGTATTTTGCGGTAAAGCCTGGTTTGAAGCATCCCCGGTAGTTATAAATAATTTCAGATCCGGTGTTATTAATAAGCGGCAACCATTATGAATGGAAGAAGCCGAAATATTCTCTATGATCGTTACTGGATTTATTAAGGCTGTTCCTGAGTAAGTAAATCGTACAATTTTTTCCTTATACCCACCTGAATTATAATTATACGCTACAAAAACATGCGGTGTTGTTGTAAAATTCGGATGCAATACCATCCCAAGCAGCCCGCCTTCTCCGGTTGATATAACATCGGCAATAGTGTGCAAGAGTGTTACAGTTCCCGTTTCGGGATTCATCCTGCTTATTTTTCCCCCACGTTCAGTCATCCAGATTAAGTTATCAGGGCCCCACAATATCTCCCAGGGGTAATTTAATCCTGATACTATAATAGAATCTTTAATAGCAACTGAACCGGGAGTAGTTGGGTTGGTCGGGCTGCCATTATTTTTTTTCTTGCATTGGGTGAAAGCTACTAATACAAAAATTGCAACAGCTGAGATCGTTTTTACTACATTCATGAAGATAGAATTGGATATACCCGGCGCTAAAACCATGCCGTAGAGTTACCCAAATTGTCGCTTTACCGGCATTATTACTTGATAAACCGAAAATTTACCTTGTCGAACTACTGAAAATACTAATTTTACTATCTAATAAAAACAAACTACAATGAAAGGAACCCGTAACATCATGCTATTGTCTGTTGCAGCACTATTATTAATATTTTTTGTATGGGGCTGTAATGTTCGAAACTCTTTGGCAAGTGGCGAAACCGATATAAAAGGAAAATGGGGCCAGGTGCAAACCCAATACAACCGTAAGGCAAAATTATATGAGAATGTTGTAAACACTATTAAAGGGGCTGCTACCAATGAGGATACAACCCTTATTAAGATTGTGCAAATGCGTTCTAAAATACCAACCATTAATGAGTCTTCTACGCCACAGCAGGTAGCGGAGGCAGATCGCCAGCTCAATGCAGTTGGACGTTCAGCTCTCAGTATTAATATTGAAGCATATCCAACTTTAAAAGCAACTGATTTGTTCAGGGACCTCCAGGCACAGATTGAAGGAACAGAAAATCGTGTAACGGTTGCCTTAAACGACTGGAACACCGCCATTACTAATTTTAATCAGAAAGTAGTGAGGTTTCCGGCAAATATGATAGCTGGTATGTTTGGCTATAAGCAAAAGGAAAACTACAAAGCTCCTGAAGGAGCAGAAGATACAAAAGTGGATTTTAGTAAATAATACACACTAATAGTTTTCTGTGAGAATTTTCCCCTGGCTAAAAAGAAAATCCCTCTTCAATGATGAGGATACCCGGCTTATTGTAAAAGCAATTCGCCATGCAGAGCAACGCACCAGCGGTGAGGTTAGGGTATTTGTGGAAAGCCGCTGTAGTTGGATGGATGCTATTGACCGGGCAGCAGAAATTTTTTTTACTTTAAAGATGGAACAAACAGAACAGCGTAATGCTGTGCTGGTTTACATTGCTTTAAAAGATCATCAGTTAGCGGTTTTTGGAGATGAGGGTATCCATAATAAAGTGGGAACTGAGTATTGGCATAAAATCGTTGCAGAGATGCTTTCCAGCTTCAATAAAGAAAACTACGCCAAAGGTATTGCTGAATGTGCGATACAAATTGGAGATGCCCTCACCACTCACTTTCCATTCGACCGGACTACCGATAAAAACGAACTGCCGGATAATATTGTATTCGGCAAATGATATTCATGAAAAGATTGTTGCTCATATTGGTATCTCTTATTTCTTTTTGTGCCACCGCACAAATAGAAAAGATAATTCCATCAAGGCCAAGTCCGCCTAAACTGGTAAATGATTTTACTGGTACACTTACGGCCCCACAAATTGAGGCCTTAGAGAACAAACTGAAAATATTTGATGACAGCACTTCTAACCAGGTAGCAGTCGTTTTAATAAACACAACGGGTGATTATACCGTCAGCGATGTTGCATTTCAGTTGGGCAGGCAATGGGGTGTTGGTAACAAGGATAAGAATAATGGCATCGTTTTATTGGTTGCTAAAGACGATAGAAAAGTAACTATCCAGGTAGGTTATGGTCTCGAAGGGGCATTGCCAGATGTAACGGCAAAGCGAATTATTGAAAATGAGATAACACCAAACTTCAAAGAGGGTAATTATTACCGGGGTCTTGAAGAAGGCACAGAGGCTATCATCAAGGCAACAAAAGGCGAATACAAAGCCCCTGATAATTATGGAAGTAAAAAGAAAAAAGGTATAAGTGTAAGCACTATAATACTTATCATCATTGTACTTATTGTAATTTTTAGCGGTGCAGGGCCAGGCACAGGTACGTATGTATCAAGAGGCGGCTTTGGTGGCTGGAGTGGAGGAGGGGGAGGAAGCGGTTGGTCAGGTGGTGGAGGTAGCAGTGGTGGTGGCTTTGGTGGATTTGGCGGCGGCAGTTTCGGTGGCGGCGGCGCCAGTGGAAGTTGGTAAGATAAAATGATATAAAATAAAAGCCTTCCGGTTAATACCGGAAGGCTTTTGCTTTAATAACTACCCTATTCTTTAGGGCTATGATTTTAGAACCCCTTTTTATCTTCTTCGGGCAATTTTGATTTTATATAATCAGCTAACTCTTTCAGTGCAGGGTTATTCATATTCTCTTTTGCATCTTTATCTTTCTTGGTTAAAATTCCTTTCAATATCATTCCATTAATAAAAGGATCTGTCTGGTTCCTGAAATTTTCTGGAATCGCATCTCTGAATTTTACAATGGCATCTACTCCACGCTTAATTTTCCCCGGATCTTTAATGGCAGATAAATAAGTACTAAGATTATTCAGCCGCTGAAATTTTTCCTGGCTTATTGGCATCTTTTCAAAATCACCGATAATTTTATCAGCAAGGCTTTCATCGCCTGACTTAACGATTTCATTCATGATGATTTCCTGCAAGACTCCTTTTGAAGGCTTTTCACCCAATTGTTTCGCCACCGCTGTTGCCAGAGCCGGATCTACTTTTGCTAATGAAGCAAGAGCATTGCCTGCCACTGTGTATGATGAATCATTGGTAGCAGTTTTAAATAAAGCGATGTATTCAGGTTTTTTATACTCACCCAGTTTTTGAATAGCAGTAGCTCTTACAGTGGCATACTTATCTGTTTTTGCAAGACTGAGGAATACAGGTTCAAAGCTTGTCTTAATTGTTTCTTTTCTCAGATCAGCTTTGCTGATAGCGAAATTTCGAAGCCCCTCGTATTTATCTGTCAGTGCTGTTTTTATAAGTTCTATTGCTTTTGGATCGTCGAGTTTTTTCGAAGCAAAATCAATTGCTTCTCTTCTGTCAACATAGTTGCCGGCATATTTATACTGATGAATATAGTTGTCCAGCGTTTTGTTATCCTTTTTGGTCCACAACGTTGTTTTGTCGCCATCCACATTCACCAGGTCTGGTCGCTTTGAATAATTGAAGGCGAAAGTATCCACTGCGTTTTTAGCCCATACATTATGACGAACCTTATTCGACCCGTCGTAAATATCAATGGCTAAAGGGAGCTGGAAAATCTTGCCACTTTTTTGAGTTTGTTTTACAATCACATTTACTTTACCTGCTGCATCATCATATACATAATCAATATCAACAGAGGGGTGGCCACTTCCAAAATACCACTGGTTAAAATACCAGTTCAGGTCACGACCGGTTACTTCTTCAAATGCAAGGCGCAACTGGTGAGCTTCTGCAGATTTGAATTTATTGGTCGTTAGATAATTATTTATGGATTTAAAAAATGCACTGTCTCCAATATAGTTTCTCAGCATATGAAGTATGCGGCCTCCCTTTTGGTAGCTTACTGCATCAAACATGTCTTCTCTATGGGCATAGTTAAAACGAACAAGGTCCTTTTTCTCACTGCCACTTTGCAGGTACCCCTGCATACCCTGAAAATTTTCAGCATCACCAGCGTCTTTACCATATTTATATTCATCCCAAAGTGTCTGGCTGTAATCTGCAAATGATTCGTTCAGTGTAAGATTGCTCCAGCTTTCCGTAGTTACATAGTCTCCAAACCACTGGTGAAAAAGTTCATGGGCAATAGTGCCTTCCCAATTATTCCCATCGACCAATTCCCTGGCATCCTGTTGTGCACTTTCCTGGTGAATTGTTGCCGTAGTATTTTCCATGGCTCCGGCTACATAGTCGCGGCCGGTTATTTGTGAGTATTTGATCCAGGGAAAGTCTACCCCTGTAATTTTTGAAAAGAAGGTCATCATTTCAGGAGTATTACCAAAAATCTTTTTAGCTACTTGCGCATATTCTTTCTCAACGTAATAATTTACCTCCTTGCCTTTCCAGGCGTCCTTTACGACTGAATATTCACCCACACCCACGAAAAAAAGATAAGGGGCATGGGGTAATTCCATTTTCCAGTAATCAGACCTGGTGCCATCTGTATTTTTCTTTTGTGAAACCAATTTACCATTAGAAAGTGTAACGTATTTGTTTGCCACAGTAATGGTAAGCTCTTGTGTACACCGTTGATTTGTTCTATCAATGGTAGGAAACCAGGCTGAACTTGATTCTGTCTCACCCTGTGTCCATATTTGTGTCGGTTTGTTCTCCTCTTCTCCTTTTGGATTGATGAAGTACATCCCTTTTATACCCAGCATGGCACCCTGGCCATATTTTTCTTCAAATTCATCTGGCTTGGCGGTGTAATCAATA
>CALRVH010000038.1:0-30212 GCA_943371565.1 Chitinophaga pinensis | reverse complement strand
CTATACGGTCACCTATTTTCTCCATCACCACAAAGTAATTGTCAACAATCATGTCAAGCAGGCTATAACACAGGTAGTCGGCAGTGCGTTGACGTATTTTGCTGCCCGTTGTTTTTAATTTTTCCCGCAGCGGGGTAAACACATCCCGGTGCGCATCTTCCTGGAAACTGATCACCACATCTTTTGCCAGTATAATACTTATCTGTTCTTGTTCTACTGTATTTCTTTCTTCATTGTAATACAACATATTCAACAGGCAAAAAACGCTGTTCTCTGCTTCATCTAATTTTGGCCGCTGGTTTATGCTCAGTATATCCTCCACTATTAACGGGTGGATATCAAAATGAGTACAGATGGCTTCTACATCCGCCTTGCGAAGCCCATCAATATTTATCCAGGTAGTGTGACCACTGGTTTTGTACTTAAAACATTCGCCAACAGCGGTTAGCCTTTTTTCTTCTAATAACTCTGCGTTATAATCAAAAATACTTACAGCCACCTCCTTGGCTTCTTCCCGATGCGGTATAACGGTGGGATTGGCTGACAAAATTTCTTTGGTCCTCCTGGTAGCAAACAGGTTGGTAGGATTTAAATACTTCAGGTATTTATCGGGGCGAAGTTTTTCCAGGTTCATAATAGGAAAGTTAGGAAAACTATTGCAGCCGGAATAAACTTCGTTGGCAGCGCAAAGTCATAGAAGCCCTAAAATATGTGACTATGAAAATTAAATTATCAGTGGTGGCAATCATTTTTGTGATGGCGGCCTCTTCAGTTGAGGCACAACATGTAAGAGTAAGGTTGAACTTTCCGGCGGGTGTACATACAAGAGCTGTTGGCCGTGCCCCTTTCGGCGGAGCTATCTGGATTGGTCCCGAATGGCAATGGCGTGGAGGAAGATATGTTTCTGTACCCGGCTATTGGGCCCGTCCCGCAAGATACGGAGCTGTATGGGTGCCCGGTCATTGGAAATACAGCCGTCGTGGCTATCGTTGGGTGCCAGGACATTGGAGATGAAGCAATGAAAATTTTTAAATAACATCGTCGTACAAACGCACCATTTTTTGCATAGTTCTGGGTGGTGAGAAGTGTTCTTTTGCTGTGTAATTTTTGCTCTGAACTATTGTCATTTAATCTTTTGTATAAGAGCTTAAAATTTTTAATTCAACATAAACCAGTCCACATATAATAATTATTTCTGCTAAAAGATAAACGAAACCTAAAATTGTAAGACGGCTGCAATGGTATATTACAAGACCCAGTGTCAAACAACAATAAAGCAAATTAGCAATGCTGATTGCTTTTAGAAAAGGCTGCCAATTATCGTTTAAAAGAAAATAGCATGTAATTGAATAAAGACAAAACACTGCTGCTATTATAGAAAGATTTGTCAACGCTGCCCGGGGCATTCCAACATATTCGTTGAACGTTCTCAAAATTGCAAATAAAAGGAAGGCGGTTATAAAAGCTCCTATACTATCCACCAGGAAAAGAGTTCTTGGCTTTAGTGCAAGTCTCTTTATAATATTCCCCATTAAATAGATTTTTTTAGTTGTCTGGAGCACATGCCCACCTCGCCAGCGGTAGTTTTTATTAGTTCGACGTATTAATGCTTTGTGATTTTATAAAAAAGATACGGGGCAACAGTAATCCAAATTGGAATTACTATCCAAATCCGTCCTTGTAAAATATTATACTCTCCCAATAACCTGGACCAGGAGTTTCCCCTCAAACGTCCAAAACCAAACTCAAATGCCAATGTAAGAATGAGCCAAAGAAAACCAATAAAGAGAGACTGCGTTGCTGACCCTGGAGGAAACCTGGAGATAATAAGGTATATATAAACCCCAAACAGAAGAATTAATGAGACGGTTGAAATTTGATGACCGGCTAAATCCCCAACATATTTTTTATACCACAAGTCTCTTGCAGCGCCATTGATCACAGCAAGAAGAAGCATCGGAAACCAAAAAAGAAAATATTTCAACATTATTTAAAAAGTAAAGGATGCAGATAAATATTGCTGCTAATGGCCAGGGCTTTCTGCTATGCCAGTATTCCCCGAATGTCCAGCCCGGAACCGTTGCTGATGAAAAATATGTTCGTTTTATTGGATAATAATCTTTTTGAAATAATTTCCTCTCTCATCAATAACAGGCAGGGTCTTGCTTTTTAATATTAACGGTTTTTTGTCCAGGGTTATTTTCTTAACTCCAGTATCTGTAATAATTTCTAACGGGAGCGGCATTGGGGTGTTTAAGGAAAACACCCTGTATTCCTCGGCCCCTGATTGTATAAGAATAATTTCAATTCGATTAGTAGTTCGTAAATAAAAATCAAACAAAGGTTTTAGATTCGTCTTTGACTCATGGCTGAATAACTGCTCCACATCATCAGTGGTTACGAAATTATTGTAGGTGTACTTTGTATCCGTAGCTAATTGTTTAAGTGTCGGGAAAAAAATATTATCGCCTAAAACATAGCGAAGGGTGTGCATAAAAAACGCCCCTTTTGTATAAACGTCTCCAGTGTAAGTTTCGCCAGAATTCATTTCTTCGCCCTGCACAACAGGCTTTTTGTTTTCAATATCCAGCCTAAAAGCAACTATCATACTGTCATATCCTTTTTCCCCAGCCATTTCCCGAAAGAATAATGCTTCTGCATAAGTATCAATTCCCTCTTGTATCCACATGTGAGCCCAGTCTTTATTAGTAACCTTATTAGCCCACCATTCATGACCAAACTCATGAAAGAGATTGGCGGAATAGTCCTGCCCCCCCACTTTTATATAGTTAAATGGATCGCCATAAGTGATCATTGTTTGGTGTTCCATGCCGGGGTTGGGAACCTGTCCAATACCAATCTTTTCTTTTATCCAGGGATATTCGCCAAAATATTTTTCCAGTATCCTTGTATCTCTTTCTCTGAGGTCGAGAACATGAGCCGCATGGGCAGCATCTTCTTCCAGCACATAAAACTGCATGGGCACTTTATTACCCTCAATGGTGGTGTAAGAGCGGCTTACCACTTTATATTTCCCGATATTAAAAAGAATGCAATAGTTACTGATGGTATAATTTGTTTTCCAATGAAAAGTTGTTTTATTATTTTTCTTTTTAGTGGTGCTTTGTAATAAACCCGGCCCGGCGACTATAAGACCTGTGGGAACGGTTATAAAAAGATCTGCCCCTTCATTGGGCTCATCACCCGGATGGTCTTTACAAGGAAAATAAACTTTAGCACCCTCCAGCTGGCAATTGATGGCTACCCAGGGATTGCCGCTCTTGTCTTTAGTCCAGGTAAAACCACCTTCCCACGGAGGTTTTACAGCAACAGGGGGCCTACCGCCGTATTCAATTTTTATTGTTTGTTTGCCGGGCTGGAAACCGGCTTTGTCGGTAATAAAAATATAATCACCTTTCTGAAAAAAACTAACGGCTTTGTTATTCGCTGTTATTTTATTTACCGTCAACAAGTGAACAAGATCAAATAAAAGCGTATCGGTGGGTTTTGATAATATTAAATCAATGCTGACATAGCCTGTAATCGCTTCTTGTTGAATATCTACATCCAACGCTAGTGTATAGTGCCGGATATCCACAATGGCTTGTAACGGATGTAGTTTGCCCCCCGAAGTCATGTACTTAATGTCTCTGTCCTGCGCATGCAGGCGGGATACAGGACTAAGAACGAGTAAGACTATAATGAATGCGATAACTTTTTTCATATTGGAATGATTGATTAAAGAAACCAATTACAAACAGCGGAAAGATTAATAGGCGGGAACTATCGCAGCGCCACCGGTTATCTCCTTCAACCAACTATACACTTGTGTCCGCATATTTTTTTCCATCGTTTCTTTGGCTTTCTTGTTGGCCGCCTCAATTTTGCCCCCGCCGCCATCCTTAGATTGATAAGCATAAAGCATTTCTGCATCCGGCTTAGCCGTTAACGAAATAGCAGACATTTGTTTTTTGCTGCGCCAGTCATATAAATAAAAAGAAGCCAATGCTGCGCCGCCTTCAAAAACGCCTTCACCATTTTGCTTCAACGGTTCAAAATCCGTTGCTTTTACGATTAGTAAATAGGGAAACCTGTCTGTGGACAGGGATGCGATTTTATTCTCCACCTGTTCTTCGCTCAGATAGTCTTGTTCTAATATCATCCGTTCCTTAGTAGTTCCCGTCCATTTGAATGCGTCCGCAGCAAGCAGATTATAATACAAACCAAAAAGGCTGTCGTAGGAAGTAAAATTTTCGGGAGAAGCAAGCAAGTGGTATTGCAGGATTAGTGTATTGCCGGTAGTATCATAATTGCCGAGGTTCAATGCCGGATTAAGGTTTTCAACAGGAACAATTGCTCTTCCGGCTTCGTTCAAAGAAGTGGTAAGCCCGGATAAAAAATTGCGCAGTTCTGTAATGCGGGGTTGGTGTTTTGCAAATATATCAGCGTATTTATCTCCAGATTTGCAGGCCACCAGGAGTATTACACAAACAGAGCAAATGAAAAAAAGATGTTTCATTGGAATGGGGTTTAAAAAGGAACTATAATTTATCGTACAACAATCTAAGCTTTTCCCTTGTCATTATTTTTTCCCAGTCTTTTCCCAGCGCATTTTCCCAGAGCGGTTTCATACCCATCGAAACGTTGATCATCTTTTCAAAATCATCATCACTTAGTCCTTTACAGATACCCACCGGTATTTCAATCTTATTTTTTTCTACCATGTATTTGAATTCTTTTACACCGGCAGGGTAATATTCTTCAAGATGATTCATCACAATACAATTGCCAATGCCATGTTTGGTGCCGAGTAAATAACTTAAACCATAACTCACCGCATGGGCCACCCCCACCTGCGAGTAGGCAATGCTCATTCCACCGGCATACGAAGCCATCATCAGTTTATCATCACTCAATTCATTCCAGCCGTCTGTATGAACAAATACATCCCGGCAGAGCTGCAACGCTTTTTCACCATAACTTTTACTGAATTCGTTCAGAAAAGTTCCTTCCAAACTTTCAATACAATGAATATAACAATCCATGCCGGTGTAGAAGCGTTGGTTGGCCGGTGCATTAGCGGTTAGTTCCGGGTCAAGAATGATTTGATCAAAAGGGGTGAAATCAGAATTCATCCCAAGCTTTTTTGTCGGCCCGGTTAATACCGTTGTTCTCGAGACTTCTGCGCCTGTGCCGCTGAGTGTTGGTATACCTGCTTTATAAACACCAGCATTTTTAACAAGGTCCCAACCCTGGTAGTCTGCAGAAGAGCCGGAGTTATTCATCATCAACGAAACGGCTTTTGCCAGATCCATCGTGGAGCCGCCGCCAATGCCTATCACACCGCTAACAGTTCCAAACTCTTCTTTCAGTTGCTGTGAAAGCTGGTCAACATAGGTGGTTTTCGGTTCATAGGTAACATCCACAAATATTATTTTATCATTACCACGAACAGGAATCCTGTTTACAAGAGAGTTGCCATCAAAAAAATGATCAACTAAAAAAACCATTGGGTTCTCATTCTTTCGGCGCGGCGCAATGATCTCATCTAATTGATTAAAAGAACCACGGCCATAGATTACATAGCCGACCATTTTAAAGTTGCGAAAAGCCATAGAAAGAAATTTGGCCACGAAATTACACGAAAGATTGCCTTCGGCAACGAGGGTAATCCGTGGCCCCTGTATTTATAACAAATTAGCAGCTTTCTGCAAGTCTTCCGGTGTATCAATCTCCACTCCCATATAATCTACCACCACCATTCGGAGCGAAACGCCGTTTTCGAGATAACGAAGACATTCAATTTTTTCCACAGTTTCTAATAAGCCTGCCGGCCACTGAGTAAAATTCATTAAAGCCTGTTTTCGGAACGCATATACGCCAATATGTTCGTAGTAAACGGTTGGAATTTCTTTATCCCTCGGGTAAGGAATAACAGAACGGCTGAAGAAAAGGGAATTCATTTTATTGTCTACTGTCACTTTTACAAAGTTGGGATCGTCGATCTCTGTTTGGCTGGTAAGCACCTGCATCATGGAGGCGACCTGTACCGATGTGTCTTCAAACTGTTGTAATAATTTTTGGAGCGGTTCTTTTTTTACAAATGGCGTATCGCCCTGCACATTTACAATAATGTCAACATCCATTTCGGCAGCAGCTTCGGCTATGCGATCGCTTCCACTCTCATGTTCATGCTTGCTCATCACTACATTGCCGCCGGCCGCAGTTATTTCAGTAAAGATTGTTTCGCTATCGGTAACGACAATCACTTCATCAAATAAACCGGTTGCCACCGTTCCGTCATAGGTGTGGCGGATAACGGTTTTGTCGCCCAGCAATTGCATAAGTTTTCCGGGAAACCTGGTGGCGGCATACCGGGCGGGGATCATGGCAATTTTCTTCATATTGTAAAACTACACACCGGAAGCCATAAATATTACCAACTGGTTATCCAGCATGTACAATTCAAAAATGTAGGTGGCCCCATCTGAATATTCAATGTGTATCTTTTCAATCCAGGAATAATCTTCGCCAAATGTTTGCTTTTGCACTTTTATTTCATAATCAATTTCTCCTTTCTTAAAGGTTTTGCTTTCTGTCGGGAATTCGTCTTTCTCTCCAATGATCTCTTTAAACTCCGGGATCAACCGTAGCAACAAAAAGCCCTGCTGCAATGAAAACCCCGGCAGAAAGTAAACATCGGAACCATATTCATAGCCAAGATGTTTGTGCCATTCCGCACCGTTTTTATAAAGCTGTTTGGTTACCTGCCATCCTGCTTCTTCGATATTATTCATGGTGCCGGATTTCACCGTCAGCTTACCGCCAAAAGGAACAGTAACCTGTGCCAGGTAGTTTTTCATTTCTTTTACGGTTGCCAGTTTTGGAGGTGCCCAGGGAAATAAATAGGAGTCAATAATGAAACCAGTTTTATTATTATACTTTACTTTTTGCCAATAACCCAGCATGCCCTCGGTGGTAATGCTTTTCTTTTCCTCACCATATTCGAGTACTGTAATTTTTGTGCCATAAGGAATTTTGTCCAGCACTTTGGCACCCACTTCAGGTTTTTCCCGGATGCTTAAACCGGTTTTAGCAGCTACGTACATAGTGCCGCCCATCAATTGAGCAGAAGCACCTACAGACAGAATGACCAGCGATAGGAAAAATATTATTCTCATACAATCAATTTTATTGAGGATATAATTTATGCGTCCAATTTTTGAAATGGTTTTTTCAGCAAGCTGATCACATCTTCATCTTTTTCGGCCGGGTAGTACTTATCAAGACCGTAACGGATCTCTTTGGTGTCTAATTTCATAAATGTTCCCAGCAGCCTGTCCCAGATAGAAAATACGGCACCATAATTACTGTCAGTAAAAGGTTGTTTCCAGTGATGATGGACTTTGTGCATATTGGGAGAAATCAATACATAGCTTAATGTCTTGTCAAGGTTTTTGGGAAGGCTGATATTGGCATGCGTAAAGGCGGTAGCAAGGATAACCAGCGTCTGGTAAATCATAACACTATACATCGGTGCGCCGGAGATGAAAATAAAAATCAAAAAGAAAATACCCCGCAGCAGGCTGTCTCCCGGATGGTGACGAAGCCCCGTTGTTACATCCACATTGGTGTCGCTGTGATGAATCAGGTGAAACCGCCACAGTAATGGCACTTTATGCATAACTAGGTGAACCAACCAACTGCTAAAGTCAAGCGACAACACACCAATTATAATCGTCAACAGTATAGTGGCATTGAACCAATACACCAAACCAAAACCATTGCGCAGGCACCAGTCAGACAATAAAACAATTACTACGGCCAATCCCGTATGGATAACAAGGTGAATGAGAGTAAAAACGAAATTTACCCCGGCATGGCGCAACTTATTCTTCTTGTATTTCATTGGAAGTAGCGGAATAGCACCCTCAATGATCCAGAAAAATAGGAGACCGCCAACAAGTATTGCCATTCGCTCCAACGGCCGTTGCTCAAGCGTCTGAAAATGGCGGAGGATATCATTCCACATGGTAAATCGTTTACTGGCAAAAGTTACGAAGGAAAAAGTAAGTAAGAAAGTTTAACTACCGGCCTCTTGTTTGGGCTCAGGAAATTCATGCTTGCAATCAAAACAATGGTTTACTTTATCTATGGTCAGCGGGTAAACACCGGTAAAAAAACTTGATAGAGCACTGAGCCAGTTTATTGGTTTGCGGGGGGTACTGACCAGTTCGATATTGTGCGAACCACAAACGGGACAAACAATTGCCTGCTGTTGTTCTTTTCGTAATTGGCTCAAAATTTCCCAGGCTTTTTCTGCATCTGGTTTTGCCACCATAATCTTAATACCGCCAATGGCGTTGGTCAGGATAGGGTCAATTGTCACGGTGTATTCATCTTTTAGCCAGCAAACAATGCCCTGTTCTTCAAGAACACCCTTTGCTATATGGGCTTCTATATAATTATTATATGAATTGAGAAGAACAAACTCCATAAAGTAAAATATAAGCCCCGTCCCGCCTCAGGCGGGACGGGGCTTATGATTAAATCGTATCAACGGCCATATTCATCACCATACTCGTCGGCATATTTTTCATACCGCTTGATCATGTCAATATTTTTCTTTTCAACAGCAGTAAGAAATCCCCGGATATCAACCGTGTTAGGAACATACCAGTCTTCCATTTCAAACATTTGGCGCAATTCTCTTTTGTTAAAACAAAAACCATGACGGGCAAATATTTCATTTCGCATAAACTGCAGGTCCTCTTTCATCATATTCTCCAGGTCAGCCGGTTTAAGCAGTCGCTGCGAAGCCTGGGGATATATGCCTACATCAGGTTTGTATTCAAACTTGCGGCGGTCCAGCTGGTAGTTTTTTCCGGGGCGGCCTTTGGCAAATGGTTTCCAGGAGCCCGTCACTTTATCAGAAGCTGTTTCATCTATTGTAAAATTAAATTCGCCGTCATCTTTATGGTCGCCGGGTTCTTTTGCATTGAAGGAGAAAGTGTTTCCATTTTTGCTGAAAGTACCACGGAAGGGCCGATCGTTACCACCAACGATAGTTCGTCCAACGACAGAATCCCCCGCTACAGCGGTAATCAGCATTGTTATTTTATTATTGCCAAAAGGGCCAACAAAAGAGCCCAGCAATTTTTCATACGGCTTGGAAGCGATCTGCAAAGGAGTTTGCTTTAGTGCGGCTGTTACAGAAGTTGTAGTAGCGGCATCTGCTTTTTCATCAGACTGCGGCGCCGCATCACTTGCTTTTTTATCATTATTACATGACAGCATTATTCCTGTTGTCATAAAAAGGAACAAAAATTTTCTCATGGTGAAAGGTTTAAATTTGTAAACGACAAATGACTTTATTGTCTTTTAAAAGTAACACAAATTCTAACCCGGACAAATATTTGGAATGCAGGCCTTTTGGCCACCCTGGCCTTTTTCTGCTGGTTGATGGCCTCTATTACGATAGCTTATATTCCCTATAATACGGATGTGGGTTTTCTCCGCATCAAACAACAATACATTGATATTGACCACTGGAGAACGGCTTTCTTTATACATGTGTATACCAGTATGTGGGTGTTGTTTGCCGGATTTACACAGTTCTCTAAATGGTTATTAAAAAACAAACCCCGGCTTCACCGGGCACTTGGTTATATCTATGTGGCAGATGTATTGCTGATTACCGGACCCGCAGGACTGTTAATGGGTTTTTATGCCAATGGCGGGCTGTTCTCAAGAATAGCCTTTGTTTTATTAGCGGTTTTATGGATATTCTTTACGGCAATGGCGTTGATCAAAGCAAAACAAAAAAAATTCAAAGACCACCGCAACTATATGATACGAAGCTATGCTCTTACTTTATCTGCATTGACATTAAGAGCCTGGAAATATGCCATAACTAATACCATGACCTTGCCACCAATGGATGTGTACAGGGTTGTTGCGTGGGTAGGTTGGGTAGGGAATTTACTTTTTGCAGAGTATATCATTTATCGCTATAAACGGAAAGGGCAAAAAAAAATCTCTCTTAAAGAAAGAGAGATTACTTATTAATTTTTTCATTCCGCCTTAGGCGGCAAGGGTCTATTGATTCAGCATCAATGGCATAACCAGCATCAGCAATTCTTCATCTTCACCAAGATCAGTTGGTTTAATGATACCGGCTTTTGTCGGAGTTGATAATTCCATATTTACTTCATCGCTGTCGGCAGCGTTGAGCATTTCAATTAAAAACCGTGCATTGAAAGCAATCATCAGGTCCTCGCCATTGTACTGGCATTTCATTCTTTCGTTACCCTCAAAGCTGAAGTCAACATCCTGTGCGGCCAACTGTAATTCGCTGCCGCTGATATTCAATGCCACCTGGTTGGTGCTTTTATTACTGAACACACTTACACGGCGTAATGCATTCTGGAAATCGGTTTTATTAACAGTTAGGCGATAAGGATTGTCGGTAGGTATTACGACTTTATAATCCGGGAACCGGGCATCGATCAACCGGCAACTCATTTGTGTAGTGCCGTGTTTTACAAAAAGGTGGTTGCTGTTGTAGCTGATGGTTATTTCATCTTCGTTAGACGGAATGGCTGTTTTTACCAGGTTCAACGGTTTGCGGGGAACGATAAAAGAATCTGCCTTCGGGCATTTTACATCTTTTCTTTTATAGCGAACTAAGCGGTGGGCATCAGTGGCCACGGCTTGCAATCCTTTTTTATCCAATTCAAAGAAAACACCTGTCATCGCCGGACGGAGATCATCATTGCTGGTAGCAAATAATGTTTTGTTGATAGCGGTTACCAACGCCGAAGCCGTCATGGTAAAAGAAGTAGTATCATCGGCTCCGGGTTCTTTTGGAAAATTGTCAGGATTTTCTCCCATCACCTTGTATTTACCATTGTCGCTGGTGATCTCTATACCGAAATTCTTATCAATATTAAAAGTGAGTGGCTGGTCGGCAATATTCTTGAGTGAATCCATCAGGATCTTTGCCGGAATACAAACTTTACCGCTGTCTTTAGCTTCAATATCTAACTGAACCCTCATTACAGTTTCAAGGTCAGTAGCCACTACGGTCAACTTATTTTTTTCTACTTCAAACAAAAAGTCTTCAAGAATAGGAAGCACCGTGTTGGCATTAATAACGCCGGCAATATGCTGCAACTGTTTCAGTAAAGAAGAAGAGGAGGCTATAAACTTCATCTGTATAGTTTTTTATTGTTCTTTTTGGTCAGACCGAATTCGGGGTAAACAAATTGCTTGAGAAAGCGGCCCCTATTTCATCGCCAATTGGTTTGAGGCGAAACTACTGATTTTTGGTTTACAGCCAACACTTTAAGCCCGGCGGTGGATTACTTGTCTGCCTGTCAGTGAAGAAAACAGGATATGGCCGAACCCCAACTTGTGCGTTGTTCGTTGTGCCTTCTTTAGTATCTTGCTTTTTCTCAAAAAACAACCATGTTTGATAAACTATTTGGCAGGGGTAAGAAAAAAGAAGAGCCACAGGCCGGTCCCGAAATACCATTTGGCCGTTACTCAGATAATAATAAACCGGCGGCAAAAGTGAGCCGGTGGACGGATGCAGATAGCTTATTCAAAGAAAAAAAATATACTGAAAGCTTCGATGCCTTTTTTGAATACCTGAGAGATGATACAACACAAAATGTGGTATATGAGCGAAACGGAGCAGAAGGCCGGTTTCATCTTTACCAGGGTTCAAAAATTGTAAGGGGAACGTTTAATAACGAGGTGTTGAAAGCCGAAGTAACCCTGGCAAAAATGCCGCAACCCTCAGTGCCGGTAATGCGCCGCCTGCTGGAAATGAATTTCAATCTTTATTATAGCCGCTTTGCCTTAGACAATGAGCGGCTTTGTATGAGCTTTGACAGCGATATAGAAACGGCCAGCCCCAGTAAATTGTATTATGGGCTTAAAGAGCTTTCTACCAAAGCAGACAAACAGGATGATTTGCTGGTACTGGATTTTGCAACACTGGAAACCTCCGACAGTGAACACATTACGACCATTCCGGAGAATGAGAAAGCGGTGAAGTATGAGTTTTTGCAAAAATGGATACAGCAAACTTTGGATACTATCAGTCCGCTGGATGCAGATAAATTTTCCGGGGGTATTGCTTATATGTTGCTGGCACTTATTTATAAGATCGATTATCTGATCACACCCGAAGGAAAATTATTACATGAGCTGGAAAAAATAACCGGGATCTATTTTAAAAAAGATGAACGGCCCGTGGTGGAGAAAAACCGGGATATGACAGACGCCTTTAAAAAAATGCAGGCAATACCCCAGGAAGAAGTTTTCAAATGCCTTTTCCGTTCCAAATTTTCGTTTGCTATAGTAGCACCACAACAGTACAAAGCTATTGCCGATTCTATTCACGGCGCTAATCAGAATTTAATCTGGTACCGGGATAATAATTATCCATTTATCGCTACACAGATTACCGAGTATGGTATTTCTTATTGCCAGTATTCGTACAGCCTGCCAAGGGTAATTACTGAACTCTATCATCTGTTCATGATGGTTAATTATGCCGATTATTTTGTTGCGCTGGGATATAAGCAAACTTATTACGACCCCCAGAAAAACCAGTTTGCTTCGCAAAGCATTATTGACAGAATAAAAACAATACAGGATAGCTGGAAGGAAAAATATCCGATGCTGGATTTCAAAACACAAAACCTGCGGTTTGATAACCTTGTCAACTTTAATCAGACGTTTACTACGGAAATGGAATTTCTAAATACAGACCCTAAGTAATAAAATGGACTCCCAACAAATCATAGAGCAATATCAGAAAGCAATCATACAAATTGCAACAGCTGGTGGCACCGGCACGGGTTTTTATGTGAAAGAATTTGACCTGATCGTTACCAACGCCCATGTGGTGGCAGAAGATGCCGAAGTAACAATTGCAGGTAAGGCATTTGACAAGGCCCTGTCAAGAGTTTGGTATACCGACAGAAAACATGACCTGGCTTTTTTACAAGCCCCATCAGGTATTGAATTGCCTGAAGTGCGGCTTGGTCAATATGAGCAAATGCACGATGGAGATGCGGTGGTGGCTATCGGACACCCTTATGGACTTAATTATACCGCCACACAAGGGGTGATTTCAAAAGTGGACCGGATAAGAGACGGGTTGAAATTTATTCAAATTGATGCCGCTATCAATCCCGGCAATAGCGGAGGTCCGCTGGTAAACATGAAAGGAGAAATTATCGGTGTCAATTCTTTTATCATCAGAGGTGGCGATAATCTTGGTTTTGCATTACCGGTTAATTATCTCCGGGATGCATTACAAATGTATTTACCCAACAAGGGCCAGGCTTCTACCCGATGCTTTAGCTGCGGATTCCTGGTAACAACTACTAATATTGATACTAAAAAATATTGCCCCAGCTGTGGTACAGAAGTCAAGCTGCCAGAGATACCTGAAAAAGAAGTAGAGGCGGTGGGTGCTGCTAAAACCATTGAAGAAATACTGAAAGAGCTGGGAAAAGATGTACGGCTGGCAAGAGAGGGTGTAAACACCTGGAGTGTGAAAGAGGGCTCTGCTAAAATAAAGATCACCTATAATGCAGAGAATTTTTTTATTGCCGGCGACGCCTACCTGTGCCAGATGCCATCTGATGCCACAAAAATTAAACCACTGTACAAATTTTTATTACAGGAAAATTTCCGGGTGAACGGGTTGGTGCTCAGTTGCGTAAAACAAAACATTGTGCTCAGTTGCATCATGTACGACCTTGATATGACCAAAGAAAATGGCGCCGACTCTTTCAGAAACCTTTTTCAAAAAGCAGATTATTACGACGACTTTCTGAAAACAGAATATAGTTGTATGGAAAGGCTGGAAGAATAATGATGTATAAAAAATATCTTACGAAAGAACAGGCCCTGCAAAAAATGAAGCACTACTGTGCTTACCAGGAACGCTGCCATAGCGAAGTAAAAGAAAAACTCTACCTGCTGGGAGTGTGGAAAAATGAACACGATGAAATTATTGCTACACTAATCGAAGAAAATTATTTAAACGAAGAACGATTTGCCATCGCTTTTGCAGGTGGCCGCTTTAGAATAAAACAATGGGGCCGGGTTAAGATCAGGTACGAACTGAAGCAAAAACAGGTAAGTGAGTATTGTATTAAAAAGGCCCTAAATGGAATTGAAGAGGAGGCGTATTTGAATGTGTTGAATAAATTGGCCAAAGAAAAATATGCCGCACTAAAAGCAGAGCAATATTTGGTCAGGAAAAAGAAGACGATGGATTATTTGATCGGGAAAGGATTTGAAATGGAGTTTGTGAGAGCTGCGGTAGAGAAATTACAAAGCCGAGAACTCAGGAATTAATATGATTGTTGCAAACAACTGAAACAGTTGTCCCGGCACCCTTCTTACTTTCAATATGCAATGTAGCCCCCATTGTTTTCAACAAGTCTTTTATGATGAGATAACCGAGGCCATGACCTTTTTTGTTATCAACATTGGCCGAAGTAATAACTACGTCGTCGTCCATTAATCGTTGTATTTGTTCCGGCGACATGCCAACCCCCTCATCTTTTACAGAAATGGTAATTTCTTCACCTGTATTCACTGCGGCAACAACGATTGACCCATTATCTGTAAAATGAATAGCATTGGTTAGTAAATTATAAATCAGAATTTTTAAAGGTTCATAATACTGGTGAATTTCCATGCTGTTGTCTATTCTGTTTTCAATCACCAGGTTTTTCTGCCGTGCCAGCGATTGAAGAATGCCCAGCACCTGGCTAACCAATTCATGGAGGTTAAAAACTTCTTTTACCAGCCGCCTGTTTTCATTCTGGTATTTTATCCAGTTGAGGATGTTGGTGGAGAGCAATTGTAATTCCTGTGATGTGTTAGTGATCTCTTTTATGGTTTCCTGCTGCAGTTCTTCAGACATCATCTTTCTTTTTTCTATCAGGTTCTTACCGGCAACGGTTACAAATTTTAGCGGAGTAACAATATCATGACTGATAATGGAGATCAGCCTGGTCTTGATGCTGTTATTTTTTTCGAGCACTTCGTTTTGTTCTTGCAGCTCTTTGGTTTTTTCGGCAACCTGCAGTTCCAGTTTTTTTTGTCTTACCTGGTACTGCCTAGTACGTAATTTTAGGTATAGGGCAACAATTCCGAATAACACAAGTCCACAAAGAACATAGAACCACCATCGCTGTGTCCAGGGAGTAGTTATTGAGAAATTGATTGCTTTATAAGCATAATTATTAATTCCAAACCCATTCACCTTTCGTATCTCTAATTTGTAATTACCTGAAGCAAGGTTTGTAAATCTTATTTCAGATAAGTTTTCGGGGCTTACCGGTTTCCAGCTCCCGGCATCATTCAAACGGTATTCGAGATAAATATTTTCTTTGTTGCACCAGGCGGAAAAGGCGAGGCGGATAATTATTTCTCCCGTTTTTGCAGGTAATCTTTTTTGCGAAAGATATTCCGGGTCTTTTATTTCATTGTCAATAAGAATTTCATCAATAAAAATATCGCCTTCGGGTAAAACAGGAATTACCTCGTCCGGGTTTACCCAAAGCAAACCATCCATAGAAGGAAAGGAGAGGGTATTATTTTTTAAACGCAATGCACAGGGAGAGCAACCACCATTCAGCTCCGTCATTTCCATTCCGTCTTTTTTTCCAAAATAATGATAGTAAACGGAAGTGGTGTTATTGTCAAATGCTTTAATAAGTTCTGCAAGGCTGGCTTTGAACAAACCACGATTGGTGCTGATCCAGCAATAGCCATGGTTATCCGGAACAAAACAGTGAGCATATAGTAAATATTTATTCTTATCAAGCGGCATAGCTTTTATCAGCCCGTTTTTATAGATATAAAACCCGCCACCATAAGTCCCGAAAAAAATATAATCTTTAAACCTCCAGATACTCCTTATACAAATATTCTCTTTACTAAAAATTGTGTCCATCCGGGATGTGGCTGTAGTAAACCGGAACAACCCGCCGCAAGTTGCAATAGCCAGTATGCCCGGTTGAATTTCACGAATGTCAAATGTTATGTTGCCAGTATTTTTTTCGCTGTATTTATAAAGTAAACGGATACTATCCCCGGCAAGAATTCCAACACCCAAGTGGTTGGCAAAATAATATTGCGAACCCGAAGTGGCGACCACAAAGTCTGATTTTATTTTTTCATACGTTTTTATCTGGCCGGTAATTTTATTGTACCGGTGCATACTATTGGTCCCGACGGAAGTATTGAACTGATTATACCATAATAAACTGTCGTCAGTTGCAGAAACGTAATAGGCAAATTTGCCTTTTATGGGTAATGGATTTTCCGGCGAAATGTTATCGCCAATAACATCCCCTTCGTTGGTTAATACATTTCCGCTGGCAAGTTCAATTTGAGAATAATATGAGTTCCTGTTTTTTGAATTTGCATCTGCCCTTGTTTTGGTAACAACAGAGGCCTGGTTAAGTACAATTAATCCCTTTGAATCCGTTCCGATAAAAATTGTTTTATTTCTTTCGCTGTATTGTATTGTCTTGATCAGCGCATCGGAAGGGATGCCCGTAAATATCAGCCGGGCGGTTATCTTATTATCCTTGTAAGTAAATAACGAGGCGCTTTCTCCGTGAACAAGAATGGGGTTATTCATTCCCGGCTCCCAAAATATGGGGTTGTTTCCTGCTGTAAAAATTAACGGGCTACCCCCTTCATCTGTAACGGGAACAGGAGTGGTTGTATAGTTGGCGGTATTTAAAAGAAAGGCTTCTCTTTTATTATTAACAAGAAAACAGTTATCACCAATTTTAAAAATGGCCCTGTAGTTTTTTCTATCAAATGGCAATGGGACCGGAGCATTTAAACTAATAGAATGAAAAAAAAGAGTTCCGCCATTCAGAATAAGACAGGATGTATCACTTAACCCGATAATTTTATCGGTTACTGCAGAGAAACGGGTATTGATTTTCTTACTATGTTTTTTAAAAAAAATATCAGAAACAGGCAGTAAGTAATAGTTCGCATAATAGGGGTTAACAGCAGTCTCCGCTTTTTGCAAAAGCACCGGTTTGTTTTGTTTTATAGAAAAAATATTCCCGGGCATATCAGAGATATAAATATTTCCCTTGTTGTTGCGAACCATGAACAACATTCTTTCGGATGCAATGGAAGACATGTTTCCTTTGGTGTAAGAACGAAAATCTACTCCGTTAAAGCGAACAATACCCGCCTCGGTTGCAATCCACAGAAACCCTGTTGTTTCATCCCACTGCAAACCTTTAATGCCGTTTGAGGGTAAGCCATTGTCTGTGGTATAGATCTGAAGATGGGACTTTCCGGCCGTTTGGGCGAATGCCGTTGCAGCAGTAAAGAAATAGCAAAAAAATAAAAGCAGTGTCCTTTGCATAAACAGTTTGCAAGAACAAGTTACTGTATCCCGCCTAATAATTTACATTGTAAAGGGTGGCCAGCTCCATGAGCTCCTTAATATTTCCCGCATTTGTTTTTTCATAAATGCGGTTCTTAATAGTGGAGACGGTGTTCATTTTTAAATTGAGTGTTTCACCGATTTCTTTTGTTCCCGTGCCTTTTAGCACATAGTGCAGTATTTCCAGCTCACGGGGAGCAAGGGAAGAGAAAGGGTTTTCGTTGTTTTGCAATAACGGCGATTTTCTTACCGGTATTTCGTTTTGCAAAAACTGTTGCACCACCTGGTTTATTTCTTCTTCACCAACAGACTTGGAGAGATAATGATTGATGCCATACTGCTTTACAGCTGGCCCATAAATTTCAGCAGGTTGCATTGAAAAAACCATAATGTTCATTTCAGGGTACACCCGGCGAATATTGGGGATTACTTCCAGTGTGTTACCATCAGAAAGGATAATATCAAGAATAAGGTGTGTGTATTTTTTTTTCACCAGCTCTTTCATCAGGTCGTTGCAGGTGGCCACTTCACGGATGTCATTGTGCCCAAGGTTCAGTTGCATAAAAAGCTTAAGGCCTTTTCTTATCATACTATGATCATCTGCTATTAATATACTTGGCTCCATTGAATAGTTCTTAAGTTGTGCGGTTATCAACACTATCGTATGATAAGTACGGTTCCTTTCAGCAATTGTTTTTTATCATCATTCAATTTTATCATATATACATAAACACCATTCGGCTGTACCAAACCTTTAAAGGCGCCATTCCAGGGATTGCCGATATAACCTTTTGTCTCAAATATTTTTTGTCCGCCTTTGTTGTATACGGAGACAACGGCTTCAGGATAAAGTGCAAGACCCGGTATTACCCAGGTATCGTTTTTGCCATCATTATTTGGTGTAAAACCAGTTGGGATATACAGCTTTGAAACCGGGGTAATAACTACAACATCAGTACCTGTACATAAAGTTGTTTTATCGGTAGCCCAGATAGTATAAGTGGTGGAAACATCTGTAGTGGAAATGGGATTTAATATGGAGGCAGAACTGAGAAACAGGTTAGGGCTCCATAAAAAATTATAGTTAGCCGGGTTAGAAATGCTGGCATCAATAATAGTGGAAGTGCTGAAACTGAAAAATTTATCTGGCCCGGCACTAACCTGTGGCGTCGGATTTATTGTTACACTGTTTGATGAGGTAAGAGAACCACAACCATTAATATCTGTAACGGTAAGATTTATATCAAAAGTGCCAGCTGAATTGTAAGAGTAAATAAATGGCGGCACCTGGTTGCCGGTACCATTTCCAAAATTCCATTTCCAACTGGTAATGCCGGTAGCCGGAGAAGTAAACGACAATGGTTTTTTAACACATAGCGTATCACCTGTTACGTTAAAAGGTACGGCTGATGGGTTGGCAAAAATGTTTGCAATGGTTTGTGGAATGGTATCAGGACTACAGCCTCCGGCAATAGTGGCTGTGTGTCTTACTACTCTGTTGGTGGCAGCGGTGTAAGAATGGGTAACAATGTTACTTGTGCCGACTGTTGTTTGTCCATCGCCAAAATCCCAATAGTAAGTGGTGTTAGCAGCTGGAGGAACAGAAGATGTAAAGGTGAGGGTACTGTCTGCACACGGTTTGCCTGTAATAGTAAAAGAAAGTGCAGGGCCCGTGCCATTAATGATGTTTATTGTTTTAGTAGTATCACCAATACAGCCATTATCTGCATACACCCTGTAGCGGACATCATGATTGCCGGAAGTAGCAAACCGTTTCTGCGAATTGACGGTGTTTTGGGTAGTGGCATCGTCAAAATTCCAGAGGTAGCTTGTATAGTTAAATAAACCATTTTGTGTGGAGGTGTTGCCGGTAAAGCGAACGGTATCGCTGAGACATTGTTGGGCCGATATGCTAAAATCAGCAACAGGGCCGGGCTTTACCAAAACGTTTAATGTTGCATATTCTGTTTGGTTGCAGTTTTCAATAACGGTGGCAGAATAAGAAATGGGTATGGAATAATTGCCGGAAGTTACAAATTGAAAATCCTGCTGAAGCGTATATAAATAATAAGTTCGGCCGTTTATTACTTCTGTACCAATTGGTACAGGATTAGCAATAATGGAATCTGCATTTGGTGTAATGCCATTTACCTGGCTTAATTTCCAATGAATGGAAGTGGCCGGAAAAGCCAGTTTTGCAGTAAGTCGAAAAGGTGTTTTTGGACAAGTGAAAGTATCTACTCTTCCATTGGTGTTTAATGTGTTTTGTATTTGAGTATAGTTATTAAGATTATTAATAAATGTACCTACATTATAGCCATAGCTTTCAAAAAAACCAATGCCATACATAGTTCCGGTGAAGATAGAATCGCAGGAAATGCGGTGCTGGGAGGGAGAACCCATAATTCTGGCGACAGCGACGGAATACCCGGGATGATTTGGATGAGGTTTAATATTGAGGGGATCAAAAGGGCTTCCATCCAATCGTAAAGAACCAATCCCGGAGTTAGATACAATTATGTTCAAATAATTAAAGAGAATAAAACTATTGTTGGTGGCATAAAACAGCACATCTTTTTTTCCCTGCTCCATTGGACTCAGGTAAAACATTTCGGGGTCGCCATAAGCTGTCTGGCTTGCCAAATAACACCGGTTGCCGCCGGGTGTATATTGAGCCATCAATATGGGCTTATCCGCTTCTATGAAATCACCTCCTGTGCTATCCAATATTTCGTAATAAAAATTTTTGATAAGACCTGTTAACACAGTTCCATTTCTTTTTACAACAGTTGTAGGGTCTGATACTGCAATCCGGTAGAAATTTTTAAAAGGATCGTTGATGTCAGTACTTCCATTGTTTAACATATGATAGGTGAGATAACGGGTACCCCATGCCTGTGTGGGAAACACCTGTTGAATCATCGATTCTCCACCATCATTTTTACAAAGCCGAATGCCGCCACTGCCCGAAAACAAAGCTATCGGGTGGCAACTGCCATCGGCACCAACAACCGAAACAGCTTTACTACCTGTCATATCCTTACTGGCTTCCCAGTCCTGGTTACCACTGCCTAACTTACCCATCACATTATATATCTCACCCTTGTTAAGGGTTACAGTATATGTTTGTGTGGGAAGCCATCCGTTTTTTGTAGTATCTGAAGGGGTTATTTCAACTCTTGTATTATTTTCCGTTGCAATTATATAAAACCAGGAATACCAATCGGGACCGTTTTGTGTAGTATTGATAGGTGGATTTGGAGGGCTGGAACCTGATTGTGCCTGTGAATAGTTTAAAGAATAATACACATACCCGTATGTTTCTACTGGCATGAGCATGGTTGCTGCCGAAATCATTGTATTAAATGTATGTGCATACACAACAATTGGTGTATCACTTACAATATGAACTGCTTTGTTATGCAAACCTTCATTAAAGATCCTTGCATCATCTGCTCCGGTTTTTGGAATTCTGATAGTTGTATTAACAGTATAGGCGGGTATGTTTATGGTCTGGCTCCAGGAAGTGTTTGTAACTGATACAGTAACCGTTGCCGGAGCCTCCGTACTTAAATAAAGAACAAGCTCCTGTGAGTTTTGAGGACTCTCATTATTAAATATCCAATTATACCCATATCCAAGCCAAAACTCTTTTCCCCTGTTGGATTTATCCTGCGCATTTGCGACAAAAGACAAAAGGCTAATAGTTAATATAATATATGTCCTGAGGTGCATACTTCTTTCAAAGTTCAATATTCGATTCTTTAAAAGCAAAAATGTGTAGAATTAGTTCTACAAATAGTATTTGAAGGTTGGCCTATCATTGTTTCTCTGATTATTCCAAAACTTAAACGACAATTAAAATGAACAAGCACTGCTCTGGGAGAATGCACAATTACCTGGTTGTGATTTTGCTTTCCCTTTTTTCTCTTTCCACATTTGGACAGGGGCCTGCCCCGGTTCAGGGTTTTTATAACACCACTAACTGGCGGTTTAGCAACCCCAAACAATTTGGGTTTGGCCTGATAGATTTAGATTTTGCTGATAATAACAGAGGCATTGCCGTAGGTGCAAATGGTGGTATAGCTTATACTACCGATGGAGGTGCTAAATGGAGTTATGGTGCTTTTACTTTTATGAGTCCGGCTGGAATTTTAACTTCATCCTCATTTCAGGATGTGCAGTTTATTTCTGCTACTACAGCTCATGCGGTTGGCACCAATGGGTGTATGGCTAAAACCACTGATGGTGGTGCTACCTGGACTTTTGTAAGAACACCTCTTTATAATAATGCAAAGAGCATTAACACTGTGTGGTTCTTAGATGCAAACAAAGGATATATTGCTGGCCAGCATAATAATACACCTGATTTAACCCCTAAGTTATACTTTACCAATGATGGAGGCGCTACCTGGGATTCTCTTGCAGCACCCATTGGTGGCAAAACAAGGGTGGGTTATCCAAACAATCCTAATGTAGCCCCATTAATATGGGATATAACGGCTAAGGGAAAAGAGATTTGGCGAATAATTTTTGTAAATAATAACCTTGGATATATAAGTGGCAGCGGCTCAGGTGCATTTGAACCTATGCCCAATGTATCCAGCACCACTACCTGTTTGCCTCTGGCTACTACCACTTCTACCGCCTCTCATCATGCCAGTTTGTTGTGGAAATTCTCCAACGGTACGTTGATTGATTATTCGGTTAGTAAAGAACGGCTTGGTTATAATGGAATTTACAATGCGGCACCTACTTGTACATACAGATATGCTTCAAACAGTGTGCATACGCAGCAATACAAGGCTATGCATATAGTTGATGATACAACGGTACTACTAATATCATCGAATAATAATATTGTTGTTAAAGTAAGTACCGGCCCTAACTCTTTTACACCCAATATCAATGTACCGGCAGTAACAGAAATAGGTACCTATAAATTACTAAATGCACCAAGTCCACCTACTAATAATAGTAACGTATTGGGAGCTCCTATTCCTGCATCTCCTGTTTTTTCTTTTTTAAACCCAACCAATATTGTTAAAGCGACAAATGGAAAACTGTTTACACCAGTACTTTCCGCCACTTTCGGTCCTACCAACCAAATGATGACATCTATAGATACAGGTAAAACCTGGATTTCAGAAAGGTTTTTACCTGCAGGCCAGAACTATAGCAATTTTGGAGGCCAGGCCGTTGATATTTTACCATCAGGTAAAATGGTTTTTGGCGGAACAAATGGTGTTACATCTGAAATATTACCTGGCGGAAGCCCAACCAGTACTTATGTGCAATATGGAGTTGGCTCCTGGAGTAAAATGGATTGGGCAGACTGTAATAATGGTATGGCGGCAGGTAGCGGATTTATTACAACCACAAGAGATGGTGGTAAAACATGGAACGAAATGGTCAGGCAAGATTTGATCAATATAAATGCCCAGATCAACTCATGTGCCTATGTACCTAACAATCCGGCGAAGGCTTATTTTGCCACCAGCGTAGGACTTATATTCAAATCAAATGATATTAATAATGTGCCACCAGCCCCGGCCGCAACATTAGATCCGGTACTTGCTCTTAACACCGAGCAAATGATGGATGTAGCTACAGCAGGAAATGATAGTGTGTGGGTTTGCGGACAAAGTGGTTTCTCAGTTGCAGCTGCAAGCAGGTCGCCCAAAATTTTCCGCTCAACAAATGGCGGTACCTCCTGGACAACTTATAATGGCTTTAACGTAGGAACATTATCTCAGACATTTAGAAATATAGAATTTCCTTCCAGATTAGTAGGCTATGTATCGGGTTCAAGAGATACAGTTTGGAAAACTACTGATGGTGGTGTAACCTGGAATAAACTACCAGTACCAACACCCGGTGTAACACCCCAGATTTCTTATACTGATATGTTTGCCTTAGATGCAAATACTGTATTTCTTGTAGGAAATGGATTTCCCCGTAAAACTGTGTTTAAAACAACCGATGGGGGTGCTACCTGGCAAGATATTACCAGTAATATTTTAGCTATTATGCCTGTTAGTAATTTAAACTCAATTGTGTTTCATGATGCGAACAATGGATATGTGGGTGCTAATGGAGCTATACTTGTAACTAATGATGGCGGAGCCACCTGGCGGTTAGATGTGCAGCCAAGTAATACAAATAATGTAAGTATTGGTTTTGCTTCAAAAAAAGTACCTGCTGGAACGCTTATTACCAGCAGAAGATTATTTACTGTTGGTGTTTTTGGTAATCACATTATGGAATATGGCGATACTACTAAATTGAATGTTTCGTCTAATGAAGGTCTTACTGCTTCTTGTAATAACGTAGCCAATGGTGGTATTGTGATTACTGCTACTGGTGGTATTACACCCTACACTTACAGCTTAGATGGCGGAACATTTCAAACCAGCAATACATTTATTAATGTTGCCGCCGGAAATCATACTATTACAATCAGAGACGCAGCTTGTGGGATATTGACCAAAACAGTAACCGTTGGAGTGAAACTTGCGCCTCCTGTAAATGCGGGCCCCGACTTCACCATCGTTGATGGAGACCAGGTAACGCTACAGGGAAGTTCTACAGGAACTCCTGCATCAATAGCCTGGACACCTAATGCTACCCTAACAGGTGCAAATACACTTACTCCGATAGCCAAACCAAGAATTACAACGCCTTACCTATTTACGGTTCAGGACATCAATGGGTGTATCTCCACTGACAATGCCGTAGTTACTGTAATACCCTATTGTATTAAAGTAATGAATGCATTTACACCGAATGGTGATGGAATGAATGACAGGTGGTTGGTTACAAATGGCGCCGCTTGTACAAAACAAATTGCAGTAGCCGTCTATAACAGGTATGGTAATATCATTTACAAAAATGATAACTACCAGAATAACTGGGATGGTACCTATAACGGTAAGCCGGTAGCAGACGGGACTTATTATTACTCGGTTACTTATACTACAATAACCAGCAATACCATATTCCTGAGAGGAGACGTAACAATTTTGAGATAACCAATCAACAAATTATAAATTATGAGACAGTATATATTGATTCTTTTATTTCTTGGTTCTGTTGCCCAGGCTTCTGCCCAGCAATTGCAAACCTCATCCATGTATGATCTGCAGGGATTATTTCACAACCCATCTACTGCAGGTGTGCAGGGAAGTTTGGTAGGCGTATCCTACCGTACACAATGGAGCAGCATCAGCGGAAGTCCCAAAACAGCAACTGTTTTCGGTTCTTTTGATATGCCGCAACACAACATTGGAATCGGTGGCTATATCTATAATGATAAGACAGGCCCTACTTCAAGAACAGGTGTTCAGTTGGCGTTTGCCAAGCATATTCCATTGAGCAATGGTGCCCGGTTTTCTCTTGGTATCGAAGCAAGAGGCTTACAATTTGCTATCGACAGAGCAAAACTTACCGAATCATTGGGTGCAGATCCTGCAATAGGAGCAAGCGATAACAAGTTTAAGTTTGATGCTGGCTTCGGTATCTCCTATACCGGAAAAAAATTACAGGTAGGCATTGCTGCTTCACAATTGATTCAGTCAAAACTTGATTTCTATACCGGCAATCTTACCCGTACAGAAGAAGGCCGTCTGTATCGTCACTATTATTTCCATGGTAAGTATAAATGGAATGTTGATGATGCAACAACTATCTCTCCTAATTTTCTTGTTATTTATTTACCCAATGCTCCTACTGAATACCAGTTTGGAGCCAGGGTTGAGCATAACGAACTTTTTTGGTGGGGAGTTGGATACAGGGTTAAACAAAGCTTTTTACTTTCCGCTGGCCTGAATGTAAACAAGAAATTTACAATCGGTTATGCATTTGATATTTACAGTACGCCTATTAGTGTGTACGATGCAGGAGCTAATGCACATGAATTGTTATTAAGATATAATATTTCGAAATAAGTAAGTTTAAAAGCAGATGGTTAATGGTTAGCAGCCCCGTATTTACGGGGCTGTTTTTATTTTTAAAAGAAGTAATTTTATTGATATTAAAAAAATGTCAACACTTTCAATCACCATCATACAGTCAAATCTTCATTGGGAAGACAAAGCCGCTAACCGGCAAATGCTGGAACAAAAAATTCTGTCCATCAGGGAAAAAACAGAAATAGTGGTGCTGCCGGAAATGTTCAGCACCGGGTTTAGTATGAAGCCGGAAATGCTGGCAGAAACAATGGAAGGGGAAACGGTACAGTGGATGAGTAAGATTGCTGCACAAAAAAAAATTATTCTTACCGGAAGTCTTATCATAGAAGAGGCAGGAAATTATTTCAATAGACTTGTCTGGATGTTACCTAACGGACAACACGGACAGTATGATAAGCGACACCTGTTCGGGTATGCAGCAGAAGACAACCATTACACTGCCGGCGCCAAAAGGTTAATTGCTTCTGTAAAAGGGTGGAAAATAAATTTATTGGTGTGTTATGATTTGCGGTTCCCGGTCTGGGCAAGACAACAGTCACAAGAGGAAGGTCCGGAATACGATGTGTTAATCTATGTGGCCAATTGGCCGGAGCGAAGAAGCCATGCATGGAAAACCCTGTTGCAGGCAAGGGCTATAGAAAATCAATGTTATGTAGTGGGAGTCAACCGAACCGGGAAAGACGGAAACGATATTTATTATAGTGGCGATAGTATGGTCGTTGATCCACTGGGAGAAGTTTGCTACACTAAAAAAGATGAGGAAGATATTTTTACAACGACATTAGATAAAGCACATTTGCAGGCAGTGAGAGATAAATTACCATTCTTAAAAGATGCAGATGGGTTTATGATTTTGAAAGAAGACAACGAATAAATCTAGTTGGTACCAAGGCTCTTATCTTTTTTTATTAATTCCATTGCCTTATCCAGTTTATAATCGGCACCCCGTTTCACCGCATCAATAGTCGGAAAAGATTCTACTTCTGGTTGTACACCCCGGCCATTTTTTGGCGCATTTTTATCAATCACTAATTTGAACAGCGGTAAACGAAAACGAATTCCTGTTTCCGGCAAAACAACATCCGGTATCAGCCAGGCAGAATTGCCATAAGCACCACCTCCGGTTTCTTCACCAATCACAGTTACATTATCCTGTTTGATAACAGCACTGACAAATAAGGTTGTGGCTGAAAAGGAATTGCCCCCAGTCAGTATATACACTTTGCCATTGTAATGATTTCCTTTCTTTGGTTTAAAATTGTGACGTTCGAAATAACCGAAATGATAATTTCCGTCTTTCTTCTTTTTTGTAAAGAAGGTTATAAAGAGTTTACTCCAGAAATGATCTTTAATATACCGCTCATAGAGGCTTCCTCTTTTAACAGCATATAGCGAGTCACTGACTTTGAATTTTTGATTAGCCAGGTAGCGACTGATAAGTGTAGAATTGGTAACGCTGCCACCGCCATTGCCACGAACATCAATAATTAAATGTCCAATATTATTCTTCTGTAAAGCACCGAAAGAATTATGAAAGAATTTTTTCAGCCCGTACCCCTTACCGAAGGAAGATAAATCCATCATGGCCGTGTGGTTAACAGAATCAATTTTTAATAAGCGGATAGTGTTTGCAGCCTGTCGTCTTCGTTCTCTTTTAGAAGGCTGTGGAACTGCTGGTCGTAAGGGACGGGTTCCGATACGATTAGCCGTGTCGGTTGCAGGATTATACACCGGGATTGTAATTGCCTTTATGGCGCCTGCAGCATCTTTGTATTCGATGTTATATTTATCTGACAATCCAAACAAGGAAGTATATAATGAACCAAAGAATCCCCGGTTGCTCAACGACTGATATTTGTGTGTCCGGTTATAGCCATCAGTAGAAATGTAATTAAAGAAAGTGTCAACCAATTCCTCTTTAGTACGTCCATTGATTTTGTTGACCGCTGTACCTCTTTTCAAAATACTGTCGCGGCGGTTGAGATTAGCCGTAACCACCATTGCACCATCCCACACTTTCATGCTCAGGGGAAATAGTTTTCCGAGCCGTACCGTATCAGTGTATTTATTCCATGCTTTGGAAGAGCGGACAGTAGTATGGCCACAATTTATTTTTGCTATAACATAGGTAAGCACTTTACGAAATTCTGGTTCTGTCATCGAGTCTTTCAGATGCTCTTTCCCCCAGGCGAAATAATGGTCCATACTGTCTTTACTGGTATACCAGTAGAGACTCGGATGATGATCTTCTAAAATAGTTTGATAAACGGTATAATCTTTCTGTACTTGCTGAAGAGAATATTTCTTTGCCGGTGAAAAAGAGGACTTGCTAACGCCGCAACCGGACAGGAGCAAAACAAGGAAAATAAATAATATTGGTGTTTTCATTTTCGGATATCAAACTGACACAAAATACAAAGCATTTTCCAGTTATTATTTTTACAATTGCTTATTGTGATAAATGATTCCAGCCCTGAGCCGTAATTGCATGTTTACCACCACCTTTGGTAATAATATTAGCTCCCTGATCCACTTCTGTCATATATCCCACCACACTAATTTCTTCATTTAATATCAACTTATCGTAATCTGATTGAGAAACGGTAAAAAGCAGCTCATAATCCTCTCCGCCACTTAATGCACAGGCGGTTGGATCTATTTCAAATTTGAAAGCGGCTTTTTTCATTTCTTCTGCCACGGGTATTTTTTCTTCGTACAACACACAACCAAGATTACTTTCTTTACACAGGTGTAATATCTCGGAACTTAACCCGTCGCTTACATCGATCATAGAAGTAGGAACAACCTCCTGCTTTGCAAAAAACTCAACTATATCTTTCCTCGCCTCTGGTTTCAACAATTTGCCTATTACATACGATTCTCCTTCCAGGTCTGGTTGTACACCGGGACTTTCCATGAAGATCTTTTTCTCTCTTTCCAAAAACAATAAACCCACATAGGCGGAACCGAGGAAACCACTTACACAAAGAAGGTCACCTTTCTGAGCGGTACTTCTTTTTACAAATTTATCCGGGGCCACCTCGCCAATAGCAGTAACGGAAATGATAAAACCCTTTTGAGATGTAGTCGTGTCGCCGCCGACCAGGTCAACACCATATGCAGCACAAGCCGCATAAACGCCTTCATAGAATTCGTCTAAAGCTTCGAGGCTGAAACGGTTGCTAAAACCAAGGCTCAATGTAATTTGCGTGGGGATTGCATTCATCGCATACACATCGCTCAGGTTTACTATTACGCTTTTGTAGCCGAGATGTTTGAGTGGCGTATAAGTAAGATCAAAATGAACACCCTCGATCAGCAAATCCGTGGTGATAACTGTTTGTTTGCCGAAATGGTCAATTACGGCAGCATCATCACCAACTCCTAAAACCGAAGAGGCGTTTTGCAATTCTATATTTTTAGTCAGGTGTTCGATCAGGCCAAACTCACCCAGTGCTGCTATTTCTGTTCTTTCGTTACTCATAATTCTTTTTGGTTATTTATTACGGCGATCATTTCGTCATGAATTTTTCCATTAGTAGCAAGTACTTTATGCTGATAGACAGAAAATTTATTTCCCAGGAGATCGGTTACTTTACCTCCGGCCTCTTCCACGATCAGGTAACCGGCGGCACTATCCCAGGCCTCCAGTTTATGTTCAAAAAACCCGTCAAACCGCCCCGCAGCAACCCAACAAAGATCGATGGCGGCAGAACCCAATCGCCGGACAGGCACACCTTTGCGGACAAATCGTTCAAAAATTTCTAATGGTCCGTTGGGCATATTAATATAGGTATAAGGAAAGCCGGTCACTAAACAGGCTTTGACTGCTTCTGTTTCTTTGCTTACCTGAATGGGTTTATCATTCAGTGTTGCTCCTTTTCCCTTTTCAGCAAAAAAGAATTCGTTCATATGTGGATTGTAAACGGCTGCTAATACAATTTCACCGTGATGTTCAATGCCAATGGAAACACAATTGAGCGGAATGCCGTGTGCAAAATTCACGGTGCCATCAATCGGGTCAATTATCCATTTATAATTGGAATCCTGAACTATTTCACCCGTTTCCTCACTCAATATATAATGGTCAGGAAAATTTCTTTTAATTACTTCAAAGATGGCTTTCTCCGAAGCATGATCGGCCTCAGTTACGAGATTATTAACGCCTTCCTTATTGGATATTTTGAAATCGCCATTAAAAAATCGAACTATTTCTGCGGCTCCGGCTTTGGTGGCTTCTATCAACGTGGTTTTAAGCATTGGCAAAGATAAAAACCTGCATTTAGATTGTGGATTTTACATTCCGGGCTTCTAAAATATATATTTGTTATGGTGGGGCCGGGATTTTAGATTTGACGGTTCATTAGCTATGCAATTATCCATTATTATAGTCAATTATAACGTAAAGCACTTTCTGGAGCAATGCCTTTGTGCAGTACAGAGGGCTATTACCGGAATACAGGCTGAGATAATTGTGATAGACAATAACTCAACCGATAACAGTCTTGCCTATTTAATGCCCCGGTTTCCTGCTGTTCGGTTTGTTGGTAATAAAGAGAACCTCGGCTTTGGCAAGGCTTGTAACCAGGGGCTGCAAGAGGCAACCGGTAAATACATCTTGTTCTTGAACCCCGATACAATAGTACCGGAAGATTGTTTTCACAAATGCATTTCTTTCTTTGAATCTCATGCTACTGCCGGGGCATTAGGAGTAAAGATGCTGGATGGCAGCGGGAGGTTTCTTAAGGAATCGAAAAGGGCCTTTCCATCGCCCATGACAT